>JAVJVZ010000056.1:0-119803 GCA_040220855.1 Gammaproteobacteria bacterium | reverse complement strand
TGCCGGGTGGCGAATGATGTCGACGTCCTCTTCGGGGGCTCGCGGGCGCGCGGGGACCAGCGAGTCGAGGTGCTGGTGGGGCTGGGCCTCGCGCGCGCTGCCGGCCTGCCCGTTCATGACGAGGCTGCTCGCGAGCAGGGGCAGCACGCCGGCGCCGAGCATCGCAAGCACCAATTTCGTGCGCAGCTTCAAGTTGGTGCAAAGACCGCCGATAGCGCTCCACAGGGTATGGAGCGGCAGTCGCCGCGTGAGTCCATTCATCGCACTCGTCTCCACTTGCGCCGGGTTGCGCTGCGAGACGTATCGGCCGCGCGTTGCGCGCTCTTGAGCGTGCCGTCGGCCGCTTCAGCCCTTCGACAGCACGATGACGAGCACGCCGGCGGCGAAGGCCATGAAGTAGCTCGTGTTGCGCTCGCCCCAGGCGGTGTAGCGCCGGATGGTGACGATGCCGAGCGTGGTCACCGCGGCAGCGCAGGCGCTCGTCGCGAAAGCGGTCCAGAAAGTGTTCTCCATCGCCATCCGTCCTCTGCCGGCTGCTCCGCGTGGCGGCGCGCGACGCACATCGCGCGCATCCTCGATTGACCGGCGCCCAGCATATGTCAGCGTTGCGCCCTTCCACTGCGCATGCCGCGCGCCCGACTCGCACGACGCCGGGACTGGGGCTGGGAGCGGCGACAGCGAGCGAACAGCGTATTGCATCCAGCATGCCCGCCACGCATGCTGTCGCCGCCCGGTGCGGTCGCAACGACCGCTTGCCGCGCAGGTCCCGCTGGAAGGAGGTCACCGATGGATGCGATCCCGTCCACGCTCGACGCCGAGCGTGCCTACCGCGACATGCGCCTGATGCGCGAGTTCGAAGACCAGCTGCACGTCGCCATCGCGCGCGGCAACGTGCCCGGTTTCACGCATCTCTATGCCGGCGAGGAAGCAAGCGCGGTAGGTGTTTGCCTGCACCTCGACGATGGCGACGTCCTGTGCAGCACGCATCGCGCGCACGGCCATTTCCTCGCCAAGGGCGGTGACGTCGATGCGCTGGCGCTCGAGATCTATGGCAAGCAGGGCGGCGTGTGCGGCGGCAAGGGTGGCTCCATGCACGTCGCTGATTTCGCGCGCGGCATGTGGGGCGCGAACGCGATCATCGGGGCCAGCGTGCCGCACGCGCTTGGCGCCGCGTTCGCCTTCCGCTACCGCGGCGAGAACGGTGTTGCGGTCAGCTTCGGCGGCGACGGCGCGTCCAACCAGGGCGCCGGGCTCGAATCGATGAACCTCGCCGTGGTCCTGAACCTGCCGGTGCTGTTCGTCCTCGAGGACAACGGCTATGCCGAGACCACCGCCAGCAGCTGGGCAGTCGGCGGCGTGCCGGTCGAGCGCGCGGCCGGCTTCGGCATGGCCGCGGTCGAAGTCGACGGCAGCGACGTCGTCGACGTCTACGAGAAGATCGGGGAAGGCGTCGCGCGTGCGCGCGCCGGCGGCGGCCCGTCCTTCTTTCACGTCCGCGTGCCGCTCTTCCACGGCCACTACGAAGGCGACCCGGAGACCTATCGCGCACCTGGCGAAGTCGCACGGCTGCGCGCCGAGCAGGACTGCCTGACCCTGTTCCGCGCGCGCCTGCTGGCCGCCGGGCGCATGTCGGCGGCTGACCTCGATGCCATCGACGAAGACTGCAGGGCCCGCGCAGCCGCCGCGCTTGCCGCCGCCGACGCCGCGCCGTTCCCACCGCAGTCGGCGCTCGTCACCGACGTCTACGCACGTTACTGAGGTCAGGCCCATATGGCACTCGTCACCACCCGCGACGCGATCAGGAACGCCTTGATCGAAGAGATGGAGCGCGACTCGCGCGTGTTCGTGATCGGCGAGGACATCGCCGGCGGCATGGGCGCACCCGGCGAGCAGGACGCCTGGGGCGGCGTGTTCGGCGTCACCAAGGGACTGCTCGGGCGCTTCGGACGCGAGCGCGTCATCGACACCCCGATCAGCGAAACGGCTTTCCTCGGTCTCGGCATCGGCGCCGCCAACGCCGGCCTGCGCCCGGTCGTCGAGGTGATGTTCGTCGACTTCTTCGGCGTCTGCTTCGACCAGGTGCTGAACAACATGGCGAAGTTCCGCTACATGTACGGCGGCCAGGTGGCGACGCCGATCACGGTGCGCACCAGCTACGGCGCCGGCTTCGGTGCGGCCGCCCAGCACAGCCAGACGCTCTACGCCCTGTTCGCCCACGTGCCGGGCCTCAAGGTCGCCGTTCCGTCCAACCCCTACGATGCCAAGGGCCTGCTGGCGAGCGCGATTCGCGACGACGACCCGACCCTCGTGTTCGAGCACAAGGCGCTCTACGACGTCAGCGGCGAGGTGCCGGAAGGTTCCTACACCGTCCCGTTCGGCGAAGCGGCGGTCGTGCGCGAGGGTGGCGACTGCTGCGTGGTCGCCTTTGGCAACATGGTGCCCATTGCCGCCCGCGCCGCCGAACGGCTCGCAGCCGACGGCATCGAGGTCACGCTGGTCGACCCGCGCACCATCGCCCCGCTCGATACCGAAACCATTCTCGACTGCGTGCGCGAATGCGGACGGCTCGTCGTCGTCGACGAATCCCACCCCGTGTGCAGCATGGCGTCCGAGATCGCCGCGCTGGTCGCGACGAGCTGCCCCGAGGTACTGCGCGCGCCGGTCGTCAAGTGCACCGCGCCGCATGCCCCGGTGCCGTTCAGCCCGGGACTGGAGAAACACTACGCGCCGTCCGCTGACGCGGTCGAGGAAGCCGTGCGTAAGTGCCTCCGCTGACGCATTCGCGCCTCGATACTCCAGCCACCCGGTAGACGGTCCTACTGCAGAGGCCGACGTCCACGGCCGCCTGTGATGACGGCCGTGGATGTGCTTACCGCCCGCTCAGGCGGTCCGGGCGCGGCTTCGACGGCGGCCGAGGAGCACGCCTGCAGTGGCCGACAGCAGTAACGGCAGGCTTGCTGGCAGCGGGACGGGCGCAGGAATCACGCCGTCGAGATTCAATGCCGCCATCTGCTGGCCGATGGGTGCGCCGACGAAGCGCAGGTGATCAGGCTCGCCGTCACCGTTGACATCCATCTCGACGAGGTCTTCGCAATCCGCCTCGCCCGGCGAGCACCAGGCTTCGTGATTCTCGGGATCGTAGGTGCCCGCAAATTCGAAGAAGCGATAGGTCCGCAGCACCTGCTCGGCGCCCTCGGCGATCTCCTCGCCGTCACCATTGCCGAGCAGGTTCTTGTCCGGCTTGGTGGGATCGCGCTGGAACAGCTTCCATTCGATCTCGGTCTGGCCCTGGTCGCCATCAGGGATGAAGTCCGCGTCGGCCATGAGGTCGTCGAGCTCGATCCCGTCCTCGAGTTCGCGCTTGAAGATCTGCACCCAGATGGCATCCGAGCGCTGCCTGCCTGGATCGATTTCCGGTGCTTCGATTTCGACCTGCACGAGCGCCGGTTGTGCGGGCTGGCCGTTCTGCGCCGGCACCGCTGGACGCACCACGTTCCAGGACGGCGCCAGCAGATTGACCTGTTCGACGCGGTCACCGGCCGCATCCAGCCAGTAGTAGCGCGTGGCGGTGGCGCTGCCGTTGACGACGACACCGAAGTGCTCGCAGCCGAGCAGCGAAATGCAGCTGTGGCCATTGGTCGGCAGAACTTCACCACTGTAGATGGGCGTGACGGCGCTCACGTCGCCAGGCTTCCGATAGGTGACGCGAACACCGGACGACGTGCCGTCGTCGTATGCGCTGACCTGGCCGGCACCGTAGTGCCAATTGGTGAACGTGTAGTAGCGACCGTTGTAGCTCGGAATGTTGCTGAGCGCGATGTCCTCGAGTTCGATTTCGAAGCCGTAGTAGTCGGTCGGAGAGTTGTTGAAAACGTCGAAATTGCTGAGCGTGCCGAAAACGCTGGCCTGCGCGCCGGCGGTGCCGAGCGCGGCGAGCAGGGCGCCCGCAAGGGCGGTCCTTCTGAGTGTCATTACTGCGTATCTCCTTGTTTGTGCGGATGCCGGGGAGCCTGCCCGGCTCTCCAAGCCGCCAGCGGCCGGGGCGCTCGCGGCGCCAAAGCCGGGACGGGTACACCTAGCCGTCATGCCTGTGCACGAACGCACGCGTTCGGGCGCAGCACGGCTCAGGAGGCGCGACTCTAGGCAGCACGCTGACGAAATTGATGAGAGCTGCTTCACACTCGCCCTGAGATTACCCCATTGATTGCGCGGAAATTGACGTACGGATCCGTATGTAGGGCGTACGCCGCGCGAACCTGCCGTGTCGCGATGAACCGAACCCCGCCATCCGGCGCGGCCGACGCCGTCATGCAAGCGTCGCATCGGCACGGCATGCTCGTCGTCGTGCCAACGCTCCTACCCGGCAACGAGATGCTGAACGGTGCCACGCGCGGCAACGCGCCGCCTCGGACAGATGGCATGTCCGCCGGTACGTTCGCCGAACTCGGCGATGGCCGTTGCCATTTTGTCGACGAGGGTCCGCGCAACGGTCGCGTGGTGCTGATGATCCACGGCGCGACGGTGCCGGCGTGGGAGTTCGATCGCCTGGTGCCGCACCTGCACGCGGCCGGCCTGCGTACCGTGCGCGCGGATCTCTATGGCCACGGGCGCTCGGCGCGGCCGCGCGTAGCCTATGACCACGCGCTCTTCGTGCGCCAGTTGTGCGAACTGCTCGACCTGCTCGGGCTCGACAGCGGCATCAGCCTGGTCGGCCACTCGCTCGGCGCGGCGCTCGCAGCGCGCCTGCTCGCAGCCCAACCGGCTCGCTTCGAGCGCGCCGCGCTCGGCGCGCCACTGGTCGACTACATGGCCAACCTGCCGGCGACGCGCCTGCTCACGTGGCCCGTGCTCGGTGAATGCCTGACCGCCGCCTACGTCGTGCCGATGCTCAGGCGCCGCCGGCGGCGCCATTACCGCGTGATCGAGGACGGCCGCTTCGTCGGCTTGTTCATGGAGCAGCTGCGCGAGCCGGGCTTCGGCCGCGCGCTCCTGTCGATGTTCCGCGAAGGCGCGCTCGGTGCGCAGCACGATTGTTACGACGCGCTCGCGGCGCTGCCGCACCCGCTGCTGATCATGCGCGGGTGCGACGACGTCATCATGACGGCGACGCAACTCGACGAACTCGCCACGCGCCTGCCGGCGGCCCACTTCGTGGAGCTCGCCGGCACCGCCCATGCCTTCCCGCTCACGCATCCGGAACTCGCGGTCCCGGCACTGCTCGACTTCCTGCGCGGTTGACCGTGGCCCGATGCGCGCAGCGTTCGCGCGCGGAGGCAGCGTGCCGCCCTCGGGGCGCGGGCGAGATATCGCGGACATCAAAGGCCCCCGCACTTGAGCCGGTGGTCGCCGCTTCCGTTCTGCCGCGGGGCGGGCAAACAGGCCGGACGCCACTGCCATGCTGCGCCGCACACGTCCGGGTTGTCACCAAATGACATCCGATTGACGTCTTTGGCGAACGCATTGCGCGGTGCAATCCCTATACTCCTCACCCCACGGGGAAGCCCGCCGCGGTCGCGCGGCATCCGCTGCGCCAGCCGGCGCACCGCCACAGTCCCACCTTTTCGAACCGTCCCCGCTGAGGAGAGTATCCCGATGAACAAGCCGATCACGATCGACGAGCACGGCAAGCTGCGTATTCCGACCAGGGACGAACTCGGTTTCGACCCGGATGCCATGCGCGAGAAGTACGCCTACGAGCGCGACCGTCGCATCCGTCCCGAGGGCGCCGCGCAGTACCAGGACATCGAGGCCGAACTCGAGCACCAGAACGACGATCCGCACATCAGCGAGCCGATCGTGCGCGAGCCGGTGCAGGAGACCGTCGAGGTCGCGATCCTCGGCGGCGGCTTCGGCGGCATGCTGATGGCGGCGCGCCTGGTCGAGGCCGGCATCGACGATTTTCGCATCATCGAACGCGCCGGCGACTTCGGCGGCACCTGGTACTGGAACCGCTACCCGGGCGCGCAGTGTGACGTCGAGTCCTACATCTACCTGCCGCTGCTCGAAGAAACCGGCTACATGCCGAAGGAGAAGTACTCTTTCCAACCCGAGATCCTCGAGCACGCCCAGCGCATCGGCCGGCATTACGACCTCTATTCGCGCAGCTACTTCCAGACCCAGATCAAGGAGCAGCGCTGGGATGCCGAAGACGACCGCTGGGTCATCACCACCGATCGCGGTGACGTCATGCGCGCGCGCCACGTGGTCGTCTCCTCGGGCTCGCTGAACCGCCCCAAGCTGCCGGCGATTCCCGGCCTGCGCGATTTCAAGGGGCACGTCTTCCACACCAGCCGCTGGGACTACACCTACACCGGCGGCGGACCGCTCGGCAATCTCGACAAGCTCGGCGACAAGCGCGTCGGCATCATCGGCACCGGTGCCACCGGCATCCAGTGCATCCCGCACCTCGGCAAGGCGGCCCAGCACCTCTACGTGTTCCAGCGCACGCCATCCTCGATCGACCTGCGCCGCAACAGCCCGACCGACCCGGCGTGGTGGGCCGCGCAGAAACCTGGCTGGCAGAGCGAGCGCAACGACAACTTCACCAAGCTGCTGGTCGGCCTGCCGGTCGAGGAGGACCTCGTCAACGACGGCTGGACCGAGATCTTCAAGTCGCTCGGCCAGCTGCTCGACGGTTCCGGCGGCCACGACCTCACCGACGCGGAGCTCAAGCAGCTCGGCGAGATCGTCGACTACCAGCACGACGAGCGCATCCGCGCACGTGTCGCGGCCGAGGTCGCTGACCCTGCCGTCGCGGAGAAGCTCAAGCACTGGTACCGCCCGTGGTGCAAGCGCCCCTGCTTCAACGACGAGTACCTGCCGACCTTCAACCGCGACAACGTGACGCTGGTCGACACGGCCGATTTCGGCGGCGTCGAACGCCTCACCGAGAAGGGTGTGGTGGTCAACGGCGTCGAGTACGCGATCGACTGCCTGATCTTCGCCACCGGCTTCGAAGTGAGCCGCGCCACCTACACCAACCAGGCCGACCTCGAGATCATCGGCCGCGACGGCAAGCGCCTCGGCGAACACTGGAAGGACGGCATGCGCACCTACCAGGGCCTGATGAGCCATGGCTTCCCCAACTGCTACCACATGGGCTTCACCCAGACCGGCTACACGCCGAACTTCACCTACATGCTCAACAACCAGTCGCTGCACCTCGCGGCGCTGTTCGCCGAGCTGCAGGAGAAGGGGTTGAAGACGCTCGAGCCGACCGCGCAGGCCGAGGCCGATTGGCTGGCGCTGGTCACCGCACCGAACGCGATGACCGACTACCTCGCTGCCTGCACACCCGGCTACTACAACGCCGAGGGCAACGCGAAGGCCAACAACGACGGCTTCCTCCAGGGTCACTACCCGGAGGGCGGCCTGGCCTTCTACGAAATGCTCGCCCAGTGGCGGGCGAAGGGCGATTACGCGGGTCTCGTGGCGCGCTGAACGCGCCCGGCGCCGTGGCGGTGAGGTGGGCACTCCACGCGCCGCCGCGGCATGCCGCCGCCTGGGCGGCGACGGCACGCCCGGCCCCGTCCGGGCGTTCTCGTGTGCGGTTGCACGCGCTGCACGACAGCCGCTGGCGCGGGCGTTAGCGCCACGCGATTCACGCGCATGCGCGACGGGCTACCATGAGGTGTACTTCTGCCTGCCGGCCCCTGCCATCGTGACGCCACCCCGGTACGCCATCGCCATGACACCCGACCTCGACACACTCGACATCCATCGCACGGATACCTATGCCACGCATGGTTTTCCGTGGGCCGCATGGGACCGCCTGCGACGCGAGGCGCCGGTCCACTGGTACGAGCGCGACGACATCGAGCCGTTCTGGGCGGTCACGCGGCACGCCGACATCCTCACCGTCTCGGCGCACCCGCAGATTTTCGTCAACGGCGGCCCGCGCCTGCGCATGGCGATGAAAGGGCAACCGGAGATCGCACGCGCGGGCCTCGACGAATTCGGCCGCGAGCGTGGCTGGGATGCCGACGAGCCGCCCGACATGGTGTTCACCGACAACCCGCGTCACCGGCGCCTGCGCAAGCTCACGAGCTGGGCCTACACGCGCGGCGCGATGCGCGCCATGCAGGCACATTTCGAGCAGCTCGCGGCGCGCTTCACGCGGGACTTCATGCAGCGCCTGCGCGCCGCCGACGGCGCGCCGGTCGACTTCGTCCACGCGCTCGCCGCGCGCCTGCCGCTGGTCGCCACCGCCGAGATTCTCGGCCTCGACGAGCGCGAGCACGAACGCATCCTGCTGTGGGGCGATGCCATGGTCGGCGAGGTCGCGGCTGCCGATCGCCTGCCGGGCGAGAGTCGCGGCCGCGCCGCCTACCGCCTCATGTACGAGCTGCGCCAGTTCTTCGAGGATCTCATCGAGGAAGCACGTGCCCACGGCCGCGAGCGCGGCGGCCTCATCGATCACATGGTGCGCACGCCGGTCGGCGGCCAGCTGCTGACCAACCAGCAGCTGAACGGTTACCTGTTCCTGCTCTTCGGCGCCGGCAACGACACCACCCGCAACGCCTTCTCGGGCGGTGTCGCCGCGCTCATGGCGCATCCGGAACAGCGCGAACGCCTGCGCGCCGACCCGTCCCTGCTGCCGCTCGCGGTGGAGGAGATCCTGCGCTGGACCTCGCCGGTCGGCAGCTTCCTGCGCACCGCCACCGAGGACTTCGTGCTCGCCGGCTCGCGCATCCGCGCGGGCGACACGGTGGCATTGTTCTACCCTTCGGCCAACCGTGACGAGTCGGTATTCGACGCGCCTTACTGCTTCGACGTCGGCCGCTCACCGAACCCGCACCTGACGTTCGGCTTCGGCGCACACTTCTGCCTCGGCACCAACCTCGCGCGTGCCGAGCTCCGGGCCAGCCTCGCGGCCCTGCTGCCGCACCTCGCCGACATCGAGCCGGCCGGCACGCCGACCTACATCCGCCAGACGCACGTGCTCGGCTATGCACACATGCCGGTACGGCTCGCCGCCGGCGCGCCGCGGGCATGAACGGCACGACGCCGATCATCGACGCCCAGGTGCACGCCTACGAGCGCGACCACCCGGGTCGGCCCTGGATCGGACGCCTGCACGGGCCGCCCGAAGTGAGCGGCGACGACATGGTAGCGGCAATGGACGCGGTCGGTGTCGACGGCGCGCTGCTGGTCTCGCCGTGGAGCATGTACCGCTACGACGCGAGCTACGCGTGCGACGTGCACGCGCGCCATCCCGGGCGCTTCGGGCTGATCAAGCCCTTCGACCATCGCGCGGCCGGCGTCGCCGAGGAAGTCGCCGAGTGGGCCCGCCTGCCGGGGACGGTCGGCGTGCGCATCGTGTTCCTCGCCGAAGCGCCGCCGCGCGCGAGCGATTCCGGCATCGCCGCAATCGTGACGACCGCGGCCGCTCATGGCCTGCCGGTCAACGTGCTGTGCTGGGATCACCTCGAGTTCATCGACGAGCTCGCGCAACGTCACCCGCACGCACAGCTCGTACTCGATCACCTCGGTCTGCGCCAGCACTTCGAACGCCCGCCGCCGGCAGCGCCCTTCGCCGCGCTCGACACGGTGCGCGCCTTGGCGCGGCACGCCAACCTCGCGCTCAAGATCACCGGCGCCGGCACGCTCTCGCACGCGCCCTTCCCCTACCCGGACATCTGGGACCCGCTCGCACGCCTGCTCGAAGCCTTCGGACTCGAGCGTTGCCTGTGGGGGACCGACTGGACGCGCGCGACCGCTTTCCTCAGCTACGCGGAAGGCGTGGACGCCTTCCGCCTGAACGAGCGCCTCGACAGCGACGAGCGTGCGCGCCTCATGGGCGGCAACGCCGCGCGCCTCTACCGCTGGCAGCCCGCGGATCGCGCGCCGCTGCGCTGAGGCCGTGCGGGCGGCGCCGGCTCAGGCCGCGGCCGGTTCGCCCAGGCGGCGTTCGACGACGTCCGCGATGGTGACCTCGAGCAGCGTATTGCCGTCGCCATCGAGCAGGTCGAACAGGCGGCCATCCGGCGCGTGCACGCTGAACAGCATCGTCAGCCCCTCGGGGCCGGCGTGCTCCATGTGCACGTCACCATCGGCGACCGGGCCCTGGAAGCCGGCCTTGCGCAGCTTGTGCACGGTCTCGTGCGGGCGCTCCTCGATGATGTGCTGCTCACCGGCGAGCACCGTTGCCGTGGTCGTGCCGAGATGGCGGTGGTAATGGCAGTAGGCATCGGGCTCCCAGCGCACCAGCAGCTCGATGCGTCCCTTGGCCGGATCCGCACTCGCCACCGCGTAGGCATAGTCGATCGGGTAGTCGAACTCGGACCCGCCGCGCAGCAGCATCCACTCGGCGCTGGCGAGGTCGAAATCCGCCGGCAGGCTGGCCGGCAAGGTCTGGGGTTTGTTCATGGCGCGCCGCTCTCCTCGATGTTCCGTGGTGTCTTCGCTGGCAGGGTAGAACGTCACCCGGGGTCGTGGCCAGTGCGCGCGCGAGCAGTGCCGGCGCCCCTGGCGACGGTCACCGGCTCGCGGTGACCTCGCCGCGCGGTATCGCGCCGCGATTGTCCACTTCGCGCGCCCCGGCAAGGTAGGCGGCCAGGGACAGTCCGCGCCGGGAGACCGGCACCGGGATGCCGCGTTGCGCACCGACGACCTCGGCGACGAGCGCGGCGTCGGGACGCAGTTCCGCGGCACCGGCGCGGGCGAGCGCGGCATCGATCACCTGCCAGGCAAGCGTGGCGAGGTCCCGCCCGTCCTCGGCGAGCGGACGATGCACCTCGAGGTAAAGCTCGCCGTCACGCCAGCCGGCGAGCACCGGCTGGTCGACGATGTGTACCGGGGTGTCCAGCGCGACGCGCTCGAACAGCGGCGCAATGTCCTCGGGATAGAGCCGGATGCAACCGTGGCTGACGCGCATGCCGACGCCGGCCGGCTTGTTGGTGCCGTGGATGAGATAGCTCGGGTTGGACAGGCGCATCTTGAAGCGCCCCAGCGGGTTGTCCGGCCCCGGCGGCACCACTTCGGGCAAGGGATCGCCCTCGGCGGCATGCTCGGCACGCACCGAGGCCGGCGGGTACCACTTGGGGTCACGCGTCTTCTCGATCACGCGCAACGAACCGGTCGGCGTCGCCCAGCCCTCGCGCCCGATGCCGATGGGATGGCTGTGCACGCGGCGCAGGCGTGTCGTCGTGGCACCGGCGTCGTAGGTCTCGAACTGGAACAGGCGCATGCTCGGCAGGTTGATCACGAGCCCCTCGCGAGGAGCATCCGGCAGCACCGTGAGCGTCGGCAGGTAAACCGGCGTGCCGGCGCCGGGCAACCACGGATCGACTACAGGATTGGCGGCGCGCAGCGCCTGGTAGCCGAGATCGTGGCGCCGCGCGAGATCACTGAAGGTGTCTTCGTGACGCGCGTGCAGCACCTGCAGTTCGCCGAGCACTTCGTCGACCGCCGTCACGCGCTCGAACGTGCGCGTATCGAGCGGTGCATGAAGCACGCGCAGGATATCGGCGCTCGAGGTGCGCTCGGAAGCGTCCTGGCCGGCGCCGCCGGGCAACACGGCGCAGCCGCTGACAGCGCCGAGCGTGATCAGCGTGGCAGCGGCGCACATGCGCGTGCCCTGCCGGCGAAACAGGCGCCAGGTACGCGTTTCGAACGACGCCCGACACAGGCAATCCGACACCAGACACGATCCACTCTGAGGCACGTCGCGGCATTGTGGGAGGACTCGACGGGCAGCGCAACCGCGCGCGGCGTGCCCGTGCTTCTTCATTCCCCGTGGCCGGCCAGCGTCGCCAGCAACGTTTCGCTCGCCGCGTCCGCCGGGAAGAACGCTTCGACGCGAATCTCGTCGGTGGTCACGTCGCACGGTGTGCCGAAGGTCGAGATGACAGAGAACAACCTGAGCTCGACTGCGTCGCGGCCGAGCACGAGCGGCAGTACCGGCGGCGGCAGGCTGCCCGGCATGGCCTGCTGCCAGTGCCGGGGCAGGGTCTCGTCGGCGAGCACGGCGGCGAGCGCCGGCGGCGGCGTGCCACCGTGCGCGAGCGCTTCGCGTTGCACGCGCGCCAGCATGACCGGCGCCAGCTCGTCGAAGTTGCGGATGAAGGGCCGTGCCCCGGCGGCATGGAATGTCAACGCAAGCAGGTTGCGCGGCCCGTCGCCGCAGCATGCCTGCCACAGCGCGTCGGGCGCGCCGAACAGCCCGAGCAGCGCGTCGAAAGCGCGGTTGGCGAGACGCAGGTCGTAGGCGCGATCGACCACCACCGCCGGATACGGCTCGTGGTGTTCGAGCATGCGCCGCAGGGCTTCGTGGACCGGTGCCATGGCCGCGTCGTCCAGCGTACGCTCGCGGTAGTGGGCGGCGAATCCCGCGGCGGCAAGCAGGTCGTTGCGCTCACGCAGGGGCACCTCCAGCGCCTCGGCGAGCTGCAGCACCATCTGGCGGCTGGGCCGCGCACGGCCCGATTCGAGGAAGCTGAGGTGGCGCTGCGAGACCATGCTCGCGAGCGCGAGTTCGAGCTGGCTGAGACGGCGGGTCGTGCGCCAGCCGCGCAGGAGCGCACCGAACGGCGCGGGGGCAGGCAGGGGAGCGGTACGCATGACGGGATCCTCGCGCGGCCGGAACGGCACGGACCGCCAGCATAGCGCCGCACTGGCGGCGCTCAATTACCTGCCGGGTAATTGCACCGTGGACCGGCAGGCAGGAGAGTGCTGCCGTCATCGTCCCCGTTCGAGGAACCTGCCCATGAACCGTACCGTTCTCCTGCTCGGCACCGTCGTCACGGCGTTCGCCGCACTCTCTGCCTGGGCCGCGCTCGCCGTCGGCTACCTCGGCATCTTCGCCGCCGGCCTCGCCAATCCTGGCGCGCTGCAGATCCTGGTCGATCTCGTCATCCTCTGCGCGCTCGCGATCGTGTGGCTCGTCGGTGACGCGCGGCGCCGTGGTCTCAACCCCTGGCCGTGGGTGGCCATCACGCTGCTCGCCGGATCCTTCGGACCACTGCTCTACCTGCTCCGGCGCGAATGGGCAGGGCCTGCGCCCGCCGGCGGTCCCGCGCAGGCATGACTCCCGTGCTCGAAGCACATGCCGCGGCGCTGGCGGTCGCCGGCGCCTTCGCGTCGATGGGCATTGCCGGCCTGCTGCGACCAGGCTGGCTCGCGTCCCTGGTCGGGATCGCGACCACCACGCCACTGCTGCGCAACGAGGTGCGTGCCGTCTACGGTGGATTCGGCTGCGCCGTCGCGCTCGCGCTCGCCTGGAGCACCACGCCCGCGGCCGGCGCCCTCGGCCCCGGCATGCGGCTGGCCACCGCCGTCGCCCTGCTCGGCATGGTCGGCGGGCGCCTGCTCTCGTTTGCTGTCGAGCGCGCGGGCCGCCTGCCTTGGGCATTCGCGCTCGGCGAGCTGGGCGCTGCCGCGCTGCTCCTCGATGCCTGGAACTGAGCTGTCAGCCCGTTGGATCAGCCGGGCGCGGAACGTCTAAAGGCGAGCCGCATCTGCTTCTCGATCTCGGCCAGCGCGAAGAAGACGATGCCGATGCCGACCACCAGCAGGCCGTCGCCGAACGCGACGGCCTGCGTGCCGAATACCGCCTGCAGGGCCGGCACGTAGGTGATGGCGAACTGCGCGAGCGTCACCGCCAGCACGCACGTCCACACGATCGGCGTGCCGCGCGCCGCGGCCCAGGTCAGCGAGGTACCGTGGATGTTGCGGATGAAGAAGAGATTGAAGATCTCGAGGACCACCAGCGTGTTGACGGCCAGGGTCTGCGCGAGTGCCGGGGGATAACCGCGCGCCACGCCGTAGCTGTAGATGCCGAACACGCCGGCCAGGAACAACAACGAGACGAACACGATGCGCCACACGAGATCGGCTTCGAGCAGGGGCTCGTCGCGCGGGCGCGGCGGCCGCCGCATGGTGCCCGGCTCGCTCGGCTCGAAGGCGAGCGCGAGGCCGAGCGTGATGGCGGTGATGAGATTCACCCACAGGATCTGCACCGCGGTTATCGGCAGCGCGAGACCGGCGAACAACGCGACGACGATGGTCAGTGCCTCGCCGGCGTTGGTCGGCAGGGTCCAGCTGATGACCTTCCTGATGTTGTCGTAGACCGTTCGCCCTTCGCGCACGGCGGCGGCGATGGAGGCGAAGTTGTCGTCGACGAGCACGAGCTCCGCCGCCTCCTTGGCCGCCTCGCTGCCTTTCAGGCCCATCGCGATGCCGGCGTCGGCGCGCTTCAACGCGGGCGCGTCGTTGACGCCGTCGCCGGTCATGGCGACGGTCAGGCCACGTGACTGCAGCGCGCTGACGAGGCGCAGCTTGTGTTCGGGCGAGGTGCGCGCGAAGACGTCGGTGACCTCCGCCGCGGCAGCCAGCGCGGCGTCGTCGAGGGTCTCGATGTCGCTGCCGGTGAGCACGCGTGCGGTATTGCGCAAACCGATGCGTGCGCCGATGGCACGCGCGGTGGCCGCGTGGTCGCCGGTGATCATCTTCACACGTATGCCGGCCGCGTGGCATTCCGCGACCGCGTCGATGGCCTCGGGCCGCGGCGGGTCGATCAGGCCGACCAGTCCGAGGAAGGTGAGATGGCCATCGAGGTCGGCCGCGTTCAGCACCGTGTGCGACTGCGGCACGCCGCGCTCGGCGAGCGCGATCACGCGCTGCCCGTCGGCGGCGAGCTGCTCGACCAGCGCGTGCCAGGCGTCGCTCTCGAGCAGTACGCTGGTGCCGTCGGCAGCGAGCTGGTTGGCGCACAGCGCGAGCACCACCTCCGGCGCGCCCTTGACCCGGATGCAACCGTGGCCGTCGTGGTCGTGGTCGAGCACCGCCATGTAGCGATGCGCGGCATCGAAGGGGATGGCGTCGGTGCGCGTCCAGCTGCGAAACGGCGTCGCACCCTCGCCGCTCAGCTTGCCGGCGAGCGCCAGCAGCGCGCCCTCCATCGGGTCGCCCTCGACGCGCCAGCCCTGCTCCCCGGCCTGCAATGCCGCGTCGTTGCACAAGGCCGCGGCCCGCGCGCAGGCGACGAGCGCAGGCTCCTGCAGCGGGTCGACCAGGTCTTCGCCGCAGCGCACCGTGCCGTCGGGGGCGTAGCCTTCGCCGTCCAGCGTGTAGACGACGCCGGCCGTCGCCAAGCTGCCGGCGAGCATCTCGTTGCGCGTCAAGGTGCCGGTCTTGTCGGAGCAGATGACCGACACCGAACCGAGTGTCTCGATCGCCGGCAGCCGCCGCACGATGGCATTGCGCCGCGCCATCGCCTGCACCCCGACGGCAAGCGTGATGGTCAGCACCGCGGGGAGTCCTTCCGGGATCGCCGCGACCGACAAGCCGACCACTGCCATGAAGAGCTCCGCGAACGGCAGGTGGCCGACGAAATAACCGTAGACCAGCAAGGCAGCAGCGACGACCAGGATGAACAACGTCAGCCAGCGCGCGAAGCGATCCATCTGCGCGACGAGTGGCGTCACCAGCGTCGCGACCGTTGCCAGCATGCCGCTGATCCGTCCGATCTCGGTCGACACGCCGGTGGCGACGACCACGCCGCGGCCGGTACCCGCCGCGACCAGCGTGCCGCTGAACAGCATGCCGGTGCGATCGCCGAGCGGTGCCGCGGCCGCGACCGCGGCAATGCTCTTGTCGACCGGGACCGACTCGCCGGTCAGCACCGCCTCCTCCGCCTTGAGTCCGCGCGCCTCGAGCAGGCGCAGGTCTGCCGCCACGCGGTCCCCGGCCTCGACCAGCACCACGTCACCCGGCACGAGCTCGGCGGCATCGATGCTCTTGCGCACACCGTCGCGCAGCACCGCCGAGCGCGGCGCGAGCATGCCGCGGATGGCTGCCATCGCGTTCTCCGCACGGCCTTCCTGCACGAAGCCGATAATCGCATTGGCCAGCACGACGGCAACGATCACCCCGGTATCGACCACATGGCCGAGACTCGCGGTGACCGCGGCCGCGCCGAGCAACACGTAAATCAGCACGTTGTGGAAATGCGCCAGGAAGCGCAGCAGCGGGTGACGCGGCGGCGACGCGGGCAGGCGGTTGGGGCCATGGGCGGCGAGCCGGCGCGCGGCTTCAGCGCTGTCGAGCCCGGCCGCCGTGGTGGCGAGCGCGGTCAGCACCGCGTCGCGCTCGCGCGCGTGGAAATCGCCGTGCTTGCCCGCACCGTCGTCCCGGGTCATGGAGGCCGGCCGCGCGCCGTTATCAGCGCTCATGGCGGGCTGCGCTCCTCGCCCTCGATCGCGGGCACCTCGGTGCGGTCCTCGGCGGGTGCACCGCCGAGCAGCTCGACGGCGCGATCGGCGGCGTCCTGGAACGGCTCGAGCACGGTGTCGGCACCGGCCGCGACGAGTTCCTCGGTGTCGCGCGCGGTCAACGACGTCACCGCGATGCGCCCGCGGTAGCCGGCGCTGCGGGTCAGCTGGATGAGCGTGGCGCGGGTATCCTCGTGACTGAGGCCGGTGGGATGGATGGGGATGGTGACGACGATCCACTCGGCACGCGCCACCGGCAGCTCGGCGACGAACTCGGCATCGGTCGCGTCGCCGTACTCCGCGGCCAGCCCGAGTTCGCGCCAGCGGCGCACGGCGAGCGGATTGAAGTCCACCCCGAGCACGCTGACCCCGCGGCGCATCAGGCGCAGGCCGATGGCAGTGCCGAATCGCCCCAGGCCGAACACGATCACCGGGTAGGCGCCGCGACCGAGGCCGTCGTCGTCACCAGCTTCGCGCGGGGTGCCGCGCCGCTCGAACACGCCGAGCAGCGGCTCACACAGGCGATAGAGTTCGTGTGAATACGTAATCATGTAGGTCGAGGCCGCGATCGTGACCAGTCCGACCAGGGTGACGAGGCCGAGCGCCTGTGCCGACACGTGCCCCAGTGATACGCCCATGGCGACGAAGATCAGCGAGAACTCGCTGATCTGCGCGACCGTCAGCCCGGCCAGGAAGCCGGTGCGCTTGCGGTAACCGAGCGCGCCCATGATGACGAGCACGATGAGCGGATTGCCGATCAGCACGAACAGCGAGAACACCACGGCGCCGGTGACGTTGGCGCCGAGCAGGGAGAGATCGAGCGTCGCGCCGAGTGCGATGAAGAAGAACAGCAGGAGGAAATCGCGCAACGGGGCAAGCCGCGCCGCGATCGTCTCGCGGTAGGGCGTGGAGGCCAGCGACACGCCGGCGAGCAGACCACCGACCTCCTTGCCGAGACCGACCAGGTCACCGACCGCGGCGAACAAGGCGGCCTGGGCGATGGCGAAGATCACCAGCAGCTCGGGCGCGCGTGCAAGCCGCTCGGTGAGGGCGTCGGCCACGTAGCGCACGAACAGCACCACGAGCACGACCAGCGCGACGCCTGCGCCGAGCGCCGCAGCGATACCCGAGGAACCGCCGTGGGCGTCCCCCGCGCCGATGCCGATTGCGGACAGCACGATCATCGCGAGCACCACCACGAGATCCTGAACGATCAGGAAACCGAGCGCGATCTGCCCGTGTAATGCATCGATCTCGCGCTTGTCCGAGAGCAGCTTGACGATGATGATGGTCGACGAGAAGGTCAGCGCGACGGCGACGTAGAGACTGGTCACGTGGCCGAGCCCGAGCGCCAGGCCAATCAGGTAGCCGAACGCCGAGGTGAACGCGACCTGCCCAAGTCCGGTCAGCAGCGACACCGGCCCCAGCGAGCGCACCAGCTTGACGTCGAGCTTGATACCCACGAGGAACAGCAGCACGGCGATGCCGAGTTCCGAGAGCAGGTCGATCTGCTCGTCGGCATGCACGACGTCGAGCACCGACGGGCCGGCCAGCAGGCCGACGGCGATGAAGCTGACGATGAGCGGCTGGCGCAGGATCAGCCCGATGAAGCCGATCGCGGCCGCGAGCACGAGCAGCACGGCGATCTCGGCGAACGTCGAACCGATGACCGGACCGATCATGGCGCGGCTGCCTTCCGCGGTCGTGCACGCCCCGCTCGCGTGTGCGTGGAGCGCCCCGCAGCATCACCTTGGCGCGCGAGGGCGGAGCGGTCGCGCAGCAGCGGCGCGAGGGCGCGCGTCGTTGCGGTAACCGCGCGGCAGGGTGCGTACCGTACTTTGCCCACTGCCAGGCAGTTGCTGGCGGACGCCTCGCCGTTCATCGTTTCCATAGCGCGATGTAATCGTTGCAACGTGGGATCGACAGGCATCCGCAGGGGCGCCGGCGGCGTACTCGCGAGAGCACGCGTGGCACTGGTAACCTACGAGAGACGACGCGGGATGTAAACGTGCGGGGTTGCAGCCGATGCGTAGGATCATGCTGGCTACGGATTTCTCGACGCGCTCCGATCGCGCGCTGCGCCGGGCGACCCTGCTCGCCCGCCAGCATGGCGCCACGCTCGTCATCGTGCACGTCATCGATGACGACCAGCCGCGGCCGATGATCGAAACCGAGCGTGCGGTCGCCAGTGACCTCCTGGCCGAACTCGCCGCAACCTTGAAACGCGTCGACGGCATCGCCTGCGAGACCGCCGTCATGCTCGGCGCCACCGCCTCGGGCATCGTCGATTCGGCGGCAAGCGTGCAACCGGATCTCCTCGTGCTCGGCCCGCATCGACGCCAGGCTTTGCGCGACGTCTTCATCGGCACCACCGCCGAGCGCAGCATCCGCGCAGCGCCCTGCCCGGTGCTCATGGCGATTGCGCCGCCGGTCGCGGACTATCGCCACGCGCTGCTCGGCTGCGACCTGTCGGAAGCCTCGCGGCGCGCGGTGCGACGCTTCGTCGCGCTCGACGTGGCGCGCGAGACCCAGGCGAGCATCCTGTACGTGTTCGACTCGCTCGAGCTGCGTGCGGCGACGGCCCATCCGCTGCCACCCGAGCAGCGCGAACACCTGCTCGACCACGCCCGCGCCGCCGCTGCCGCGGAGCTCGCGCGCTTCACCAGCGGACTCGGGGCGACACCGATGACACCGATCGTCCGCTACCAGGACGTGCCGGTCGCCGACGTCACGCTGACGACCGCGCGCGAGGTCGACGCCGACCTCGTCGTCATCGGCACGCGCGGGCGCAGCGGCCTCGGCAAGCTCATCCTCGGCAGCGTCGCGGAGGCCGTGCTGCGGCTCGCCGATCGCGACGTACTCGCCATTCCGCCGGGCGATCCGGGCTAATCGCCCTCCACACCGTCGGACCGTCGCGCCGTTCGCGGCACGCAGCATCCGTCACCAATTCCGAGAGCGGCGACCGCCGACGACGACGCCGGGTGCGCACAACGCGGCGCCAGGCCGCGTCGCCCTCCGCGCTGGATCGCCGCGCGTTCGGCAACTAGTCTGGAGAGGAAACGACGACGAAGCAGCCATTCCAGGGGAGGAAATGCCCATGCCACGCTATCCGACCAGCTGGCGCATCGGCCTGTTCGGCTTCGCGCTCGCCGCCAGCGACCCCGTGCTCGCGCTCGATCCCATCCGCGACAGCACACTCGATTTCTTCTACACCGAGGGTAGCCTGCTGCAGCAGGTGCCCGGTCTTGCCTTCAGCAGTGCCGGCGAATTCAACGGTGACATCCAGACGAGCTGCACGCGCCTGCGCGTGCCGTTCTGCGACGCTACAGGCGTGCCGGTCGACGTCGACCTCGATCTCTCCGAAGCCGGCATCACCATCATCGGCAACGCCGCGGCGGGCAACGACATGGCCGCGACAAGCCTCACTGCGGCGAGCAGCGGCTCGACTCTCGCGCTGTCGCCATTCGGCCAGGCCGCGTTCAACCTGGTCGCCACCGACTGGCAATTGCTGCGTTTCGAGGTGCCCGGGGCGGCCCCTGCAACGATCGAAGTGGATATGACCTACACGCTGTCGGCTGCGCTCGACGATCGTTCCGGTCCATTCCCCGACAGCCAGGGCTACACGCCCTTCGTGTCGGCCGGGCTCGGTGTCTACGAGGTCGACAGCTACGACGGCGCCACCATTTTCACGCCGTTCACCCACACGCTCGTGCAGCGTTCGAGTGGCACGAACATGCTCGCGGGCGCCGTCGAGACGCTCACCGTCAAGCCGAATACCGACTACTGGCTGATCCTCAGCAGCCAGTCCAACCTGCAGCTCCGCTCCCACCTGCTCGAGCCGGCCGTGTTCGATTTCGCCGGACTGGACGTCGATCTCGCCTCCTATGCCGACCCGGTGTTCAGTCTCAACCCGGCCTTCGCCGCGACGAACCCGGACGTCGCCGCGACACTCCAGATCGACCGCGTGAGCGTGGTGCCGCTGCCGCCGAGTTTGTTGCTCCTGGTCATCGCACTGCTACCACTGGGGCGGTTACGACGAGGGCATCCGCCCAGAGCTTCCTGACTCGGGGCGCGTGGCGCGACCGCCCGGTCGAGTTTCCCCACGCAGGGCAGGCCGCGACGGATTCCTGATCCGCGGCAGGAACGCGACGTGGCACAAGGCGTAGCTTGAGCCGCGTGACGACAACCGCTGCCGCGCAGCCAAGGAGAACCCGCCATGTCCCCGACGCGTCATGCGCATGCGTTGCGCCGCATCGCGCTCACCGCCGCCGTCCTGCTCGGCTGGAGCGGCGCTGCGCCCGCCCTGCTCATCACCCAGGATGCCGGCAGCATCACCAGCGCACGGCGCGGCACCCTTACCGTGGTGCTGGACCCGCTCGAGGTCGCGCACGCCGACCAGGGCGCGACACCCGAGTTCCTGCGCCTGCTCAACAGCGAATTCGACGGCCGCAACGCGGACGGAACGCTCAACCCGGCGGTCGACTGGACCTTCACGCCGGGGCCGACCTTCAACGGCACGGCGACCGTGCAGCAGTACGATGCCTACATCGGCAGCGACGCCGTCGGCGCAATTTTCGATCTGCTGCTCGACGGCCCGGGCACGGGCGAGAATCTCTACTGGGTGCAGTTCGTCGAAACCAACTTTCCGCGTGTGGTCGGACTCAATCCGACGGTCGATCCGCCGAATACCGGGCGCAACCCGCCGGGCGACGACAACCAGCCGTTCTATTTCACCACGGGCTCATTCGACCGCAGCGGCAACGGCGCCATCGAAGGCAGCGAGGACGAGATGGCGAACGGCTTTCTATGGAACGGCGCGCTGGTGAGTCACCCCGGCACGCCGTTCCGGACCTTGGTCAACCCCAGCGCACTCGTCGACCTCGTGTTCCTCGACGCGCCGTCTCGCCCGCTGCGCTCCGGCATCGATTGGGATGCGTGGCTGTACGTGGCCAGCTGGGATGGCGTGCATGGGAGCGAAGTCGTCATCCACGACGGCGTACACTGGGGCTTTCGCACGGTGCCCGAGCCGGGCGTCGCCGCCCTGCTGGTCGTTGCGTTGGCGTCGCTCGGCGCCGTCCGCAGTGCGACGCGCTCGGTCATGTCCACGGCGTCCGCTTGAACGACACTGCTGGGGCCGCCGCAAAGGCGGCATCGCGCCAGGCACGGCGGCGCGGTGTCGGCGCTGGCCTGCTGCTCGGGTTCGCGCTGTTGACGGCCACAGCAACGGGCTGCCCCGTCGTCGCCAACCCGGCGCGTACGGTGCTGGCGCTGCATGACACCGGCGCGCAGGACAAGCCCTCGCCGGCCCTGGTAATCGGCATGCTGCCCGCGGACGAGGCCACCGCACTTGCGGCCGCCGCGGGACTCGCCCCCGCGCATGCTGCGGTCGTCCGCGTCGGCGCACAGACCATGAGCGCGCTACTCGCGATGTGCCGCGACGGCGACCTCGAATACCGCCGAGCGACGCCGCCTTACCCGCCGTCGGGTTTCGTGCTCACGCTGATCGACGCTGCCGGCACGTATCGCACGCCCGCGCTCACGCGGACGTCGGCGCGGCGCGTGGTAGCGCGGGCGCGCGCCGAACTGGCGCCGTCTTCGGCCGATTACGCCGCGCTGACGGTAATGATGCAGGCCGTGGCGGGGGAATGACTGCAGGCACGCTCAGCGCGCACACAATCCGCCGTCGACGGTGACGATGGTGCCGGTGGTAAAGGCCGAGCGGTCGGAGGCGAGGAACGCCACCATGTCGGCGATGTGCTCAGGTTGCCCGGGTGGGAATTCGTAATCGAGGAGTTCACGCCAGCGCTCGGGGTCGCCGAGCTTCTCCGCGGCCATGGCCCGCTGCATCGTGACCAGGCGCGCGGTTTCGATGAGTCCCGGGTTGATGCCGACCACGCGGATGCCGTCGAGCGTGCTGCGCGCACCTAGCGCGCGGGTCAACGCCATCAGCGCGGCGTTGCCGCCGGCGCCCGCAGCGTAGGCCGCGGTCGGCTTCTCACCGCCGGCGCCAATCACGTTGACGATGACGCCGCGCCCGCGCGCCCGCATGCTGGCGTAGAAGTGCCGGCAAAGGTTGATGTAACCGAACACCTTCAGATCCCAGGCACTGCGCCAGCGGGCCTCGTCGACGGCCTCGAGACTGCCCGCCGGAATGGCGCCGGCATTGTTGACCAGGATGTCGGTGTCGGCGTGCGCCGCGGCCAGCGCGTCGACATTGGCACTGTCAGCGAGATCGAGCGCCGCCCAGGTCGGCATGCTGCCGGTGGCCGTCTCGATTGCCGCGGCGGCCGCCTCCAGATCGGTTGCCGTGCGCGCGACCAGGTGGACAGCGCAGCCTTCATCAGCGAGCGTACGCGCCACCGCGAACCCGATCCCCTTGGAAGCGCCGGTGACAAGCGCGCGGCGGCCTTGCAGTGCGAGATCCATGTGTACTCCCCGTGTTTGCCAGGCCCCGATCTCAACACGAAGCCGTCGTTGCCGGCGAGTCGCGGCACTGGCGCCGCCCCCGACCGCCCGGTCGACGCAGTCCTGCGTGGTGCTGACACGCCGGGCTGGCTATCATCGGCAGCGGAGTTCCCAACCGTACAGGACAGGCACGATGATGGAAGATACCTATCTCTCGACCAGCGACATGGCGTGGCTCGAATTCGGCGGCGGCATCGATTTCAAGGTGCTGCGCGCCAGCCAGGAAACCGGCGCCTGGACGGTGCTGTTTCGCTGCAAGGCGGGTTCATCGTTCAACCCGCACCGCCATCTCGGCGGCGGCGAGTACTTCATGCTCAAGGGCACCATGCAGGTGCGTGGTGGCAAGGAGAAGGGCGGCATCACCGCCACCGCCGGTGACTATGGCTACGAGCCGAACGGCGTGCTCCACGACGAGACCTTCTTCCCCGAGGACAGCGAGCTCTATTTCACCAACTACGGCGCGATCCAGTTCCTCACGCCGGAACTCGAACCGGACTTCGTGCTCGATTTCGCGCTGCTGCAGGAACTCGCAAGTACCGCGCGCAAGGCTGCGGCCTGACGTTCTCCCCTGCCTGCCGGGCCGCGCGGCATCTGCTCGCCGCGCAGCTCGCCTTCCTGGCGTGGTCGACAAGACACGGTAGCTGACGGGCGCTCACCGCGGCACGCCCACGGCGCTATACTCGCGCCGCAATTGTCCCTGGAGAGCGCCATGCCGACCTACGATTACCACTGCCACGCCAATGGCCGCGTGGTCGAAGTCCGACACCGCATGAGCGAACAGGTCGGAACCTGGGGCGAACTCTGCGCGCTGGCCGGGATCGCACTCGACGGCACCGCGGCCGACGCGCCGGTCGAACGGCGCCCAGGCGGTGCCGGCGTGGTACGCAACGAGCACCTCGGCAGCGGCGTAGCGCCGGCCTGCGGCAGTCCCGGCCCGGCCTGCAGCGGCGCCTGCGGCTACCGCGCGTGAACGCGCGCCGACGGCGCTGCCACCGGTCCGTCCCGGTGGCCCGATGACAAGCGCGACACCGCTGCAGCAGCTGCGCGAATTCCTCGCCGACCCGGCCAACCGCTCGCCGCACAACCGCTTCCTCGACATCCAGCTGCAGGATCTCGAACATGGCCGCGCCAAGCTCCGGGTACCCTACTCGGCAACGCTCGCCGGCAACACGGACAGCGGCGTGCTGCACGGTGGCGTCATCACCACGGTGATCGATTCGGCCTGCGGTATCGCCACCCTGGCGGCGCTGCCGGAGCGCGCGCGCATCGCGACGCTCGACCTGCGCATCGACTACCTCAAGCCCGCCACGCCGGGCGAAGACGTCGTCGCCAGTGCGCACTGCTACAAGGTGACGCGCAACGTCTGCTTCGTCCGCGCCATCGCCTACCACGAGAATCCCGACGACCCCATCGCGAACTGCGCCGCGAGCTTCATGGTCACGCCGCTCGAGGTGGCCAGCGGGGGGCCATCGTGAGCATCGTCGAGCGCATGCGCGAGGCACGCGCGAGCGGCGACTTCTCCGGGCTGGTCGCCGCGATCCCCTACATGGCGAGTCTGGGGCTCGAGCCCGTCATGGTCGACGGCCGGCTGCAGGTTCGCCTGGAGGCGAGCCGGATTCACGTTGGCAACCCGTTCCTCCAGGCGCTGCACGGCGGCATGCTCGGCGGTCTGCTCGAGAGCACCGCGATTCTCGAGCTCGCGCTCGAGCTGGCCGGCGACGCGCTGCCGAAGCCAATCACCATCACGGTCGACTACCTGCGTTCGGGGCGCGTCGCGCCGACCTTCGCCGATGCCCGCGTCACGCGCCTCGGGCGGCGCGTCGCCAACGTCCACGCGCGGTGCTGGCAGGACGACCCCGACCGCCCCACGGCAACCCTGATCGGCCATTTCCTGGTCGGCTGAGTGCCCCGGAAACGCCAGGGCCACCCGCGGGTGGCCCTGGACCGATTCAGACGCGGCGCTGCATCGTCAGCGCATCTCGAAGCCGGCGTAGCCGCTCTGCGCAACCTCGTCGCACTTCGCCCGGTACTGGCCGACCCCGCCGATATAGGACAACAGCCGGCGCGGCTTGCCGGCAACGTTCGAGCCCATGTACCAGGAGTAGGTCTTGGTGACGATGGTGGCGTCGGCGGTCTCGTCGTGGTGCTGCACCCAGGCATCCTGCGCCTCACGGCTCGCCTCTATCACGTTCGCGCCCTTGCCGCGCATGTGCATGATGCAGTCGGTGATCCACTCGGCCTGCTGTTGCAGGCAGGTCGTCATGTTGCACAGCGCGGCCGACGGCGCGAGCGGCGCGCCGGTGGTGAAGAGATTCGGGTAGCCGTGCACCTGCAGGCCCATCATGGTGCGGATGTCACGCCCCCAGTCCTCCTTCAGCGAGCGTCCGTCGCGGCCGCGAATGTCGATGCGCGTGAGCGCGCCGGTGCCGGCGTCGAAGCCGGTCGCGAGCACGATGATGTCGAGCTCGTGCACGGTGCCATCGGCAAGTTGCAGGCCCTTCGGCGTGACGCGTTCGATGGGATTGTCCTTGACGCTCACCAGATCGACGTTGGGCCGGTGGTAGACCTCGAGGTAACCGCTCTCGAGCGGTACGCGGTGGGTGCCGAAGCCGTAATCGGTCGGGATCATGAGCTCGCACAGGCGCGGATCCTCGAGCCGCTCGCGCATCTTCTCGCGCACGAACTCCGAGACCTGCGCATTGACGTCCTCGTCGGTGAAGAGCTCGGGGTAGGAGCCGATCCACAGCGCCAGGGAACCGTCTTCCCAGATCCGTTCCATCGTCGCGCGGCGCTGTTCGGGCGTGTGATCGGCCCACGAACCGTTCTCGAAATCGAACTCGAAGCCGGAGAAGGTGTGCGGCAGCCGTTCGCACAGGAAGTCGAACTTGGCCTTGTACTCCTCGACCTCGGCCGGCCCGTACTTCGGGTTCTTCATCGGGATGATGTACTGCGGCGTGCGCACGAACACCTCGAGATGCCCGACCTGGTCCGCGATGGTCTGGATGACCTGGATGCCGGTGGCGCCGTTGCCGATCACGCCGACGCGCTTGCCGGCAAAATCGACCGGCTCCCTGGGCCAGCGCGCGGTGTGGAAGATCTCGCCTTCAAACGACTCCTGGCCCGGGAATACCGAGGTCAACGGCGCGGAGAGCATGCCGCAGCAGGTGATCAGGTACTGCGCGTCGATCACCTCACCGGCAGCGGTGGTGATGGTCCAGCGGCCGCGCGACTCGTCGTAATGCGCCGCCTCGATCCGCGTGTCGAACTGGATGTCCTTGCGCAGGTCGAGCTCGTCGGCGACATAGTTGAGCCAGCGCTCGATCTCGGGCTGCCCCGGAAAGCGCTCGCTCCAGCTCCAGCCCTTGTAGAGCTTCTCGGAGAAAAGATACTGGTAGATGTGGCTCTCCGAATCGAAGCGCGCACCGGGGTAGCGATTCCAGTACCAGGTACCACCAACCGCGGAGCCGGCCTCGAAGCCCCTGACGTCGAGACCCCGCTCGCGCAGCAGGTAGAGCTGGTAGAGACCGGCGACACCGGCGCCGATGACGGCGGCATCGAGAACGAGCGGCGCGCGCGAAGCGCTCCCGTGGGTTGCTTGCTTGGGTGTTGCGGCCATGTCTTCCCTCCGGACCTGGTTCCCCTGGAACAATCACGCGGCGACGGCCAGGGTGTGCGCACCGGCCGCGGCGCGGCGGCCGCACCGCGCGGGCGACCGGCCGCATAGCATACACGCTCGCGCGCGCGAGCCGGAGCACCGGGCGGCGCCGGCGCCGCGCCCTGCTCCCCACAGCAGCCTGCCGCCCACGCCGCCCGCGCTGGCAGCGGATACGGCCCGCGCGGAGACTCAGCGATAGCCGCCGTCGAGCATCGCGCGCACGGTGCCGCGCAGGGCATCGATGCGCGCGAGCGTGGCTTCGCGCCCGCAGGCGATCATGGCCTCGAAACGGTCGAAATCGAACACGCCGCCGCAGCGGTAGGTCTCCGGCGTGATGACGAGATCGGCGCGCAGCGCTTCGATGCTCGACCCGTATGACCCGAGCAGCTCCCACGACGCACCGAGCACCGAGCGGAAACCGAACAGGCGCCCGATGCGCGCGTGCAGGCGCCGCCGCCGGAACTCGTGGTACTCCAGGTCGGACGCGGGCACTGCCACCACGTTGACCGCGATGCGTACGCCGCAGCGGCGCCGCTCGAGTACGTCGACCGGTACGCGCGAGACGATCGCGCCGTCGACCATCATGCGATCACCAGCCGCCATCGGCGGGAAGAAACCCGGAATCGCCGACGTGCCGAGCACGGCCGGCAGAACGGGGCCGCTGTCGACGACCGCGCGGTCGGCTGAGATCAGATCGGAGGCGACGATGGCGGTCGGCAGGCGCAGGTCGGCGAAGGTGGCGTCGTCGAACACGCGGCGCGCGGCACGTTCGACCTTGGCACCGGAAAAGAGCGAGGTGCGCGGCCACCACGCAATGTCGCGAATCCGGCGGTTGCCGCCGAGGAACTCGCGCACCTTGCGGCCGCCTTCCGCCGCGTTGGCCGAGGCGGCCATCGTCAATGCCACGATGCCGCCCATGCTGGTACCACACACGAAATCGACCGGGATACCCTCGGCTTCCAGCGTCTCCAGCACGCCGACGTGCGCGAAGCCGCGCGCCGCGCCGGAGCTCAGTGCGACCCCCACCTCGCTGAACGTGATGTAGCGCGCGAGATGATCGAGGTTGGGGCACTGCTGGCGACGCCAGGCGGTCGGCTCGCTCGGTGCGCGTGCGATCTCCTCGCGCGTGACGCAGAAGCTCCAGCGCGTGTCCTCGCCGCGCGGCCGGCTGTCGATGAACACGCGGCTGTAGGCGGCAGCACCGGCGCGGCGCCGCGCGGTGACGGTCTCGTCGCGATCGCTGTCGTGCTCGACGATCTCGATGACGACATCTTCCGGCAGCAGTTCGCTGGCGATCGCGTGCAGTTCACCCGGTGACACCACCGCGACAAGGTACTGCTCTGCCGCGGCGGTGTCGCGCCAGCGCTCGAGCCGCTGCAGGTCGAAGGGCCGGTCGTCAGGTTTTCCGTGTTCGTCGCGCCCGACCAGGCGCGACCCCGGCGCATAACGCTGCACCCCGGCAAACAGGCGCTCGGTGAAGACATCGAAATCGAGCCCGCGCGCCAGGTTGACGATCACCGCCATGCCGGGCAGGCGGGTATCGTTACGGGTGCGGAAACGCAGGCGTTCGATCAGCAGGCGGGTGAGGCTGTGATGGAGCTGCGGTTCGACGTCGAGCAGGGCAAGGAAATCGTCGCCCTTGAGACGGTAGGTGACGGTATCGCGGGTGGCGACGAGGGTCGCGGCGACGGGCATGCCGGTAAACAGCGACATCTCCCCGAACACCTGCCCGGGGCCGAGCACGAAACCACGCCATCCGCCCGGTGCATCCGGATCGGCCAGCACCCGCACGGCGCCGGAGGCAATGGCCTGGAAATACTGCCCCGGTTCGCCGACGCGGGTGATGATCGAACCCTGTTCATAATGATGAGTCGGGATACGACTGCGCAGGCGTGCCAGCGACGCCGACGAAAGCGGCGCAAAGAACGGGATTTCCGCGAGATCCAGCATGGCCGCTGCATTAGGCCACCCGCGAATGGGCGGGCGCAACAGGCAACCGCGGCCCGGAGCCGCGCACTGACCACCGCAGTCATGTCACGACAGGTCGACGACCTGCCCGGCACTGTCGCTTGACGCCGGCCGAGAACGGTCGCGCTGCCGGCCGGCGCTTCAGGACTTGTGGCAGGTGGTACTGACGAGCAGCGTACGCAGTGCCGTGGAGAAGACGGCACGGCCACTACCGTGCTCGTCGCCCGCCTTACCGGCGTTACCAGGATTCTTCTCGACATCCTCTTCGAAGGCCAGGGCGACGTCGTTCTCGGCATCGGAATCGAACACGCTGGCATCGAGAGAGGTCATGGACGTTCGGGGCTTGGTCATGATTCTGAAAAGCGTGGGGAGCGTGGGTGGGTCGTTATGTGCTGATGAATTGTAGGTGCAAAGTGTTACGCTTTGTTAGATCGCTCTGCGCATCACCCCCGCATTCCGTCGACCATTGCTCAGACACAGGGAACTCGGCCCCCAGGCTTCCATGGACGCAACCCGCATCATCGACGATTTCCTGCGCTACTTCGCCGTGGTGCCGGCCACCACCGAAGCCCTGTGCCAGGAGGCTTATCGCATTCGCTACCGGGTCTATGCCGAGGAACTCGGCTGGGAGGACACGGCGCGCTTTCCGGATGGCTGCGAAATCGACGAGCACGACGCCGATGCAGTCGCCTGCCTGCTACGCCACCGCCCATCGGCCCGCTTCGCCGGCTGCGTGAGGCTGGTGATGCGGCGCGCCGACCCGGCGCGCCCGTTTCCCTTCGAGCAGGCCATGGCACACGGTGGCCACCCGCTCGACACCGCGGGGTTCGGTGAAGACTGGCGCGTGCGGTGCGGGGAGATCTCGCGCATCGCCGTGGTGTCGCAGTTCCGCCGCCGGCGTAACGAGCAGGCGCGCCCGGACACCGACATCGAGGACAACGGCACCGCCCACCCCGAACGCCGCGTGTTCCCGCATATCGCGATGGGTCTCTACCTCGGCGCGGCCGCCATGGGCCTGCGGCGCGGGCTCGAATCGGTCTTCGCCATCATGGAGCCCAAGCTGGCGAGACGGCTGCGCCTTTATGGCATCGAGTTCGAGCAGGTCGGCGAGCCGTTCGAGCACCGCGGCACGCGCATCCCCTACCGCCTGCCGCGCGAGAGCTTTCTCGGCGGGATCACACCCCCGATCCGCGGCTTGCTCGACGTCATCGAGAACGACCTCGACGGTAAGCGGCGCGAAGCCGACAGCTGATTAGCCACGTGTCGCGCACGGGCGTGTCGCCGGCGCGGTCGAGCACACGGCGTTCAGACCGCGCTCAGAAGCTGTAACGGAGCTCGTAGTAGACGCGGTCGCTGTTATCGAAGCGGCCAAACAGATTCGTCGGGTTGCCTTCGAAGATGTCCGCACCGAGGACGGCGCGCCAGTTGCGCGCGAACTCCCAGCTGATCTTCGGCTGCAGCAGCCATTCGTCACGATTCAGGCTGCGAATCCAGAGCACCTCCGGCGTGATGTCGGGATGCCAACTCGTCGTGCGGATGAGGATGCTCATGCCGGTCTCGACTTCCTTGAACAGCATGTCGCGATCGTGGTCTTGGAACCACGTCTGAAAGAACTGGAAGTTCGCGTTATAGCCACCGAATCCCGCCCAGTCAGCGCCAATCACGTAGCGCAGCTCGTCCGTCTCCACGAGACCATCCGGTGAGTTAAGGCGGGTGACGGTCATCAACCGGTCCATCGTCTGGATCGCCTCGGCCTTGAGCACGAACGAGCCGTACCCCTTCGACACGGTGCTACCGACCTGGTGGATACGTTCGTGAATCGGTCGAAACAGGAGCTGGGGAGACGGACCGAGCCTGATCTCACGTTCATAGGCGGCCGTCTTGTCGGGGCTCGTGTAATAGAAGAGCGACATGTCCCAGCCGTTCACGTAATAGGATCCACGAGCGCCAAAACCGAAATCTTCTCCGGGATCGTTAGGCGTCTTGTCATCGAGAAAGCGAACACTGACTCCGGCCGGCGCTGTGACGGGGAAAGGAAAAAACTCCGCGCCGAATTCGCCGACATCGTCGATCGTCATGTACGGGATGAAGACGAATTCGCCATGGAAATCGCCCTCATAGTATTCGGCTCGAATGGCCCACTGCGGTATCCGGATAATCTCGAAATCGGGCAATACGAACTGGCGCAGATCGAGCGCCGAAATGACATCGGCAAAGAAGAGCCCGACCATTTCACCCCAGACGATGTGCTGGCGACCAAGGCGGAACTCCCATTTTCCGGCGCCGATGTCGAGGAACGTCTCATCGATCCAGCCGTCCACCTTTTGATCACGATCAACCCGATCCGGATAAAACGTCTCGAAATCATAGACTGGGTTGTATTGCACATGTCCGCCGACTTGCCAACTGACACGGGAATTGAGTCGTCCCTTGAGATAGAGCTTGGCGCGCGTCAGAAAGTGCTGAAAGTGCGGGTCAGGCCCCGTATATCCGTATGCCAGTTCATTCTGGACAAAACCACTGAAGCTTACGCCGGAACTCGCGGCCACGGCGTCGGCGGCGAAGTCCTCAGGAGCGTCTCCAAACAGATCGTCAACCGAGCCTGAACTCTCGACCGAGTCGACGGACCCGGTTTCGGCCTCGGTGGAATCACTTGAGGCCTCATCCGCCTCGACACCGGCATCTTCCAGACCGTCGGATTCGAACAGGTCGTCGAACGATGCCTGCGCCAGCAGCACTGGCGTACAGCCATGCGCAGTGCACGAATCCAATGCCGCGGCGTCATCGACCGCAACAGCCGCTCCAGCCGTGTGCAAGAGACAGGCGCCAACCAGCGATCGCATGGCCGCCCTCTGCCCAGCCATTCCGCAGACGTGCGCTTTGATTCTCACAACACTAGCTGCCCATCGGCGATGCTGACGACCCTATCAGCCATTTCCATGATGCGGAAATCATGCGTACTGAAAATGAAAGTCGTCTTCTCGGTTTCATTAATCTTCTTCATGAGTGCCAGGATACTCTCGCCGGTTTTGGAGTCGAGATTGGCGGTCGGCTCGTCAGCGAGCACAATGTCCGGCCCTCCGGCAAGCGCTCGGGCGACCGCGACGCGCTGACGCTGGCCGCCACTGAGCTCATTCGGGCGGTTCTTCGCCTTCTGGGACAATCCCACTACATTCATATAATGCTTTACCCGCTCGGCGCGCTCGCGAGCCCCGATATCGCGCCGCTGTAACATGGGATATTCGACATTCTCAGCCGCGCTGAGAACGGGGAGCAGATTGAAGGTCTGAAAAACGAAGCCCAGCGTTCTGGCGCGCAATTCCGCAAGTTGGTCAGGCGTCTTGTTGCTGACCAGTTGCTCGCCGATGAAGATATCCCCGCGCGTAGGGGTATCGATGCAACCGATCATATTCAACAGGGTGGTCTTCCCGCTGCCAGACGGGCCCGCTATAGCCAGGAATCGCCCAGCCGCTACAACCATCGAGACGTCGCGTACGGCGGCGAAAGTTTCGTTGCCGAGCACGTACTCTTTCGATACGTTGTCGACTCGCACTACGGCCATGATAGACGTGTCTCCGATGCCGTGCCCGTTTACTCCGTGCCGGCTCAGATGGCGCACGGTTCACGTGAGGCCCTTTGTGATGGCTGTCTCGTAACTCGATGAATTATGGGTTAATCGTGTTCCATCGCGCAAGCGCGAACACCGGTATCATCCAGAGAGTCTGTAGCACTCCGGAGTTGCTCAGCTTATGAAATTGCTCGTGTACATCATTTCCGCGCTTGGTCTGGCCGCGACGGCGCCGATGCTGGCTGCAGAACCGCGCGATATCGATGCGAATGCGCTCGTGGCTGCCGCCGACGCCATTCGCTTCCCGTCGGATTCATTCCAGGTGCTCGTTACCGTGCGAGACCTTGACGCCAAGGACGCGTCGGATGTGCATGTGTATCAGGTGCTTCAGAAAGGTCACGATAATGCGGTCGTACGTACGCTCAAGCCAGAGTCCGAAAGCGGACAGATCATGCTTCTGCGTGGCGCCGACCTCTGGGTGTTCATGCCCGATGTCTCGCAGCCGGTCCGCCTGCCCCTGTCACAACGGCTGACCGGCCAAGTCGCCAACGGTGATCTCGCACGCGCGAATCTCGCCGGCGACTATGATGCGAAGCTCGAGGCGATCGAGGAAAGCGAGGGGGAGAGTATTGCGGTGCTCGAGCTTACGGCTGCTCGTAAAGGCGTGACATATCACCGGGTACGCTATTGGGTGAGCGTGGACACGAAGCGCCCACACAAAGTCGAGTTCTATACGCTCTCCGGACGTCTCATGAAGACCGGCTACTACGATCAGTTCGAGAAGCTTGGTAATGCTATTCGTCCGACTCGTCTGGTCCTGCGAGATGCGTTGAAGTCAGACGAGGGCTCCGTCCTCTATTACAGCGATCTCAAGCTGCGCGATCTTCCTGACAAGTTCTTCACCAAGGATTTTCTGCGCAAATTGCAACGCTGAGCTCCCGTACTAGCGCCGCGCCGGTTGACCAAGTATCAGGTGGTGGCCCGAACATCACGAACATCGCCACCTGCTCCAGCGCATTCAGATGTTTTGCCTTAAAGCGTCGGCGATTGGAATACGGGTGGGCTTCCGGCACGTGAGCAAGGCTGATACCACTGTCGCGATCAGGCCGATGAAAAACGCGCTTACACACGCCAACGGCACAATCCGGATATAGGCGGTGTAACCGACATTCGCGTTGGGCGGAGGTGGCATGGGTAGGCCAACGGCGGAGATCGCCAACGCAACCCCGATACCGAGCGCTACGCCTGCAGTTGCCCCCAGAAGGCCCAGTACGGTGTTCTCGGTGAGCAGGAGCCGGAAGACATCCGTGGAGGTTCTTCCGATCGCGCGTAGCGTTCCGAACTCCCCGATGCGTTCGTTGGCCGTCATGCTCACACTATTGGCGACACTCATCAATACGATAACCAGAATGATGAGCTGCAACACACCGAACTGGCTTTGATACATCTGGACTGTCTTCGGATAGAAGTCGTCGAGTTCGAGCCAGGACTTTGCTTCGTAAGCGCTGCCGAGAATGTAACGCTCCAGCCACTGCATGATGGGTTCGACATGCGATACGTCCTCAAGCGCGAAAACGAGTGCGTGCACGGCGGTGGTGTCCAGCAGTTCCTTGGCCGTGTCGAGAGGGATCCGTACCGCCCTGGCATCGAACTCCCGGGAAAAGGATTGGAACACGCCCACCACTTCGAATTCGAGTGAGTTCATGCTTCCGTACGTCGTATTGGCGATTACGTTGACATAGTCGCCGGGGGCAAGATCCAGCGCTACGGCGACACCTTCGCCGATCACGATGCCGTAGGCATCATCAGCGGTCAGGTGACGGCCAGCAATAATCGAGAGGAAGGTCGCAAACTCGGCTTCAGGCGCGGGCTCGATACCTTCGACGATAACCGAGCGATCCGTCTTGGTGTTGTTCAGCATCGCAGAGAAATTGAGACGCTGAAATACGTCGTGTACACCCGGGAGCCGTTCGAACTCGGTGATCAGCTTCTGCGGAGCCTCGACCATGTACGTGTAAGGCTCACGCTGACCGTGCTCGTAATAGCCTGCCTTGTAGAGCTGGATATAACCGTAACGCGACTTGATCGTTGCGTCTCTGAGTTGTGCGTAGACGTCTTCGACGAAGCCACCGGCAATGATGACGGCAGCGACCCCGAACATGATCGTCGTCAGCGTAATCAGCGTGCGGACCTTCTGCCTGAAGAGATTCCTGAGCGCGAGCTTGAACATGACGATTACCGGGAATGCCGTAAGGCATCGACAATTTCGAGACGCGAGGCCTTCCGCGCGGGGTAGATGCTCGCCACGAGCGTCGCGATCATACCGAGCAGAAAGCCGCCCAAAGCGAGCTGCCAGGTAACCATGATCTCGCCGCGAACGGGAAAATCCATCCCGGGTGCGGGAGGCAAGGGAATCCCTACGGCGGAGATGCCCATGCCGAGCGCGACGCCCAACAATGCGCCCACGAATCCGCCCAGGCATCCGAGCATGAAGCCCTCGCTGACGAACAGTGCCAGGATCTTGGCGCGCTTGAGCCCCAGAGCCATCAGCGTACCGATTTCAGCCGTTCGCTCGACCACGTTCATGATGAGCGTATTCGAGATGCTCACGACGATGATGATCGCGATCACCAGGCGGATCACGTTCATCTGCGCTGCGAACAACTGAGCGCTCTTGTTGTAGAAATCTGCGAGGTCGGACCACGGGACGAACTCGACGTCTTCACGGGCCGCGAAACGCTCCTGCAGCTGTGCGAGCACGGTCCCGGTCAGGTTCGTATCATCAAGCAGGATCACCCATTTGTGCGCGCCTTGCACCTTGAGGAGCTGGCGGGCCATGTTTATGGGCAGACGAATCGAGACATCGTCATAAGCCTTGTTCGACGTCTGGAATGTTCCGAGAACGCGCGCTTCCGCCGCACCCAGACCACCTCCCTCAGGGGTAGCGAGCAACACGACGGTATCGCCAACGCCCACATCGAGCGACTCCGCCAGCCCTTTGCCGATGATGATGCCATCGTCATGCTCAACAGAAAGCCCATCGCCGGAGACGATCGTAAGCTGCTTGGAAACGCGCGCTTCGCGTTCTGGATCGACACCCTCGCCCATGATTGCTATGGAGATGTCGCCAAAGCTGATGAGCCCCGAGAAACCGAGCCGGGGAGTCACGGTATCAACGGCGGGAATACTGGAAATTTCGTCCAGCAATTGCGCATCTTCGGACAAGACGAACGAGAAGGGGTCAGCCTCGCCAGATTCGAAGAAGTCGCGCGCGACCAGTTGAATATGGCCGAGATGAGCCATGATGGTGGTCTCACGCAGGAACCATTTGCTCCACTCGATGAAGCCGCCGGCCACGAGCATCGCGATGACGCCGACCGAGATCGCGAGCAGTCCCATGGCGGTGCGGCGACGGTGGCGAGTCAAATTGCGCAATGCGAGCAGCAAATCGCTCCAGCTGGGAACGAAGGTGCGCCAGCTGGTTTGGGTCGGTGCAAGCTCCGCCGCTTCGTCAGTTGGTACGTCCTCGTCACGCTCGAACTTGTCGATGCGGTCAAGGCCAAGCTCGGCGGCAGTACTCGCTAAGCGCTGTTGGCGTTCGCGCGCGTAATCGCCCGCCGCTTCTTCGGCAGGCTCCGCTCGAGCTTCGCTCGTCGCCTGCTCTGCGTCGTCGGGCTTATCCGAAGTCAGTGGTTCGCGGAAGCGCCCCGAACTGGTAGCCAGCTGTTGGAACGCCGGCATGTTGCGGACCAGCCCCGGGTCGATGACGGTGCGGTCCCCAAAGCTCTTGAACGGCAGCTGGCTCCGCAGCGGGACTATCGTGCCCTCCGGCCTCTCGTCGACGATCGTCGCGAGGGCATTGAACACCTGGTTGCACTTGACGCACCGCACCATGCCCATGGCGCTGCGCAGCGTCTCCGCGGTCACCTGGTAGGTCGTATTGCAGGAGTCGTTGGGGCAGCGGGTGAACATCTGCTGTCTTTGGCCGGAGGGAACGCCGTATCGGGGCTGTGCGTTGCGTGTGCGTGACTACCGCAGGGGCACGGCGTCTCGAGTGCTCGCTAGCTTAACGCAACAAAAATACAATTATCGCGCATTTCCCATGCCGAACGCTGACCCGGGGCAGGAAGGCGCTCCAGCCCGGATTGGATGCATTCAACAAGTGGGACGGCCCAGCCCCATATCGCCGTGCCTGCGCGTTGGAACCAATCTCGGAATATTCTCCCGCCGCCCATCGGACTGGTATTGAGTGGGGCCGAATCGGTTGCATTGCTCCGCTCGCTCCAGATTCAGCGGCAGTATCCGGAGATTTTTCCGGCCGTCGGACCGAGGCAAATCGTCAAGCGGAGGTAAATTCCCACTTCGAATATGCAGCCCGCTGTCGAAGACGGAGCGTGCTCGAGGCACGCGCTGACAGCGATTTCGCGATAACTCGGCAGCGTGCGAGTCCCAATCATCACACGGGTCGATCAGCGCCGCAGGACGCACCAAGCCGCGCTCAGCGGGGTTCTTCTCATGCAGGGGCAGCGGCGTCGACCGGCGCGGAAGTCAGAAACTTGAAATACGACAAGTACCCGTGGAAGACGTGGGCCTCGTCCACCAAACCCTCGCGAACGAAAATCTCATGGACTTTCATGAGGTTGCAAAACGGCACGCCAGCGAAGTAGTGATGATAAGGGTGCAATGAAAAGTTCAGGTTGGGCAGGAGAATCTTGTTCAGCAGGCTCGGCACGATAATCGGCGTGGATTCAGCAACGCCCGCATTCGGGGTCTCGTAGATGTGTTCGAACATCGCCGCCCAACGCACAATCACCTGTAGGACGGTTACCAGCGGAAGCAACCAGTAGACGAAGAAGATCTCCCAGCCGCCGAGCACGGTAATCACGATAGCCCATAGCGAAAAATAGCCAATCTTCAGCCAGCGGGGCGTCGGATTGGGGCGAATGAAGGCGCCATCGCCGATTTCGATGTTCTTGCTCTTGATGTTGCGGTAGAGCGTCAAGCCGACCAGGTCGGTCAGGAAAATGCGCGCCACCTCGGACGGCCGTTTCGGAAATTTCCAAGCCGGACCTTGCTTGCGCACGAAATCCGGATCCTTTTCGGTAAAGTAATCACGGTGGTGGGCGAGATGGACTTTCCCATATCCCTCCACGCTTAGCACGAGCAACGGGTAGCCAGCCACCAGATTGGCGATCCAGTCGCCATACTTGCCCTTGAAACCACAGCGGTGGGTCTGTTCGTGGATCAACAGGCCGAAAACGTTCTGGCGGGTCGCGATGACCACGATCGCGACCAGCGTCACCAAGAGATTATCGGCCCAGACCGCGAACGCGATCGAGCCGGCGATGACCAGCCAGGCAAGGGCGGCCTGCATGCTCCATTGCCATGGGGCTGCACCGCGCAGCCTGCCGATTTCCTTCAGCGCCTCCTTCGACAGGGCGGTTTGTTCGCCGCGCAGGGCCTGCGGCAAGCATAGGGAGCCATTCATCAAAGCGTTCTCCTGCGGCAGCATCTGGCCTTGTAAGCTTAACCGGATCCGGGAAAAAGGCATTAGACCCGCGGCAACCATGCCCCAAATCGCGGTTCGCTGCTTCTCGCGAGAGCCCCTCGCTCGGCGCGTTCGGCCGGCTCATGACCTCGAATCGACGGGGGTGTTTCGAGCTCAGCGGGAATCCATTAAAGTCGCGGACCGGCATTCGCCGGTGATGGTTGTTCCCATCGCGCCCGAGAATACCTGGAGCAGAACATGACGGCATTCGATTATCACGAAGCCTTCAGTCGCACGGTCGGATGGGTGACACCCGCCGAACTCGACCGTCTCAAATCGTCGCGTGTCGCCATTGCGGGCCTCGGCGGAGTTGGCGGCATACATTTGCTGACCTTGAGCCGGCTCGGGATCGGCGGGTTCAACGTGGCGGATTTCGACACATTCTGCCTGGCGAACATGAATCGCCAAGCCGGCGCTTTCGTCAGCACGCTGGACCAGCCGAAGGCGTCGGTCCTGCAACGCATGGCCAATGACATCAATCCGGAAGCGGACATTCGCGTTTTCCCGGATGGTGTCAACGATAGCAATTACGCGGCATTCCTCGACGGCGTAGACGTTTACGTCGATGGCCTCGATTTGTTCGCGGTGGAAGCTCGGCGGCGCGTCTTTGCAGAATGCGCGCGGCGCGGCATACCCGCCGTCACGGCTGCTCCCTTGGGTATGAGCGCCGCGTTGCTCTGCTTCACGCCGCAAAGCATGGGCTTCGAAGACTATTTCCAGCTTGAAGGTCAGGACGAATTCGAGCAGGTCATCCGTTTTCTGCTGGGCCTCGCGCCCGCCATGCTTCACCGGGGCTATCTTGTCGAGCCTGCGGCGGTCGATCTGCTGGCTCACCGGGGCCCAAGTACGCCAATGGCCTGCGAACTGGCAGCAGGGATGGCGGGGACCGCGACCTTGAAGCTGCTCCTCAATCGCGGCCGACTGGTCGTCGCGCCATCCGGCATTCAGTTTGACGCCTTCAGGAACAAGCTGGTGCGAACCTGGCGGCCAGGGGGCAACCGCAATCCGTTACAGAAGATCGGGATTGCGGTGGCGCGTTCGATTCTTTCAGGCAAACAATAGCGTCGAGCAATTATTTGCCAATTGGTAATGGGGAGGGGAGCGTCAAGGACTGCGTGTCCCCCGGTCCGCTCCTCAAACCGGCTCGTTACGATGAGTTTCCCCGGGCTTCGAATGCACGCCCTTATTCTTGCGCCAAAACTGAATACGCAGCAGGTTCTATATAACGTAAAAGTCAGGATTGCAGACCGGGCAACTTGATTCCAATCAATAGCTGCTGCCAAATTAGATTGCACGTTTGAAGATGTAACTGCCGATCACTTTCATATCAATTCGAACGCCTGTCGGAAGTTCAGTTCATCAAAAAAAACCCCGGTCCTTGTGGGGACCGGGGCATCTTGCTGATTAGCAGCGTAGGCCGTCAGCTCGTCAGAGCCGGGGTGCACCCCGGCTCTGTTCAAACGTGTTACGTCATACGCATCTATGCTCTTTAGCCAAGGACCGCGCTTCTTAGTGGCTGCGCCGGCGGCGAGCCCTGAGACCAGCCGCGAACATGCCCAGCCCCATGAGCCCCAGGCTCGTCGGTTCGGGGACGCCGAACTCGACGCCACCGCTCGTGCTTGTCTGACGCGCGGCGTTGCAAAGCTGGGCACCAGGTGCCAGCGGGTTGCAGTCCAACGTCATTGAAGGGTCAGTACCAGTAAGCAGAAGTAGCTGATCCGTCGTCGGAACCGGAGGCGCGACGTTCGTGTCGAGGATGAAGGTAATCTCCGGCGGCGGCGTCGCGCTCTTCCAGATATTGTAGAAACTGTCGTTGAACGGATCAGAGTTCATGAACGACTTCACAAATGCACTGCAGCTATCACCCGGGTCGCACCAGCTGTAGTCGACTTCACCAAACAGGTAGGTGTTCGAGGGGTCGGTTTGCGAAGAGGTGACGTTGACGGACAGTACTTTCTCCGCTGCAGCTAGAGCACCGGCTTTGAACCAGTACAGGTCGATATAGCCACTATTGAAGTTGACCGCTGTACCCGCGCCATTGACGTTCCCGAAGATATCGTACTGGTAGAACAATCCCCAACTGGTATCAAAGCCCTCGATGTCGTCACCACCGATGCCGCTGAGCGGCGAAAGAGTATCGATGTTGTATTGGTCCAGAGCAGTCAACGTGTTGATCGAAACTGCAGTGCTGCCATCCAGTGCAGTACCAGCGGCAGGACCGCCCATGGCTGTAATGACGGAATTGATGTTGGTGTCTCGCACGAGCGATCCAGGTGCAGCAAACGTCACACCATTGGGGCATGATACTGGGTCGAGCGCGCACGGGGTCGGATAGTAAAAGGATGTTGCCACCGTGTTCGCGTAACCGAACTTCTCGATGAGTCCGGTTACGCCGTCGTCAGGACCGACCACGCCTTGCGTGTTGCTGTTGATGTCGATCGTGAATGACTGGCCAAGAATCGTCGGGATAACGGGGTCAGCCGTTGCTCCGAACGCGATTCCGCCGAGGGTCAGCGCAATCACTGAATTCCTAATCATGACTGAGTCTCCTAGTAAACAAATCACTGGGGGTTCTCCCCACTGCACCCGGCCCACTCGGCTACCCGCAAGCATGCCTGGATTCTAGACCGTGAGCATGCAAACCGCGGGCCATACAAGAGAGCGCCATTGAGAAATAGATATATCTTATTGTTTTGTAGATATATTTCTCTAAACACCTGCGCGCTCCGACGGTATCCGCTCCACGCGCAAATCTGGCATCTGTAAATTCTATTGACATACCAACCGCAAACACATTCAACAGATAGCTGAAAGAGACTTCGACTCTGGCCTGTACCGGTCTCAGAATGACCAGAAAGGTCCGTGAACGTCCAAGCCCGCTCCCAAATGAGAATAATCAACCTATTGTTCCAGAAGGAGTTCATTCAGAGCGACGAGCACGAATGCCGCTTGTGCTAGGTCAATGTCAGAGCTCTAGAGGAATGGAAGAATTCTTGACACGCGCTCTCGCGCAGCGATTGTGACCAAACGTGGCGATTGATCGAGTTTTCATGGTAATTAATTAATTCTATTCCATATTTGCCAGATCCTATGATTCTGGTGGAGCTTCTTGCTACCTGAGCATTGTGAGCTTTTCTTCTCGCGAGATTGGATTCCACGGCAGAGCTATCCGTCCCTGCGGAATATTGTGCTTAAGAGAGGCACTGTCTTAAGCGAATTGCGATCGCGCCGATATCCGTCAAACTGCCACCGTTACGCGACTCGTGGCATAGGCGGCCTGCCATGACTGCATGACGGTACGCTCACGTCGCCGTACCATGGTGCCGGTCATTACACACTCCGCTATCTTCTAATCGGCGACTCCACGGAGCGGCACGTCGGTCGATGTCCCTATAAGAGAGGCCAACTTCTAGTGAGGAAGACGTACTCAACATTGTTCCTAATCTTCTTGCTGTCGGGATGTGGCGAAGGGAAGACGGCCGATGACTTGATCGCACGTGCGCACAGAGCGCTCGAAGAGCGCCAATTCGATACCGCACTCATCGAACTCAAGAATGCCTTGCAGAAAGACCCGACTAATGCAGAAGCACGATTTCTGCTTGGCAAGAGTCACCTCGAACTCGGTGACGCGGCGGCCGCACGGGTAGCGACCGAAAAAGCGATAACACTCGGCCTTAGGAAGGAGTCCGCCTACGTTCAACTGGCACGTGCAGAACTACTCGGCGGCGATCCGATGAAGGCCAAATTCACACTAGAAGAGCACGCACCTCCCTCCCCCTCCGAGCAGTTCCATGTCGCCGCTGGTGACATCGCCGCAGTACTTGGACAAGTTGACTCAGCACACGACGCTTACGAAGCCGCTCTATCTAGCAATGCCCGCTCTGTTGGCGCTCTGGTCGGAAAGGCGCGCCTTGCAATGATGCAAAACGCTGCAGACGACGCGCAACACTTGGTTTCGATGGCGCTCGAAATTGCACCTGACGATGTCGAGGCGCTTGTGACCAAAGGACAAATGGCTTTCCGTGCAGGTGACTTCGGTTCGAGCAAAGACGCATTCGCAAAGGCCTCCAAGCTTGCCAAGCACAATCTGATTGCGCGACTTGGATCGGTACAGGCGCTAATCGCATCCGGAGACCTCGCGGAGGCACGAAGCGCTTCCGAGCGCCTGATGCAAGAATGGCCGCAACATCCCAATGTTCGGTACTTCGATGCATATCTCAAGAGCGAGGCAGGAGATCTCACGGGAGCACTCGACGCGTGCAGAGAGCTCCTCGCGAATTTCCCCAGTCACACTTTCGGCAGACTCCTGCTAGCCACGTTGAGCTATAAAGCAGGAAACCTGGCACAGGCAATGGACGCGGTTGAAAGCTTCCTTGCAGTGCACCCGGACCACGCTGCCGCGCTCAAACTGAAAGCCACACTGCAGATTTTGCGCGGGAACTCGTCAGGCTCGGTCGAGACGCTAACACAATTGCCGGCTGAGACGGTATCGACCGACCCGAGCCTTCAAGCGCTACTCAGCACCGCGCTGGGGGCGCAAGGTGAACACGAGGAGGCCGCTACTCGCATGCGCGTCGCTGCCGCACTACTTCCAGACGAACCGGACCTGGCATTGCGTGCAGCGTTAGCCGAGTTTGCCGCTCATGGAGATCTCGGCAAGACAACGGAGGCGCTGTCAAATTTGGTTGAACAATTCCCATCCTACCTACCGGCGCAGCGCGCCTTGGCCGACCTACACCTTCGCGGCCGGGAATGGGATGAGGCGCTGCGAACAATCGAGCGGGCGTTGAGCATGGCACCGGATGACGCGGTGCTGCTGCATATGGCCTCCGCAGCGCATTTCGCGAAAAGAGAAGAAGAAGCGGGGAGAGAGACACTCGCTCGCGCTCTACGCGTTTCGCCTGACTACCTACCCGCGCTCCGGGATTCGGTCTCTCTGAAGCTGCGCGAGGGGGATTTGTCCGGAGCGAAGTCTGCTTTGCTCTCCCTTCTAGAAAAGAACCCGACCGACGCTTCCGCATCGGTCGCGCTGGCAAGGCTTGAGAGTATGACCGGGAACGTTGAGACCGCAGTCAAGCGGCTAGAAGGCACGATAAAGCTCGATACCGACTACTTTCCCGCGTTATTGGAACTCGCACGCATACTGGCCCTTGAAGGGCAGTTTTCGCAAGCTCGCGAATATCTGAGCAAAGCTATCAGTCTGAAGCCGGATGCTTCGGAGCCGAGACTGTTACTCGCTGATATCGACCTGGCCACAGGCCGGACCAAGGCTGCACTAGAAACTTTGACCGAGATCATCTCGCGGGAAAGCTCAACGCCAGCTCTCTTGGTCAGACGCGCCCATGTTTATGAACTCATGGGTGACATGTCGAACAGCAGGGCGGACTACGAAAAGGCCCTCAATCACGACCCCTCCCTTGTCTCCGCACTGCGTGGTCTCGTAAGAATCGCGATTTCTGAGAGGAATTTTGCACTTGCCGATTCGCTCATCACGGATTGCGGAACCAATATTTATGAGCAAAAGACATGTCTTGAGCTCGAAGGTGATATTGCGCTCGCGAAGCGCGAATACAAAAGAGCGATCCGACTCTTCGATGCTGTCGCCAAAGAGAACGACAATGAGGGGATACAACTAAAGCTGTTTGCGGCGCGCCTTGCGGCGGATCAGGAGCAGCTGGCTGTTTCGAGTCTAGAATCTTGGGCTGAATCCAATCAACTTTCTTTCGATGGTCTACTACGTCTGGCATCATTTTTCCACTCGAGGAAAAACACGGACAAGGCACTTAAGTATTATCAACTTGCATTAGCGTTAAACGATGGACACCCATTGCTGCTCAATGATCTCGCATGGCTAGTTGCCGAGAACGGAGATCTCGAGGAAGCAGTCGCATTGGCGCGACGTGCGCACAATAATGCCCGGGGCAATCCGAGCATCACAGATACGCTTGGGTGGCTATTGCTACAACAAGGCAATTTCGAACAGGCCGCGCGTCTGCTTGAAGATGCGCGCAAGCGACAGGCTGGGAACCCTAACATCCGCTACCACTATGCGGTAGCGCTTGCGCGCAATGGCGACACCGATGGGGCACTATCAGAGCTTAATGTCGCACTCGAAACACGGGATTTCGAAGAGCGCGCCGAAGCTGAGAAGCTCAAGAGAGAGCTTGAGCGGTGACTTTGCTTGAATGCTCTTGGGTTGCGAAGCCGACGAGCTATGCTGTTCCGCGAGTGACTTTTAATCATAACATTAAGAAACCGATGGTTACGCGATCGCAAGCGTTCTCCTTTGCTTGAGTGAAATTATCCAAGGCCCTCTGACGACATCGTTCGCATGCCCATCCACATCAAACTAGCCAAGACCGCCAAAGAGATCGACGACGCCCTGTGGCTACGACACGAGGTGTTCGTCATCGAGGACGGCAAATTCGGCGGCGAGCCCTTGCACGGCAATCGCCTCGTCGACCGCTTCGACGCCTTCCCCAATGCGTACCACGTGGTCGCCTACGAAGACGGCGAGCCGATCGCCGCGATGCGCCTGCTCAAGGACAGCGACGTCGGCATGCCCTGCGACGAGCTCTACGATTTCAGCACCTGCCGCGCGCAGGCGCGTGCAGGCGAGATTCCGGTCAGCCGTCGCCCGAATGCACCGAAGGTCCCGGTCGAGTTTGGCAGCGCGGGCATGCTCGCCATTCGCGGGCCGTGGCGCCGGCGCCGTGATGTCATCCGCGCCATGTTCCGCATGGCAGCGACGGTGTGTCATCGCTACGGCGCCACGCATATTCTCGTCGCCGTGAATTACGAGACTGCGGGGATGTATCGCCGGCTCGGTTTCACCCAGCTGAGCGAAAAGATCTGGATTGAGGAGATCGGTAATCACATCATCCCGCTCGTCGGAACCACCGAGGACTTCGTCGACTGGGCGTTTGCCGGCCTCAACGACACCGCACTCAGCGCCTTTCAGGACAGTTTCGAGCGCATGGTCTACCGCGCCGGCGAGACCGTCTTCCTCGAAGGCGACAGCGGCGAACATGCCTACGTGGTCGACTCCGGCGAGATTCGCATCGCACGCCAGCACGAGACCGGCGAAGAGCTGACCCTCACCCATCTCAAGCGCGGCGAACTGTTCGGCGAACTCGCGCTGATCGACTGGCAGCCGCGCTCGGCCTCGGCCCTGGCGGTCACCGACAGCGAGCTCATGACGCTCGATCGCGAGACGTTCCAGGAACAACTGCGTACGAACCCGGACCACTGCCTGCAGCTCTTCCGGGTGTTCTCCCAGCGCGTGCGCGCGATGGACGAACTCGCCATGGTGCTGGCCTTCGCGCCGGCTGGCCAGCGGCTCGACTTCGCACTCGAAATCGCGCGCCAGCAGGCCTCGCCCGACCGCGCCAACCCCGGCCACCTGCTGTTTCGCGGAGGTCCACGCGAATTTGCGCTGCTCGCGGCGGTAGAGGAGCAGGCTGCAACCGAATTTCTCGAGCGCGAGGCAGCCGCGGCCCATCTCGAGTTTTCCGCCCGCCACATATCCTTCCCGGTGTGACTCCAAGGCGCCGCTACCCAGCGTACGTCGCGACGCCGCGTGGATAGGCGCGCGGATTGAAAAGAGTTTTCTGCGAGAAATTGGTCAGACCCTCGCCGACACATTGACAAGGATCGCGGGTAGCGATGCGATAGATCTACGCATTGGTTACTGTCGGTTGACGGACGTTGCCCTGAAGGCCCCACGCCTATCCCGACGACGCAACTCACTCCACCGGCAGCACCACCTCGACGGCAAGCCGGCGCGAGGCCGCGAAGTCGGTCTTGCCGCTGCCGAGCTTGGGCACCTCGGTGACACGATGCACCGAGGCCGGCAGCATCAGCGGATGCATGCCGCGCTCGACCAGCACGCGCCGCAGCGCTTCCGGCTCTACGCCTTCGCCGGCGACGAGCAATACGATCTGTTCGCCCTTGCGGCCGTCAGGCAGGTTTACCGCTACCAGCTCGCAATCGATCTCGCCGAGCACGCGGCGCACCTGGTCCTCCACCGCGGTCAGGCTGATCATCTCGCCGCCCAGCTTGGCGAAGCGCGAGTAGCGATCGACGATGGTGAGGAAGCCGTCGGCATCGAGATGCCCCTTGTCGCCGGTCTTGTACCAGCGGGCGCCGTCGAGCTCGCAGATGACCTGCGCGGTACGTTCGAGGTCATCGAGATAGCCGAGCATGACCTGCGCGCCGCCGATGAGGATGAGGCCGTCGCTGCCGGTCGGCAGTTCCTCCAGCGTGTCCGGGTCGACGATGCGGAAGCTCGTGCCCGGCAGCGGCATGCCGACGGTGCCGGGCTTGTTGCCGATCTGCACGGTCCAGTAAGTCGTATCGATGCGATCGGGGATGTTGGTACTCGCCACCGGCGTCGTCTCGGTGGCGCCATAGCCCTCGTAGATGTCGCGCGTGAACTTGAGCTTGAAAGCGTCGCGGACGTCGTCCGAGAGCTTCTCTGCCCCGGCCACCACGATGCGGATGCTGGACAACATCAACGGGTGCACGCGCGGGTTCTTGGCATACAGGCGCAGGAAGGTCGAGGTGCCGAACAGCAGCGTCGCGTGGTAGGTGGCGATGGCCTTGGCGACGTTGACGGCGTCGGTCGGGTCGGGGTGACAGACCACCGGCACACCCTCGGTCAACGGCATGAAGGTCGTCACGGTGAGGCCGAAGGCGTGGAACTGCGGCAGCGTCGCCATCACGACGTCGCTATCCTCGGTATTCAGTACGTCGTAGATCTGCTTGAGGTTGGCCATGAAGTTGCGGTGCGAGAGCACCACGCCCTTGGGTTGCCCTTCGCTGCCGCTGGAGAACATGATCGCCGCCGGCGCGTCGAGCGCGACCGGCTTGCAGTAGAGGCGGCGCAGCACGAAGGCCGGCAGCAGGATGGTCTGGGCCAGCATGCCGAGCCGCGCGCCCTTGCCGAGCGTCGCGCCGAGGTCTTCCATGCGCAGCACCTCGGTACCGGCGAGCAGCGCGTCCGGGTCGATGCCGCGTCCGCGCAAGCGATCGAGGAAGCGCTCCGAGGTCAGCACATGGCGGATCCCCGCACGCGCGATGGCCGCCTGCGTGGCCTCGACGCTCGCGGTGTAGTTGAGATTGACCACCGTGCGCCCGCGTACGAGCGCTGCCATGTTGGCGATCGCGCCGGCGTTCGTCGTCGGCAGCATCAGGCCGACATTCTGCTCCGGCACCAACCGCTCGAGCAGGCGCGCGAACAGGAACACGCCGGTCATGAAGCGGTAGCCGGACAGCGGACCGATCATGGTGTCGGCAATCACCATGTGACGACCCTTGCGCTTGGCCGTCGCGAGCCAGGCGTCGGGCACGGTGTCGAGCGTGTCGCTGTAGTGCTGCCAGGACTCGATCGAGAGGTCGAACACGCGCCGCTTGACCGGGTCGGCCGGGGTATCATCGGGTAACGGCTGTCCGAAGGCGATGAGGATATCGCGGCGCATGAAGCGCTCGCGCAGCGTGCGCACCTGGATGTTGGCGCGCGAGAACACGCTGCCCCACAGCCCGCGCAGGTAGAACGGCACGATCACCGCACCGGTGCCGGCAACGGCGGTTTCGAAACCACGCTTGAACTCGCCGAGATGCCCCGAGCGGCTGATCGCGCCTTCCGGGAACATGCACACCACTTCGCCCGCGCGCAGCAGCTCGCTCACCCGCGCCAGCGCATCGCGGCTGCCACTGGTGCTGATCGGAATGACGCCGAAGAAATCGAGCACGCGCTTGAACGCGCGCCAGCGCTCGTAGATGCCGCGGAACATCACGAAGCGAATCGGCCGTGGGCAGGCCATCTGGACCAGCGCCCAGTCGATCCACGAGATGTGATTGCCGATGAGCAGCACGCCGCCGGTCGCGGGCAGACGCTCGAAGCCGATGATGCCGGTGCGGTAGCGCTGCGCGACGACCACCGTGACCAGAATGCGCACGAGCCCCTGCGGCAACTTGAGGCAGGTATAGAGCGCGCCACCCAGCGCAAGCAGTGCGAGCAGCACGAGAATACCGTCGCTGCCCAGACCAAGCCGGGCGAGGAGCAGGCTGACGCCGAGCGCTGCCGCGATCATCAGGCCCTTCGCCGCGTTCGCGGTGGCGACGATGCGGCCGCGTTCGTGCTCGGCTCCGTGGTACTGCAACAGCGCGGTCAGCGGCACCACGAACAACGCACCGAGCGCGCCGAGGGCGAACAGGCACAGCGCCTGCGACAGGAGACCTTCGAGCCACGGCAGCACGCCGAGCGCGAGCGCGACGCCGAAAGCCCCGACCGGCACGATGCCGGTCTCGATGTGGTCCCGCGATACGCGCCCGGCGAGCAGGGCACCGAGCGCGAGTCCGGCGGCACAGGCGCCGAGCAGCAGCGGCAGCTGCGCCGGGTTTCCCAGCACCGCGGGCGCTTCGGCGTAGGCCGGCAGCAACGACAACGTGACCACCAGCAGGCTCCAGAAGATGCCGAGGCCGATCACCGACAGCCACACCGATTCCTGGCGACGGGTGAGCGCGAAGTTCTCGCGCAGCATCGCGGCAGAGAAGTAGCGCCGCCAGGCGAAGCGCACGCGGGTCGCGGGCGCCTCACTTGCCGGCAGCAGGTAAGTGCAGACCAGCGTGACGAGCGCACTGGCAACCACCAGCCAGGCCACCGGCGTGGCGGCGGCGAGCGCGGCGGCGCTGCCGCCGGCGGCACCGGTGTCGAGGCGCCAGGCAAGGCCACCCGCGAGCGCGATGCCGAAGCCGAGCGCAGTGGCCGCCTGCACGAGGCCATTGGCCCGGGCGAGCTGCTCGAGGCTCACCATTTCACGGATGATGGCGTACTTGGCCGGCGACAGCACCGCGTTCTGCACGGCAAGTAGCACGGTCAGCGCGAGAGCGGCTTCGGCGGCCCCGTTCGCATAGCACCACGCGAGGCCGAGCGCCACGGCGAGGCCGAGCCAGGCACAGGCCCTGAGCACGCCCGTGCGGGCCAGGCGGTCGACCAGGAAACCGGCCGGCGACAGCAGCAGCACGAACGGCGCGATGATGAGCAGATCGACCACCACGCCGTGGGTGAGACGCGCGAACCCCTCCGTACCGGCCTGCAGCGCCATGTGCAGGATGAGCTTGTTCCCGACATCGACTGCGACATCGCCCGCCACCACGGCGAGCAGCACGCCGAAGCCCCGCATCCGCACCAGTTGCCACATGCCAGGCCGCCCCTCCTGCCTGCCTTCACCAGACGTCTCCCCGCGCCGCATTATGCCCCACACCAGGCACTGCCGCGGCGCGTGAAACCGGCATGTGCCCCAGCTCGCTGCGTATCGTGTGGGCGCCGCTCGGGCCTGTCTCGCCATTTCCCCCGTTCCGGCGTCACCGCCGCTGCGTTACGCCCGCACTCGATCTCGCCCGCGCTGCCGATCGGGCCGAGCGGCACACTCATTCCACCGCCCGCAGGATGGCCTCGCGCAGCGCAAGCGGGTCGACGGGCTTGGTCAGCAGGGGCAAGCCGGCGAGGCGCGCCTGCGACGCGACGGCCGCACCGTGTTCACCGCTGATCAGCACGGCGGGCAGGGCGGCATCGAGCGTGGCGCGTAACGCCTGCACGACGTCGATGCCGCCACCGCGTGACGGCAGGCGATGGTCGCTCAGCACGATGTCCAGCGGGCGTCGCGCGGACTTGCCGGCGGTCAGCGCGCTGGCGCGGTCGTGGGCCAGGCTGACCACGCAGCCCCAGCGGCGCAAAGCCCCCGCGAGCGCCGCGCGCACGGCGGCGTCGTCTTCCACCACGAGCACGTGGAGACCATCGAGCGCAGATTCGTCAGATGCCCCGTCCGTGGACGCAGGCATCGCTGCAGCGTGCGGCAGCGCAAAGGAGAACCGCGCGCCGGCGCCCGGCGCCGAATCGAGGTGGACGCTGAAACCCATCAGGCGGGACAGGCGGCGCACGACGGCGAGACCAAGGCCGAGTCCCGCGCCATCCTCGCGCCCGACGCGTCCGACCTGGAAGTACTCGTCGAAAATGCGAGCCTGGTCCGCAGGCGCGATACCGACGCCGGTATCGCTGACCTCGACCAGCACCGTGTCGCCCGCGCCACGGGCACGCAGGCACACTTCGCCCGCGCTGGAATGGCGCAAGGCGTTGGCGAGCAGGTTGCGCAACACGCGCGCCAGGAGCACGGCGTCGCCGCTGACCGGCAGTGGTGTCGGCTGACAGTCGATCACCAGGGCGACACCGCGCGTGGCGGCCTCGGCGGAGAATTCGCGGCCGAGTCCGCCGGCGAGCGCGGCGAAATCGAACACCGCATATTGCGGCGCAGGCGGCGCATGGTCGAGCTGCGCGATCTCGAGCAATCCGTCGATGAGCTGCACAACCGCGCGCAGTGACAGGCTCGCGCTATCGTGCAGCTCGCGCGCTGCGGGTGCGCGCGCGTGATCGCCGAGCGATTCCAGGAACAGGCTGGCCGCGTAGAGCGGCTGGCGCACGTCATGGCTCAAGGCGGCGAGAAAGCGCGATTTGTCCGCGCTCTCCCGCTCGGCGGCCTCCTTGGCAAGGGTGACTGCCGCGAGCAGGCGCAGGTTCTCCTCGTCGAGGCGCAGAGTCCGTTCCATCGCGTGCGCGTAATGCCGCGCGGTCAACAACGTGAAGGCCATGAACGCCACCGTCAGCACCGCGAACATGGAAGCGGTGCTGTTCGCGGACGCTGCCAGCCGCGCGGCCGTGAGCAACGAAACCGGCGCAACGAAGGCGACCACGGCGGGGAAATGCATCGACAGCGAAGCCACGGCCCCCCAGCTCACTCCCATCAGGATGAGTAGAAAGGCCGCGAGGCGCAGCGGGTCGGCAGGCTCGAGGAAGAGCACCGCGCCACCACCCCATACCATGCCACCGACGAAGAGTGAGGCGGTGAGCCTGGCGAACCAGCGCCGGATGCGCGCCGGGTCGTTCTCCTCGACGCCGGCGACCGCGCGTCGGGCACGCAGGCGCATGGCCATCAGCAGCACGTTCGTCGCCAGCCAGGCGAGCAGCGCCGGACGTGATTGAGTCTGCCAGCACAGCATCACGCAGGCGCCCTGCAGCAGCAGGTTGCCCGCCCACAGTACGGGGCGCTGATTCAGGTACAGCGCGAGGCGTGCGCGCTCGATGGCGGTCTGCGCATCGTTCACTTGCTCGTGAGGCTTCCCCTGCACGTCGTCGCTCCCTGCCTCGCTGCCGAGCAGCCGGTCGATGATAGCGGGCAACGCGGGCGGGGCGGGGAACCCGCCGGCAATTGCAAGGTCAATGCATGATCGGCATCGCGCAGCAGCGCAGCACGGCCGGGCCTATCGGTTATGCTTGCGCACGATTGCGGCGGCGACGCCCGCGCCGGACACCGGGAGCCGTCTTCGGATCACGATTCCGGCGCCAGTTCAAGCCCCTCGGACGCCCCTTATGCACATTGTGTCAGGCCTGTTAAACATCCCGGGCCGCTTGCTCCGCCTGACCGGAAAGCGCCGACCGATTTTCTCTAACCCACTGATTTTCATAGCTTACGGCACATGCTCAAATTTTGCCCAATCTGAGAGATCCGCGCTCAGCAGAGGCGCCGCCGGCTACTTTCCGCAATTCCTCAACAGAGTTATCCACAGATTCTGTGGGTAACCCGATTTAACCACGAAATCAAAGGGAAAGCCCTGAAAGCATGAACCCGGAACACGTTCCAACGGGGTCCTTGGCCGCCACGGCGGGCTCGCGGGCGCGACCGCTCGCCGCGCTCGTCGTGCTGCTGCTGCCAACCATCGCAGCCGCCAGCGCAGGTGACGCAACGAGCTTCCTCACGTTCGAATCAGTCAACGACGGTCGCTGCCTGAACCTGAGCGAAGGCGGCAAGCTGCGCATCCTGCGCAACACGCACAGCGAACGCGACATCGAGTACCGACTGACGCGCATGTTCGCCGGCAACCATCCGCAGGGCCTGTCAAAGGGTCGCGCACCGGCGGGGGGCGAAGCGGTCAAGCTCGGTTGCACGCGCGTCGACGGGCGCGAGCAGGACTGGGTCGTCGAACGCGCCCGCTTCGCAACCACTGGAGAGTGACCATGCTTAAGCTCCCGAGCTACCTGCCTCCGCTGCTACTCGTGCTGCTCGGTGCGACCGGCCCTGTGGGCGCGCACGCCGATGACGGCACTGCCGACGCGGCCGCGGCGCGCTCGCCCGGCGACATGACAGTCGAAGAGCGTGCCGAGATGATGCGCCAGGCCAATGCCTACAACACCTGTGTCTACGAGCAGGCGATCGCCCAGGTCGATGCCGACCCTGATATCCGGCGTGTCGCGGACCTTGCCATGGGCGCGTGCGAAAACCACCTCGACGACCTCGGCACCACCATCACCGGCTGGGGCATGCCGCCCTATTTCGCCGAGGGCTTCACGCGTACCGTGCGCGATCGCGCGGTGCATCGCCTGATGCCGGAGCTGGCCATCCGCAAGGCGCGCTGAGCACGCCGCGTGCTCCCGCGGCGGCGCGCGCGGCAGAACACTCAGTCGCGCGGTCGTCCCCACGCGTCGAGCGCAGGGACACCCCACATCTGGCCGACGAAATCGGCGAACTCGTGCAGGGCGCGCTCGTAGACATTGCGCTTGAATGGCACCACGAAGCCGAGCGGCTCCCAGTAGTCGACCCAGCGCCAGGCGTCGAACTCCTGGTCGTCGGCCAGGTCGAGACGGACGTTGTCGTCCGCACCGAGCAGGCGCAGCAGGAACCAGATCTGCTTCTGGCCGATACACAGCGGCTGCTGGTGATAGCGGATGTAGCGCTTGGGCAGCCGGTAACGCAGCCAGCCCTTGGTCGCACCAAGTACCTCGACGTCGTCCGGAGCGAGACCGATTTCCTCGCGCAACTCCCGGTACATGGCGCGCTCCGGGGTCTCGTGGCGCTTGATGCCGCCCTGCGGGAACTGCCAGGCGGACATTCCGCAGCGGCGCGCGCAGAACACCTGCCCCTCCTCGTTGAGCAGGATGATACCGACGTTCGCGCGAAAGCCGTGTTTGTCGATCATGGAACGGAACCCGCTGGGGGCTGCCTGCCGGCTGTACGTTGACGGGCCGATTCTCCCAGCACTGCGAGGCTGGTTCAACTCCGGTATCGGCAACGAAAAAGGCGCCCCGCGGGGCGCCTTCCGGGTGGCCTCGACAGGCCCTGCTCAGAGAATCTTGAGCACCGCGTCGCGCTCCTCGCGCAGCTCCTGTGCAGTGGCGTCCATGCGCGCACGGCTGAACTCACTGACCGGCAGATCCTGCACGATGCTGTACTGGCCATTCTTGCAGGTCACCGGGAAGGAATACATCAGTCCTTCCTCGATGCCATAGCTGCCGTCGCTGGGAATGCCCATGCTGACCCAGTCGCCATCCGGGGTGCCGAGCGCCCAGTCGCGCATGTGCTCGAGCGCCGCGTTGGCGGCCGAGGCGGCGCTGGAGGCGCCGCGCGCCTCGATGATCTCGGCACCGCGCTTGGCTACGCGCGGGATGTAGTCGTTCTCGTACCAGGCGTTGTCGACCAGCTCCAGCGCCGGCTTGCCGCCGACCGTGGCCTGGCTGAGGTCCGGGTACTGGGTGGTGGAGTGATTGCCCCAGATGGTGACCTTGCGGATGTCGGACACCGCGCTGCCGGTCTTTGCCGCGAGCTGCGCCATCGCGCGATTGTGGTCGAGCCGGGTCATCGCTGTGAACTGGGCCGGATTGATGTCCGGTGCACTCTTCATGCAGGTCCAGGCGTTGGTGTTGGCCGGGTTGCCGACCACGATCACGCGCACGTCGCGGCTCGCATTGTCGTTGATGGCCTTGCCCTGCACCTTGAAAATGCCGCCATTGGCTTCGAGCAGATCGCTGCGCTCCATGCCCGGGCCGCGCGGGCGTGCGCCGACCAGCAATGCGTACTGGCTGTCCTTGAAGGCGACGTTGGCGTCGTCGCTGCACTCGATGGCGGCAAGCAGCGGGAAGGCGCAGTCGTCGAGTTCCATCGCGACGCCCTCGAGCGCCTTCATGGCCGGCGTGATCTCGAGCAGCTGCAGGATCACGGGCTGGTCGGCGCCAAGCATCTCGCCGGCGGCGATGCGGAAAAGCAGGGAGTAGGAGATCTGGCCGGCGGCACCAGTGACGGTCACTCTGACGGGGGACTTCATACCTTGGGGTTCCTTTGTCTGGCTGGATGGTGGGTCGTGAAAGGGCGCGACTTCAGCGCTCGGCCAGCGGCACGTAATCGCGCTGGGCGGCGCCGACGTAGAGCTGGCGCGGGCGCCCGATACGGAACTCGGGGTCCCGCATCAGCTCGATCCACTGCGCGATCCAGCCCGCCGAGCGCGCCAGCGCGAACATGCAGGTGAACATGGCAGTGGGAATGTTGAGGGCCTGGTAGATCAGGCCCGAGTAGAAATCGACGTTCGGATAAAGCTTGCGCTCGATGAAGTAGTCGTCCTCGAGCGCGATGCGCTCGAGTTCCATCGCGATCTCGAACAGGGGCTGGTTGAGATGCATCTCCTCGAGCAGGTCGTGACAGGCCTTGCGGATGATCTTGGCGCGAGGGTCGTAGTTCTTGTAGACGCGGTGGCCGAAGCCCATGAGACGGAAGTTGTCGTCCTTGTCCTTGGCGCGTGCGACGAACTGGCGAATGTTCTTCGGCGAGCCGATCTCCTCGAGCATCTGCACTACCGCCTCGTTGGCGCCGCCGTGGGACTTGCCCCACAGGGTGGCGATGCCGGCGGCGATGCATGCGAACGGGCTGCTCTCGGCGCTGCCGGCGAGCCGCACGGTGGACGTGCTCGCATTCTGCTCGTGGTCGGCATGCAGAATCATGAGGAGTTCGAGCGCGCGCACTGCGACCGGGTTGGCGACGTAGGGCTCGGTCGGCCACGAGTACATCATGTACATGAAGTTCTCGACGTAGCTGCGACCGTTGTCAGGGTAGACGAACGGCAGCCCGGAGGCGTACCGGTAAATCTTGGCGACCAGGCCCGGCATCTTGCCGATGACTCGCCGCGCGGTGAGCATGCGATCGTCTTCGTTCTGGATGTCGGTGTTGGCGTGGTAGTAGGACGCCACCGCGCCGACCACGCCGGTGAGCACGGACATCGGATGGGCGTCGTAGCGGTAACCGGAATAGAACCGCGAGAGATGCTCGTGGGTCATGCCGTGCATCTTGAGCGCACGCTCCCACTCGGCGAGCTCCTCCGCGTTCGGCAGTTCGCCGTGAACGAGCAAGTAGCACACCTCGACGAAGGACGAGTGTTCGGCGAGCTGCTCGATCGGATAGCCACGGTGCAGCAGCACGCCCTCCTCGCCGTCGAGGTAGGTGATGGCGCTGCGGCAGCTTGCCGTCGAGCCGTAACCGACGTCGAAGGTGAACATGCCGAGCTCCTTGTACAGCGCGCGGATGTCGATGACCGGCGCGCCGTACTCCCCCTCGAGGACCGGGCATTCGACGCTCTTGCCGGTGGCGCTGTCGGTAATCGTCACGCTGCGGGTGGAAGTCACGGCTGTCTCCAGGATGGATGCGGGCGGGGAGCGGATCTTGGCGGAAACCCGAACGCTCAAGAATACCGCCGTGCCCAATTTGGCGGCAAGGTGGCTGCCGGCGGCCCCGCGCCGGTGCACTGAGCCAACCAACCGCACCACGCACGCACGTTACCGCCCGCACTCGGAAAAAAACCCGAGAATTGCCGGTAAATTAATGACTTTGGGCGGCGATTGATCAAAGATCCTCGAACACCCAGCCGATAGCCCGGGATGGCGCTGTCGGCGTCCGCCGGGTGGCGTAACAATAGGCAATCCCCGTGCCCGCTGGCCAAGCGGCCGGCGCACGAGGGTTGCGGCCTGGATTTCGACTCCGGCGGAGCGTCTGCCACGGCCGGGCGCACGCCGCCAGGCCGCTCGACCGCCCGGGCCGAGGTTCCTCCTTTTCATGATGCAGGTGGGAGACGATGCAGCGTCCATCTTGTTTGTTCAGCGGTAATGCCCCGTTCCTCGAGGAGCTCTACGAGCGCTACCTGACCGACCCGGGCAGCGTGGCGGCCGAATGGCGCGCCTATTTCGACGGCCTGCAGGACGGCGCCAGCGAGGAGCTGCGCGACGTGCGCCACTCCGACGTGCAGGCGCGCATGCTCGCCCACGCCAGCAGTCCGAGCGCGGGCGCGGTACGGGTGGTGCGCGAGGGCAACGTCGACGCCCAGAAGCAGGTCGCGGTGCTGCAGCTGATCAACGCCTACCGATTTCGCGGGCACCGCCAGGCCAATCTCGATCCGCTGAACCAGTACGAGCGCCCCGAGGTCGCCGAGCTCGATCCGGCGTTCCACGGCCTCACCGATGCCGACCTCGACCGCACCTTCAACACCGGCTCCCTGCAGGGTCCCAACGAGGCGACGCTGCGCGAGATTCTCGACATCGTGCGCACCACTTACTGCGGCACCATCGGTGCGGAGTACATGCACATCGTCGAGACCGGCCAGAAGCGCTGGATCCAGCAGCGTCTCGAGCTGCCGCGGGCACGGCCCGCGTTCGCGCCGGAGAAGCGCAAGCGCCTGCTCGAGTGCGTCATCGCCGCCGGCGCATTGGAGGAGTACCTGCACACCAAGTACGTCGGTCAGAAGCGCTTTTCGCTGGAAGGCGGCGAGAGCACCATCGCGCTGCTCGACCAGCTGGTCGAGGATGCCGGCCGCCACGGCATCAAGGAGTGCGTGCTCGGCATGGCGCACCGCGGCCGCCTCAACGTACTCGTCAACATCATCGGCAAGCATCCCTCGAAGCTGTTCGAGGAGTTCGAGGGCAAGGGCCCGAGCGACGTGCGGTCCGGTGACGTCAAGTACCACCTCGGTTTCTCCTCGGACATCGAGACGCCCGGCGGCGCACTGCACCTGACGCTGGCCTTCAATCCCTCGCACCTCGAGATCATCGATCCGGTCGTCGAAGGTTCGGTGCGCGCCCGCCAGGACCGCCGCCACGACGTCGAGCGCAACGAGGTGTTGCCGCTGCTCATCCACGGCGACGCGGCGTTCGCCGGCCAGGGCGTCATCATGGAGACGTTCAACCTGTCGCAGACGCGTGGCTACTCCACCGGTGGCACGGTGCACGTCATCATCAACAACCAGATCGGCTTCACCACCAGCGACCCGCTCGACTCGCGCTCGACGCTCTACTGCACCGACGTCGCGAAGATGGTCCAGGCGCCGATCTTCCACGTCAACGGCGACGACCCGGAGGCGGTCGCGATGGTCGCGCAGCTCGCGCTCGACTACCGCATGGAGTTCAACAAGGACGTCGTCATCGACCTCATCTGCTACCGCAAGCACGGTCACAGCGAGGCCGACGAGCCGGCCGCGACCCAGCCCATCATGTACCAGCACATCCGCAACCATGCCGGCGTGCGGCGCATCTATACCGAGAAGCTGGTCGCCGAGGGCGTGGTCACGCCGGGCGACGCGGAAGCCATGGCGGCGCGCTACGTCGACGCGCTCGAACGCAACGTGGTGGTCTCGCGTCCCTACGCCAACGTCATCGACAATCGCTACCTGATCAACTTCGAGCCGTTCCGCAACACGAGCTGGCGCGCCGAATGCGAGAGCGCGCTGGATGCCGCCACCGTCACGCGGCTGACGGAGTCGTTCTGCAGCGTGCCCGAGGGCATGAACCTGCACCGCGCAGTCAAGCGCGTGATCGAGGATCGCCGCGCCATGGGTGCCGGCGAGAAGCCGTGCGACTGGGGCTATGCCGAGACGCTCGCCTACGCGTCACTGCTGACCACCAAGTGCCCGGTACGCATCTCCGGCCAGGACAGCGGGCGCGGCACCTTCTTCCACCGCCACGCGGTCATCCACGATCAGAAGACCGGCGAGACCTACCTGCCGCTGCAGAACCTCGCCGCTGACCAGGCGCCCTTCCTCGTCATCAACTCGACGCTGTCGGAGGAAGCGGTGCTCGCCTACGAGTACGGCTACGCCGGCGCCGAGCCCAACGCGCTGGTCATCTGGGAAGCCCAGTTCGGCGATTTTGCCAACGGTGCGCAGGTCGTCATCGACCAGTTCATCGCCTCCTGCGAGGAGAAATGGGGTCGCTACTGCGGACTCGTCATGCTGCTGCCGCACGGCTACGACGGCCAGGGACCCGAGCACTCCTCGGCGCGCCTCGAACGCTACCTGCAGCTCTGCGCCGAGGACAACATGCAGGTGTGCTACCCGACGACGCCAGCGCAGATGTTCCACATGCTGCGTCGCCAGGTCCTGCGTCCCTACCGCAAGCCGCTGATCGTGATGAGCCCGAAGAGCCTGCTGCGGCACAAGCTGTCGGTGTCGGACGTCAGCGAGTTGACCAGCGGCGGCTTCCACGCCGTGATCGACGAGATCGACGACATCGACAAGGCGCGCGTGCGACGCATCCTGGTGTGCAGTGGCAAGGTCTACTTCGATCTCCTCGAAGCGCGTCGCGATCATCAAATCACCGATTGCGCGATCATCCGCCTCGAGCAGTTGTATCCCTTCCCGAAGGAAGAGATGGAAGCGGCGCTGGCGCAGTACGTCAACGCCGAGGAACTCGTCTGGGTCCAGGAGGAACCGCGCAACCAGGGTGCGTGGTCGATGCTGCTCTCGACCCGCTACCTCGGTGGTTGCTTCGACGAGAACAAGCCACTGACCTGCGTGGCGCGTCCCTACTCGGCGTCGCCAGCGGTCGGCTACGTATCGCTGCACCTCGAACAGCAGGCACGCATCATCGACGAGGCGCTCGAACTCTCGCTGCGCAGCGACAAGCAGAAGAAGACGGCCTGAGCGAACCGTCCCCGCATCATCAGGAGTAAGTTTCCGTGTTAATCGAAGTGAAAGTGCCGGTGCTGGCAGAGTCCGTCCCCGACGCCACCCTGCTCGACTGGTACAAGCAGGTCGGCGAGCGCGTCGAGCGCGGCGAGAATCTCATCGATCTCGAGACCGACAAGGTCACGCTCGAGGTCGCCGCGCCGGAATCCGGCGTGGTCAAGGAAATCCGCAAGCAGACCGGTGACGTGGTGCTGACCGACGAGGTACTCGCCGTCATCGACACCGAGGGCACGGCGAGTGTCGAGTCGTCCGGCGCCTCGGACAGCGCGGGCGAGGGAGCGCAGCCGGCCGCAGAAGCGCCCGCTGCCAGCGCCGGCTCCGGCGACGGCGACGCCAGCCGGCTCGGCCCGGCAGTGCGCAAGCTGGTCGACGAGCACGGCCTCGACGCGAGCGCCATCGAGGGCACCGGCAAGGATGGCCGGGTGACCAAGGGTGACGTGCTCGCGCATCTCGACAAGGCCAAGGCGGAACCGGCCAGCGCCCCGCGCGAGACCGTCGTCGGCGTCGAAGCCAACGTCACCGAGCGCCCGCAGGAAGTCGGCGAGGGCCGCCTGGAAGAGCGCGTGCCGATGACGCGCCTGCGCAAGCGCGCGGCCGAGCGCCTGCTCTCGGCGCAGCGCGAGAATGCCCTGCTCACGACCTTCAACGAAGTCAACATGCAGCCGGTGATGGATCTCCGCAACCGCTTCAAGAGCGAGTTCGAAGAACGCTACGGCGTACGTCTCGGCTTCATGTCGTTCTTCGTCAAGGCGGCCGTCGAAGCGCTGAAGAAGTTCCCGGTGGTGAATGCCTCGGTCGACGGCGACGACATCATCTACCACGGCTACTTCGACGTCGGCGTCGCGGTCGGCTCCGAGCGCGGCCTCGTGGTGCCGATCCTGCGCGACGTCGAGCGCATGCCGTTCGCCGAGGTCGAGCGACGCATTCGCGACTTCGGCGAGCGCGCGCGTGACGGCAAGCTCACCATCGACGAGCTGACCGGCGGAACTTTCACCATCAGCAACGGCGGTGTCTACGGTTCGCTCGTCTCGACGCCCATCATCAACCCGCCCCAGAGCGCTATCCTCGGCATGCACAAGATCCAGGAGCGCCCGGTAGCGGAGAACGGGCAGGTCGTGATCCGGCCGATGATGTACCTGGCGCTGTCCTACGACCATCGCATCATCGACGGCCGCGAGGCGGTCCAGTTCCTCGACACCATCCGCCGTACGCTCGAGGATCCGACCCGCATGCTGCTGGCCATCTGAGGATGGGCACGGCGATAGACGGCGGCTGTCGGACAGCCGCCGGCGCAGCTTCGAGCGCAAGCGGGCTCGGGGTGCCATAAGGCCGCGCGACAGCAGCCTGGCCGACCATCAATGACCGGCCGGGCGTTGGCAGAGGCCGCTGTCCGACAGCCGCCAGCGTCGACCCGGCGTCGCAGTGGGATAGTTCAACCGCAATCAATCTCGACAGGATTCAGCAAGCTCTCATGGACAAATTCGATGTGCTCGTCATTGGCGGCGGCCCCGGTGGCTACGTTGCCGCCATCCGCGCCGCTCAACTCGGCTTCAAGACCGCCTGCGTGGAACGCTGGCTCGATCCGGCGGGCAAGCCGGCGCTCGGCGGTACTTGTTTGAACGTCGGCTGCATCCCGTCGAAAGCCCTGCTCGACTCCTCGCACCATTTCGAGTTCATCACCCACCATGCCGCCGAGCATGGCATCACCGCGACGGCCGACATCGACATCGCCGGCATGCAGACGCGCAAGCAGAAGGTCGTCGCCCAGCTCACGCAGGGCATCGCGGGCCTGTTCAAGAAGAACAAGGTCACCTGGGTGCAGGGCTCGGCGGCCTTCACCGCCGCCGATGCGGTCGTCGTCACCGACGCTGACGGCAAGGAGACCGCCAGCCTCGCGGCCACCCACGTGATCATCGCAACCGGCTCGGTGCCGGCAGCGATTCCACCGGCACCCGTCGACCAAGAACTGGTGGTCGATTCGACCGGCGCCCTCGCCTTCACCGAGGTGCCGAAACGCCTCGGCGTGATCGGCGCCGGTGTCATCGGCCTCGAACTCGGCAGCGTGTGGCGCCGCCTCGGCGCCGAGGTCACCGTGCTCGAAGCACTGCCGGAGTTCCTCGCCGCCGCCGACCGCGCGGTGGCCAAGGAAGCACTCAAGATCCTCACCCGCCAGGGCCTCGACATCCGGCTCGGTGCCCGCGTGACCGAGGTGAAGTCGTCGCGCAAACAGGTGACGGTCAGCTTCGAGTTCGACGGCAAGGCGGAGACGGCCAAGTTCGACAAACTCATCGTCGCCGTGGGGCGCAAGCCCAACACTAGCGGCCTCGCGCTCGACGCAGCCGGCATCCGCACCGACGAGCGCGGCTTCATCGAAGTCGACGGCTCCTGTCACACCGGCGTCGGCAACGTGTGGGCGATCGGCGACTGCGTGCGCGGGCCGATGCTCGCGCACAAGGCGAGTGAGGAAGGCATCGCGGTGGCCGAGCGCATCGCCGGGCAGAAACCACACGTCGACTTCGCCCATATCCCGTGGGTCATCTACACCTGGCCCGAGATCGCCTGGGCCGGCGCGACGGAACAGGAGCTCGCGGCGGCCGGGCGCAAGGTCAGGAGCGGCAGCTTTCCGTTCCTTGCCAGCGGCCGTGCCCGCGCCATGGGCGATACCGACGGTTTCGTGAAAGTGATCGCCGACGCCGAGACGGATGCCGTGCTGGGTGTGCACGTCATCGGCCCGAATGCCTCCGAACTCGTCGCGGAGGCGGTGCTGGCGATGGAGTTCGGCGCCAGCGCCGAGGACATCGCGCGCACCTGCCATGCGCACCCGACGCTGTCGGAGTCGATGCACGAGGCGGCGCTCGCCAGCGACAAACGCGCCATCCACTTCTGACCCGTGTGCCCTCCGCCGCGACGCGGATCAGTTCCGCGGCGACGTATGCTTGCACAATTGTGCACCGCAACGTACGCTTGCCGGTCTGATCGTCGCCGTCAGGAGTAGGGTTTCATGCAGGATGCCGTCATCGTCCGCGCCTTGCGGACCGCCATCGGCAGCTTCGGCGGAGCGCTGGCCCAGATGCCCGCCCACGAGCTGGGCGCCACCGTCATCCGCGCGCTGCTCGAGCAAAGTGGCGTCGCGCCCGAGGCCGTGGACGAGATCATCCTCGGCCAGGTCCTGACCGCCGGTTGCGGACAGAACCCGGCACGCCAGGCGGCCATCGCCGCCGGCCTGCCCCACGCGACACCGGCCATGACCATCAACAAGGTCTGTGGCAGCGGGCTCAAGGCCGTGCATCTTGCCGCCCAGGCGATCCGCTGCGGCGACGCCGACATCATCATTGCCGGCGGCCAGGAGAACATGAGCCTCGCACCCCACGTCCTGCCACGCTCGCGCAACGGCCAGAAGATGGGCGACTGGGCCTTGCAGGACTCGATGATCGTCGACGGCCTGCAGGATGCCTTCAAGGGCTACCACATGGGTGTGACGGCAGAGAACGTCGCCGCGCAGTTCGGTATCGAGCGAGCGGAGCAGGATGCCTTCGCGGCAGCGACCCAGGACAAGGCCGCGGCCGCACTGGCCGCCGAGCGGTTCGCGGGCGAAATCGTCCCGGTCACCATCCCGACGCGCAAGGGCGAACCGGTGATCTTCGAACGTGACGAGTTTCCGCGGCCCGGCACGACTGCCGAGAGCCTCGGCAGACTGCGTGCCGCGTTCCAGCCCGACGGCAGCGTGACCGCCGGCAACGCGTCGGGCATCAACGACGGCGCGGCCGCCGTGCTGCTGATGTCCGCTACACGCGCGGCCGAGCTCGGACTCGAACCACTCGCCGTAATTCGCGCCGGCGCCAGCGCCGGCGTCGATCCCGCCATCATGGGTACCGGACCGATACCCGCATCGCGCCGTTGCCTCTCCAAGGCCGGCTGGGCGATCGACGACCTCGACCTGGTCGAAGCCAACGAGGCCTTCGCAGCGCAGGCAATCTCGGTCAATCGCGAGCTGGGCTGGGACCCGGCCAAGGTCAACGTCAACGGTGGCGCTATCGCGCTCGGCCACCCGATCGGCGCCTCGGGCGCGCGCATTCTGGTCACGTTGCTGCACGAAATGGTGCGGCGCGATGCACACCGCGGCCTCGCCACGCTGTGCATCGGCGGTGGCCAGGGCGTGGCGCTCGCGGTCGAGCGCTGAAAGCAGTCACCGGGGAGAACCGCCATGAACGACGACGCCAAGCGGGTCATCAAGAAGTACCCGAACCGCCGACTCTACGACACCGCCGAAAGCAAGTACGTTACCTTGAACGACGTGCGCAAGCTGGTCCTCGAGGGCGTCGGCTTCTGCGTGATCGACAAGAAGTCCGGCGAGGACATCACTCGCAATATTCTCCTGCAGATCATCATCGAGCAGGAAGAACAGGGCGAGCCGCTGTTCTCGACCGACGTGCTCGAACAGCTGATCGGCTTCTACGGCAATTCCGTCCAGGGCGTGGCCGGTGACTTCCTCGGCCAGAGCCTCAAGCTGTTCCGCGAACAGCAGCAGCGTTTCCAGCATCAGATGCGCGAGGCCATGCAGGCCAACCCGATGTCCTCGGTGCTGAACGAGATGACCCGGCAGAACCTCGAGCTGTGGAAACAGATGCAGGAAAACTTCTTCAAGGCGCCGGGTAGCCGTACGCGTCAAGACGAACCCGACGACGACAAGGACTGAGCGCAGCCCGGCATGCGTCGCGGCCGTCTTCCGGCCCGGCGCCGCGGCGAATCGACGAGGCTGTCCGCCGCCCGGCACCTTCCCGGTACCGGGCGGCGGCGCACAGCGGCTCAGGCGGCCAGCTGCTCCTCGAGTGCAGCCTTGATACGCGCCGCCTGCTCGTGCAGGGCCTGCGGGAGACGCGCGCCGTAGGTGGCGAAGTAGGCCTCGATCTGGTCAATCTCCTCGCGCCAGATGCGCGGGTCGATCGAGACGAGGTCCTGCACCGACTTGCGGTCGAGGTCGAGGCCTTCGAGGTTGAGGGCATCGGCATCGGGCAGGTAGCCAATCGGCGTTTTGACCGCATCGGCCTGGCCGGCGCAGCGCGCCAGGATCCACTCGAGCACGCGCATGTTGTCGCCGAAGCCCGGCCACATGAAGCGACCGTTGGCATCCTTGCGGAACCAGTTGACGTGGAAGATGCGCGGCAGCTTGTCGGACCTGGCACCGAAACCGAGCCAGTGCGTCCAGTAATCGCCGAAGTTGTAGCCGCAGAACGGCTTCATCGCCATCGGGTCGCGCCGCACCTGGCCGACCTTGCCGGTCGCCGCGGCGGTCGTTTCCGACGCCATCGCGGCGCCGGCGAACACGCCGTGGGCCCAATCGAGCGCTTCGAACACGAGCGGTGCCACGCTCGAACGGCGGCCACCGAAGACGATTGCGGAAATTGGTACACCCTCGGGCACATCCCCGCGCGGTGAGAAGCTCGGGCACTGACTTGCAGCAACGGTGAAGCGCGCGTTCGGATGTGCGGCCGGCCCGTTGGCCGGATCGTAGGGACGACCCTGCCAGTCGATGAGCTCTGCCGGCTGCTCGCCGTCGATACCTTCCCACCACGGCTGCATGTCAGGGGTTACCGCGACATTGGTATAGATCGCGTTCTGCCCGAGCGTGTTCATGCAGTTCGGGTTGGTCTTGAGGCTGGTCCCGGGCGCGACGCCGAAGAACCCGGCTTCGGGATTGATCGCCCACAGCTGGCCATCGTCCGCCAGGTGCATCCAGGCGATGTCGTCGCCGACCGTCCACACCTTCCAGCCATCGAACTCGGCCGGCGGTACCAGCATGGCGAGATTGGTCTTGCCGCAGGCCGACGGGAAGGCGGCGGCAATGTAGCGCGTCTCGCCGGCGGGCGATTCGACGCCGAGGATCAGCATGTGTTCGGCTAGCCAGCCTTCGCGTCGAGCCTGCGCGCTGGCGATGCGCAGCGCGTGGCACTTCTTGCCGAGCAGCGCGTTGCCGCCGTATCCCGAGCCGATGCTCTTGATCATCAGTTCGTCCGGGAAATGCATGATGAAGCGGCGCTCGGGATCGAGATCGCCCGTCGAATGGAGGCCTCGCACGAAGCTGTTGCCGGCCTCGATGTGCGCGAGCGCGCGACTGCCGATGCGCGCCATGATGCGCATGTTCACGACCACGTAGGGGCTGTCGGTAATCTCGACACCGGCGCGGGCATAGGGCGAACCGTACGGCCCCATCAGATAGGGCACCACGTACATCGTGCGCCCTGCCATGCAGTTCTCGAACAGCGGGTCGACCTTGGCGTGGCCTTCCGCGGGCGCCAGCCAGTTGTTGTTGGGGCCGGCGTCGTCGGCATCCGCCGTGCACACGAAGGTGAGATGCTCGACGCGTGCGACATCCTGCGGGTCGGAGCGATGCAGGAAGCAATTGGGATGGGTCTGTTCGTTCAGGCGCAGGAGGTCGCCGGTCTCGAGCATGGTGGCGATGATGGACTCGTTCTCGGCATCGGATCCATCACACCAGTGGATGCGCGCAGGCTTGGTCAGCCGGGCGACTTGATCGACCCAGGCTGCCAGTTCGGCGTTGTTGGTCATTATTCGAAGGCTCCAGATGGCCCACGGGGTGCCGCACGCGGCGTGGGCGGTGGGCGGATTGGCGGCGGGGCGGGGCGTATCACGCCGCACCCGGGGTAAAAAAGCGGCGACAAGGTTACCAAACACCGCTCGCGATGTTGACGAAAACTTCGGCCGTTTTTGCGAAATTTGCAGTTTTTACCCGCGCTTACGTGCGCGACACGCGAATCCCCCCGGGACGGGTCCAGATGCGGGGGGAAACGACTTGACTTGGCCCTGATCCAGGCCTATGCTGCAATGCAATAATTGCTGCAACGCAATATTACCGACCAACCCCGATAACGCCAGCCGCTGTGCGGCCGGCCAGGAGAACCGGACACATGGACAACGCATTCATCGACAACTGGCAGGAATACAGCAAGAACGCCGTCAGCGCCGCCAAGGAACTCGAGACCATCAACACGCAGATCATCGAGAAGCTGACCGGCAAGCAGATGGAACTTGCCAACGCCGCCTTCGAGACCGGCACCAAGTACATGAGCTCGCTGAGCGAGGTGAAGGGCTACCAGGAGCTCGTTTCCGAGCAGGCCAAGCTCGCCGCCGAGTTCAACGAGAAGCTGATGGACGCCGCACGCAGCGCCGCCGACATCATGACCGAGTCGCGTGACCTCTACCAGGCGTGGGTGGAGAAGAACATGAAGGCCGTCACCGGCGGCGTCGAGTTCTCCATGCCGGGGTTCCCGGCGCCGAAGAAGCCGGCCGCCAAGAAGGCCGCCTGAGACCACACTCGAGCGACCGACTCCCCTCACCCTCCGCGGGCGCGGACTGGTCCGTCCCGTGGAGGGTTCTCATCTCCGCTCCAGTTGTTTGCCGCCCCCTCGCGCGCCTCAACCGAGCGCCGTCGCGCCGCGGCGACTAACAGGCTGGTGGAAAACGACTGCGGGCACGGCCTGCGGCGTTACGCACTCGCCTGCGGTCCTCATTTATCCGCATAAACGCCGGTCCTCGGCTCGCACGCGCCTTGCGGCCCGCACTCCTCGCGACGTTTTTCACCAGCCTGCTAACGCTCCTGCATCCAGCCCGCGAGCACGTTCGCCAGCGCGTGGTGCTCGGTGCGGCCGACGTAGATGCCGATGTGCCCACCCGGCAACTCGTGCTCGCGGTAGTTCGCCGCGGGCACCAGCTCCGCCAGTGCGCGTGATGCCGCCGGCGGCACCAGGTGGTCGTCGCGCGCCCACACGTTCAGCAACGGCATGGTAAGCCGCTCGAGACGCACCGTTCGCCCGCCGAGCGCGAGCGTCCCGCGCGCAAGCCGATTGCTCTGGTAGAGATCGCGCGCACACTCGCGGCAGGCCTGCGCAGTCAGCGCCGGGCTGTCGAAGATCCATTGCTCCATGCGCAGGAACATCGCGGTCGCTGCCGGATCGTCCAGCACGTCGACCAGGCGCAGGTATTTCTGCTGCATGAGCTGGAACGGCTTGAGCGAGAGAAACAGGGCGTTCAGCACATCGCCATCGAGGTTGCCATACGCATCGACCAGGGCCTCGACGTCGATGTGGCGGACGAGATGGGACAGCATGTCGTCGGGTGTCTGGAAATCGACCGGCGTGACGGTCGTCACCAGGCGCTCGACCTTGTCCGGGTTGAGCGCCGCGTAGCACAGGCTGAAGGTACCGCCCTGGCAGATGCCCATCAGCGGAACCGCGGGGCGATCGAGCGTAGCGCGCAGCCAGTCGACCGCGGCGTCGAGGTAGCCGTTGACGTAGGCCTCGAGTCCGAGCGTTCGATCGGCCGGGCCTGGCGTACCCCAGTCGAGCAGGTAGACGTCGAAGCCATGCGCGATCAATGCCCGCACGAGTGAGCGGTCGGCCTGCAGGTCGACCATGTCCGGGCGGTTGACGAGCGCGTAGACGATCAGCAGTGGTACGCCTGCCGGCGGCGCCGGCTCGTAGCGATACAGCGTGACGGCGTCGCGCTGCCATACCGCGCTGCGCGGCGTCGCACCCGGCCGCTGCCGGCCGACCCGGCGCAGCGTCCCCATGCCACGTGCCGCGCGGCGGCCGAATTCAGCCGCCTCGCGCGCCAGCGCCTCGCCGCTCAGCGTGATTCGCGGCATCGCGGTCTCACGTCTCCTCGCGGAGGATGTTGCCGATATCGAACTCGTCACGGCCGCCGCGCGCGGGCTGGCGACGCGGCGTGGCGCCCGCGGTCCGCGACCGCGGTTTGCGCGGCGTCGTTGTGCCAGCTGCGGCACGCTGCGCAGGGCGTGCCCGCTTGCGTTCACGTGGTGCGGCGGCGCCCACGTTGGCGGCGCGTTCGGGGCGCGTCACGCCGGGTGCGGCGGCATCACCCGTGCCCGCCTCCCCGGTAATCGCGTCCTCGGAAGTCGCCTCCCCGGAAGTCGCCTCCTTGGAAGTCGCGGGCGTGGCAGGCGCAGGCTTCGGGCGCTCCACCTCGGCAGGCGCGGCCCGCGCAGCGTCGGCTGGTTCGACGCCATGCCGCCGCGCGGCAGCGGTCGCGCGGTCGGCTCCTGCTGCGGCCGCTGCATCAGCCACCGCGGCCGCGGCGCGCAGGCGTGCCAACTCGTCGCGCAATTCACCAACTTCCACCCGCAATGCCGCGTGCCGTTCGGCGAGCGCGTCGAACGCGCCACGTTGCGGCAAGCCCAGGCTATCAGCACAGCGGGAGAGAAAGGCCTGTTCGGCCGCGCGACGCGCACTCATCGCGTTGACGTGGGCGGCGAACACCTCGCCGTAGGCCGCCTGCATGACCACTTCGCGGTGCGCGGCGTCGGCGATCGCCACCCAGGCATCGAACAACGCGCGCAGCGACGCAACCGGCGGCAGGGAGTCGTCACGCAACCAATCGGCATAGCGACGCAGCGCGGTGGCGATGGCGCTACGTTGATGGCGCAGCAGCGCACTCGCAGCGCGTTGCTCGTCGAGACGGGCGCGCTGTACGGCCGCGGCCAGCGCGATCCACTCGCGTTGCGGGCCGAGCGCCGGCAGTTCGAGGAACTCGGTGCTCCAGCGCGTGGCGGTGTCGACGAATGTGTCGAATGCCTCCGCCGCCGCTTCCGTCCCGGGCCAGGCGGCAGCCCACGTGACGGGCAGTGCATACCATTCCCTGCGCGGATTCTCGGGCAAAGCGTCGAGAATCCGCTCGATGTACGCGGCGAGCGCGTGTGCCGGGTCGCCACTACCGGCAGCGGCATTGGCGAAGCGTTCGAAGCCCGCCACCGCCGCGGCGATCGGATCGGACTCACCCGCCCCTCCGCCGCCTGGCCACGCCGCGCTTGCGGCGCGCATCCAGGCCAGCCACGGGGCCGCCCGGTCGTCGTCGTCGGCGGCGTCCATGGCAGCGCGCCGCTAGCGGCCCGCGCGGTTGCTGATGAGGTCGTCGACGACCGCGGGATCGGCGAGCGTGGTGGTATCGCCGAGGGTATCGAGTTCGTTGGCTGCGACCTTGCGCAGGATGCGCCGCATGATCTTGCCCGAACGCGTCTTCGGCAGGCCGGGTGCCCACTGGATGACGTCGGGAGACGCTATTGGTCCGATCTCCTCGCGCACGTGCGCGACGAGTTCCTTGCGCAGTTCCTCGCTCGGCTCGATGCCGCTCATCAACGTGACGTAAGCGTAGATGCCCTGCCCCTTGATCGCGTGCGGGTAGCCGACCACCGCGGCCTCGGAGACGGCGGCATGCGAGACCAGCGCGCTCTCCACCTCGGCCGTGCCCATGCGGTGGCCGGAGACGTTGATGACGTCGTCCACGCGGCCTGTAATCCAGTAGTAGCCGTCCTCGTCGCGGCGCGCGCCGTCTCCGGTGAAGTAATAGCCGGGGAACATCGCGAAGTAGGTCTCCTTGAACCGCTGGTGGTCGCCATAGACGGTGCGCATCTGCCCCGGCCAGGAACGCTTGATCACGAGCGCGCCCGACGCCGGGCCTTCAATCTCGCGACCCTGATCGTCGACCAGCGCCGGTTCGACGCCGAAGAACGGCAAGGTGGCCGAGCCGGGCTTGAGTGCACGTGCGCCCGGCAGGGGTGTGATCAGGATGCCGCCGGTCTCGGTCTGCCACCAGGTATCGACGATCGGGCAGCGCTCCTCGCCGACGACCTTGTAGTACCACTCCCAGGCTTCCGGGTTGATCGGCTCGCCGACGCTGCCGAGGATGCGCAGGCTGGAGCGGTTGGCGCGCGTGACGAACTCGTCGCCCTGCCCCATGAGCGCACGGATCGCGGTGGGTGCGGTGTAGAAGATATTGACCTTGTGCTTGTCCACCACGTCCCACATGCGACCGGCGTCGGGATAGGTGGGCACGCCCTCGAACATCAGTGAGATGGCACCATTCGCGAGCGGTCCGTACACGATGTAGGAATGGCCGGTCACCCAGCCGATGTCGGCCGTGCACCAGTAGATATCGCCCGCGTGGTAATCGAACACGTACTTGTGCGTCATCGCGACGTGCAGCAGGTAACCACCGGTCGTGTGCAGCACGCCCTTCGGTTTGCCCGTCGAACCCGACGTGTAGAGGATGAACAGCGGATACTCCGCAGCCATCGATTCCGGCGCACAGTCGGCGTCGGCGGCCGCCATGCACTCGTGATACCAGTGATCGCGGCTGTCGTGCCAGGCGATCTCGGCGCCGGTGTGGCGCACCACGATCACGGTGGAGACGTCCGGGCAGTGCTCGAGGGCCTTGTCGGCATTGGCCTTGAGCGGCACCTTGCGCCCACCACGCAGGCCCTCGTCGGCGGTGATCAGTGCCGAGCAGGCGGAATCGAGGATGCGGTCCTTGAGCGCATCGGGCGAGAAACCGCCGAAGACCACCGAGTGGACCGCGCCGATGCGCGTGCAGGCCAGCATCGCGACCACCGCTTCGGGTATCATCGGCATGTAAATCGAGACGCGGTCGCCCTTGCTGACGCCGCGGGACTTCAGCACGTTGGCGAAACGGCACACGTCCGCATGCAGTTCGCGATAGCTGATGTGCTTATGGTCGGCGGGGTCATCGCCCTCCCAAATGATCGCGGTCTGGTCGCCGCGCTGCTCGAGGTGGCGATCGAGACAGTTGTAACTGACATTGAGGCGGGCGCCGTCGAACCAGCGGATGTCCGCGCTGTGGAAGTCGTAACTCGAGACCGAGTCCCAGGTCTGCTCCCAGGTCACGAATTCGCGTGCCTGCTCGGCCCAGAACGCATCCGGATCGGACAGCGAGCGCGCATACATGTCGGCATACTGCTCGGCGTTGACCAGGGCTGATGCGGCGATGTGCGCCGGCACGGGACGGGTACTGGAATCGGACATGGAACGGTTCTCCTCCTCGACACAACCAATCGCAACCGCACCGACGCCCGCGTGGCCGGTGCAGTGCGTCACCACGACCCGCCCACCGCTGCCCAGGGGTGTCGTCGCGGGCGTCATCGCGGGCGTCCTTGACGGGGGCCGAGTTTAGCACAGGGCCTTGCCCGCCACGGGCAGCCCACCCAGCCATGCCGAGGTATTCATGAGCCACTCCGACCAGCTCACAAGCCAACTTTCCGCCATCCTTGCCGCCGTCGCTGCGGCCTGCCGCGTGACCCGTCACGTGCAGGCCGAACTCGAGCGTATACGCCAGCACACCAAGGACGATCGCAGCCCGGTGACCGTCGCCGATTACGCGTCGCAGGCGATCATCGCCGCGCGGCTTGCCGCCTTCGAACATCCCCTGTACCTGGTCGGCGAGGAAGACGCGGCCACGCTACGCGACCCGGCCAGCGCGAGCCTGCGCGAAGCGGTCGCCGAGACCGCGCGCGTCGCGTGGCCGGATGCCACGGCGGACGATGTCCTCGATGCAATCGACCGCGGCAATCACGACGCCAGCGGCGAGGGCTACTGGACGCTCGACCCCATCGACGGTACCAAGGGATTCCTGCGCGGCGGCCAGTACGCCGTGTCGCTGGCCTACATCGCGCGAGGCGAGGTCGTCTTCGGCGTGCTCGGCTGCCCCAACCTGTCGGCCGATCTCGAGCGCCCGTTCGACGACGGCGACCCGCACGGCACGCTCTACTATGCCTTGCGCGGCCAGGGTAGCTTCGTGGTGCCAGCCGATGCCCCCGATGCCACGCCTCAAGCCATCCGCGCCAGCGGTGACGACGACATGCGCGGCATGCGCGTGTGCGAGTCGGTGGAGGCGGCCCATTCGCGCCTCGACGACACTGCACGAATCGTCGCCCATCTCGGCGCCGCCGGCACACCGGCACGCCTCGACAGCCAGTGCAAGTACGCGGTGGTTGCGCGCGGCCAGGCGGACGCCTACCTGAGGCTACCGACCCGCCCCGGCTACGTCGAGAAAATCTGGGACCATGCAGCCGGCAAGATCGTCGCCGAGGAAGCGGGTGCGCTCGTCAGCGACGTGCGCGGGCGCGCGCTCGACTTCTCCCATGGCACCGGTCTCGCGGCCAACCGTGGCGTCGTCTGCGCGGCGGCGGGCTTCCATCCGCGCCTGCTCGCGGCCATCGCGGAGCTTGGCCTGGCACCGAAGTGAGCACGCAGCGGCGGCACGCGCCGCCTGGCGGCTAGTGGGCGCTCGCACACGCTGGCATCGCGTCGGGCGATGGATTACTTTGCCTGCTCGGACACTCCCAGCGCATCAGGAGCGATCATGGCATTCACCGCGGATATCGAACGGTTCAAGTTCCCCGAGAACGCGTTTCAGGGCAAGCGCGTGCTGATCACGGGCTCAGGCAAGGACGGCGGCATCGGCCAGGGTCTCGCGCTCGCCGCCGCCGCCAATGGCGCCGAGGTCGTCGGCGTGCATTTCCATTCCAGCTACCGCGACGGCTTCGACATGGTCGACGCCATGCGCGAACGCGGGGTGAAGGCTTTCGCCATGCAGGCCGACGTGACCAACACGCGTGACCTGTGGGCCTCGCGCAGCTACGTCATCGAACAGATGGAAGGCAAGGGGCCGGACATCGTCATCTGTAATTCCGGCCTGACCGAGAAAGGTTATCGCTTCGGCCGCGCGTTGCCCGAGATCGAAGGCGAGAGCCGTGCCGAGCGCCGCGCGCGCGTGCGCCGGGACTTCATCGAGAACCTGGCCGAATCGAAACTCGTGATGGACACCAAGATCGACGGCTTCGTGTACATGACGCACCTGTGGGCCGGCGAAGCGGTCTACCACAGCCAGCCTATCCAGTTCGTCTACATCTCCTCCATGCAATCGATCGAACCGGGCGTCGCCGTGCCGGGTTACGTGGTGGCCAACTGGGCGGTACTGCGGCTGCCGGAAGTGCTGCGGGTCAACCTCGGGCGGGCCAGCGACATGGCCAGCGCCTGCTGCCTGATGCTGCCCTTCATCCGCACCGGCATGACCGAGGAATATGCCGACAATCCGAAAGTCTTCGGCCGCTGGCAACCGCGCATGCTCGAGACGTTCGAAGCCGCGCATGCGGTCACCCAGCTGCTGTCGCGGCCGCGTGACGAGCTCGACCGCGGCAACTTCAAGCTGCGCGTCGAGGGCAGCGCCGAGGACATCGCGCTGAAGTGGTCGCGCGTCAACCTCGAGGTTGCCGAGCAGCCGCTCGATTGAGGCACGCGCATTGCGGGCGGCTCACCGCCGTCAGCCATGCGCAGCCACGCGGGAGGCGGCGCCATCAACGGGGCGCCGCCTCCCCGCGCCAACCGCGCATCGCCGCCTCCACGGGTGAAACGGGCGAGGGCGGCAGCGTCAACAGGCAGGTCGTCGCCCGCGCCGTCACCACGCAGCTCAGTCGGCGCGGGCGAATTCCCGTTCGAATTCCAGCCATGGCCCGTCACGGCGCTCCTGCAGCTCGGCCTTCATCATCAGGCGTTGGCCGCCGTCTTCCACCCGGTAGCGCTCGACCATGCGGCCGCCGCCATGCACGCTCGTCTCGATGACGAGCTGCCCGTTCTCGAGGTAGGTCAACGAGCGACCGACCTCGTCGTTGGTGACCTCGGTACCGGAGACCGAGTAGGCGCGCCCGGCCGGGTTGATCGTGAGCAGACGTTTGAGTGCGCCGTCGTAGAGTACCGCCACCTTGCGCGCCACGTAGAGCTTGAGCGTCGCGGCAGTGAGAATGTCCCGCTGCAGCGGCGCTTCGCCCCATTCGAGCGAGCGCATGTCCTCGGCGATCATTTCGCTGGTCGCACGTACCTGGCCATCGAAGCGGCTGCGTGAGCGCCCGCCGGAGTCGCGATCGAAGGTCTGCCGCCGGCTGTTCCGGCGCTGCTCGTTGAGTTCGTCGTTGAAGGCCTTGGCGGCATCCTCGAGCGCGGTGGAAGCCTGCTCGTCGAGCGCCCATGTGCCGTTCAGTGCCTCTTCGGCGGCAAGCGGGGTCAGCCAGAACAGCAGCAGTACTGCATGCAATGCATACCGGCGGCGTGATGCCCCGCCGGGACGCGCGGAACCTGTCGTTGTCACATCGGGTACCTGTCACTAGAACCGGTCTCAACGGGCCAGCATTATAGGGCAGCCGGCGTGCCCAACCGTTGAGCAGCCGGGACCACGCGTTGACCAGCCTTTCGCAAGCGCAGCAAACTAGGGCCTCCAGCCACGGAAGCCCAGCGCCACCGTTTCTCGTGGTGATCGCCGGCGGCACTTGTCCCGCATCCTGCACATCACAACAAGAAGGCCGCATCTCACCACACGGCCACCTCCACGCTAACGCTACGCCGTGCCGGCCATCCCGGCACGACTCGTCCATCACAAGCATCGGGCGACACACGTCGTCGTCCCGAGGAGGGTTACAACATGCTCATCAAGATCGACACTCCCCATAAACTGCTCCGCCACGACGATCCCTTCGCCGACGCCGCGAGCTTTCCCAACCTCGAGCTGCGCTTCGAGCGCCACACCGGCATCCTGTGGAAGTACATCGCGCCGCAGGCGACGCCGCATTTCTCCCACGAACTGCTCGATGACATTCGCCGTGTGCAGGATCGCATCCGCTCACACGAGTGGGGCGGCCAGGCGTCGGATACGCCGGTCAAGTACGTCGTGTTCGCCTCGCGCATTCCCGGTGTCTACAGCCTGGGGGGCGATCTCCGCCTGTTCCGCCGGCTCATCGCAGCACGCAACCGCGCGGAACTCATGCGCTACGCGCGCAAGGCGACCGATGCCGTCTACCACCACGCGTCGAACACCGGCCACACCATGTCCTTCTCGCTCGTGCGCGGGGTTGCCATGGGTGGCGGCTTCGAGGCTGCGCTGGCCGGCAACGTGCTGGTTGCCGAAGAAGGCTCGCGCATGGGCTTTCCCGAGGTCCTGTTTGGGCTGTTCCCGGGGATGGGCGCCTATACGTTCCTGCGGCGGCGCGTTGACGCGATGACAGCGGAGAAAATCATCCTCAGCGCACGCAACTACCGCGCAGAGGAACTGCACGAGATGGGCGTGGTGGACGTGTTGTGCCCAGCCGGCGAAGGCGAAGCGACCATCCGCTCACACGTGTCCCGCCAGGCTTCGCGTCCCGGCGCGATTGCCTTCCGGCAGGCGATCGGGCGTTGCCGCGCCGTCGATCGCGACGAGCTCTACAGCATCTGCGACGCCTGGGTCGAAACGGCACTCGAGCTGCCGGCCGATTGCCTGCGGCGAATCGACCGCCTCATCGCCAACCAGGACCGCAACTTTGCCGCGCCGCACGTGGCCGTGAGCGCTGCGCCGACGGCAGCACGCGTGCCGCTCGCCAACGCCGGTTGAGCCGGCGCAACGCGAGGCGCTCAGACCGCGACCGGGCAGGGACGCCCGGCGGTCCGGCAGGTGATGGTGCAGCGGGCGACGCGCTCCCGATCAATTGCACACGGCAGCATCGTCCTCCTCGTCGTCGTCCTCGTCGTCTTCACTCGCCTCGGCGTCACGATTCAGCATGGCGAGAATCGCGTCGACCGTCGGCTCCTGCAACAGGCCACTGATGAAGATGCCGGATTGCGGCCGGCCGTCGAGCAGCGGATCGAACAGGAGTTCGTTGCAGCCGCTGCAACTGACGTAGCTGATGTCGGCGACGCCACCGAGGCCGAGAAGGAGCGCGTCCGCGTTGTCGGCGATACCGGGCGCGAACACCAGATTGAGCGTATCGACCGAGAATTCACCGAAGGAGGTGAGCGCCGCGAAAGCACCGGGACTGCCGCCACCGATCAGCTCGACGTCGTCGGCGAGCACTGACAGCCCGCTCAGTCCGACCACGAACGCCGCCGGCACCGAGACGCTGTCCGGATTACCGATGAAGTTGGTCAGCAGGTCGATGGCATTGACCGGCATGAAGCCGGCGCCGCCGCTTGCGGCACCGCCCTCGAGGCGCAACAGGCCACTGCCATGGGCGTGTATGTCGGTCGTGCGCAGGCCCACCATGGCGGCGAACGCGCTCGGCGCAGTGCCGCCGCGGACGAAGATGTTCTGCGCTTCGACGTTGAGGTCGCGCGCGCGCACGAGCACGCGGCTCTCACCTGCCGTCACCGTGACATTACCATCGCCGGCATCGCGGAATGCGCTGTTCGCATCGGGGGCGTTGGCGAGCAGCGTGAGGTCGCCGTTGCGCAGAATGAGGTCGGATTCGATCTCGATGCTACGCCCGGCTTCCAGGGTAAGCGAACCGCGCTCGGCGACAATGCCACTGCCGGCCGGCAGGTAGATATCGTTGTTGGCCTGCAGCAGCAGCGTAGCGCCGCTATTGAGGAAGGCGATCAGCGACGCGATCGAGAGCGCCAACTCGCCGCCGGGATTGGTCGCGAAGGCGATACTCTCCGCAATGTCCTGCACGGTGGCGCCATCGAGGATGTCGATGCGTCCGGCGCCCGCGATACCGTTGACGCTCGCCAACGGACTGCGGATGAGCACCCGATCATTGCCGAGCTGGGTGATGCCGCCGCTGCCGACGAAGTCGTTGGCCAGCTCACCGACGATACTGTTGACACCGGAAACGGTGCCGGTACGGCCTTCGTCGATGTTGACGAACGTTACCGCGCCACGATTGTCGAACCAGTTCGGGCTGCGTACGACGATGTTGCCGGTGGGCAGGGTAATGAACGAGCCGTTGCCGACCTGGTCGTTGGCATGCGAACCGACCAGGCTGTTGGTCGAGGAGACGAAGCCGGTGACCGGCGTCACCCGGCTCGCGGCACGCATCAGCGTGACCGCGCCGAACGACTGCCCGGCGCCGTCTGACCATAACGGGCTGCGTACCAGCACGCTGCCATTGGAGAGTTCGTTGACACCACCACTGCCGACCTGGTCACCCGCGCGGCCGACCAGGCTGTTGGCGCTGCCGACGGCGCCGACCCGCGGCGCCAGCGGATCGAGCACGGTCACGGCACCGGCGTTGTTGTTCCACGTGGTCGTGCGCAGCACGACGAGCCCGCGGTTGTCGGTGCCGAAGAGCTGCACCGGTGAGAAATCGCCGACGCGGTCACCCGCGCTCGCACCGACCAGGCTGTTGGCCGCGCTGACCGCGCCGACCCGCGGCGCGACGGGATTGATTACCGTGACGGCGCCGCGTGCCGCGTTCCAGTCCTCGCTCAGCACGAGCAGCCGATCGGTATAGGCAAGGTTGATCACGACCTCGCCGACGAGGTCTCCCGCGGCACTGCCGACCAGGCTGTTGGCCGCGCCAACCGCACCGCTGCGGCCGCTGGTGATGCTGCCGATGGTGACAGCGCCACGGTCACCGTTCCAGTTGGGTGACGAGACGTAGTAGCGCCCGGTACCCGAATCCTCGAACACGGCACCCCCGCCGACGAGGTCGCCCGCATTGCTGCCGACCAGGCTGTTGGCCGCGCCGAGCGTACCGGTCAGGTTGGCGCTGGTGTTCCAGAAGGTCACCGCGCCGGCGTCGCTGTTCCAGCTGGTGGTCACGATGAGGCGGTTGCCGTTACTGAGGAAGCGGTAGAAGCCGTCACCCACGCGATCGTCGTCATGACTGCCAACGAAGCTGTTGCCCGCGCCGATGGCACCGACCACCGGCGCGCCCGGCAGGAAGGTGGTGATGGCGCCGGCATCGGCGGCGCCACCGTTGTCCCAGTCCGGGCTCTCGACGAGGATGCGCGTCTGTGCGTCGCTGGTGAACACCGTGGTGATGCCGCCGCTACCCGGATCGTCTCCGGCCACCGAGCCGACCAGGCTGTTGCCGGGGCCGACGACACCCACCGCGCCGGTGTCGATGTCGCCCCAGGTCAGCGCGCCGGCCTGCGCCTCGGGGCCGTTGGCCCAATCCGGGCTGCGCACGGCGAAGATGCCGGTACCGAACAACTCGACCACGCCGCCGTCGCCCACGCGGTCACCCGACACGGCGCCGAGCAGGCTGTTACCGGCGCCGATGGTGCCGGCAAGGCCGACGCCGTTGACGAGGTCGACGAAGGTGGCCGCACCGGTATCGTCGTTCCAGTCGGGGTGCAGCAGGACGAGGTTGCCGTTCGACAGCTGCGTGAAATCCGCCGTGCTCGGCACGGTGATCAGGCCGACGCCGTCGCCGAGATTGCCGCCGACGATGCTGTTCGCGTTGCTGACGACACCGCTGATGCCGGTGGCGGCGTCGGCAAAGGTCACCGCGCCGCCGGGCTGGAACATGCCGCTGAATACCGCGTAGTAGTGGTTGGCACCGGCGAAGAACTCGTCCACCGTCGAAGTGCTGCCGTCGTAACCGATGGTGTCGCCGAACTGCGCGCCGACCAGGCTGTTGGTGGCGTCGACGAAGCCGGTCGGGATGATGCCGTTGTCGAGGTCGACGAAGGTCACCGCGCCCTTGCCACTGTCCCAGTCGGGACTCAGGATGAGGACGTTGCCATTGGAGAGTTCGTAGATGCCCTCGCTGCCGATGGCGTCGCCAGAGTTGCCACCGAGCAGGCTGTTGGTCTGGTCGATGGTGCCGAAGGGGTTGGACAGGCCCGCGTCGTCACCGACGGTGACCGCACCGTGGCCGGAACTCGTACCGAGATTCGGGCTCAGCACGATGAAGTGGCTGCCGACGATCTCGATACCGCCGCTGCCGACGCCGTCGCCCGGATCGGGCCCGACCAGGCTGTTGTCGACATCCATGGTAGCGACGAACCCGACTTCCCCGGCGATGACGCCATTGACGAGGTCGAAGAAGGTCACCGCGCCGGCACCACCATCGAAGTCCGGGCTGTGCACCAGCGCGTTGCCGCTCGCGAGTGCGTAGACGCCGCCGCTGCCAACCTGGTCACCCGCACCGAGGCCGATGAAGCTGTTTGCGTTGGAAAGAGCACCCGTGATCCCGACGAGGTTGTCGCCGACAGTGACCGCGCCGGCGTTGACGCCGTTGACGCCGTCGTCGTAGCCAGGGGTCAGTACCAGGTAGTAATCGTCGAAGATCTCGATGCCTGCGCTGCCGAGTGCATCGCCGGGCGTGCCACCGACCAGTGCCGAAGCGGCACCGACCGCACCGGTCACGGGCGCCGAGGGATCGACGAAGACCAGCGCACCCGCGCCGCCGTCGAAGTCCGGAATCTCGATCAGACCATTGCCGCTCGGCAGAAAATAGAAATCGTTGCTCCCGCCACCGACGTCATCGCCGGTATTCGCGCCGAGCAGGCTGTTGCCTACGCCGACACTGCCGGACAGCGAGTCGCCCGGCGTATACCAGGTGATGGCACCGGCATCGACGGCCGCGCCGTTGTCGAAGCCCGGGCTGAGTACGGCATAGAGTGAAGAAGTCACGAACTCGATGCCATCCGAACCGACGGCGTCGTCCTGTGAGACCCCGACCAGGCTGTTGGCGGCGCCGACCGCGGCGGTGGCCGGCGTGGCGGTGCCGGCGAAGCTGCCGGTCTGACCGTCGACCAGGGTCACGGCGCCAACATCGGTGGTCGCCCCGTCGTCAAAACCGGGACTGAACACGGCCCAGATGGTGCCGCCGACGTAATCGAGACCAGCGCTGCCAATCTCGTCGCCAGCGGAATCGCCGACCAGGCTGTTGGCGGCGCTCACCACGCCGACGGGCGGTGCGGTGGGGTCGACGAGGGTAACGGCGCCAGCGCCGTTCATGTCGCTGACCAGCGCGTAGCGCCCGAAGAAGAGGTTCTGCAGCAGACTACCGCCAACGTCATCACCGCTGGCGGAACCGACCAGGCTGTTGCCGGCGCCGACGATACCGACGATCCCGGTTGCGCTCGACGCGATGGTCACCGCACCGGCAGCGCCGTTGAAATCCGGACTGAGCACGGCGTAGGCGCTACCGAGGTTCTGCACGCCGTTGCTGCCGATGTCGTCGCCGGGGGCGGCGCCGACCAGGCTGTTGCCACTGCTCACGACGCCCCGCGGCGCGTTGGCGGGATTGATGAAGGTCACCGCGCCATTGCCGCCGTGCGCGCTGCGCAGGATGTAGTTGCCGCCGCCGATCGATTGCAGCGCGTTGACGCCGAGTTCGTCGCCGGGATTGGCGCCGACGAGGCTGTTGCCGGTGCCAACCGTGCCCTTCAGCGCAGCCGGCATGGCCACCGTCAGCGCACCGCGATCGCCGGAGAATCCAGAGCTGCGCACGGCAATACTGGTGCCGAGCGATTGCACGCCCGAGAACAGCCCGCTGACGAGGCCGACCTCGTCGCCGGCGTTGGCGCCGACCAGGCTGTTCGAGGCCGAGACCGCGCCGTTGACGCCGTTGACCACGTCGAACACCGTCACCGCGCCCCGGTCGCTGTGCCAGGTCGGCGTGCGCAGCACCTGTGCGCCGGCGATCGATTGCAGCGTGGCGCTGCCGACGTTGTCGCCGGCGTGGCTGCCGGTCAGCGCCGAGAGCAGGGCGCCATCGGACGCACGGTAAAGGTAGACCGCGCCGGCATCGGCGCCGCCGAAATCGTCGAGCGGATCGAATACGGCAATCTTCGCCGGCGTCGAGAAATCACCATCTTCGAAGAAATTCTGCAGCGTCTGGCCAAAGTTGTTGTTGGCGCCAGGATGCGGATCGAGCAGCTGGAAGCTGCCGGGGCCCTGCTCTTCAGCGCTGAACGTGATGTTCTTCGGATCGAGCAGCAGCGAGCCGGCCGCGCCATTGGGCGCGCCGACGTCGACACGGCCGGCGAACGCCAGTGCTTCCTTGCCGGAAATCTCGACCTCGCCGCCATCACCACTGGCAGCACCGCCGTGCGCGGAGACGATGCCATCGAAGCGCGTGGTGCCGTCGGCCCACACCACCACGCTGCCGCCGTCGCCAGCCGCGGTGGCATCGGCCTTGATCACGGTCGAGGCATTCGCGGTGACCGCCTGCGCCGCAGGCAGGCCCTCGCCACCCTGGAAGCCGCCGCCGACACGCACGCGCCCGCCGCCGGCCTGGCCACTGGCGTCGATGGTGGCGCTCGCCAGCGTGACCTCGTCGCCGAGCACTTCCACTTCGCCACCGGTGAGACCGTCGGCGACGACCAGCGCCGAGCTGAACACGTTGGCACCGCCATCGAGCGCAACGCGCCCGCCCCGGCCGCTATCGCTGGCTGCGTCGAGGCGCGCACTGGCAGTCGCGATGATCTCGGTCGTAGCCGACACCTCGACCTCGCCACCGTCAATCACGCCGTGCGCGCTGACCGCGCCGGCCGCGAGTACGCGATCGGCCTCGAGCGCGACGCTGCCGCCCGTGTCGCCATCCGCGGCAATACTGCCGAGCGCGTAGATGCGACCTTCGTCACCCGCGCTTACCGCGACCGTGCCGGCGGAACCTTCGCCGGAGGCGCTGATGCGGCTGCCGCTGTCGAGGTGGACATCGCCACTCGCCGCAAGCACCACGTTGCCGGCGCTGTCACGGGTGATCGCGTCGGCATTGATCTCGCCCGAATGATGCAGCGTGCCGGCCAGCACGCTGACGCTGCCGCCAGCGGCGAGCAGACGCCCCAGGTTCACCGCCTCGTTCTCCGGCGCGCTGACCTCGAAGGTGATATCGGGGTGATCGAGGCTCGCAATCGTGATCGCGGTGCCGGCAGCGAGTACGAGATCGCCCTCCGGGCTCTCGATGAGGCCGCTCACCGGATTGCCTGCCTGCGCCTCGTTCACGATACGCGGCGCGATGAGGATGATCTCACCGCCCGGCGCGCTCTTGATGTACCCGTGGTTGGTGATGCCGCCGTTGTCGGCATCGCCTTCGAAATGCAGGCGACCACCGAGGAAATCGGCATCGTCGATGTCGAGCGTGGAAAGCACCAGGCCCGCGGTGTCGACCACGGCATCGCGGCCGATCAGGATGCCGGCTTCGTTGATCAGGAAAACGCGCCCGTTGGACAGCAGGTTGCCGAGGATCTCGGAACTCGACCCGCCGACGACGCGATTCAGCACCGCGCTCGCCGCGCTGTCCTGGATGAAGCGCGTGGTCTCGCCGGCACCGATACTGAAACTCTGCCAATTGAGAATCGCGCTCGGCGAGTTGGTGACCTCGAGCGTGTGCGGGTTCGGCATGGCGAAACTCGCACTGCCGTGGACGACCTCCGCGCCGCGCGGGTTGGCGCCGGCGACCGCGCTCGCGGCGAGCGCGTAGCAGAAGGTCAGGAAACGGGTGGTGCGGTGGTGGCCGCGTTTCAGCGAACGGTGCATTGCAGGCCTCCGCCATCGAGGCTCTCGTTGATACGATTGAGTGCGCCGCCGAGCTCGCCGGCATGCAGCACCGGATCCTCGGCCTGGAAGGCCGGCACTTCCGGCAGCTCCTCGGCGGCGCCACCAGCGGCGCCGACGTAACCGGATTCGCCCGGTCCGAGTTCGACCAGGTTGTCATCCGTCTGCATCGCGCAGTTGCCTTCGTAGCAGGTCACGTAGAGACCCGGCTGCGGCGTTGCGGAAGACGGCGGGGGCGGCGGCGCGGGCGGCACGTCGACCGTATCCGGCCGCGGCGCGGTGAGCTCGACCGGCAGCGACGGCACCGGCACCGGCACGAAGCCGGTATTGGCGAGAAAGACCGTGTTGCCCGATTCGACCACGTGCGTATCGTCGAGCGTGATGGCGCCGTCCCACACGTCGGCGAACAGACCGTCGCCGCTCGGATCGGCGCCCGGGTCGGGATTCTGGCAGGCGCCCTGGCAGAGCAGGTCGTAACCGGTGCCACGAATACCGATGGTCGCGACCGCGGTGCGCATGCGGTAACCGCGCCCCTCGCGCTTGCCGATCAGGCCGGACACCGCGCGCAGTCCGCCGCGCAGCAGGCGAAAGATGGCACTGCCGGCTTCCGGCTCGGCCGGCTCGAAATTGAGCTCCTCCACTTCGAACTCGGAATTCGGCAGGAGGGTGACGCGGCTCTCGTCGCGGAAGGCGATGACTGCGTAGGCGTTCGCCTCCGTCAGCAGCGTGTCGCCGGCATAGACCGGCGCACCGCTGTCGAGGGCACGCGCGCGGCTGCCGCTGCGCGCCAGCACACGCCCGCGCACGAAGCCGGCCCGACCGGCCGGCGCCGGTCGCACGCGCGCTTCCTCGGCACATTCCTCGCCGCACAGGCGCGCGTCGAACACGGTGCCGCGAATGCCGATGGTGGCGACCGGGGTGCGCAGGCGCACCGCGTTCGGGTTGCGCTTGCTGAGAAAACCGGTAACCGAGCGCAGACCGCCGCGGAACAGCGTGAACAGCGCGTTCTCGGCGTTCTCCTCGGTCTCGAACTCGGTGATCTCGAAGGCGGTGTCGGGGCGCAGGGTGATGCGCGAGCCATCGGCGAGACGCAGGATGGCAAGACTGCGCAGCCCGGTGCTCACGACCTCGCCGACGAAGACGTCCGAGCCCGGGGCGACGATGCGCGCGGTGCCACCGGTGGCGTAGGCGGTCACGACCCCGCGTGCAACGAGCACCTCACCGGCGCGCTCGGCGGCGAGCGCGAGGCAACTCGCCAGCAGCAGCGCGAGCGTCAGCAGACGGGCTACCCAGGAATGCGCAACGCGGCGCGTGCCGGCGGCCTGCGCGGTCCGTTGCGATTGGCGCCGCGAGGGCGCGCTTGCCGGCGCCGTGTTCAATAGCGGTACTCCAGGGTGAAGTGCACTTTGGAATTGCCGCGATCGGCGGCCTCGCCGTCGGCATTGGCGAGCGGTTGGCCGTAGTCGAGCGCGGCGACGAGCTGATCATGCCATTGCCAGCGCGCGCCGACGCCGATGCTCGAGATGGTGTCGTTGGGCCGCTGACCGACGCCGGCCTCGTCGAGCACCTTGTGGGCGGCATCGAAGAAGGCCAGGAATCGCACGCCGTAGAGTTCGGTGACCGGCGGCGACCACAATTCCAGGTTGAGCTGCAGGCCACGGTCGCCCGCAATCGTGCGTTGTTCGAAACCGCGCACCGAGCGGTCGCCGCCGAAACCGATCTGCTCACCGGGGATGAGCGGTTCGTTGGTGTACTGGCCGGTCAGGCGACCGACCGCACGGAAATCGCGCGGCAGTCGATGGGTGGCGAGCGCCCCGAAACGGATGACCTTCCACCCGGGGTCTGCGGGCGCGCGCACGCGCGCGTAGCTCGATGCCCGGTTGTGCCCGCCAAAACTCAGGTTCTGGGTGAAATCGACGTAGAAGTCGAGGCTCGTGTCGCGCCAGTTGTAGCCGCCGTCGTAGCGCAGCGAGATGGGCCGGGAACGCACCTTGGTGCTGATGCTCGGGAACGGTGTGCCCGTGATCGCATTCGAAAGCCCGGTGTCGAACAGGCGGTCCTGCAGACCCACGGTGACGCTGTGGCGATAGCGGCCGACGCCGACCAGCTCGTGGCGGAAACTCACGCCGAGGAAGTCACCCGAACCGCTGACGTCGAAGATGCCCTGCACGTTGCCGACGTCGACGTCGGACTTGACGTAGAAGGCGGTCAGCCAGCCGGACGCGAAGTAGACCGGCAGCTGGTAGAACGCACCGTACTGCTGGACGTCGTCGGCGTTGTCGGGGGATGTGATGAAGGTGCCGGTGAGAACGTCGTCATGACCGCTGACGTTGCTGTACTGCGCGCCCACACTCATACGCGTGTAGCCGGTGGACTGGTTGCCGATGTTGTTGAGGCCGAGGAACAGCGCCCACGGCTTCTGATCGGTCACCTGTACGACGGCGTCGAGCGCGTCGTCGCGGTCCTCGGCGGCGCGGAAGTTGAGCTTGAGGTTCTTGGCCGGGTGCTGGTTGGCGACGGCGAGCGCGCGTGACAGGCGCCGTACGTTGGGTTCGCTGCCGGGTTCGAGTCCGGGCAGGCTGCGCAGCACCGACTCGCGCGTGAAGTACTGGTGACCCTCGACCATCACGTCGCCGAGCGTGAAGGTGACGACCTCCAGCGTGACGACGCCGCCACTTAGCGTCTGCGGCGGCAGCACCACGCGGTGGAAGGTATAACCCGCACTGCGCAGGTGCTGCTCGAGGGCGTCGCGCGCGGCGAGCAGGCCGTCCATGCCGGCGTGCTCGCCGGTGAACGGCGCGAGCACCGCGTCGGTCGCGACGTCGGTCGGCAATGCACCGCCCACCGCGAAGCGATCCACGGTGAACGTGAGCTGGGGCGCTTCCTGCGCCGCGGCGGTGCTCGCGATCAACCACGCGAGGACGAACAAGATCTTTCGCATACCCTCCTGCCTGCGCGAAGTCTTGGCGCTCCGTCGCGATTGCTCATTCTAGGTCAGCCAGTTGGCGATAAAAAGTCAGAATTCGCTTGCGTTTGTACAGATAAACGCCTGGATACCCGAAAAACCCATGCTCACCTGCGCCTGACTCAAGAATTATTCGATTAAATCGATATAAACAAGGTCGGTCGGTGTGTACCTGCGGGTCCCAGCTCCGCCGCGGAGACCGCTCTGCCGGCCGCACCAGGCGTACCCACGACCCGCACGAGAAGCCATGCCGCCGAATGACGATATCCTGCCCGAGAGCAGCGCTGCACGCGAGCGCTTCGTGCTGTTCGCGCTGGCGCTGCCCTGCGGGCTCCTGCTGCACGTCATCCTGCGTCCCTGGCTACCGCCGTCGGATGCTGCGATGCTGCTCGGCGCAACGCTCAGTCACGGTGCGGGGCTGGTGCTCGCCTTCGCCGCGATCGCGGCACGGGGCGGCCGCGGCGCCGCGCGCAACGCTTCCTCCGACGCCGCCGCACACGAACTCGCGACGCTGCGCGCGGCGCTCGATGCCCACGCCATCGTCTCCGTCACCGATCGCACCGGCACCATCCTCGCAGCCAACGACCGCTTCTGCGACATCAGCGGATACACGCGTGACGAGCTGGTCGGCAACACCCATCGCTTGCTGCGCTCGGGTGCGCACCCGCCCGATTTCTACGCCGGGCTGTGGAGCACCATCGGCAGCGGCCAGACCTGGCAGGGGATGATCGAGAACCGCCGCAAGGACGGTGCGCCGTACTGGGTACAGTCGACCATCGTGCCGTTGGCGGCCGCCGACGGTGCCATCAACGGCTTCCTGTCGCTGCGCACTGACCTCAGCGACGTCGAGCGCCAGCGACGTGCACTCCAACTGGTGCTCGAACCGACCGCTGGCTCGAATCGTCATGCCGCCATCGCGCGCGCGGTGGCCTTCGCCTGCGAAGCGCGTGCGGCAGCGGTACTCGCCTTCGAACATACCGGCACGGAGGTACACGTGCTCGGCCACTGGAGCACGACGATGGCCACACCGCCGCCCGTGTACAACATCGCGGACACCGTGCTCGAGCCGCTGGCGAGGTCCGCGCACGCGATGCCCGTCCGTGGCGCGCTGAAGCGCCGCTTTCCGGCCGACCCGTTGCTCGACGACGCCGCACGGGTAGCGCACTTGACCCCGATGCTCGGTGAGAACGGCGCCCTGCTCGGCGCGCTGTGCACCATCGATGCACGGCACGCGGGCGACGGCCACGCCGATGCCGGCAGCACGCTGACCGCCCTCGCCGCACGCTGCGCGAGCCTCGAAGTCGAGCGCACGCGCGAACTCGCGGTACGCGAGGCCGAGCGCGCCTGGCTGGAACTCGTCGTCGCCGGCGCCGACGCTGGCATGTGGGACTGGAATCTCGTCACCGACGAGGTGCGCTTCAATGCACGCTGGGCGCGCATGCTCGGGCGCCGTCTCGAGGATCTCGCACCGACCATCGCGACCTGGCAGGGACTGGTGCACCCCGACGATCGCCAGGCCACGCTGGACAGGGTGCGCGCGCATCTCGACGGGCACACCCCGTTCTACGAGTCCGAGCACCGGCTGCGGCATGCCGACGGCGAGTGGCGCTGGGTGCTCGACCGCGGCATGGTCGTCGCCCGTGACGCCTGCGGACAGCCGACGCGCATGTCGGGCATCCATCTCGACATGACTCGGCAGCGCGAGGAACACGCCTTGATCCGTGCCGAGCAGAGCCGCTTCGCGCAGATTCTCGAACATACCCCGGTCGGCTTGTGGGAATGGGATCTCGACACCGGCACGCTCACCGCGAGTGCGCCCTGGCTCGCCCGCCTCGGCTACACGGGCGAGCATGTCCCGTCCACTGCGGAGGCCTGGCGCGCGCTGATCCACCCCGAGGACCGGCCGCGCGTGCTGGCACTCAAGGAAGCCCATCTGGCCGACCCGGCGCTGCCCTACCTGATCGAATATCGCCTCGCCACCGCGGACGGCGGCTGGCGCTGGATCCTGAGCCGCGCCAACGTCTCCGCCATGCACGCCGACGGCCGCGCGCGCTGCTTCAGCGGTGTGCACATCGACATCCACGCCCAGCGCGCTGCGCAGGCAGAGCTGCGCGAGCAGGAACGGCAATTTCAGCACGTCGTCGAGAGCGCCGGCATCGGCCTGTGGGAGTGGGACATCACGCGCGACGTGTTCACCATCAATGCACAGCTCGCCGCGATGCTTGGCACCACGCCGGGAGAGATCACCGATGTCGCGGCGTGGAAAGCCATCTGTCATCCCGACGAGCTGCCCGAGATCATGCGATGTGTCGAACGCCACCTCGTCGGCGAGACCGCTTACATCGAGATGGAGGCACGCGCACGGCGTCGCGACGGCTCCTGGATGTGGATGCTCGGTCGCAGCCACGTTGCCGCGCGCGACGCCGCTGGCCAGCCGCTGCGCATGCTTGGCCTGCAAATCGACATCACCGCACGCAGGCAGGCCGAAGCAGCACGCCAGGAGAGCGAGGCACGCCTGCGTGTCGTGGTCGACAACTCGCCGGTCGGGATCTTCACTGTCAGCAGCGATGGCATGGTGAGTTTCGCCAACCCGGCGGTGCAACGCATGCTCGGCACGGAGAACGTCACCGGACCGACCTGGGCACGCCTGCTCGATGCCGAGGCACGCACCATCGCCGCGGACCGCTGGGCACGCTACTTGGCGGCGCCCGCGGGAGACTTCGAGGACGACTACACGCTGCGGTACGACGACGGCGCCACCCGCGAGGTCCACGTCCGCGTCGCGCCGGTGCACAGCAGCGATGACATCAGCGGTTTCGTCGGCATCGTCGAGGACGTCACCGCCGCGCGCGCCGCCGCGCTCGAACAGGAGCGCTTACGGCGACAACTGCAGCAGGCCCAGAAAATGGAAGCGATCGGCCAGCTCACCGGCGGTGTCGCGCACGATTTCAACAACATTCTGTGCAGCGTCCTCGGCTTCGCCGCGCTGGCCCGGCGCCGCTTCGGCGACCACGTGGACGGCAAGCTCGGCGAGTATCTCGAAGCGATCACGAGTGCGGGGGAACGCGGGCGCGATCTCGTTGCCAAGATGCTCGCCTTCAGCCGCAGCGAGGCGACTGCAACCCCCACGGCCATCGCTGCCGGCACCGTTATTCGCGAAGCAGTGGACATGCTCGCCGCGGTGATTCCGTCCAGCATTCGCTTCGAAGCCAGTCTCGACCCCGCCACGCCGCCGGTGGTTGCCGACCCCGCCGAGCTGCACCAGGCACTGGTCAATCTCGTCGTCAACGCGCGGGATGCCAGCGGCGAGCACGGTCACATCCGCGTCGTGCTGCGTGCGTGCGAGGATGCGCACGGTGAATGTGGTGCCTGCCATCGCGCCATCGAAGGAAGCTACGTCGAGCTCGCAGTGCACGATGACGGCTGCGGCATCGCACCGGACATCCTGCCGCGCCTGTTCGAGCCCTTCTTCACCACCAAGGAAGTGAGTCGTGGCACCGGGCTCGGGCTCGCCGTCGTGCATGGCGTCGCACACCGCGCGGGCGGCCACGTGCAGGTAGCGTCCCGCCCGGGCGCGGGCACCACCGTGCGGTTGCTGCTCCCACGGGCCGACGGCATCCTGGCAACGGAAACCGCCCCTGCCGACGCGTCACGGCAACACCGCGAATCAGCCGGCCTGCGCGTGCTCCTGGTGGATGACGAGGCACTGGTCCGCCGCTTCGTCGGCGAAGTGCTGACGCAGCACGGCGCCCGCGTGACGGTGGCCGGCGACGGTGCCGAAGCGGCCGCGCGGTTGCGCGCGGCACCGCAGGATTTCGACCTGCTCGTCACGGATCAGACCATGCCACGGCTGACCGGCACCGAGCTCATCGCCGTCGCGCGCGAGCTGCGCGCCGACCTGCCGGTCGTGCTCATCACGGGCTACGCCCAGGGCCTGGACCGCGCGGCGCTACGCGACGCCGGGGTGCGCGTGCTCGACAAGCCCGTCGACGACCACGCCTTGCTCGAAGCCGTCGCCGACCTGGTCGCGGCGGCGCCGGCGCTCGTACTGGACAGCTGAGGGTCGCGCTGCAGCGGGCGGTCTGCTCAACGTGGCGGTCCACTGTGGATGCGTGAGCCCGGCGCTTCGTCACGAATGATGGCTGCCTCGGCATCGCACAAAGTGGCCCAGCGCCGGGCGCGCTCGCCGGCCGGCACCACCATGTCAGCGAGGCGCAGGAACACGCGATAGTGGCCAAGCTCGGACCCGTGCAGACTGCCGAAGAATGCCGCCAGCGCGGCATCGTCCCGCGTGCCTGCCAATAGCGCGAAGCGCTCGCAGGAGCGCGCCTCGATCAGCGCCGCAACCAGCAGTCGATCGAGCAGTTCACGCGCGCCGTCCCCGCGCCGCACCAGCCGATGCAGTGCGGCAGCATAGGAATTCCGGTGCACGCGCGGTAATGCGCCGCCGCGTCGTTGCAGCATGCGCAACACCGCGTGCAGGTGCTGTGCCTCGTCACGCGCGATAGCGCCCAGCATGCGCGCCCACTCGTCGGCGCCGACGTCGCCACGCCAGCGGGTGAGCAGGTCCAGCGCATTGGAGGCGGCCTTGCGCTCGAGGTGCGCATGATCGCCGAGCAGGGCCAGCGGATCGGCAAGCGCGGCGGCCGCCCACGCCGGCGGCGTCGACCAGCGCAGCGGCAGGTCAGCAGACGCGGCGCGCGGCGTGCCGTCGCGCCGGCGGCCGGGGCTCGATTGGCTGTCGCTGCACATGGCCGCCATTCTATGTCGCAGTGCGGTACCGGATCCGCTGGCCACGCCTCCCGTCCGCGATGTCGCGCCGTTGCCATGGAATGTGGACCATGTCCGATCGGAGCCACGATCACGTTGAAGGGGTGCGCTCGAGCTGTTAGCTTTTTTCCGCTGGGCGCAGGGGCGCGCGGCGCCCCGGCCTACCATGCGGGCCGGTCGTCCAGCAATTCAGCGCAGGCACGCGCCGCCACACGGCGCCGCGGTGATGGTTCCATACCAGGAGGGGGCCCACACCTTGCCACTCAAGCCAGCGAAGTCGGCGCGGAGGCGACCGTTCGCGTTGCAGCGCGGCGCGCCCATTTGCCTGCAGGATTCGGCCCCCGTGGCGCGACCACGGGCGGACTGACGGTCATGGGCGTGCTCGACGATCTCAGGCAGCGTGCCGCCGCACGTGAAGCCGCGGCCATCGCGGCGCGCAACGCGGGCGAACGTGCCGGCGAATTCCGCGCCGCGGCCCTGCCCGCGATGTTCCGCATCCACCAGAACCTCGCAGACCTCGTGCAACAGCTGGGCACGCTCGACGAAGCCATCGACGCCACCATCACCATTCCGGGAGTGGGTACCGTCGAGGGTTTCCGCCAGCGCCACCATGCGCTCGAGGCCGATGGCATGCCGCCCGAGACGGTGACGCTGCGCTGCGAATTGCGCCAGCGTCGCGAGCAGGTTCTCGAAATTACGACCGCCGGCCTCGACGTCAACGCCTGGGTCGATCGCCTGCGTCGCCACGGCGTGCTCGCGCGCGTCGTGCACGATGGCGACAACGCCGGCGCCCTGCGCAAGTCGCGCATCGCGCTACAGGGCAGCATCCCGGTAGTGCTGCGCTTCTCCCTCGATGCCGAGCACGGCGTGCTCCAGCTGCACACGCAGAACTTCGAGGAGATCGGCGAGCGGCGCCAGGTCTTCAACCCCGCCGTGGTCACCGAGCAATGGTGCGACGAGATGCTCAAGTTCGTGCTGCGCCGGGACAACCGCTTTCTACGCGACGAACTTCCCGCCGAGATGCGCGAACGCCTGCGCCAGCGCATCGAATGGGAACGGACGCATGGGCGCAGTGAACCAGCAGCGGACGAGCGCTCGCTCGGACTCGGCGCAATGCTGCGTATCATCGGCCGCAAGCCGGGCGCACCGCCGTCACTCGATACGCCGCGCAGCGAGGCAGCGCCCGGGCATGACGTGCCGGAGGAATCCGCGGCCAACCGCGTCGCGCCGAGCGACACCGTGCGCAAACTGCTCAAGGCCCGGCCGCCGCTCGTGCTGGAATGCGCCGGTCAACGGATCGATCTCGCCCGTCACAGTGGCGCCTGCGTGATCGGCCGCGCACAGGACTGCGACCTGGTCGTGGCGGAAAAGCACGTTTCCAAGGTCCACGCGCGGGTCGAGTTCGTCGACGGCGATTACGTCATCGTCGACTGCAGCCGCAACGGCACCTTCGTCTACTTCGACGATGGCACCGTGCACCGCCTGCGCGAGGAGAGCGCTGCGCTCCGCGGCAGCGGCCGCATCGCGCTCGGCACCCGGCCGAGCACCGACGAGAACAATGTCATCCGCTTCGGCCCATGATTTGCGCATGCGGTGCGCCAGAAGCGCCCGCGACGCGACATCGCCGCCACCACGATCGCACGCACGCTGAACCGCCGGTGCGCCTGTATCACGACGGCCTGCCACGGTGCCGACCGCGTCAACTACCGAGGAGCCCGCGTCGTCATGGAAGAGACCAGTGAATCCCGCGACACGCCCGGCAGCGACGCGCCGCCCTCCAGCGCGGAGCTGAGCCGCGTACCGCACGATCACCCCTACCTCGCCAGCGATGCCGGGCTGATCCGTCACCTGTCCCCGATCGACGAACTACCGGTGAGCTACCAGGGCGTGGTCGCCCGCCGCGGCGCGATCCTCGTCATACCGCCGGGCGACCGTCTCTCCGTCGAGGCAGACGAAGGCGAACTCGTGCATTACCTGCTGGGCGGCAGTATCGGTATCGAGGCGCGCGGGCGCCCCCGCCTGCGTCTCGATGGCACGGACGCCGCGGCACAAGCGCCCGTCGACCCCGGCGTGCGCCCGTTCCGCCTGCGCGCGCTCGGCGCCGAGCCGGCACGTATTTTCCGCATCGAGCGCTCGGTACTCGATCGCCAGCTTGCGCTCGCCGCGCAGGGGCGGCCGGCCGGCGAACTCGACGTGGCGGAACTCAACGGCGATGCCAGCGATGACTGGGTCAGTCGCACCCTGCGCAACGGGGTGCTTGCCGCGTTGCCTCCGGAACGCATCCTGCAGGTGTTGCTGCGCGCCACCGAGATGGCGGTCAGCGCGGGCCAAGTCATCATCACGCAGGGGATGCCCGGGGACTACTACTACCTCGTCAAGTCCGGCCGTGCACGCGTGGAACGCCGCGTCGACCGCGCGGGCATGGTACATCTCGCCGAGATTGGTCCGGGCGACGGCGTCGGCGAGGAAGCGCTCGTCGCCGACGGGCTGCGCAATGCCACCGTCACGATGCTCACCGACGGCGTGTTGCTGCGGCTTGAGCGCAGCGATTTCCATGCGCTGGTACGGGATCCCCTGCTGACACCGCTGACGCGCGCCCGCGCCGACGGCATGCTCGCCATCGGCGCGCGCTGGCTGGACGTCCGCTACGAGGACGACTACGCGCAATGGCATCTCGACGATGCGCTGAACCTGCCGCTGCCGCTGATCAGGCTGCAATACCATCGGCTCGATCCCGAGGCGCATTACGTCGTCTACAGCGAGGCTCCGGAGGTGAGCGCCGTCGCCGCATTGCTGCTACGCTTGCGCGGCATCGAGGCGAGCCATGTCGACGCACCGATCGTACCGCCGGTGCCGCCCGATCCACCCGCGGCGATGGAGCCTGCCGCCGCTCAGCCACAGGAGACGACCATGTCCAACGACGCCTTCCCGTCGGTGCTCGACATCGAGGAAGACGCTGCCGCGCGTGCGCCCGAGCGGCCCGAGCATTATGCCGACACGTACACCGGGCAGAGCCTCGCCCAGCTCGTCGAGGAAATCCACAGCAGCGGCATCGCGCCGGGCACCGCCGAACCGGCACCGGTACAGACCGAGGAGCCCCCGGCGATTTCCCTCGACAGCACGGTCTTCCGCGTCGACCGGCTCGATGACGACGAGTTCGACGTCAGCAGCATGGCAGTTCCGGGCAGTGCGCCGACGAACGCTGCCGACGATGCCGTCACGCGCCTGCTGGGCGAGTTCGAGCAGCGCCTGCGCAACGAGATCGATGCCGTGCGCGAGGCGGAACGGGCGCGCTTCGAGGCACGCTTCGCGACGCGGGTCGGACAGATGCGCAAGCGGGCCGAGGAAGTGGTTCGTGAGAAGCTCGTGCAGGCACGTGCGCGCGACCGCGAACGCCTCGCCGAGCGTGAGCGTGAGCTCGATGATTACCACGCGCGCCTGGCTGCGCTCGCCAACCGCGTCACGCATCAGAAGGCGCGCATCCAGGAAGCGCGCAACGCACTCGCCGAGAAACTCGCCGCCGTCGAGTCGCTCCACCATGAACTCAATTCACTCGGCCAGTCCGTGACCCGCCAGCTCGACGAACTCGACAGCCTGACGGTGGCCGAAGCACCGCGCACGAGTGCGCCTCGCGAGACCGAACTCGACCAGGACCGGCCACCCGGCATCAGCTGAGTGCGTGCGCTGTCGATGCGCGCGCCATGCCACGGCTCACGCATCGCGGCGGAAACGGGAATCGGTCTCAGTCTTCGTCACGCGCAGCCTGCAAAGCACAAGGGGCTGCTAGCATCGGGTGCATCGTTACGGAAGCGTGGAGCCCGCCATGGACGACCCTCCCCTGTATCCGGCTGCTGCGCCCGCGCGGCGCCTGGCAGCACGCCAGCTGCTGCCCACCCTCCTCATCCTCGTGGCCTTTGCCGCGCCGACGGCGGCAGCAGGGCGCACCAGCGAGATCGCGCGCTCCGGCGACTCCTTCGCCGGCCTGGATGGCAGCTTCGCCAACCTCGGCGTACCGAAGATCAACAACATCAACACGGTGGTCTTCAACGCGCGCCTCACCGACACCAGCGACGGCAACGCTGACGACAGCGGCATCTACCGCTACTTCAATGCCTCTTATGCCGGCGTCGCTCCGATCGTCGGGTCCGGCGTTCAGGAAGTTCTGCGCGAGGGCGCGCCGTTGGGTCTGGTCGCCGATGATCTCGTTGCGGGCGATCTCTTCCTCGCGGCCACGCGCCTGCAGAACTCGCAAGCCCTGGGCGGGGTCAGCCCCGTGGCCGGCTGGTTCAGCTCGATTGCCCTCGAACTGCCGGTCAGCGGTGGACTGACCGGCGGCGACTCCGCCATCGTCGTCGAGCAGGTCGACCGCGCTTTCACCGTCGTCGCGCGCGAAGGCGACGAGGTTGCCGACGTGCCGGACGAGGATGCCGTCTTCGGCGATCTCCGGGGCTTCAAACTGTTCGGCCTCGGCGGTAATCGTAACGTCGGTTTCTTCGCCGCCATGAACGGCACGGAAGAAGGCAGCGCGGACAACACCGCACTGTTCCGCTACGCCCCCGCGACCAGCCCGGGCGCGAACAGCGTGCGCGTGGTCGCGCGCGAGGGTGACGAATTCGGTGGGGTGTTCTCGCCGACCATGAACGACCTCGGCGCGATCGCCTTCCTCGCCGGCCTCGAGATCGGCAATCTCACCGGACCGACCGGCCTGGCGCGCATCGCCCCAGGCGGCCTCGGTGCCAGCGTCCTTCTGCAGGAGGGCGATGCGCTCGCGGACGGCAGCGGCAACTTCGACCGCTTTGGCAACATCCGCATCAACAACGCGAGCCATCTCGCCTTCACCGCGCTGCTCGACGACACACCGGGCATCGATGGCAGCAGCGTCGCCGACGACAGTGGCATCTACCTGCACGATGGGGTCACCGTGCACGAACTCGTGCGCGAAGGCGACCTGGTACCGGGCGGCGACGGCCGCTTCGGGCGCTTCGAGGATGCCGTCACCAGCGCAGTTCCCTGGCCCGCCCTCAATGACCGCGACGAGGTGGCTTTCCGCGTCCGGCTCACGCACACCGACAGCGATCGTGACAGCGGCATCTACCTCGCCGCGCCCGGCGCGCTCATCGAGGTCGCGCGCGAGGGCGACGCCTTCGAAGACGCCAGCTTCGCCTCCTTCGACGACCCGGCACTCAACAACGGCGGCATCGTCGCCTTCCTCACCGAGCTTGCCGTGCCGACGGACGACGCACCAGGGCTGTTCGAACCCGGCGCTGGCGAAGGTGGCGGACTGCCGGTTCTCGAGACCGCGCTCGTAATGAGCGACGGTATCGACTTCGCCGTCGTCGCGCGCGAGGGCGACGCGCTGCCGGGAGGCACGCTGCTCGACATCGTGTTCAACAACGACCCGCGAGGTGACGTCAACGGCCTCAGCGATTCAGGCGTGATCGTCTACAAGGCCATCTATGATGACGGTACCAACGCCATCAACAGCTGGCGCCCCGATCTCGGCTGGCGCAATGCCGGTGATGGCAGCTGGGACGACGCCGGCAACTGGTACATGGGCCTGCCACCCAACCCCGATCTTGATGTCTTTCTCGATCCGCCCGGGGACGTCAACGTCGATGGCCCGGGCGCCGATACCACGGTGCGCTCGCTCGCGCTCGGCAACAGCACGGGGCGGGCCCGCCTGGTGCTCGGGAGTGGCATACTCGCGACGCTCGAAGGTCTGACGATCGGCGCCAATGGTGAACTGGTCGGCGGGGGCGCGCTGGGCGGGGCGGTTCATAATGACGGGCTGGTCAGCGTCGCCGCCGGTACGCTGTTGAGCATGGCCGGTGACGTCTTCAATGCCGCTACGATCCACGTCGGCGACGGCGCGACCATCGCTTTCGCCGGCCTCTACAGCGGCCCGGGGGACATCGCCGGGGAAGGCACGGCGCGTTTCGGCGGCGGACTGGCGCCAGGCGCAAGCCCGGGACTGTTGAACATCGCAGGCCACGCCGTGCTCGAAGCCGGCAACACGCTCGTGCTCGAACTGGCGGGCCTGGCGCGCGGCACGGGTTACGATGCCCTCGACGTGGGCGGGACGCTGACCCTCGGAGGCACACTCGAAATCCTGCTCACCGACGACCATGGGCTGGCGCCCGGCGAGTTCTACCTGTTGTTGCAGGCAGCACTGATCGAAGGCGACTTCGCCGACGTCCTCCTGCCGACCGTCGTCGGGCTCGATCTCACCCTCGTGCGCACCGCCAGCACGCTCGGACTGCGGGTCCAGGCCGTCCCGGTACCACCCGCCGCGCTGCTGACCATCGCGCCACTGCTCGCACTCTACCGCCGCCGACGCTGAATGGCGGAGACCGGCGCCGGGGCGATTGTCTGCCGGCTGTGGCCGCGGCGGCGTCCCCCGCGCACTGCCGCGCTCGGGACGAGAACCGGTCTCAAGATTATTCGTGGCCACGAATAATCTTGAGACCGGTTCTAGGCATGTTCGGCAGGCTTCGGGTTAAGCTCGGACCGTCGAGGCAACCGAACGATGGAGGAGTTTCCGCGTGCCGAGCCCGCAGATCGTCAAGCTCAAAGCCGTCCTGCGCGAGAAGCGCCTCCCGCCAGGCGCGGCGACACCCATCCCGCTGCGTCGCGAATTGATGAAGAAGGTCGCGTTCCGCGTCGCCGAAGACATCACGGTCGTTGCGATGGAGGCCGGTGGGCGCCCCGCCGAGCAGCTCCGCGCGCCGGGTTCGAGCACCGACCACGTGGTGCTCTACCTGCACGGCGGTGGCTACGTCATGGGCTCACCGCATACCCATCGCGCACTCGCGGGTGAGCTGGCACGGGTCGCAGCAGCCACCGTGCTGCTCCCCGACTATCGTCTGGCTCCGGAAGCCCCCTTCCCTGCCGCGGTCGACGATGCACTGGCCGCCTGGCGCGATTTGCTCGAAGCCGGCCACGCGCCGCAGCGCCTCGCGATCGCCGGCGACTCCGCCGGCGGTGGACTTGCCGTCGCCACGCTGCTCGCGGCCCGCGAGGCCGGCCTGCCCATGCCCGCTGCGGCAGTCGCGCTGAGCCCATGGGCAGATCTGTGCTGCGACAATGACTCCTACGCGACATGCGCGGCCAGCGACCCGATGATTCATCCCGACGATGTGCGCTACATGGCCGAGCGCTACTTGCAGGGAACCGATCCGCACTCGCCGCTGGCCTCGCCCAACCATGCCGATCTCCGCGGACTGCCAGCGCTGCTCGTCCACGTCGGCCGCGACGAAGTGCTGCTCGACGACGCCGTCGCACTCGACGCCGCAGCACGGCGCGACGGCGTTGTCAGCACGCTCGAAATCTGGGACGACATGATCCACGTCTGGCACGCCTTTCATCCCATGCTGGACGAGGGGCGCGAGGCCATTGCGGGCATCGGCAGATTCCTGCGCGCGAACTGGCGCTGAGGCAGCGGGGTACGCCCATCCCGCGTCGGTTGAGGCACCCTGTTCCTTCTCATACCATTCGCGCACCCCACCGGCGCGGCGAGGCAGTCAATCAGCGCCGCGGGGATTGTCCTACGCCGCCGCGCGCCGGCTGCCACCGTTCGCGCATCACATGATATCCGGTCGCCCGCAAAGCCTGATGAATCGCGTTGCTTTCCTCGATTACCTGCGAGCACTGGCCATCCTGCCAGTCATGCTGACGCACGATCGCGTAGTCCTCGCACCCGGGGGATTCCTGGGTGTCGACGTATTCTTCGTGCTGAGCGGCTTCTTCATCACGCTGCTGCTCCAACGCGACCTGCCGTTCGTTGCAAACTACGCGTCGTTCCTGGTGCGCAGGATGTTTCGCATCCTCCCGCTCTACTACCTGAGCCTCGTCGCCTACCTGCTGTTGATGCGCTTCGTCGATGGCGTGGCATTCGCCGACATGGCCGGAATTTCCAATGCTTTCCTGATGCTGAGCATTCCGCAGGTAGAGGGCTACCGCACGGGCTACTTCTGGACGCTACAGGTCGAGTTCTGGTTCTACCTGTCGTTCCCGCTGCTGTTTCTTGCTCTACCCGGGCGGCAGGCGCGTAGCGTCGGCCTGGTCGTCCTTGCGGCGGCCAGTCTCTACTGCGCTGCGCATCCGGCGGTTCTCGGGGCGCTGCGTACGACACTGCCGGTTGCGGTGATTCAGCTCGTCGAACATGCCTCGGAGTTCATGATCGGCGGGCTTCTCGCACTGTGGTCGACACGCATCCGCTTCGCCCGAGCGTGGCAAAGCTGGGTTCTGTTGATGCTCGGGGCGGGCGGACTGGTGGTGTTCTACGCGAACACGTTCGAACTCGAGCTCTTCGGGCCACACGAGTATCTCTGGCGTTTTCTCATCGCCTCGTCAACCGGCCTCGTGGTGGCTGCCTGGTGCGGCGGACACCTCAACCGGATCGTATTGCCGGGGCTCAGTTACATCGGGCTCATCTCCTACTCGCTCTATCTCCTTCACCTGCCGATGATGGAGTTCATGAGCAACATCGAGGCTCCGGGCCAGGCCCTCGGCCAGATCGCGCCGTGGCTGATGATTCACCGCGGACTCTCAGCCGGCAGCGTCATTCACTATGTCGCCATTTGCGCCGGCTTCGCAGCGCTCACCTACCAGTTCGTGGAGAAACCGTTCATCCGGCTCGGGCGTCGCGTCAGCCGTCTCATCGAGACCCGTGCAGTGCAGCCGCAGGAAGCGGCAGCGCTGCTTGCCGGGAAGCCCGGCACCGCGCCTTGAAGTGCCGATCGGCAGGCGCCAGGCCGAGACCATCATGTTTGAGCCCGCGCCGATTCGAGCTACGCCGGGACAGCTTCCGATGCCTGGCCAGTCACGGGCGGCGCCCGCTGCTTCCAGCGGAACAGGAAGGTCAGGGACGAGGCATCACTCGCGCGGCTTACGCGCCCTGATCAGGAACTGGTCGGTGCGATAACGGAGATCATCGTCATAGATGATTCGGCCATGGTCGTCGTCCGGATTGGCGAGAAGATCCGAAGTCGCCTCGATGACGAAGCCGGCCCGTTCGATGAGTTCGCGTGCCAGGGCGGGATCGATGCGATGCAAGGCCTTGTTGTCGTTCCCCGGAAGCCCGACGTGGTCGCTCAGCGCGAGGATGCCACCCGGCTTCAATGCGCGCCTGATGTGTCCGAGGAAGGCCAGCGCCGAGGATTCGCCGCGATTATGGTACTCGTCGTGGAGGTTCAGCCCCCACAGCGCGAAGTCGATACTGCCGTCGAAAGGCATGTCCTCGGGATCGACAATGATGTAGCGTACATTCGCGAGCCGTTCGCCCTCGAGCCGGTCGAGCATCGCGCGGTGATGTTCACCGCCGATGAGGCGCAATACCAGCAGCGAGTTCTGCGCGTAGACGGTACCTTCTGGTCCGACCGCGGCGGACAGGATCTCGGCGCTGTAGCCCGCCCCGGTAAGCATGTCGAGCGCGGTCATACCGGACTCGACGCCGAAGAACTCCATCATGGCGGCGGGCTTGCGGCCGGCGTCCTTCTCACGATCGTAAGGGCCTCGCCCCGACGATGCCATCTGCGCCTCGATGCGCGCGGCCATGCTGGCCTCCTCGGCCTGCAGCGGCAGTGCGAGTGGGACCAGCAGCGCCAGCGCCGCACACCGCGAAAGCACGCTCGTGACGATCGAAGACATCGTTATCCTCCTGCTGCGAAGTCGCTGCGCTCAGGCGAGGAAGCATGACGCCATCGGTGCGGTCTGTCACCTCGTGATGCCTGGTTACGACGGTACGTGCGATGCGCCGTCGGCCGCGCTGCCACGCCGAGTGTCCGATGTCATGTTCCGACGGCGCCGCGGGTCGCCGCCCGGCCGCAACATTTGCCACCTCTTGAAAGCGTTACACGATGACTGCCCGCCAGGACCGACCGTGCGCCGCTGCGATCGTGATCGGCCCGGACGAGGAAGGTGCGGGAATTGCGGCTATTCGAGCCGCGCACGGCCTACCGTGTTCGCATCCGTGCCGAACCACACCGCGTCGGAGGGCGGATGGTAGTACATGTGCCGGATGGCACCACTGTCGATGCGCGCGCTGGCCAGAACCTGCTTCTCGCGCGTATCGAATACCACCATGCGATTAGGCGTAACGCCGGTTTCCACGTAGAAGACGCGGTCCTTGGCGTCGATGGCCATCCCATACGGCCCGGCACCGTCGCCACCCGGCGTGCGCCATTCGCGAAAGGTGCCGTCACGCGGGCGGTAGCGACCCAGGCGTGCTTCGAGATAATCGACGTACCAGACATCCCCGTCACTGCTCAGCACCAATCGGCGCGGCCGCGCATCGGCGCGCGGCAGTGCGACTTCGGACAGGCTCAGCGACTCGGGATCGACGCTTGCCAGCTTGTTGGTGCCGAGCAGGGCTACCCATGGACGACCCTCGCGACTCACCTTGATGCCGTACGGTCTCGCCGCCGGCGTCGGCACCGCCACGAGATCGATGTCGCCCGTTGCGGGGCGCAGCCGGCCGACGTTATTGCCCATCTGGCTGGTGAACCACAATGCACCGTCCGGCGCGAACACCAGCGTGTGCGGATCACGTGCGCCGGGCTCCGGGGTCGGGAACTTCTCGAGTGAACCAGTGGAGGGATCGTAGCGTCCAATCCACGCGCTTCGATTGCCCGCAATCCACACCTTCCCCGCATCATCGACGATGACATTGTGCGGCCCCGTGCCGGGGCCGAGGTCGACCTTCTCGAATGCACCGGTCTCTGGTTGCAGGCGTCCGACGTAGCCACCCTTCTGACCCGCGAACCAGACAGTTCCGTCAGGGGCCACTTCGGGCTCGCGCGGTCGCGTCTCCGGCCACGGGACCGTCCATTCCTCGACGCGCAGTTCCGCTGCTCGCGACGTCGCACTGAACAGGAATGCGATCAGGGTGGTCATCAGGGCGTATCGCATCGGCAGTCCTCCCGGTGATTCCTCGAGGAATCACCATGATGATGGCGTAGTGGTGCTGCGGGCAAACTGACGCGGGCAATGTGCGTGACGCCAATCGAAATGCACGATCGACGCCAACGCAAGCAGCTACGGCGTTAGCTCACCGCGCCCAGATTCTCTCGCCAACGCTTGACTTCGACCCGTGACTTGACGACGTCCAGCGCTTCGACCAGGACTTCGCTGATGACCTCGTCGACCTCGGGTCCATGCGCCAGCAGCTGCTCGAGCACCATTGTCACCATGTCATCGACGAGTTCGCGGTTGCGCTGCGATTCGAGGTCGGCTGCTGCACGATCGATGGCGGCCGTGGCCACCTGCACCAGGGTACGTTCGAGGATCCGCGTCCCGTATCCGCCGAACACGGGAATGCGCTGCAGACGCTCGATGTCCTCGCTCTCGCTGACGGCATCTGCGATCACTGCGCGGAGATAGCCGGCCACGCGCTCGCGGCGAATATCGTAATGGCTCTTCACGACCTGCTCGAGGCGCGTACCCAACTGATCGACGAGCAGCGTTTTGCGCGACACCACGACCTCTTCGATGATCCTGCGCACGATGGGCTGGTCTTCGCGCAGCTCACGCTGGACCCCTTCGATCATGTTGACCACCACGCGGTCCGAGATCTCTTCGACGAGCACATCGTAGTAGCGCTGTACGAAGCGTGCAGGTGCGCTTTCACTGAGGTCGACGACGCCCATCTTCTGCAATCGATACAGCATCGAGAATATGCGCAGGAAGCGCAGCAGCCGAAAGCCGAGCAACGGGATACAGCCAAGGATTTCGTACCAATGGAGGAATGGATAGAAGTACCAGCGCAGGTACGTTCCCCGGCGGACGGCGGCACCCCAACGCAGAAAAAACTCGGTGAGAAAGATACTCACGAAGACGAGATCGAACTGCCAGAAGCGTGGATGAATGGCTTCCGCGTAGTACGTGCTGAAACGTGGCGCGACGTAGCCGACGAGGTCCGGAAACCACGCCGTCACGTAGAGCCAGTCGAAGGTAAGCCAGGCCAGATTGACAATCAGCAGGACGATCATGAGGACGTCCAACGCAATCCACGGCCGCTCGCTCCCTCGATTGATGCGATCGAGATGAATCTTCATGGCGTGCTGCGTAATTGTGGCATCTCAGCTCCAGCCCGGACGGCGACGAATGTTCCTCGCAAGCGCGGTGCTCATCGCGAAGCGTACCGATCGTGGCCGGGGCGCAAGCCTTGCGGCTGTACGGCCGACGATGGCGACCGGCCGCGTCAGTTGGGGTCCTGCCGCGACATCCGCGCCCGGCACCGATGGGCGCAGCGCTTGCGAGGACAAGGCCGGCCCCGTCGCAGAATGGTGTGAACCGGTCGCGCTCGGGCGCCGACTGCGCGGTAACGGCAAAGCAAGCGCCATGCCATTGGGAACCCGCACCGGCGGTCCCTCTCCGCCATACACGAAAAGGCCCGCTTGCCGTCTCGCACCGTGACGAGCGACGACCGAGGAGTTGATTCGCACGCGGCGGCGTCCAAATCGCTGGCGCGATTTGTCGAACCGTGGGGCTCTCATCGGCAATCCCTCTCCGCCATACACGAAAAAGCCCGCTTGCGCGGGCTCATTCGTGTATGGCGGAGAGGGAGGGATTCGAACCCCCGGACCGATTACTCGGTCAACTGATTTCGAGTCAGCCCCATTCGACCACTCTGGCACCTCTCCGGTATTGTCGTCCGCGCTTTCGCGGCGCTGCGGGCCTGCCTGGGGAAGCGTGCCCGGAGGGGCGCGATGATACTGATTTGGCCATTGTTCGGCTACCCGCGCGGACCTTGGCGCGGCGGCCACCAAGACATTGGCGGCCATGCCTTCCTGTGGGTTTACCGGTCTGCGCCGATGGTCTCAAGGCGGCGAGACGCGGGGCCGATATCCCGGACGAGCACAGTGCCGTACGCCACCCGGAACGTCCCGAGAACCAATGTCCGCCGTCGTTGAGACCCTGTCAGCCAGCCCGTCCGCACCACCTGGCGCCGGGGATGACGCACACGACGCGCTCGGCAAGGTCCTCGAACTCATGCTCGAGGACGGCGCCGTCACCAGCGACGAGCTCGCATACGCGCGCCGCATCCAGGGTAAGCTCGACAACGAGAAGCCGTTGCTCGACGTCCTCAAGGCCATCGGCACTGTCACCGACGAGCAGGTGCGGGGCATCATTCGTGCCCACCCTGGGTTCATGCGTCTCGGCGACGTGCTCGTCGAGCTCGGCTACATCGCCCCTGCCGACCTGCGCGCGGCACTCGCCCAGCAGTCCAAGGGCGAAGGGCAGAAGCTCGGCGAGATCCTGATTCAGAACCGGACCATCAGCGAACCGGTCCTGACCGACGTGCTCGCCGACATGCTCGGGTTGCAGAAGGTCGAGCCGGCGCTGGCCGAGATCGACCATTCGCTGTACGACCCGGTGCGCCTGCGCACCTGCCGTGAGCACCTGTTGCTGCCCATCTCGCGCACGGAATCGGCAGTGAAAATCGCTCTCGCCGACCCGCTCTCGAAGGAATCGCTGCGCATTGCGGAAGCCCTGTTCAACAGTCCGGTGGAGACAACCATCGCGCGGCGTACGCACATCCTCGCCTGCCTCGAGGGTGTCGAACGGCGCCGCCGCGCGGGCCGCGCCGAGGACACCACCACCACTGCGATCAGCATCGTCGACGACATTCTTGCCGAGGCCATCAAGGCCGACGTCAGCGACGTGCACATCGAGCCCGTCAACGACAACCTCCGCGTGCGCTTCCGCATCGACGGCGCGATGGTCGACTTCAAGGAGTACGCGGGCGAGGTCATGATGCCGGTCATCTCGCGCCTGAAGATCCTCGCGCGGGCCGACATCGCCGAGCGCCGGCGCCACCAGGACGGCCGCATCGAGTTCCAGGATCCAAGCACCGGTAACGCGGTGGATGTGCGTGCGTCCTTCTACGTCACCATCCATGGAGAGAAAGTCGTGTTGCGCCTGCTCAACCGCAAGAGCGAGCTGGTCAACGTGAACGATGTCGGCATGTCGCCGCGCATGCTCGAGCGCTTCGTGCATGACGCGCTCGACGTGCCTACCGGCGTGGTCATGATCACCGGGCCCACCGGCTCCGGCAAGACGACCACGCTCTACAGTGCGATCGACTACATGAACACCCCGGAGGTGTCGATCATCACCGCCGAGGATCCGGTGGAGTACGTCGTGCCGGGGGTGGCCCAATGCAGCATCAACCCCAAGATCGATCTCACGTTCCACGAAACCCTGCGCCACATCGTGCGCCAGGACCCGGACATCATCGTGCTCGGCGAGATCCGCGACCAGTTCTCTGCCGAGACGGCCATCCAGGCCGCGCTGACGGGTCACAAGGTGATCACCACGTTCCACACCGAGGATTCGATCGGCGGCCTGCTGCGCCTGCTCAACCTCAACATCGAAGCCTTCCTGATCTCCTCGACCGTGGTCTCGATCGTCGCCCAGCGCCTGCTGCGGCGGGTCTGCCCCAGCTGCGCCGAGCCCTACCAGGCGACGACCATGGACCTGCGTCGCCTCGGTTGCCGCAAGGAGGATCTCGTCGGCGCGAAGTTCCATCACGGGCGCGGCTGCGCGGACTGTCGCTACACCGGCTACCGCGGCCGTGTCGGCATCTTCGAGCTGCTGGTGATGAACGAAATGGTCAAGGACGCCATTCTCAACCGCAAGACGTCCTACGAGATTCGCCGCATCAGCGTCGAGACCTCGGGCCTGGTGACCCTGCTCGAAGACGGCCTGATCAAGGCGGCCCAGGGCGCTACCTCGCTGCAGGAGGTAATGCGTCACCTGCCCAAGGTCGCCGCGCCGCGTCCGCTGCGCGAGATCGCACGCCTGTCGGGAGTCACGCTGTGAACGCAGTGGTGTCGATCACGGACCTCGCCGAACATTACCTCGAGTCCGAGCACGTCAGCCTGCCGGTCTACCCGAAGGTCGCGACGCTGGTCCAGGAGAAAGCACGCGAGCCGAACTGCTCGGCTGCGCAGCTGGCACGCGTGCTCGCAATCGACCCGGTGCTCTCGGGGCAGGTCATGAAGGCTGCCAACTCGTCGTTCTATGGTGGTCTAAAGACGGTCGACAGCGTCAGCGACGCGATCGTGCGTCTCGGCTTCAACGAGGTGGCGAGCGTCGCCGTGATGTGCGCACAGCGGGATCTCTATCGGCCAGCCGACCGCGAAGCGCGCGCGACGATGCGCAAGCTCTGGCAGCATGCCGTTGCCACGGCCTTCGCGGGACGCTGGCTCGCGACGCGCATCGGCTTCCGCGACATGGCGCAGGATGCCTTCATGGCAGGACTCTTCCACGACGTCGGCAAGCTCGGCGTCATCCAGGCACTCGACAGCGCGCTGGCGAGCGGCCAGCTGCCACAGGCGGTCCCCGCGGGCCTGCGTGCGGAACTGATCGATCGTCTGCATCCCGGCATCGGTGCACGCATCGTCGAACGCTGGAACCTCGCGCCGAAGTTCGCCAAGGTGGCGCGCGAACATCATCTCGAGACCATCGACGCGGCCGATACCCTGCTGGTCGTCGTGCGCCTGGCCGATCTCGCCGCGGCCAAGCTCGGCTTCGACGTCGCGCCAATGCCGGAGCTGTCGCTGTCGGCCACCGAGGAGGCCGCACTGCTGCAGGTCCAGGATGTGACCCTGGCCGAAATGCTGGTCAAGCTCGAGGACGGCATGCAGGCACTCGGCGCCTAGCTCCGCCCCCGAAACGCCACCAGGCGTCGCACCAACAGCCGCTGTGCCGACGCTAGCTCGTCGCCGCGGAGGCGGTCCTGCTGCCATCACCCGCTCCGGCCGCGGCGCGCCCCAGGCGATCGTGAATGGCTTCCCAGCCGGCCTGCGCGGGTGGTCGCTCGACGAGAATGACGGACGCACCGCTCGCGTCGAGCGCGTGCAGCGCTGCATACAGCACCTGCGCATACGCCGCGGGTGTTTCGGGTGCCAGGCGGGTCAGTGTCGTCACCCCTCGGGCAAGCCGCTCGAGCGTGGCAGCGGCGGCGAAAACGGCCGCAGGCTTGCCGCGCGAGGCGAGTTCCGCCGTGCGTGTGATGAGCGATTCCCGCTCGAGCAGTTCGAGCGCCGTGGTGGGTGCGTAGTGCTGGGCCAGCGCACCCGAGACGCGCGGCGCCGGCGTTGACCTCTCGACCAGGGATTCGCGGGCGACGTCGGCGACCGTCCGGGCATCGATCATGCCGGGACGCAGAATGCGCGGGCGCTCGCCAACGAAACCGACGATGGTCGATTCGATACCAATCTCGCACGGGCCGCCATCGAGCACCATCACTCCCGGGCCGAACTCGGCCTGCACGTGCGCGGCGGTGGTCGGGCTGATTCGCCCGAAGCGGTTTGCCGATGGCGCGGCCAGCCCACGGATGCCGGCGCGCCGGCAGGCCTCGAGCAGGGCCCGCGCGACGGGATGCGCCGGACAGCGCAGGCCGATCGTGTCCTGCCCGCCGGTGACGATGTCGTCGACGCCGTCTGCGCGCGGCAGCACCAGTGTCAGCGGGCCCGGCCACAGTGCTGCAGCAAGGCGCCGGGCAGCAGTCGGCACCGCGCACGCGAATACGTCGATGTCCTCCGCCGACAGCACGTGCACGATGACCGGGTGGTCGGCCGGGCGTCCCTTCGCCGTGAAGATTCGCGCAACCGCAGCCGCATTTCCGGCATCCGCGCCGAGGCCGTAGACCGTCTCGGTGGGGAATGCGACGAGTTGCCCGGCGCGCAGGCGCGCAACGGCATCGTCGATGCTGGCGGAGGGGTCCGGTGTCACCGCGCGATCCTAGCAGCCGGCGAGCATCCAGCGGACGGTGTCACGCGGGCGAGTTGTGGCGTCCGTCAACGAACGGTATAAACGGACGCTGTTCGCTCTCGAAGCGCTCGCTGGCCGACGGGCCGGTCACCTCGCGCCCACTGCGCAACGCGCCGCCAGGGCGCTCCGTTCACGGCGCCGCCACCGGGTGGCGCGAACAGCGAAGGATTCGTATTGCCGTTCGACAGACTGCGCTCACCAGGAACGTCCGCGGCGGACCTGCCCGGCAAGGCTGCGCGCCGCCGGTGCAGCTGGCAGTGGTTGCAGCGCGCCGCCGCTGCCTGCAGCCTGCTCGCGGCGACGGGCTGCGAAGGGCCTCCATCAGCAGTCGAGGCCATCCGAGCAACCGGCGAAATTCGCGTCGCGACCGTCGTCTCGGGTACCACCCTGCAGTCCGGGCCATACGGAAATGCCGGCTTCGAGCACGCGCTCGCCAGCGCTTTCGCTGCGCGGCTCGGCGTCACGCCACGCTTTGTGCTGGCCGACGATCCCGCCGGCGTGCTCGAACTCGTACGACGTGGCAAGGCGCATGTCGGCGCGGCTTTGCTCATGGTCGTACCGACGCCGTCGGCGTTGCGCTATGGCCCGACCTACGCCGTCGGGCGTATGGTCGTCGTGCAGCGGCGAGGCGGCCGCCTCGCACCCGACACGATGACGCTCAGCGAGCGCCGCGGCGCGGCAATCGCCGCACCCGGGATGCAGGCGCTGCTGCAGGACGCCCTGCCACCTGCAGACGGCCACGACTGGGCGCTGCGGCAGGGGGCGTCCGCCGAGGACCTGCTGCAGGCTGTCGACGACGGTACGCTCGATTACGCTGTCGTGCTCGAACACGAACTCGCTGCAGCACGGAACTACTACCCGGAACTCGTGACGAGCCTGGTGCTGGGCCCACCGCGTGCACTCGCCTGGGCGTACCGACCGGGTCCCGAGGACAGCCTGTGGCGTGCGCAGCTCGACTTCCTGCGCGCGCTGCGCGCCGATGGCACGGTACGCCATCTCGGCGAACGCTACCTCGGCGCGGGACGCACGTTCGACTACGTCGATTCGCGCGCGCTGCTGCGTCACTACGAGGAGCGGCTGCCAACCTACATGACGGCGTTCGAGACGGCCGCGACAGCCACCGGCATCGACTGGCGCCTGCTTGCCGCGATGGCCTACCAGGAATCGCGCTGGCGCGCCGATGCACGTTCCCCCACCGGCGTCCGCGGACTCATGATGCTGACCCGCCAGACTGCGGCCCGCGTCGGGGTCGACCGCCTCGACCCGTTCGAGAGTATCCAGGGCGGCGCCCGCTACCTCGCCGAACTTCGCGCACGTCTGCCGGCGCGCATCGAGGAGGCCGATCGCAACTGGCTCGCGCTCGCCGCCTACAACATCGGTCCGTCGCATCTCGAAGACGCCCGCGTGCTCGCCGCGCGCGCTGGCGCCGATGCGGACAGCTGGCAGACGGTGCGGCGTTTCCTGCCGCGACTCGGCAGACGCACGGCGGCGCGCAAGACCCGCCACGGCTTTGCCCGCGGCCACCAGGCGGTGCAATTCGTCCGAAACGTGCGGCGCTACTACGACGTCATCCGCTGGCTCGACGAACAGGCTCGCGAGCCGACCGCCCCCGGCGGCGCAGTCTCCCCGCCCCCGCTCGTGTCGCCGGTGTTCTGAGCCTGCGCGGGCGGCCGCGGCACACGAGTGCGACCGGCCTCACGCTTTCGAGGTGCCGCCGGGCAGTGACCTCAAGCGACTCGCCGCTGCGCCGCTAAATCCGGCATGTACAGCACCGCAACCGCAACCGCAACCGACGACGTCTCTCCGGCGACCGCGCTGGTCAACGGCATGCTCGATCTCGTGCCGCTGCCACAGGCTTACGTGCGCATCCGCCAGGCCGTCGACGACCCCGATACCGACCTGCGCGCGCTGGCCGCCATCGTGAGCAGCGACCCGGCGCTCGCCGCGCGCGTGCTGCGCCTGGTCAACAGCGCCTACGTCGGCCTGATGGCACCGGTCGACTCGATCGACCACGCTGTGCGCGTGCTCGGCATGCGCCAGATCCACGACATGGCGCTCGCCACGTCGGCGGTCGGCTCGTTGTCGCGCCTGCGCGGCGACCTGTTCGACATCTTCGAGTTCTGGCGCTTGAGCATCTACTGCGCCGGCAGCGCGCGCGAGATCGCGCAGCGCTGCGAACTGGCGCAACCCGAACGGCTCTTCCTGTGCGGCCTGCTGCACGCGATCGGCAATCTCGTCATCGCCCACGAACTGCCGGACGGCTTCGTCGACTGCCGCGAACAGGCGCGCACACTCGATCGACCGTACTTCGAGCTGCAACGCGAGATGTTCGGTTTCGACTATGCCGAGGTGAGCGCGGAGCTGCTGCGCCGCTGGAATCTCTCGGCGGGACTGGTCCTGCCGATCATGCTGCACACCCGCGCCATCGGTAATCTTGCGCCGGAGGACCAGGCCGACAGCGCCGTTGTGTCGATTGCCGCCACCACCGCGCGCGCAGCGAGTTATCGCAGCGCGGACAGCGAACCCGTCCCCGACTACGACAGTTTCGCCCTCACGCTCACCGGCATCGACGCCGACGCCATCGAAGACCTCATGACGCACGTCGACGACGCCGTCGCCGACTCGCTGGCCGCGCTGCTGCCCGACGTGTGAGCCACACGGCGCCAGCAGGCGGCGCGCTCAGGTGCGCGTGATGCGCTTGCTCACGTAGCTGCCGGGTGCGTCCTCGAGTGCCGGCAACGCACCCGTCCCCGGCTCACGCGCCGGGACCTTGTCGCCACCCTGCGAGCCGACCCAGGCGCCCCACTCGGCCCACCAGGATTCCTCGCGCAGCGTCGCCTGAGCGAACCACTCTTCAGCGCCCAGGTTGCCCACCTCCGGGCCCTGGAAGTAACCGTACTGGCGCGGCCCCGGCGGGTTGATGATGCCGGCGACGTGACCGGCCTGGCCGAGGATGAACTTGACCGGGCCGGACAGCAGGCGCGCGCCGGCGAATGTCGACTTCCACGGCGCGATGTGATCCTCCACCGCGGAGACGAAGCAGGCCGGCACGTCGATGCGGCGCAGGTCGATCGGCGTGCCGTCGATGCTGATCCCGCCGGGTTCGCGGAACGCGTTCTCGAGGTACATCTTGCGCAGGTAGGTACTGTGCATGCGCGCCGGCATGCGCGTCGAGTCGGAGTTCCAGTAGAGCAGGTCGAACGCCATCGGCTGGCGCCCGAGCAGGTAGTTGTTGATCACGAACGACCAGATGAGGTCGTTGGCACGCAGCATGTTGAAGGTGGTCGCCATCTCGCTGCCATCGAGGTAGCCGCGCTCGGCCATGATCGCTTCGATCGAGGCGAGCTGCTGCTCGTCGATGAACACGCCGAGATCGCCGGGCTCGGCAAAATCGAGCATGGCGGTGAAGAATGTCGCGGTATGGATGCGCTCGTCGCCGCGCGCCTTCATGAGCGCGAGAAGCGCGCCGAGCAGGGTGCCGCCGAGGCAGTAGCCGATGACGTTGATCGAATGCTCGCCGGTGGCCTGTTCGACCGCAGCGAGCGCGGCGAGCGCGCCCTCGACGACGTAATCCTCGAAGTCCTTGTCGGCGAGCGACTCGTCCGGATTCACCCAGGAAATGACGAACACCGTCAGGCCCTGGTCGACCGCCCACTTGATGAACGAGTTCTTCGGCTGCAGGTCGAGGATGTAGTACTTGTTGATCCACGGCGGGATGATCAGTAGCGGGCGCCGGTAGACCTCGTCCGTACTCGGGCTGTACTGGATGAGCTGGAACAGCGCGTTCTGGTAGACGATCTTCCCCGGCGTGACGGCAACGTTGCGGCCGAGTTCGAACGCGCTGGCATCGACCATGCGGGTACGCAGCCGGCCGTCGCGCGGGTCGATGTCGGCGAGGAAGTTCTTCAGGCCATCGACGAGGTTGCGCCCACCGCTCTCGAGGGTCGCATGCAGCACCTGCGGGTTGGTCATGACGAAGTTGGTCGGCGCAATCGCGTCGAGGTACTGGTTGGTGTAGAAGGCGAGCTTTTTGGCGGTTTTCTCGTCGAGTCCGTCGGCGCCGGCAATCAGGGCCTGCAGCGTCTGCGCGGTGACCAGGTAGGTCTGCTTGACGTAGTCGAAGAACGGGTTGTTCTCCCAGTCCTCGGCCTTGAAACGCCGATCGGAGGCGGGCGGAGCGACGGCATCCTCGGTGCCCTGGCCGAAGAAGCGCTGCGCGGTGCGCTGCCACACCTGCAGGTAGGCATTCCAGGCCTGCAGCTGGACTTCGAGCAGCTTGCCGGGCTCGCGCATCAGTTCGCGCGTGAGCGCGGCGTAGGCAGGCAGCAAACCCATCGGGTCGAGCTTGCCGATCTCCGCGCTACCGTGGGAATCGAGGAATTCCTGCAGCAGCTCCTGCGTCTGCGTGCTGACCTGGGCGAGCGTCTCGCCGAGCTCGAGCGGGCTCGGCAGCTCGTAGGCGGGGTGTTCGTTTGCCATGCTCCCTCCTCTCGCGCCGACGCGGCGGGGTCGGCGGTCTGGCGCAACTTATGTTGCAGCGCACAATTTGTTGCGGCGCACTCTAGGGGCGCTCCGCTCCGCTGTCAACCAGAGGACGCCCTCAACGTCGCTTGGGCAGGTAGAGATCGGTGATGGTTCCGCTGAAGGCCTCGGCGGCCATCGGCAAGGTTTCCGACAGGGTCGGGTGAGGGTGGATGGTGAGCGCGAGGTCCTCGGCATCGCAGCCCATCTCGATGGCCAGCGCGACTTCGCCCACGAGGTCGCCGGCATTGGGTCCCACGAGGCCTGCCCCGATCACGCGACCATCCGCATCGAACAGCAGCTTCGTCAACCCTTCGCTGCGCCCCAGCGACAGTGAGCGCCCGCTCGCAGCCCATGGGAAGACGCCCTTGCCGTACTCCGTGCCGGCCGTCGCGGCGTCCTGCTCGGTCATGCCGACCCAGGCCACCTCGGGATCGGTGTAGGCGACCGAGGGGATGACGCGGGCGTCGAAGGCGACCTTGTGCCCGGCCGCGACCTCGGCGGCGATCTTCCCTTCGTGCACCGCCTTGTGCGCGAGCATCGGCTGCCCGACGACATCGCCGATCGCGAAGATGTGCGAGACGTTGGTGCGCATCTGGCGGTCGACGTTGATGAAACCACGCGCATCGACCTCGACACCGGCCGCCTCGGCGCCGATGCCGCCACCGTTGGGACGCCGGCCAACCGCGACGAGCACGCGGTCATAGAGCGTCTCGCCGGGCGCCTGTGGCCCTTCGAAGCGCACTGCGAGGCCGTCGCTGCGCGCATCGACAGCGGCTACGCGGGTTTCGAGGTGGATGGCCTCGAGGCGCGTCTCGAGGCGCTTGCGCAAAGGCTTGACCAGGTCCGCGTCGGCACCCGGCATCAGCTGCGCTGCGAGTTCCACCACCGTGACCGCGGCGCCCAGCTCCATGTATACCGTCGCCATTTCGAGCCCGATGATGCCGCCGCCGATGACGAGCAGCCGTTCGGGTATGTCGGTCAGCTCGAGTGCGCCAGTCGAGTCGATCACGCGCGGATCGTCGTGCGGCACGCCCGGCAGCTCGATCGGCGCCGAGCCGGCGGCGATGATGGCCTGGGCGAACTCGATGGTGGTGGTCGTGCCGTCCGCATCCCGCACCGCGAGGCGCTGCGCGTCGAGGAACTGGCCCGACCCGCGCACCACCTCGACGCCGCGCTTCTTTGCCAGCGCACCGAGGCCGCGGGTGAGTTGGCCGACGATCCCATCCTTCCACGCGCGCAGCTTATCGAGATCGAGCGCCGGCGCACCGAAGGCGATGCCGTGCTGCTCGAACGCACGCGCCTCGCTCACTACACGTGCGGCGTGCAGCAGCGCCTTTGAGGGGATGCAGCCGACGTTCAGGCACACGCCGCCGAGATCCGGATAGCGCTCGACCAGGGCGACCGACAGGCCGAGATCCGCAGCGCGGAACGCCGCGGTGTATCCGCCCGGCCCGGCGCCGAGCACGACCAGGTCGACCTTCACGCCTCGCTCCGAGGCCGCTTGCGCTCAGGGTTTTCGCGGTAGAGCAGCGCCGTACCGCCAACGCTGCCGACCACCTCGGCGCCGAGTTCGCGCGCTGCGCGCTCGATCTCCTGCGTGCGCAGCTCGCGGCCCATGCCGCGAAAGCGAATCTTGATCAGTTCATGGTCGAACAGCGCTCGCTCGATCTCGGCGAGCACGGCCGCGCTCAGGCCGTGCTGACCAATCAGCACGACCGGCTTGAGATGGTGCGCACTCTGGCGCAGCCTGCGTTTTTCCATGGCGCTCAGCATGGTGCTAGAGGATGTCCTCGGAGTGACGGCGGGGGCGGCATGATTCCACACTCGCGCGGGTGCTGTCTGCGCTGCGGGCAGCGCCTCACACGCGCGATGACCCGATTCAGGCGCCGAACATCTTGCGCAGGCTGTCGAGTCCCATCCGGTAGACGTCCTGGATGGCCTGCGTAGCATCCGTTTCGGTGGCACCGGACGGGTCGAATTCGCCGGTCCACTCGACCACGGACTGGCCGTTGCCTTCATCTTTCACGCGCAGCGTCGCGGTGTAGTTCGCGACCGGCAGCGGGCCACTGATGATGCTGTAGCGGTAGAGCCTGTCGCCCTGCTCGATCTGCTCGAGGCGCTCGACGATCTCGCCGCCGCCGACCAGGCTCAGACGGCGTATGCGGCCACCGTCCTCCAGCTTGCTGCTGATGACGGCCGGATGCCAGTCGGGCAGTGCGTTGAATTGGCCGATCAGCTTCCACAGCTCCTCGGCGTTCATGTTTACGGGGGATTGCAGCGAGACCTTGGCCATGGGATGTACCTTGTGCTGGGGCCCGGCGCGGTGCGTGGCACAAGCCGCCGGGCGCGTTCTGGCGTGAAGCGGAAATACTATAGAATAGCGCCCGCCGCGACGCTCGCGGCACGAAGCAATTCAGCAGGCGCACGACGCGTGAGTACCAAACCGAGAGAAATCAAGATTGTCGACGATGCGCTCGACGAAATCGGCTGTGATGGCGGCGGTGGCGCACTCGGCCATCCGCTGATCTACCTGCCCTTCGACGGCCGCACCTGGGTCGACTGCTACTACTGCGGGCAGCGCTTCGCCAAGTCCGGCTACGAAACCCCGGATGCCCACGCCCAGGGCGCAGCCTGAGCAGCACCGTCGCACGGCGCGGCTCGCCGCCGCGCCCCTGATCGCATTGGTGAAGCTGTACCGGCTCGTGCTGTCACCGCTGCTCGCGCCGCGCTGCCGCTTCCTGCCAACGTGCTCGGAGTACGCGCTGGAGGCGCTGCGCCAGCATGGCGCGTGGCGTGGCGGGTATCTCGCGCTGCGGCGAATCGTGCGCTGCCACCCTTGGGGTGGCAGCGGTTACGACCCGGTACCGAGCGCACCGGGACGCGCCGCGCTCAGTTGCCGGCGTCGTTGAAATCGACCAGCTCGCGCTCAATGCCGCGCGCCGCGAGCCAGTCACGCAGCGCCTTGCCGGTGCCCGCCGTCCACGGCCGCACCGTCTCGATCGGCACCCACTTGTAATCGGCAATTTCCTGCTTGCAGGGCTGCACCGCGTCGCTCGCCACGGTGACGTGGTAGGCGATGATGAGCTGGTTGGCGCGGTAGAACTCGTACATCCCGATGTAGGACTCGAGTCGCCCGGCGAGGCCAATCTCCTCCTCCACTTCACGCAGCACGGCTTCCTCGGGCATCTCCCCCGACTCCAGGAAACCGGTCACCAGTCCGTACCAATGCGCAGGCCAGCCGACGTTGCGCACCAGGCACACGTGGTCGCCATGCTCGACGACGGCAGCAACCACCGGAATGGGGTTATTCCAATGCACGAAGCCGCATTTCGGCGCGGCGCACACGGTGCGCTCGCGCCCGTTCAACGGCATGCGGACCAGCGGCGCACCGCAGTAGGGGCAGTACTTCATCGCCGGCGTGGCCTATCCAGCCGCGCGCCCGCTCATGCGCGCGCCTGGGCCTCGTTGCGAATGACGGCGATCAGCGCATCGGTGTCGATCGGCTTGGCCAGGCATACCTCGGCGCCTGCGGCAAGGATACGCGCGCGACTCTGCGGCGTCGGCACACCCGTCATGGCGACGACGCGAATGTGCTTGGTGCGCGGCTCCGACTTGATGCGTTCGCACACGGCGAACCCGTCGAGGCCGTTCATCATCAGGTCGAGCAGCACCAGATGGGGCAGGAATTGCGGAATCTTGAGCCCGGCATCGAAGCCGTCATGGCTGGTCTCGACGATGAAATCAGGCTCGCCGCTCAGCAATTCGCCGAGATAGCCAAGGAACAATGCATCGTCGTCGACGACGAGGATGCGGTAGCCCTCCCCACGCGCGGCGAGTGCACTCGACATGCCGCGCTCGCGCGCGAAACGCTCGACTTCCTCGCGCAGGAAACGGCGGTGTCCGCCTGCGGTCGTGTGCGCTGGCAGGAGTCCCTTCGCCGCCCACTGGCGCACGGTGACTGGCGATACCATCAGGAGCTCCGCGACTTCGTTCGGAGCGAGGTAGGTCTTGTGCTTCTTCATGCCCACTGCAGTGCCTGTCCCGGTTGCGTTCTCCGCTCGCTGGCGACGTCGATTACCGGCGGGTTCGCGCTGCGCCCGGCTAGCGCCTAGCGGTTACCGGCGTCGACCGCAGACGGTACCGCGGCCGTTGTCACGGGTCTACGTGGCTGGTCGTCGCCCCGGTCCCTGGCCTGCGGCTGCCGCGCCGCGGCTGCGCGCCGCACGGTTGCCTCGACATCATTCCCGCGCGCATAGTACCTCACTTCGTCGAAACTGACCCGTCTCGCCATGGCGATACCGCGACCGTGCGCATGGGTCAGCCGCTGGACGTCGAAATCGAGGTACACGTCGGGGCGAAAACCGCTGCCCTGGTCGCGGATGCGGAAGCGCACGGCGTCCGCATCGCTCTCCACCCGCACCCGCGCGACGCGGTCACGGTACGGCGCGAGCTGCAGGCGCCGCGCAATCTCCTCGGCCCAGGTCCCGGTCTCGAGCAGCGCCGATTTCTCCGCGTAGCTGATACCGAGATTACCGTGCTCCACCGCATTGAGCATGAGCTCCCACAGGCCGGTCACCACGCGGGACGGCTCGGGCGCAACGTTGGCCAAGAGGCCGGCGAGGATGCGTGCCTCGTCGATGGTGCGGAACTCGAACTCGGCGTGGCGCATCAGCACCACGGACTTCATGGTGCGCTCGAGCTCGCGCTGGAGATCGACACAGGCCCGCCGCTCCTCGCTCGCCGCCCGCAGCACCGACACGAGCAGCGCCGGATCGACCGGCTTGGTGACGAAATAGTGCGCGCCGGCACGAATCCCGGCACTGACCGTGTCCCCATGGGCGGCCGAGCCACTCATGACGACAGGAATACCGCGCAGCGCGGCATCGCTCTTCAGCACCCCCAGCACCTCGAGCGCCGCCGCGGGATCGGCATCGACGCCGAGGACAATCGCATCGAAATAATCGGGCCGGGCCCACAGCAGCGTGCTCAATTCGGCCGGCCGCGGACACTCGATGCATTCGAAATCAGCCGCGCGCAAGGCCTTCAGCGTGCTTGCCGCGCCAAGCGCATCGCTGTCGGCCACGGCCACCGTGCATTGACTGATGTCCAGACTCATCGCATGCCTGTCCCGTCGTACGTGGCGCGCCGCGGTCGATACCGGGGCGCCCCATGGGTCGGTCGCGCGGCCACTCCGGATCGCGCGATTATTTCGATTAAATCGATTTAGCGACCCCGCCCTGCCCGGTCTTTAATCGCCTGCCTCCCGGCACGAACTACCAGACGTCGACGAAGCGCGCGCGCCCACGGGGGCGACGCCCGGCCGCGCCAAGCCCGCGCACCAGCCATTGGCGCGTCTCGATCGGATCGATGACGGCATCGATCTCGAAGCCCGAAGCGACCGAAACACCCTTGCCCTTGCGATACATGCCGGTGACGAGCTCGTCGTAGAGGCGCTTGCGGGCAGCATCGTCGGGCGCCGCTTCGAGCTCTTTGCGAAAGCCGAGCACGACTGCCCCCTCGAGCCCCATCGGGCCCATCTCCGCGGTGGGCCAGGCAATGGTGAAGAACGGCTGGTGGAAGCTGCCGCCCGCCATCGCCTGCGCACCGAGACCGTAGCCCTTGCGGACGATCACCGTGAACAGGGGCACCGAGAGATTGGCGCTGGCGACAATCAGGCGTGAACCGCGACGCACCGCGGCGGTCTTCTCGCTGTCCGGGCCGACCATGAAGCCCGGCGTGTCACATAGCGACACCACCGGCAGCCCGAAAGCATCGCACAGCTGCAGGAACCGCCCGCCCTTCTCGCCGCCGTCGCCATCGATGGCGCCGCCGAGGTGGCGCGGATCGTTGGCAATGAGTCCGAAGGCATGGCCTTCGACGCGAATCAGCGCGGTGATGAGCCCGATGCCGTAGTCGCGCCGGAACTCGATCACCGAGCCGGCGTCGGCGAGCGCCTCGATCACGGCGCGGATATCGTAGACACGCAGGCGATCCTCCGGGATGAGGTGGCGCAGCACACGCTGGTCGGTCGCCTCCCAGTGCGGCTTGCGCCCCTGGAAGCAGCCCAGCACCTCGCGCGCGACCGCAGTCGCCTCGAGCTCGTCGGCGCAGGCGATATCGACCACGCCGTTGGCCGTCTGCACGTCGATCGGCCCGATGTCCTCGGGTGCATAGCGCCCGAGCCCGCCCCCTTCGATCATGGCGGGGCCGGCGAGCCCGATATTCGAGTTACGTGTTGCGATGGTGATGTCCGCGCAACCGAAGATCACCGCGTTGCCGGCAAAACAACGGCCCGCGTTGACGGCGATACGCGGCGCCACGCCCGATAGCTGCGGCCAGGTGGCAAAGGTCTTCAGATCGAGCCAGCTCATGCAGATGTCGTCGGTATCGACATCGCCGGGCCGGCCGCCGCCGCCTTCGGTGAAGAACACCACCGGGGTCTCCCACTCGTGGGCGAGCTCGAACAGGCGGTCCTTCTTCTTGTGGTTGTTGTGACCCTGGGTACCGGCGAGCACGGTGTAGTCGTAGGCGAGCACCGCGCAGCGCGCCGCGTCCTCGCCGTACAGGTCGGCATTGACGGTGCCGAAACCCGCGATCATGCCGTCGGCCGGGGTGTTCGCGCGCAGGTCGTCGAGCGTGCGCCGCCGCCGCTGCGCGGCGATGGCCAACGCACCGTACTCGATGAAGCTGCCCTCATCGCACAGGTCCTCGACGTTCTCACGTGCCGTGCGCGCGCCGATACGGCGGCGCTTCGCCACCGCCTCGGCACGCTGCTCGTCGCGACCGAGGGCATGCATGGCGTGGACCTCGTCGAGATCCGCGCGCGGCGCTTCGAGGTCGAGCGTCGCGCTGACCGCGTCGGCGTCGGCTGTCTCGCTGTCGGCAACGAGGAACACGATCGGACCGCCTTCATCGACCACGTCGTGGACGTCCACGAGCACGCGTGCGACCGTGCCGCCAACCGGCGCCAGGATCTCATGATGCATCTTCATCGCCTCGAGCAGCGCGAGCTGCTGGCCGCGTCGCACGGCGTCACCGGCGCCGACCGCCACGCTGACCACGCTGCCGCGCATCGGCGCCGCGACCGCCTGTTGCCCCGCCGGCGGGCGCAGCGCCGGTATGGCGGTTTCGACGTGCGCGCCGTGCGGTGCTGCCGCGGAACCTGCCTCGCTGACAGCTGTGGCAACGAGTTCGGCGGCGTGCTCCTCGATGAACGTGGTGGGCACTTCCCCGCGCGCGAACGCCGGGTGGCCGAGAATCGCGCGCAGCAGGGGAAGATTGGTGTCCGTGCCGCGTACCTCGAACTCCGCTGCGGCGCGGCGGGCACGGCGGGCGAGCAACGCGAAGTCGGCGTCGTCGACGTGCACGATGAGCTTGGCCAGCAGCGAATCGAAGGCCGGGTGTACCGAGTGCCCGACGTGCGCCGCGCTGTCGACGCGGATGCCGGGACCGGACGCCGGGGCGAACGCACTCAGTGTGCCGCCTGCGGCGCGCGTGCTGCCATCGGCACCGAGGGACTCGGCGTTGATGCGGAGCTGCACCGCGCAGCCACGCGGCGCGGGCGGCGTGACGAGACCGAGCTCGGCGAGGGTCGCGCCTTCGGCCACGGCGAGTTGCAGGGCGACGAGATCCAGCCCCAGCACCGCTTCGGTGACGGTGTGCTCGACCTGCAGGCGCGCATTGGCCTCGATGAAGAAATGCTCGCCCGAATCCAGGTCGACGAGGAACTCGAAGGTGCCGAGACCACGGTAGCCGACGGCATCCGCGACGCGCACGGCGGACTCGAGCAGGCGCTCGCGAAGTGCGTCGTCGAGCGACGGCGCCGGCGCCATCTCGATCAGTTTCTGGTGCCGGCGCTGCACCGAGCAGTCACGCTCCCACAGGTGGGTGACCGCACCGCGACCATCGCCGAGCACCTGCACCTCGACATGTCGCGCGCGCGCCACGTAGCGCTCCGCGTAGACGCGTCCGTCACCGAACGCCGCTTCGGCCTCGGCACGCGCCGCCTGCCACAGGCGCGCGGCATCGTCGGCGCACGTGACCACACGCATCCCCCGGCCGCCGCCACCCGCGGCAGCCTTGAGAATCACGCTGGCGCCAACTCCCAGCTCGCGCTGAAAGGCCTGCAGCGCTGCAACATCGTCGAGTCCGGGCGAGGCCTCGAGCACGGGAACGTCGTGCTCGCCAGCAACGCGGCGCGCGGCGAGCTTGTCGCCGAACAGCGCGAGCTGGGCGACCGTGGGCCCGACGAACACCAGCCCGGCGGCCTCGACCGCGGCGGCGAAATCGGCCTGCTCGGCGAGAAAGCCGTAACCTGGATGCACCGCGCTCGCGCCGGCTTCGCGTGCGGCGGCGACGATGGCGGCGGCGTCGAGATAGGCCGCAGCACCGCGCCCGGGGAGCGCGACGGCGCGGTCGGCACGCGCGACGTGCAGACTGGCGGCGTCGTCAGCGCCGTGCACGGCGATGGTGCCGTAGCCACGCTCGGCGGCACTGCGCAGGATGCGAATGGCGATCTCGCCGCGATTGGCGATGAGGAGCCGTTGCTCGGCCATGGAATCAATCCTCGATGTACGTGCGGTGGGCGCGGGCGTGCCGCCCGCTGTGGCGGCGACGGAACGCCACCGAGCGGGCCGGCGTCAGCGGCCGAAAACGGCCGTGACGAGCTCGGAATCGAGGTACTCGCGGACGTGACGAATGCGACCGTCGCTGACGGTCACCACGATGCAGTAATGGTTGTTGTAAGGCGCCCCCGACTTCGCTCGTGCTTCGCCGCGGGCCTCGATGACGACGCGATCGTCCTCCGCGGTCAGCGAATCGATGGTGACCTTGATGCCATCCTCCAGCACCTCGCCGAGTGGCCCGAACAGCTTGGCGAGCAGTTCGTCCTTGCCGCGGAAAGTGCCCGCGAAGCGGTGCGAACCGAAGAAAGTCCAGGTGACGTCATCGGCAAGATTGCCGAGAAAAGTATCGATGTCGCCCGCAGTAACGGCATCCCAGGTCGCGCGGACGAGCCGCTTGTTGTCTTCGGCACTCATGGTAAATCCCCTCGTGGCAGAGGGGCCGGAGGATAGCAAAGTCGACGCTGCGCGCGGCACGTCACGAGGGGACGGGTCACCTCTCCCAACGGGGCGGGAGAGCGTCGACCCAGCCTCCGGAATCGCCATCAAAAAAGGGTCCCACGGGACCCTCTTATCCGGCGCGCCCGGAAGGATGGACTCAGCATCGCTTGCTGCGATTCCTCGCCCCTGCGGGGCGCCGGCCGGCGGCCGGCGTCCAATCTCGCTGCGCGAGATTGTCGAACCTGGGGAGTTTCGACTCGGCCTCCGGAATCGCCATCAAAAAAGGGTCCCACGGGACCCTCTTATCCGGCGCGCCCGGAAGGATGGACTCGGCATCGCTTGCCGCGATTCCTCGCCGCTGCGGGGCGCCGGCCGGC
>JAVJVZ010000055.1:0-101856 GCA_040220855.1 Gammaproteobacteria bacterium | reverse complement strand
CAGATGCATGAGACCGTCACCAGAAATCACCGCTGCACCGCTATGAAGGAGCTGCTCAGCCATGTCGAACGATTCCTGCACGTCGCTCAGCCCTTTCCTGGTGCCGGCCACGGTGTAGCACAATTCGGATCAGCTATTTAGACGCGGACGCGCCGGCGATCCATGGGTTCGTAGAGGATAAAGTCGAGGTCGCCCCGTCGAGTCGACACTGCGCTCGATTCGCTTCATCGAGAAGACTTAGGAAAGGATCCTTTTTCAAGCAGGCACACTAAGAAAGGATATACGCAAAACGTGTCTTAATTGAGCGCATGAGCCGTTCGACGCTCCTGTTCCGGATTGATGCCAATCGCAAGCAAACCAGAAACCACCAACCTCCGCATTATGGAGGCGACCCGGAATTCCTATGTATCTATTGTTATTGATTAATCTGGGGCGCACGTTGCGTGGATCTGCCCTACTTAGCATCACTGAGCACAACGATATCCCGCAAAACTTCCGCGCTGTTAAGGCGACACTAGCGTACCAGACCAAGCCAGAACGTGACGGCAGCCGGAAGCCGTCTTCGACCGCTACTCCGGCTCGTTGCGCCGGGTGAAGCGATCAAGTCGGCGCATCGCGCCACTCGCGATCGACTCCAGGACCGCTACGGCAACGGCATCAGATTGTTCGTTAGCGACGAGATCCAGAGAACGCGGCAGTTCCAGCGCGAGCTCGTCGGCGAGTTGCGCAACTACCGTCGCATGGAAACCGGCCGATGCCGCAGTCTGCTCGAAATGGCACAGCTGAATTTCGTCAACCGCATAGTGCCTGTTAGTACCGATGGCCACCGACATCTTCATGTCTCGACGGCGCAGCGTGCCGGCGTCGACGAGGGGCTGTGTGGACATCACGTCATATAGCGGGGCCAGACGGAAGCCCGGGCGCGGACCGAGAAAGATACTGCAGTTCTTGGCGTGGCCATCGGTTGCGCCGAGTAGCCAATAGATCATCTGGGCTTTCAGGAAGCGCCGCCGATCGTCGAGGGGATCGTCAGCCCCCTTGAGCAATCCCATCGCCATCTCGATTCCGGGACCGCCGTCGGACTGGTAACGCACGGCCGGCGGATACCCGAGCGCATGGCAGAGGTGCTCCTGCGGTAACCGCAGCAGGCGGCCTTCGACTGTCCAACGTCGGTCAAAACGTTCAACTACGAGCGTGCGTTGGTCCTCGAAGTCGATGATCTCCGAGCGGGCAACAGGCATGCCGAGCACCGCAAGCAAGCGCCCGCAGAGGAACTCGTTCTCCACGCTATTCGAGAGATCTTGCCCCGCTCGGTGGCCGAGCTGCGGTTTCAGGATATGGGTTGTCGGGGTGCTACCGGTGGGTCGTTGCCAGGTGCCCTCTCGCAACAACAGAGCAGTCTTCTCCTGCGCGCCTGCGAGCGAGATGCGGAAATCCCGTTCGATATCGACGCCCAGCGGCGCGGCGAGTGCGTACCGGGGGAGGAAACGTCCCCTCGCTCAGCCAGCGGTAAATGGTCCCGCGCGAGACGGCGAGCTGGCCGCACAATTCGGTCGGCTTCATAAGCTGGCGATGATATGTGGTGATGCGGGACGATTCGCCAACGCCAGGAACCTGCTCTCGCAGGCGCCCCGCTTCTTGCTGAAGCCTGCGGAAGCAGAGGCGCTAATCACCGCGATGCAGGAATGCATTCAAGCCCGTTGGTACGCGACGGCGCGCGCCTGCGGCGTAACCGAAGCTGACTGCGAGAAGATCAGTTCAGCGTTTCTCTATGAAGGCTTTTTCAATGAGGATGGCGCGGCCAGGGATGGCCAAAGGAGACGATGAGCGCACCGCCCAAATCGGCCCTCTCTACAGGCGCGGGGCCACCATGATCCTGATGATGACCGTGATGGGCAGGATGTTATCCATCGGGATGCTGCTGCCGCCGGTGATGATGGAGCTGTGGCTGCCGGTGGTGGTGATGAGCAGCATCGGCACCGGCTGTGGGGGATGCGCGAGGATGAGGTAATTCGTTAACCGAGTGGAATGGTCTCGAGATGGTCTTCGAGCGCTGCGATGACCTCGGGCGCCAAAGGGAGCGCTGATTTTTCGGCGTGCCAGGCGTCCTGAAACCGGACATAGGTTTCTTTGGCGGTATCGAGGACGAGCTTTTCAGGGATATGCGCGCGGTTTGCTAGGTGGGCCAGCTCATCGAGGGAGTAGCCGTCAAAACGCTTTGTGCGGCTGAATTTCAGGGCCGCCTCCTCATCGGGAATATACGCGACCGTGGAGACGAAATCGTAGGCCGGGGCAAGCCCGATGCCGCGGCGGCCCGGATAGATGACGGACCAGTTTTTCACGTGCATATCAGCGTTGCCGATGAGCGTGTTGAAGGTCAGGCGGCGAATGAATTCCGCGATATCGGCGTCAGTGCCTTCGGCGCCGATCACAGTGGCGATGTTTACGGCGCTCGCCTTCTTGTACTTGTCCTGGGGATAGAGCCCGAAGACCTGGCCGAAATCCTCAATGTGAACGAGGCGGCCGTCCGGCCTGCGATCAAAGCGCTCGATCGCGAGCGCTTGTCCTTTGAGAGAAGTAATTCCGTCCGGCAGGTTACCGATGCGCTCCAAGGGCACGAGGTCTATAGGCGGGACATCGATACCAATGAGGCGTGCGAGGGTAAGCATGGAGAATTCGTTCTCGGGAACCCCGTCAAACTCGCGCGAGGGAAGCTTTACGATCCACGAGCCCCCAACTCCTTTGGCGGGAATCGTCAGGCCGCCTGTGGCATCGTTGACAGCGGAGAACTTGAGCTGCACGCCGGCCAAAGAAAAGCGCAAGGCATTCTCGGCGGGATCAGCCTGACCATTGCTATCGAGCGCTTCCGCGGCTTCGGGCGGCCAAGCTTCTCCGTCGGCGGGCTGCACAGTGATGGCGCCCGGCAGGTCCTGGCCCAATACCCAAAGCAGGAAGAACTCGCGGTCGGGGTTCACCCCGGCCCGCTCTGCCAGATAAGTGCGCATGTGCCCTTCGGGCAGAAGATTCGAAAAGAATGGCATGAGCCGCGTTTGATAGGGCTTGAATTCTGTTATGAGCTCACCGAGGCTATCTTTGAAGGCAAGGCTGAGGATGGGCCGGTTCGCATCAGCGATATAGGCCTCATTGAATGCAAAGATTGTCCGGTCGCCTGACAGGCGCGTGATCGTGCCAATCGGCGCGCCATATAAATGGACCTCAAGGACGGTGACATCAGCCATCATCACCCTCCTCCAGGCTATAGGCGGATTTTGGTAGGACGTTCTCGAAAGCGGCGGCGCTGTGAGCGAGCTGATTTCGGAAAGCGGCTGCTTGCTCTGCGGTCTTTCGGAGGGCCTTCATAGCCTCATCATTCTCCTGAAAAGCCTTTAGCTTTTTTAGAGATTGGTTGAGTTCACGCAGCGGCGCGCTATCGAGGATCTGAGCCCGCATTCTCTCGATGTCTCGAAGTTCGTTTTGCAGGCGCGCGAACTCGTTCAACTTAGCGAACTGCGCGGCAAAGCGATTGGCGTTCTCGCGAACGCGCTTGAGCTCTTTGACCACCGACGGGTCAACACTCACGCGTCGGGGCGCAGAGCTCCGCACGACAGATTGCACGGCGGGAAGCGTCTTGCGCGGCACGAGGATCAGCTCAAGCTCAAGCGTGCGCGCGAGCTCGACGAGCGTGGACAGGCGCATATCGACCGCCCCGTTTTCGATTTTGGAAATCTGGCTCTGGGGTATCCCGACCCGCTCGCTAAGCGCGCGCTGACTTAGGCCCTTTTCGTGACGAGCCTTTTTGAGTCGTTCGGCGATCTGCGCGGTCTGATAATCCATTTGATATTCCAATACCTATCAATAAGGTTGAACTATATAGATAAATATATCATCAAGATCTCAACCGCCGAAAAAAAGTATGTATTTTTATATATCGACTGGCATCATTGATACACAAAAATATATCTATTTTGGGCACGCCGCCTTTTAATGGGGACACATATTGGCGGCCACAAAGGCGGCCATGCGCAAGACGCCAGATCGTCTAACCCCCTAACAAGACATCAATAATCGGAAGGTTGAAGCGGCCATGGGCAGAGCAGGAAACGGCTTTTGCTCTGAGAGAACGGAGGATTCGGCAGGCCATGTAGTACATACTACACAGCATTGACGGTAATTCAGGAAATATTTCTTACAGGATCATTTTTCATGAACTAGTATAGAAATTCATTGCTTGGCGTTCTTAGGAACAAAATTCGCAAGGAAGGACAGAAATTCATGACGGGCGTCCCTGAAGAACAATATTCAGGCCCGGTGATCGTTTTTCAGGACCAGCGGCTTCCTGAGACAGCGACGCCGGCCGGCTATAGCGCCCTCATCGATGCTTACAGGCTGGGCGTTCCCCTGCCCCGGACCCTGGCCGCGACCGGGACGCGCCACCGGATCACCGAGGAGGGCGGGTGGCGCATTCTCACGCCCCGCCATGCGCCCAAACCGAGCCTGGAGGGCCACCTGACCTTTGCCCTGAAGTATGAGGGGCTCGATCTCGCCATCCTCAAAAGGCTCTTCCGCGAAATAGGCCCGGCGCCTTTTGAGGCCCTCGTGAAGGCCACGCCGACAGGCAGCTATGCGCGGCGGATCTGGTTCTTGTATGAATGGCTCACGGGCGAGCACCTTGACCTGCCTGATGCGCAGGCCGGACGGTACGTGCCGGCCCTTGACCCAGAAATCCAGTATGGCGCTGAGGGCGAGAATGCCCCGCGCTACCGGGTGAAGAACAACCTGCCCGGTACGCCGGAATTCTGCCCGCTCGTTTTTCGCACGCAAGCGCTCGATGACCTCCAGAAGCTGGACCTTAAAGCCCGGGCACAGTCGATCGTCGATACCGTGCCGCGCGACATCCTCGCCCGTACAGCGGCTTTCCTGCTACTGAAAGACTCCCGCTCGAGCTATGCGATCGAGGGGGAGAGCCCGCCCCAGGATCGGATTCAGCGCTGGGGCAAGGCCATCGGCGAGGCCGGGCGGCACCCCCTGGACCACGATGAGTTCCTGCGCTTACAGCGGATCGTGATCGGCGATGCGCGCTTCGTGCCGTTGGGCTATCGGGAAGAAGGCGGGTTCGTCGGTGAGCACGACCGGCAAACACAAAAACCGCTGCCTGAGCATATCAGCGCGCGGCACGAGGACATCCCGAAGCTGATGGATGGCCTGATTGCTTTTGATAAAGGCCCGGCGCAGGCGCTTGACCCTGTCATCGCTGCGGCGGTGCTTGCTTTCGGCTTTGTCTATATCCACCCGTTCGAGGACGGCAACGGGCGGATTCATCGCTATCTCATTCATCATATCCTGGCCCAGCGCGGCTTTAACCCGCCCGGCGTGGTGTTCCCCGTGTCAGCGGCGATCCTGGAGAGGATTGATGAGTACCGAATCACGCTGGAGAGCTACTCTGCACGTCTCCTGCCTCACATCGACTGGGAACCCACAGAAAAGAACAACGTGCGCGTTCTCAACGACACGGGCGATTATTACCGCTTCTTCGATGCCACCCCGCACGCCGCGTTCTTATACAAGTGCGTACGCAAAACCATCGACGAAGATCTTCCCCATGAGACGGCTTTCCTGAAGAAGCATGATGCGTTCCGCCGCGAGGTCGAAGCCCTTGTCGAGATGCCCGAGCGCAAATTCGACCTGCTCTTTCATTTTCTGCAGCGAGAAGATGGTCGGCTATCGAAGCGCGCGCGCGAGAAGGAATTTGCCGCCCTGACGGCCGAGGAAGCGGAGCGCATCGAAGCGCGCTATCAGGAGATCTTCGCTGTTGAGGTGGAATGGCAACCGGGTTTGCGAGATAAGTCCTTGTAACTCGTCCCGCAAAGTTCCCGCACTGGTGGTGTTGCGCTCAACGGGGCTCGAGGCTCTACCGTCGAAAAGACGAGCAAGGTCAGGGCGCTAGAATGTTGACTATGCGTGGACTTGACCGATTCGCCGGGAGCGAATCGGGGCACGCAGCGCGCCCGTCGGGGCCGCGGCCAGGGATGGCCGCGGTCAACCCCGACCTCAGCATGATGAGGTCAGCCGTGATTTTTAACTTGTTGTTTTAATTGATTCTCCCAGGGCGCCCGTTGCCACTTGATGCCCAGCAATACGTAACGATGTCCAGCCGTGTCCCGCAAAATTCCCGCACGGCTGAACGATGCCTTTCAGCCATGAGCACACTCAGTAGTTAGCCCGATCCAGGCTGCTACACCACGCCTCGACATCCTCGGCCCGCCAGCGGACAGCGCGCGCGCCAATGCGGACCGGGCGAGGAAACTTCCCCTCATTCAGCCAGCGGTAAATGGCCCCGCGCGAGACGGCAAGCTGGTCGCACAATTCGGTGAGCTTCATAAGCAGCTGCCGCGGCCTGGCAGCGTGGTCATCGGCGCTTTTGGCGGCCTCTTCGGACAATGCGTTACTAGCGTTGCGCGCGCCGGTGAGCTTGTTGAGCTCACTGCGAAGCGCGCGTATCTCATATGCCGCCGCGGCACGCTCTTGCATAAGCTCGCCGATGGTTCGGCGCCCGGCGTCAATCTGAAGGCGTTCGAGAATGTCGTCTGGCATGGAAACCCCCGTTGTTGTGAACGTTGGAATATTCCGCTCTTGAGAGCTCCTTAAGCAGGTTAATGCGCTCTTGAGGACGTTTCCGCCTTGACATCGGGCACAGGGGAAATATGCTCTTGAGAGCAGATAAATGTCGGTAAGAGGCTCTTGAAAGCAGATGACGGCCCGAAACCCCCTTATATCCGCCCCGCCCTATCCGGTTGAGAAGGCTTTGAAGGCGCTCGGTGCCAACCTACGCACCGCACGCCTGCGCCGCAATCTCACCATCCAGGAAGCGGGCGAGAAAATCGGCACCGGTCCTCGCGCTGTTTCCGACGCGGAGAAAGGGAAGCCTTCCACGGGTATTGCGGTCTACACCGCCCTGCTTTGGGCCTACGGGCTCTTGGAGCCATTTACCGCCTTGGCAGATCCCCGCGCGGACGAAGAAGGTCTCACGCTCGCACGTAATGAGGAGCGCGCCCGGGCCCGCCAGAGCGATGAGCTGGACGATGACTTTTAAACCCGGCCAGACCGAATGCTTCGTCTATATCGCCCTGCCCGGGCAAACCGAGCTCGTGACCGCTGGGCGTTTTCGCCTCGAAACGGACAATGCCGGGGGCGCTGTCGGGCGCTTCCGCTACGGCCGGAGCTACCTCGCCCGTCCCGATAGTGTGCCGCTCGATCCCATTGAGCTAATGCTCGTGTCGCGCACCTACACCACGGCCCGCATGAAAGGCGTCTTCGGTGCCCTGCGCGATGCCGGCCCGGATTACTGGGGCCGCCGCGTAATTGAGCGCCACGCCCGCACCACCGCGCTCAGCGAAATCGACTACCTGCTCTATGCGCCCGATGACCGCGCGGGCGCACTCGCCTTCGGGCTCGGGCAGGAACCACCGGCACCACGCCGGGACTTCAACAACACCCTTCAGCTCGAACGCCTGCAGGCGATCGCCGACGCCATCATCAACGAGGAAGCAATCCCGCAGGGCGCATTAGCAGACCATATCGATGCGCTCCTGCTTGCAGGCACCTCGATGGGCGGGGCGCGCCCGAAAGCGGTAATCGAGCACGAGGACGCGCTCTGGCTCGCCAAGTTCAATCACCCACAGGATCGGTGGAATGTTGCGCGCGTGGAGCACGCCATGCTCACGCTTGCCCGGGAGTGCGGCTTATCCGCGGCCACGAGCCAGATCATCGACGTAGCCGGCCGCGATGTGCTCCTGGTACGCCGTTTCGATCGCGAGAAAGCCGACACCGGGTACGCGCGTGCACGGATGATCAGCGGCCTGACCCTGCTCCAGGCTGACGACGCGCCGGTCAATCGCGAACGCTTGTCCTATCCGCTACTTGCCGAGGAGCTGCGGCGCGTGTCGGCAGCGGCGAAGGATGATGCGCAGGAGCTGTTCCGGCGGATGTGCTTCAACGCCATGATCTCGAACACGGACGACCATCCCCGCAATCACGCGGTCATCGCGAAGGACACGGCCTGGCGCCTGTCTCCCGCCTATGACCTGACGCCGTCCACGCCGATCAGTATCGAGCATCGCGATCTCGCGATGGCATGTGGTGATGCGGGGCGTTTTGCCAATGCCAGGAACCTGCTGTCGCAGGCGCCGCGCTTCTTACTGAAGCCTGCGGAAGCAGATGCGTTACTCGCCGCGATGCAGGAATGCATTCAAGCCCGTTGGTACGCGACGGCGCGCGCCTGCGGCGTAACCGAAGCAGACTGCGAGAAAATCAGTCCAGCGTTCCTCTATGAAGGCTTTTACCATGAGGATGGTACGGCGATATAGACCTGCTAACGCTTTGCCCGCTTCCCGCAGCAAGTGGTGGCTATGGGTGGACTTGAACCACCGACCTCAGCATTATGAGTGCCGCGCTCTAACCAACTGAGCTACATAGCCAGGGGATTTCGCCTGCGGCTGGCGCGGGGTGGTTGCGCCGGGGGCCGCCGGGGACGCGCGATCATGGTGGCTCGGGCACGGGCTGTCAAGGTTGGGGCCGGCGGCGGGTGCTTTAGAATGGCGCCGGTTTTTCCTGCTTTCCGGGCTATCCATGAGTGCTTTTTCCCCGCCGCCGAACGGCATCGTCGTCTCGCATGCCACCGTCCTGCCGGAGTGGCTGGACTACAACGGTCACATGAACGTGGCCTATTACCTCGTCGCCTTCGAGACCGGCATCGATGCCTACAAGGAGACCATCGGCATGGATCTCGCGTACATCGAACGCGAGGGGCGCTCGACGGTGGCGTTGGAGTCGCACATCACGTTCCAGAACGAGGCGATGCTCGGCGAGGAACTGCGCGTGGAAACGCGCATCGTCGATTTCGACGGCAAGCGCGCGCACATCTACCAGGAGCTCTTCCGCGGCGAGGACCTGCTCGCGACGCAGGAGACGCTCTCGCTCAGCTTCGATACGCGGCTGCGCAAGTCATGCCCGTTCGAGGAGCGCATCGCCGGGCACTACCGCGCGCTGATGGAGGCGGCCGCCCACCTGCCGCGGCCGAAGTGGCTGGGTCGCGCGGTCGGGATCGGCAAGGGCAAGCCCGCGGGCTGAGCCGGCCAGTGCGGCCGGGGCCGGCATCGACGTCTGGATGCAGGCGACACCGGCGAATTCACGCCGTGGCGTGGCGCGCCGCTGCGCGGCGCATCCGGCGGCCGGCGGCGTGCGCCTAGCGGACGCCGAAAACGACGATGGTCTTGCCGCTCACGCTGATGAGGTGCTGCTCTTCGAGCGTCTTCAATACGCGGCCGACCATCTCGCGCGAGCAGCCGACGATGCGGCCGAGCTCCTGGCGGGTAACACGGATCTGCATGCCGTCCGGGTGCGTCATGGCGTCCGGTTCCTTGCATAGATCAAGGAGTGCGCGGGCGACGCGGCCGGAGACGTCCATGAAGGCGAGGTCACCAATCTTGCGGTTCATCTTGCGCAGCCGGTTGGCGAGCTGCGAGGAGATGGCGAAGAGCAGATCGGGGAACACGGATGACATGTTCTTCAGCCGGTCGTAGCTGATGGTCGCCACTTCGCAGGGCGTCTTGGCACGCACCAGCGCGCTGCGGTTGGTGTGCTCGTTGAAGAGGCCGATCTCGCCGAAGAAGTCGCCGGGATTGAGGTAGGCGAGCACCAGCTCGCGGCCCTCGTCGTCCTCGAGCAGGACGGTCACGGAGCCCTTCACGATATAAAAGAGATCGTGCGAGGGGTCGCCCTGGCGGATAATCGTCGCCTTGGCGGAGAACTGGCGGCGGTGGCAGTGCTCGAGGAACTTCTGCACCGATTCGTCGTTGCGCTGCGGAACGGGACGTACGACGCTCATGATTCCTCCTTATTGGCCTGGCGTAACGCGGGCTGGGCGTGTTCCCGGCCATCCCGTGCCGGACACCGCTGGTGCGCCGCAATCCTAAAGTAGAATGTTAAACATTGCTAACGCGGCGCCCGGTAATGCTGAAAAATTACCGCTCGCAGACCGCGCAAGCAGCTGATTTCGCGAACACTCAGGACGCTTCATGAAAGCCACCATCCGATGGGTCGACGATGCCATGTTCGTCGGCGAGGCCGGCAGCGGCCATGCCGTCGTGGTCGACGGGCCGCCCGATGCCGGCGGTCGCAACGCGGGCTTCCGGCCGATGGAGCTGGTACTGACGGGCGTCGGCGCCTGCACGGCCTTCGATGTCGTCGCCATCCTGCGCAAGGCGCGCCAGGCGGTCGAGGACTGCCGCGTGGAGCTCGAGGCAGAGCGCGCCGAAACGCCACCGCGGGTATTCACGCGCATCCACATCCGTTTCGTCGTCAGCGGGCGGAACCTGAAGCCCGCCGCGGTCGAACGCGCGGTGAACCTCTCGGCCGAGAAGTACTGCTCGGCGACGCTCATGCTGCGCGACGCGGTGGACATCACGCACAGTTTCGAAATCGTCGACGCCGCCGCCCCGGCATCAGCGGACTGAGCGCAGGCTCGCACTGCGCCGCTCACGCGCCGAGGCGAGTGCGCGCGCGACGATACGCTCGGCGCTGTCGCCACGCTGCCAGGCGGCACAGCCGATGGCGAAGCTGCCGCGGGCGATGGCCCCCTCGACGACCGCCTGGGCGAAGGCGTCGACCAGCTTGGCGCGCAGCGCCGTGGCGGCTTCGGCGGTGGTCTCCGGCAACACGACGAGCAGCACGTCGTCGCTCCACTGCCCGAGCACGTCCACCCAGCGCAGCTGCTCCTTGAGCACGCGCGCGAGCGCACTGCCGGTGGCGTCGGGATCGGCGTCACGGATGGCGACCGTGATGCAGGAGAGCGGATTGGTGTAGCGCCGCGAGCGCGAGACTTCTGCTTCGAGGCGCCCCTTCACGGCCGCGCGCGGGAGCACGCCATTGGCCGCCACGCGCCCGGGCAGACCGCTGACCAGCGCGCCCAGAAAGCCCACCAGCGGATGTGAACGCTCACAAACCGTGAGAATGGCGCCCCCCGTGGCAGCCGCGCGCTGGGTCAGGCCGATGAGCGGGCCGTGCACGGCGAGCGCGGGCTCGCCGTCACGCGGATCGGGCGCAGTGTAGGGCAGCGACAGCGCGCGCACATCGCGGCCGACGAGTTCGTCGAGCGTGCGGTCGACCAGCACCAGCGCATGCGCGTTGGCCCAGGTGACGAGACCGCGGGCGTCCACCAGCACGAGGCCGAGGGCGAGCTCGTCGAGCACGGCGCGGGAGATTTCCGGATGAAGTCGCAGCATCGGCCTTCCTCGCGCCGGAAGGCGCGGCGGGATCGCGGAGTAAATGCGGGCACGGGGGGGACAATCGCCCATTCCCGGCGTTCCGCGATGGCTAGCGGCGTGGGTGGGAGGATTCTTTACCTCGCGATGGGCGGGGCATTGACGGGGCAAACAGGGGAGTGAGTCACAGCTCCCCTCCCGGGCATCTGCCCCTGACCCCGATTCCTGGCCGTCACGGCTGCGTCAGACGCAGGAAGGCCTCCTCGACGGTAGTGGCGCCGGTGGCCTGGCACAGGGCTGCCGGGGTGCCGTCGAAGACCAGGCGGCCGCCGTGCAGGAGGGCGAGACGCGGGGCGAGATCGTCGATGTCGGCGAGGAGATGCGTGCTGAAGAACAGCGCGGTGCCGGCAGCGTTGAGTGCGCGCAGTCGTGCCTTGATCAGGGCGCGTGCGCGCGGGTCGAGACCGCTCATCGGCTCGTCGAGCACGAGCAGAGGCTTGCCGGCAAGGACGAGGGCGATGAGGCCGAGCTTCTGGCTCATGCCTTTCGACCACGTGCCGAGCGGCATGTCGAGCGCGGTCGCGTCGAGCTCGAGGGCGGCGGCTTCGCGCACCATGGCACCGGCATCGAGCCGGATACCGTCGAGCGCGAGCAGGTAGCGCAGGTATTCGCGGCCGCTCGCGAACGCCGGCGGGTTGAAGCGCTCGCCGAGGTAGCCGAGCACGCGGCGCGCGCGCCGATCACGGTGCGGACGGCCGGCGATGCGCACGGTGCCGGCGTCGAGGTGGCCGAGATCGAGCAGCGCGCGGATGAGCGTGGTCTTGCCGGCGCCGTTCACGCCGGCCAGCGCCAGCGCCTCGCCGCGCGCAAGCGCGAGCGAGACCTCGTGCAGTACCGTGCGCGCGCCGTAACGCCTGGTCGCGCCGCGGATCTCGAGCAGTGGCCTGTCCGCCGTCGCGCTTGTCACGACGTGGCCGGCGCTCATCGTGCCGCCGCCGTACTGCCCGCGGGATGCGTCAGTAGAGGTAGACCGCGTTGCAGAGCTGCTGGTTGGCCTCGATGTCCCAGATCGGCGGGTTCTCGGCGGTGTCCACGCAATCGCTGCTCGACTGCGAGATGGTGCCGAAAGTGCCACCGCTCGTCACCGAGTGGCGCAGCACGCCCGAGCGCGGCAGGCCGTCGTCGATCTTGCGGTCCAGCTCGGCGAGTACGTTGACCGGGATGCCGGCCCCGAGGATGAGGTTGAGCTGCTCGCTCGGGCTCGAGTTGAGATCGAAGTAGTCCGAGCTGCGGTAGAGCATGAGGAAACCGTTGAAGGCGTTGCGGGGCGCGAGGTTGGTGTCGTCCGCGCCGGGCATTTCGGTGCCACCAACATAGTTGCCCTGGATGAAGCGCGCTTTCGACAGATGCTCCCACAGCGCGAGGGCCTCGATGTCGGGATCGCCACCAAAGGCATCGAGACGGCCATTGGCGTTGCCGCCAGTGGTGACGCCCGGAATAGCCTTGACCGCATTGGCCGCGCTCCAGTCGCCAGGCACCTGGCGGTAGCGATCGATGAAACCGTAATAGGCCGCCTGCACACCGCTGTTCTGGTCGGCGATGTTGCGCACGCGCGCGCTCTGGATGAGTTCCTGGCCCTTGAGGATACCGCCGAGCAGGAGGCCGATGATGACCAGAACGATGGCCATCTCGACGAGGGTGAAACCGGCTTGGCGTCGCTGGATAGGCATGCTGCCTGCTCCGGATCGTGATTCAGATGATGTGATCCGTGCACGATCCGCGCCACACCCGCAAGCCATTGATCCTGCGTGAGCGATGCTGCGCAAACGGTCCGCCGGTGGCGCTTCTTGTCGGGATCCTGCCAACATCTGTCGGGATCCCGACAGGCACGACGCCCGGCGCGCGCGGCTTTGCCCTATAGTGCGCGAACCCCCGTTCATCGCCGAGCGCGAGCCCGCAGAGCCCATGGCCACCCGCTTCTCGACCCGCGCCCACCGCCTGCGTTCCCTGCTGGTGTTCGCCGTGTTCGTGCTGCTGGTGGTGAACATGCTCGGGCTGGTCGACTTCGAAGCGCTGCTCCGCGGCCAGCTGCGCGTGAACGCCGGGCTGCTAGAGGACTTCCTGCGCGGTGACCTCGGCAGCGGCCTCGCCCGTCCCGACGTGCTCGGCTTCCTCGCCTGCGGCGCGGTGCTGACGCTGGCCCTGCCCAACCTCGCCCCGCTCGGTGCCTCGGCGCTGACCGCAGCGGCGATGCTGGTGCCGTTCGCGATTGCCTGGTACTTCCCCGCGCCCTACCCGCTGGTGCCGCTCGAATATGGCCTGCTCGCCATCCTGCTGCTGTTCGCCGTCAACGTGCTTGCCGGGTACTTCGTCGAGACCCACGAGAAGCACAAGGTCATCACGCTGTTCGGCCAGTACGTGCCGCCGGCGCTGATTGGCGAGATTGCACGCCGTCCGGCGGATTTCTCGCTCGCCGGCGAGGCACGCGAGCTGACCGTGCTGTTCTGCGACGTGAAAGGCTTCACCGCCATTGCCGAGACGCTCGCGCCGGACGTGCTGGCGGAGATGCTCAACCACTACCTCACCGCGATGACCGACGTGCTGCATCACCACGGCGCCACCATCGACAAGTACATCGGCGACGCCGTGATGGCGTTCTGGGGAGCGCCGTTCGCGCAGCCCGACCACGCCGCGCGCGCAGTCGGCTGCGCGCTCGCCATGCAGGCGCGCATGCAGCGCGTGCGCAAGGACTGCGCCGCGCGTGGCTGGCCGGAACTCGAGATCGGTATCGGCATCGCGAGCGGTCCGGTGAGCGTGGGCAACATGGGCTCGCGCTACCGCGTTGCCTATACCGTCATCGGTGACGTGGTGAATCTCGCCGCGCGCCTCGAGGGCCTGACCCGGCTCTACGGCGTGGGCGTGCTGGTCAGCCCGGCAACCTGCGCGGCCGACGGCATGACGCGCTTTCGCGAGATCGACCACGTTCGCGTGAAAGGCAAGGCGGCGGCCCTGCGCATCTACGAACCGCTGGCGGCGGGCGACGGTAACGACGCCGAGATCAACGCGCGCCTCGCCGATCATGCGCGCGGCCTCGCCGCCTACTACGCCGGCGACTGGCATGGTGCCGACCTCTGCTTCGCCGCGCTGGCGACGCCGGATGGACCTGCCGCGGCACCCGCCGACTGGCGCAGCTACTACGTGATGATGCGCGCTCGCATGCGCGCATTGCGCCCGCCGCGCGGCTGGGATGGCGTGGTCAGCTTCGGCAGCGAGCTGCGCTACTCGATCGGTGATGGCGCGGCGGACGCAGCGGTCGACGAGGACGGTGGCGCGGCGCTAGCCGGCGACGGCACGTCCGCCGCGGCACCGGCACCGCCTTCGCTGTCCGCTTCGAGCTGACGCTCGAGCTCGGCAAGGCGCTGGCCGAGGAACCAGCGCTCGTGCGGATCGCGTACCGCGCCGCTCTCGATGAGCCCGCCGAGCAGCACGCGCGCGCTCTCGAGTTCGCCCATGTCCGCAAGCACGAAGATATGCATCTGGCGCGCCCATGACGGCAACTGCGCGGCCGGTGGCGCTGCCGCCAGTTCGCGCGCGAGAGCGAGCGCGAGCGGCAGGTCATCGAGCCGGTGGCGCGCGAGGTAGACGGCATGCGCGAGCCATGGCCAGCGCCGCGCCGGGTCGTCACGGTAGTGCCTGCGCACGAAATCGATCATGCGGCGCTGGCGGGCGTCGTCGGCAACCTCGCCGTAGAGCCGGCTGGCAGCGAGCAGCGGCGACTGGAAGGCGGGATCGAGCTCGAGCATGCGCGCGAGCCAGTCCTCGAGACGCGCATAATCGAGCGCGGCATAAGGCAGACTGGCACCCGCCTGGTAGTCGAAGGCCTGCAACCACAGCATCAGCAGCCGCGCCAGCACACCCGGCTCGCCGAGCGCTGCCACCTCGAGCAACGCGACCGGCGGCGCCGGCGGCAGCGCATCGCTGCGCGACGCCGGCGGCGGGCGCGACACGCCCCAGGCGAGCTGCAGCACGATGCTCACCGCGAGCAGCACGAACAGCGCGCGCGGCAGGGCGAAGAACGGCCGTTGCGCACGCGCCGCCATCGCTCACAGCTCCGCGCGGTGGAAGTCGACGAGCCCGATCGCGGCGACGAGCAGTACGAACACCGCGCACTCGATTGCGAGCGGGCCGAGCGCGGGTGCGCTTGCCGCGTCGTGGAGCCAGTCTGCGCGTGCATAGCGATCGAGCGAAGGCAGCACCAGCGCGACGAGCGCGACCGCCGCGGCGACGGCGCGGCCGCTCCACTGCGCGAGGTCCGCCGTCGGTCCCTGGCTCATCAGCACCATGGCATCGATCGCACGCGCGAGGAGATAGAAGGCGCTGGTCGCGGTCACGGCGAGAGTGACCTGGCGCAACGTCACCGTGCAGGTGAGGCAGACCGCGGCCACCAGCACCAGCTCCATGGCGAGCGACCCGCCCCAGGCGAGCGCGCGCGCCACCGGCGCGCCGGCGATCAGCGGCAGCGTCGCGAGGAGCGCGAGCAGCACCGCGGCGGCTGCGCAGCCACCAAGACGCCCGCAGTACCACTCGGTGCGCGCGACGGCGCGCCCGAGGGTCAGGTCGATCAGGCGGTCGGCCAGCTCGCGCGCCACGCTCTGGGCGACGAACAGCATCGTCACCAGGACGCAGGCGAGGCGCACGAGCGCGGCATAGATGCCGCTGCGGTAACTGGCGCTCTCGGTGAGAGCGAGCGCGGCGGCGAGTTCCGCCAGCGCCATCGACAGCGCCACCACGACGAGCGCACCGAGCCAGGCACGCGTGCGGCGCGCCTCGAGCAGGGTGAAACCTGCGATGGCGGCGACCGCGTTCATTGCCTTCGCCCCGGGCGCTGGCGGGGCCCGCGCGGGGCACGTTGCGGCCAGTCGCCTGCGCCGGCGTGCAGGGCCTGCCACGCGCACGTCGATGCTCGCCGCAGCAGGCGTGTGGGCAGGCAGGTCGAGGCTGGCTGTGGCATCAGGAATCCCGTCACGCACCGGCAGGCGGCCGCGTCGCGGCATACTATAGCCTCCAGGCCGTGGCGCGCTGCCCGGCGCCGCCGGAGCCGTACGTGCGAGGCAGCATGACATCCGACTCACCAACGCAGGAGGCCACGACGCCGCACGTGCCGCGGCGCTATCCCCTCCTCGACCGCCGCCACGAGCACTGGCTGCTGGCATCGATGCTGCTCGTGCTGCACGCGACCATCGATGCCGGCTTCGATAGCGCGCTCTCGCGCGCCCTGATGATCACCCACCTCGGCCTGTTCTTCCTGTGGCAGCCGATCTGGCAGAAGGACCAGCGCCTGCAGCTGCGCGCAGTCGTGCTGGTCGCCGTGCTGGTCGGCGCGATCATCGTCACGCTCAGCTGGTGGACGGTGTTCGCCTGGATCGTAGTGCTCATCGGCCTCGTCGCCGGACGCTCGTTCACCACGCGCCAGGAGCGTTATGTCTACCTCGTCTCGCTCGCTTTTCTCGTCACCGAGCTGCTCGTCGAATGCGCCGCCGAACTCTTCCTCGGCGCGGCGCCGCGCCCGGCCATCGCGCAGCCATTCCGCATCGGGCTCTACCTGCTACCGCTCGCGCTCTACGCCATCCCACCGATCACGGTGCCGCCACGCGAGCCGTTCCCGGTCGACTTCTTCCGCGGCATTTCCTTCGCGCTGCTGACGGCGTTGCTCGCCGTGTTCAGCGCGTTGATCACCTTCCGCTGGCGCATCGATTACCCGTTTGCGCTGGTCATCACCCTGATCGCGCTCGGGCTCGTACTGCTGTTCCTCGGCTGGCTCGCCTCGCCCGGCGTCGGCGGCGGCTTCGGCCTGCTCGCGGTGTGGGAAAAGTCGGTGCTCAACATCGGCACGCCGTTCGAGACCTGGCTCGGCAACATCGCCAACCTCGCCGCCCAGCAGGGCGATGCCGATGCCTTCCTCGAAGCGGCGGTGGAGGAACTGAACGACATCCCGTGGGTATCGGGTGTGACCTGGGAGTCGTCGACCTCGCGCGGCATGTGCGGCGGACGCACGCGCAACCGGCTCGAGGTCGACACCGGCGAGCTGCTCGTTGCCCTGCACACGGAGCGCAGCTTCAGCACCGCGCTGCTCATCCACTGCCGTCTGCTGATCCAGGTGCTGGGGCATTTCTACGCGGCCAAGCGGCGCGAGAACAAGGAAGCGGGCGACGCGCACCTGCGAGCGATCTACGAGACCGGCGCACGCGTCACGCACGACATCAAGAACCTGCTGCAGTCGTTGAACACCATGGCGGGCGCCTTGCAGACGGCGACGACGCCGGAGCAGGAGCACCGTGGCTTCAACCTGCTCAAGCGACGCCTGCCGGATCTCGGGCGGCGCCTGCAGCGCGCACTGGAGAAGCTCGAACGCCCGGCCGCGAGCCAGTCGGAGCAGGTCAGCGCGGCGGCGTGGTGCCAGAATCTCGGCGTGCGCCTTGCCGCCGAGGGCATCGCCTTCGACGCCGAGCTGGTCGATCCGGCGCGCGGTCTGCCGCGCGATTGCTTCGACAGCGTGGTCGACAACCTGCTCGACAATGCGCTCAACAAGCTCGCCGCCGGGCAGGCGAGCAAGGTCGCCGTCGCCGTGCGCGCCGATGCCGGCGGCGTGATCTGCGAGGTGAGCGACGACGGACGTGCGATCACGCCGACCGTCGTGCGCCGCCTGTTTCGCGAACCGGTCGATTCGCAGACCGGCCACGGCATCGGCCTCTACCAGGCCGCCCGCCTCGCCGATCTCGCCGGTTGTGCGCTCACACTCGCGAACAATGTCGACGGCGCCGTGACCTTCCGCATTCATTGTCCGGCTTAGGGCTTTCCCGAACGCTCGCCGTGCGAGCACGACGCGCCTATGGCAGCCGCCCGGCTGCAACCAGGCGCGCAGCGAGGATGGTGGGCGAGATCCAGCGCAGCAGATCATCGAAACCGCAGGGTGCGGGTGCGCCGTCACCGTCATCGTGGCAGGGCGTGCGGTGGCCGGCGTAATCGCGCGCGAAAACCCTGCTGCCATCGCCCGCGTTGAGCGCCTCGTCGACGTGCCCTGTCGGCACCGACAGGGGCGCGACGTGCGGACGCCAGGCGCCATGGCCGTTCGCGCCGGTCGAGAGCACCACTGCGGGCACCGCGTTGGCGCGGGTGTAGACGGCGTTCGTCTCGACCACGGCGCTGCGCGGATCGTCGCCGCGCGTCAGCACGACCAGGCTGCCCTCGGCGCAGAGATCGAGATTGTCGTCGGCGGCATCGCAGCGACCGTCGTCGGCACGCGTGAAGCTCGCGCCCGAGGAGGCACCGGCAACGCGCGTGGTCACGCGATAGCGGAGACGGTTGCCCCAGGCGTCGCGATCGACTACGCCGAGATCGACACCCGGCAGCAGGCCGGCACCGTGCGTGCAGTGCCCGGTGACGTCACGGTCCTCGCGGCCGTCGCCATCCGCCGGTGCATCCGGACAAGGCAGCCGGCCATGCAGCACGGCATGTCCGTAGAGTGCCTCGATGGCGCTGTCGAGCACGTGCTCGGTGGCGCGCCGCGCGCGGGCCTCCTGCTGCACGCCGAGCGGCGCGAGTGACGCGGCGGCGAGCGCACCGAGGATGGCGAGGACGAGCGCGAGCTCTATCAGCGTGAAGCCGCGTGCGCGGCGAGCACGATCGAGCGCCGTCATGGCAGCGCCACCACCAGCGCGCGATCGACGAAGTCCGGCGCGGCGGGCGCATCGACGAACGAGGTACCGTCGAGCGCGAGCGCGCGACGATTGCGGGAGCCGGGCGGCGCGGCGACGAGCAACGCGCGCGCATCGTCGCGCGCGAACGCACTCCTGCCCGGCGGCGTGCGCCGCAGGGCGAGGCAGGGTTGGTGCGCGTCACACGCCGCATGGGCGAGCGCGATCACGCGATGCCAGTCGTTGGCGACGATCCAGGCCGGGATCTCGCCGGCGGCGACGTCGAGCGCATAAGCGAGATCGGCGACGAGCAGCTCGCCATGGGTGTGCGTATCGAGCGTCGCGGTGAGCCGTGCCGTGCGCGCGGACGGACCGGTGATATCCACCGCGACGGAGAACACCGGCGCGCCCGCACCGCTTGCCGCGAGGCGAGTAACGCGCAAGGTGCGCGTGCGCAGGCGCCCTTCGTCCGGATCGACCACCTGCGCCGGACCATCGGCGACGACCTGCATGGTGATGACGTAGGCGTAGCGCACTGCACCCGCGACGTGCTGCGCAAACACCGTGCAGCGCGCGTGATCGGCCGGCGGCCGGAGACTGTCCGCGTGCTGCCACCAGGTACACTCGGCCCGGCCCCGCAACGGCCCGTCGGGACCCGTCTCGCAGGGTAAGCGATCGATGCAGGCAGTGGCGGCGAGCGCTGCATCGCCGTGCCCGCTGAGCCGTGCGCCAAGCAGCTTCCAGGACAGCGTGACGTCCGACTCGTAGACCAGCGCCTGCGCGGAGGCATGCCCGGGATCGGGATGCACGGCGAGCCAGCCGCCGCGCACACCAACCTGCGCACCGCTGGGGAACGGCGCTGCCGGCGGCACCAGCCAGGGCAGGCGACCGTGGCGCGCCGTATACCTCTCGAGCACGCGCGTCATGCTGCTCAGCGCGCGCTGGCCGATGGCCCGATGCAGCATCGTGGCGTCGAGCAGCAGTACGCGGTCGTTGCTCGCGCTGCGCGTGCTCAGCGCGCCACGGGCACCGGCGTCCACGAGGTAGTGCTCGACGTAGTCGCCGCTGCTGCCGGCGCCACCGGCGCCACGGTGCTGGCCGGCGAGGGACGCGCCGGGTGCGATCAGCGCAGCGACGATGGCTTCGCCGCCGTGCGCGAGCGAGGCCCGTGTCCACGCGTTGAGCGGCTCGTGCTTGGGATTGTTGCGATGACTCTCGGCGAGTGCGTACCACAACCCCGCGCCACTGCTGTCGCGCAAGTCGTTGACGCGCAGGGTGTGCCAGGGAAAGCGGCCGAGGGTGGTGCCGGTGGCAAGCGCGCAGGCGGGTCCCGCTATGCCACGCGCATCCGGCGCCGGACAGGGCAGGTAGCCCGGTCCATGTGCCGGGTTGACCCGCTCGGGGTAGGCGACGGCATAGCCGACCAGCGCATCGCGCGCAGCGGCCAGCACCCGGGCATCGTGCACGGCCTGCGCCGCGGCCGGCCGCCGTGACGCGAGAGCGGCACCGAGCAGCGCCGCGCCGGCGAGGGTGACGACCAGCGCGAGTACGGTGAAGCCGCGCGCCCGGTGCGCAGGTGCGGGTCTTTGCATGTGACGTCCTCCTTGACGCTGGCCCGCCGCAGCGGGAAGGCGCAGCGCGTCCTGCGCTGCCTGCCGCCGCGTCGGAGATCCTGCAACGACGGCGTTCGATGCATTGTGCGGCCGACACTTCAACCGTTTGCGGGGTTCTCCATCGGGTGCGGCGACGACGGCATCGTCGCGTACGACCGCCCGCGTGCGCCCATCTTCGCTCCCGTTCGCCGGCGCCCGTTCACGGTTCGCCCGCCTCCAGGCCGAGATCGGCAGGCAGCGCGAGCGCGGGTGGCGCCGGCGGCTCCCAGCCCTCGATGACGCGGGCACGTGCGGGATCGAACGATTGGCCGGGTTTCAACACGGGCGTCTCGTCAGTGCCGGCGAGCGGAACGCGCACGCCGTCTTCCCTGAGCGCGAGATCGCGGGCCTCGATGCCGAGGCCGGCGAGATTGCCCTGGTAGGAGTCGATGCCATTGATCCATACCGTCGGCGGACCGTCTGACCTTTGCACGAAGCCGTCGACGGTGATCGCCGGCAATGGTACTTGCGGCTCTGCCGGTGCTTCGATGCGCGCTGTCGGCGGGGCCGCCGGTGCCGGCGTGGCCGCACTCGCGCTTGCCTCGTAGCGCGCCCGATCGAGTGCGGCACGCTCGGTCGGCGCGAGGAACAACCGGCCGAGTTCGTCGGCGGAGAGAGGTATTGCCGCGCACACCACCACGATGGCAAGCACAGCGCTGCACGCGTGTCGCAAGCTCACAGCGTGAGCTCCTGGTCGCCGGCGAGGTCGACCGTCAGCCACTCGAGGCGACACTCGGCGCGCACGTTGACTGCTTGCGGATCGAGCGTCAGCACGGTCTCACCGGCGACGAGTTCGCAGTCACGCACGGTGAACTGTCCAAGCGCTTCGGCCTCGAGCGCATCGAGCAAGGCGAGCAGGTCACCCTCGTGCAACAGGCCGAGACTGAGGTGCATGGTGCTCACGTGCAGCTCGTAGGTGCCGAGTGCGAGCGGTGGCGCCTCCAGCCAGGGCGCACGCGCGTCGAGCTTGTAACTGAGCTCCGGCAGACGAATCGTGGCCGCGGCGCCGCGCAAGCTCTCGAGCCAGCTCAGGCGGCGCTCGCCGCCGATGAGGCCGGCTCGGTAGTGGCGCACGAACTGCGGGTAGTACTCCTCGATGATGCGCTCCTCCTCGTCGACCGCGAGGTAGAGCTGGCTCGCGCCGCGAAAGCGATTGTGATTGGCCTGGTACTCGCGCTGCATGGAGTTGCGGAAATAGAGGCTCGCGGCGAGCATGCCGGAAGCCAGCAGCAGGCACACCACGAAACCGATCAGCGTGCCGCGCAGCATTCGCAGCTCAACTTTCCTGGCCGCCATCGGGCACCCCCAGAACGAACCTGAGCCGGAACGCCGCGACCGTACGATCGCTGGTGCCGGCAGTGGAGCCGCTGACGCTCGCATCCGAGCGCACGTCGAGCGGGTATTGCAGCACGTCCACCGCGGCCACGGGCGCACGCGCGCGCAGCGCCCGTGCCAGCGCGTCGACTGTCGCAATGGCATTGCGATAGTCGCCATCGAAGGGGGCGAGGTGGCCGGTCAGCTCGGCGACCTGCAGCCCGGGCGCGCCGCCATCGACCGGCGCCGCGGCAAGATCCGGCGCGCCGGCGGCGTCGGAACCACCCACGGCGCCGCGCCATTCGAGGCGGTCGAGGCGCACCTGCGGCTGCCCGGCGAGCACCTCGCCGACCAATGTGAGCACCTGCTCGGGCGTACGGCGCCCGGCCGCGAGCGTCGCCACGAGGTCGACCGCCGTCTTGATCTCGCGCGGCTCGACCGGGGTCTCCGGCAGCTTGGCGCGCGCCATCTCGAAGCGCTCCTGGTAGAAGCGTGCCTTCTCGGCAGCGTCGAGCGCCTGCTCCTTGAGAATCACGCCCTCGATGAAATTGAAGCCGCTCCAGCCGGCGCTCGCCAGCACCAGCGCGACGCCGGCGACGGCAAGCGCGTTGCGCATGCGGTGCAGGGTGTAGAACTGCGTCTCTGCCGGCTGCGCATAGGATTGCGCCGGCGTGCGCCCGACCAGCAGGCGGGCAAGCACCGGATCCGCATAGTGCGACTCACCGGTGCGCTGCATGCCGAGCCGGCGCGCGACGTCCTCGGTGTCGAGCAGGTAGTACTTTTCCTGCTCGCTGTCGCGGCAGTGCTGCTCGAGCTCGGCGAGCAGCTGGCCATGGCTGAGGATGTAGATGGTGAGCGGGCTGTCGCGCGAGATCAGTGCGAGGCTGTTGAGGTAACGACGCAGCTTTTCCACCTCGCTCATGAGGTGCGCAGCGAACGGTACCGAGCCGAGCCGTGGCATGTGCGCAAGGCGGCTGATCTTGAGCTGGCCGTCGCGGAAGAAGCTCTGGCGCAGCCCGCTCGCCTTCTGCAGGCTGATCAGCAGCACGTTGGAGCCGGTCGCACCGATGCGCTTGAGCAGGCGCTGGCTGAGGATTGGCAAGGAATAGATGCCAACCACCGGCACCTCGTGCTCGAGCAGAAGGTCGAGCCAGGGAGTGAGCACCTCCGGCCGCGTGATGGCGGTGAGCAATACGCGATCATCGCGCCGCTCGCCGCTCTCACGGCCCTGGAACTGCGCGGCGTGGTAGGGCGTACCGCGAAATAGTCGCGCGTACTTGCGCTGGAGCACGGCACGTCGATCGGCGCCGGTCACGTGCGGAATGGTCTCCTGGCGGTACTCTTCCTCGACCACGTCGATCAGCACGCACAGCGGTGCCTGCTCGATCTCGGCGAGGCAGCGCCGGAAGCCGACGAGCCCGGCCTGGTCGGCACTGAAGATATAGGCGTGGGCGAGTTCTCCACCCTGGAACAGGTAGAGGATCGCGCGTTCGCCGCCGATCAGCAGCACACGCGTCTCGGCGCCGCTAAAAATCGATCTGAGTAAAGAGGTCATAAATCGGCCCCAGCACCGACGCGATGATCCAGAACAGCAGGACACCGAGCACCATCGTGATGACCGGCATGATCAGCGCCTGCAGGCGCGCGACCGATTCGGCGACGTCGCGCGCGTAGAAGTAGCTGACGTTGTCGAGCGCCTCTTCGAGCGCCCCGGTGTTCTCACCCACACGCAGCATGCGCACGACGAGCGGCGGAAACAATCCGGTCGCGGCGAACGAGCGCGAGATGCCGCCGCCGTCGGCGATCTGGCGCCCGGCTTCGCGCATGGCAGTGGCGATCGCCCGGTTGCCGGCGACCTGCTCGGCGTTGCGGATGCACTCGAGCACGGTGATCCCGGAGGAGTACATGATGGAAAAGACCTGGCATACGCGCGTAACGATGAGCTTCTTCATCACCGGCCCGACCATTGGCAGGTGCAGCAGAACGTCGTCGACGCGTTCGGCGAAGCGCGGGTTGGTACGGAACGCGAACAGCCCCGCCATGCCTGCCGTGATCGGCACCAGCAGCACGAGGAACCACCAGGCGCCGAGAAACTGCGACGTCGCAATCAGTGCGCGCGTCTGTAGCGGCAGCTCCTGGCCCATGGTGGCAAGAAAGGAGATCAGCTGCGGCACCACGTAGAGCATGAGAAAGAACATGACCGCCACCACCACCACGGTGACGATGGCGGGATAGAGCAGCAGCTTCTTGGTGTAGGCGGCCTGTTCGTCCTGCCACTTGATGTTCTCGATGATCTTGGCGAGCACCGCGGAGAGCTGGCCGCTCTCTTCGCCTGCGCGCACCAGGCTCACGAACACCGGCGGGAACACCGCCGGGAAATCGGCCATCGATTGCGAGAGGTTCTTGCCGCCCTCGATCGATTCGATCATCGCCGCGGTGACCTCGCGCAAACGCTTGTTGTCGATGGTATCGCGCAGATCGGCCAGACCTTCCAGGATCGGCACGCCCGCGCGCACCAGGTGCTCGAGATGGAAACAGAAGGTGATGAGGTCGACGCGCTTGATTCCGCGCCCGGTGACGTGGCTATGGCGGCGCAGTTCGCGGTAGTTGACGAGATCGAGCCCGAGGCGACTCAGGCGCACTTCGAGATCGGCCGGGTTGACCGCGTCGATGCGTCCCTGGAGCATGCGCCCCTGCGCGTTGACGGCCTTGTAGCGGTAGGCTTCCACCGCGCACCCTCAGCCGATGCGCTCGGTGAGGTCGACCACGCGCGTGACCTCGTCGAGCGAGGTGACGCCGGCGAGCACGAGCTTGACGGCGACGTCGGCAAGCGTCTGAAAACCCTTGCGCGCGGCGGCGGCGTTGAGCTCGGTCAACGTCGCGCCCTGGCTGATCAACTCGTCGAGTTCCCGATCGATGCGCAGCACCTCCATCAGCGCGGTGCGGCCTTCATAGCCCTGGTGCGGCGCGTGGCGATGGTCCTCGGCGACGCGGTAGATGGTGAGATCCTGGTAGGCGGCGTCGAGGCCGAGGATGCGCCGCTCGATCTCGCCCGGACGGTAGGCTTCGCGCGAGTCGATGCGCAGCTTGCGTACCAGGCGCTGGGCGAGGATGCCGATGATGTTGCCGGCCATGATCTCGGGGCGGATGCCCATGTCGGTGAGACGCGGGATGGCGCCGAGCGACGAGTTGGTATGCAGGGTGGAGAACACCTGGTGGCCGGTCATCGCTGCGCGGAACGCCATGGTCGCGGTGTCCTCGTCACGAATCTCGCCAACCAGGATGATGTCCGGGTCCTGGCGCAGCAGCGAGCGCACGCCACCGGCGAAGTCGAGCCGTGCGGCCTCGTTGATGGAAGTCTGTCGGATCATGCCCATCGGATACTCGACCGGATCTTCGAGGGTCATGATGTTGACCGACTCGGTGTTGAGATGGTTCAGCAGGCTGTAGAGCGTGGTGGTCTTGCCGCTGCCGGTAGGGCCGGTGACGAGCAGCAGACCCTCCGGGCGCGCCACCATCAGCTTGAGCGTGGTGAGGACGTCTTCGTCGAGACCGAGATTGTCGATCGGCACGATGCCCTTCTGCCGATCGAGCACGCGCAGCACGATGTTCTCGCCGTGCACGGTGGGAATGGTGGAGACACGGAAATCGATCTGGCGCCCGGAGAGCGTCAGCGTGATGCGGCCATCCTGCGGCACGCGCGTTTCGGCAATGTCCATGCCGCTCATGACCTTCAGGCGCACCGCGAGCGCCGACCAGTAGTTCTTGTGCAGTGAACGGATCTGGCGCAGCACGCCGTCGATACGGTAGCGGAAGCGCAGGAAACCCTCCTCGGGCTCGAAGTGGATGTCGGAGGCGCCGCGCTTGACCGCGTCGGAGAGCAGCGCGTTGACCAGCCGCACCACCGGTTGGCTGTACTCGGCGTTGTCGGCGTCGAGCGACTCGTAGTCGATCTCGCCGGTTTCGATCTCGCGCAGGATGCCATCGACCGACAGCTCGAAACCGTAGAACTGGTCGATCGCCTTCTCGATCTCGGCTTCGCCCGCCATCAGCGGCTGGATCTCGACGTCGCCACCGAGCAGCGCCGCGATCTGATCGAGGGCGACGACGTTGAACGTATCGGCCATGGCGAGCGTCAGGCGGTTGGCGTTGGCGTCGTAGGTCAGCGGCAGAATGCGGAAGCGCCGCGCCATGTCCTTGGGAATGAGACGAATCGCCTCGGAATCGACCACCACCTGTTGCAGCTGCGCTTTCTGCTGGCCGAGCGCACCACCAAGCACGTCGAGGATGATGGCCTCGGTGGCGAAGCCGAGACGCACCAGGATCTTGCCGAGGTGGTCGCGGTTCTTGCGCTGCTCGGTGAGTGCGATGCGAATCTGGTCGGGGCTGACCACGCCCTTCTCGACGAGCAGCTCGCCGATGCGCAGCGATCGCTTGGTGAGGCTCACGGCGTCACCTCCGCCGCGGCGCCTTCGAGCGCCTCGATGCGCGCGAGCGCCTGTGCCGGGTCGAAACGCGCCGGGTGCGCGTCGGCCAGCGTCAGCGCGCTGCGGTAGTGTGCGAGCGCGGCGGCCGCCTGGCCGATGCGATCGAGGCTGACAGCGAGGTTGAAGGCGTAGTCGGGATTGTCGTCGTCACGCCGCCAGGCCTCGAAGTAGGCCTGCTGGGCATCGGGCCAGCGATCCTGGCGCGCGTACCAGTTGGCCAGCGCGAAATGCAGGTAGGGCAGTTCGCCGTGGCGATCGAGCAGCAGCCGCAGGCGCGCCGCGGTGGCTTCACCGTGACCGCCGGTGAGGCTGACCAGCGCGGCGGCGGCAACGGCGTCGTCGGGATGGCGCTCGAGCACCGCGGCGTAGCGGCGAAAGGCGCTTTCGCGATCACCGGCCGCGAGCGCGGTGGCCGCGAGCCCGAGCAGGGCGTCGCGGCGATCGGGCTCACGTGCGAGGAGCTCACGGTAGCCGGCCGCGGCGGCGGCGAGGTCGCCGCGCGCATAGGCTGCGTAGGCAGCCGCGGCCACGGGCTCGATGCCGCCCGCGCGACGCGAGCGTGCGATGCGCACCTCGCCGGCGTTGACGTCGGCGAGCAGCGAGACCTCGTCGCGTGCCGGCGGTGGCGTCGCCGGAACGCGCGACGTCGACGGCGCCTCGCGCGCCGGTCGCACCGGGCCGGGGCGCGCAGGGACCATCGCCGTACTGGCGGCAACCGCTGCCGGGGCCGGCGCGGTGGCAGGCGCGGCGTCGGTAACAGGCGCAGCCGCGCGGTGCTCGGCCGCCGTCTGCGGCGACGTGGCGGCCGGTGTCGTCGCCGCCGGCTGCTCCGGGACGGGGTCGCGCGCGGGCGGCGGCGCGGCGGCCACAGGGTCCGCATCCACCGGCGGCGGCGTAGCGGCGGGCGCGGTCGGCTCGCGCGGCGGCGCGCGGTTTTCGGCGTCCGGTGGTGGCGACTCGAGCGGCACCACCGGCAGCTCGCGCGCGGGTGCGCGCTCGACCCCGGCGGCGACCAGCGGCGACGGCAGCGGATGCATGTCGCCCTGCTGGCGCGCATAGAACACTGCGACTGCGCCGATACCGAGCACGATGGCGACGGCGAGCAGCGCGATGCCCTGGAACAGGCGATTGCCGCGCGGACGGCGACTCGCCGCGAACACGGTGTGCGCACCGACTACGGTATGCGCGGCGACGTCCTCCAGGGTGTGATCGGGGACACCACCATCAGCCAGGCCGGAGCCGGCGGCAGGGCGGGGCATCTCGCGCGACTGCGAGCGATCGAAGTAGTCGCCGAGGTCGTTGTCGAGCGCACGCGCCGAAGGCATGGTGCCGGTGTGATCGAAACGCCGGCGGGTGCCCGGCTGGGTGCTGCCGAAGGTTCCGGTCGTGGCACTGGTGGCCGGTGTTGCCGCCTCGGATGATGCCCCGGCCGCACCGTCGGCGCGATCGTCTGCCGTGCCGGGCGCCGCTTCGAGGGGTTCGAGCGCGAGGCCGCCGGCCGTGTCGGGAGGCGTCTGCCCGGCGACGTCGGAGGCGCTGCCGGCCGTGCTTTCCGCGGCCGCATCGGCTTGCGCGATGTCCTTGGCAACCACCTCGCCAACCGTGAACGTCGCGCTGTCGTCGCCGGCGTCGGCGAGATCGAAGTCAGCCCCATCGGCCTCCTCGAACGCGCGCAGCGCGCGTTCGAAGTCATCGGAGGCGCGCGACACCGCGGCCGGCTCGATCTGCACGGTGACGTCGTCGGGGCCGGCAAGACGTGCCGGCGCGGCCGTGGCCTCGGCGCCGTCGTCGTCGCCCGTCTCGGTGGGCGCAGCTGCCACGGTGGCGTCCGTGTCCGTGCCGGCAGTGTCCGACGCGCGCGCCCCTGCAACGCCCGCACGACGCTGCTTCTCCTGCTCGGCACGGCGCAGGGCGTCCATCAGCAGGCTCACGGGGGCATCCTCACGGCGGCGGCTTCACGGCGCAGGTGCAGTCTTCACGGGCGGGCGCCACGCGCGAGCGACGTTCACCGGGCCGCGTCGGGGTTGGCGCCTAGACGCGGCGGACCGTCCTCGCCGAGGAACTGGCGGTAGTCGGCGAGATCCGCCGCGATGCTCGGCTGGGTGATCACCACCGGGCGCAGGAAGATGACGAGCTCGGTCTTGCGACTGGCGAGCTCCTCGGTGTTGAACAGCAGGTCACCGAGCACGGGCAGCTTGGCGAGACCCGGCAATTGGCGGTTACCGGTGCGCAGATCGTCCTGCATGAGCCCGCCGAGCACGCCGACCTGGCCATCGACGAGTTTCAACACCGACTCCATCTCGCGCACGCGGATGATCGGCACCGCGTTGGTGATGTCCTCGCCGCCCGAGTTGCCGCGCAGCTCGATGGCCAGGCGCGGGCCGGGATCGATGGCGTCGCCGACCTTCTGCGATACGCTCGGACGGACCGTCAGCGTGACCTCGTCGTTGGCGGAGATCTGCGGGGTTACCGCCATCACGAGCCCGACCGGGACGGAGTGAATCTCGGTCTCGACGGCGAGACTGCCCTGCTGGGTCGGCGTGGCGTCACGGTTGGTCACCTCGATGGTGAAGTAAACCAGCTCTTCCACCACCTTGAGGATGGCGGTCTGGTTGTTCAGCACCATCAGGCGCGGGCTCGACAGCACGCGCGCATCGCCGAACTCGCGCAGCAGGCGCACGCTGACGTCGAGCACGTTGTCGCCGAGGTTGGGATCCCTGTAACCCAGCGTGAACGAAGACACCGCGTTGTCGATCACGCCATCGCTGACCTGGCCGAGCAGGTTCTGATTGAGGGTGAAGCCGGCGCTGCCCTGGTCGAGCAGCAGCGACCAGTCGACGCCGGCCTGGTACTGGTCGTTCAGCGAGACTTCGACGATGGTCGCCTCGATCATGACCTGGCGACGCGCGTTGACGAGGACCTTGTCGATGAAGGATTCGATCTGTTCGTGCTCGCGGCTGCTCGCCCGCACCGAGACCATGCCCGACTCGGCATTGACGATGACGCGATCGGAGCGTTCGTTACCACGCCCGTCGCTGTCGCCGAGGATGGCGAGAATGTTGTTCTCGAGGGTCTCCCAGAAGCGGTTGTAGGTATGCGAGCTGAGTCGCGTGCCGGAGGAGTTGTCGCCGCTGCCACCGCCGGCGCCGCCGCGACCGGCGCCACCGCCGCCGCCGCCCATGCCGGAGGCGTCGACGGAACCGGTGCCGGTCGTGGCAACGCGGGTGGCGACATTGACGGTGGTATCGGCTTCGCGCGAGAGGTTGACGTAGCCGACCTCGTAGGTGCGCAGGTAGGGCGTGTCGGGCGTGATGACGATGCTCTGGTCGTCGAAGGCGTAACGCAGGTCGACCTGGCGCGCGATGCGCTCGAGGATCTGCGGCAGGGTCTGGTCGATGGCATTCAGCGTCACGCTTCCTTCGACCGCGCCGCCGATGTCGATGTTCAGTTCGGCATCGCGCGCGAGCGCGAAGAGGAGCTCGCGCACCGGGACGTCGTTGACCACCACGGTATAGCGCTCACTCTCCGGTTGCGGCTGTGGCGGCGGCACGAACGGTACCTGTTCGACGATGTCCGGGATGGCGCTGGCGGGCGCCGCCGGCGTCGCCGCGAGATGACCGCTCGGCGCTGGTGGCGGGCCCGGGCGCACCTCGGCGCAGCCCGCGGCGAGGACCAGGAGCAATGCGCCGGCGAATGCTGATGTCTTCATGTGGTGGTCTATGCCCGCGATGGTGCTGAAAGGGATGGTCCCAGCAAATGAAGATAACACATAAGGTCTTTAATACAACTGATTAATAGTTAAGAACTATCCTGATCACCTCCTGGTGTTTCCCTGGTCGGAGGCGGGGGTAGCCGAGGCGCCAGGTGGGCGTCGTCGACAAGGCCACTGGCGGCATCGACGCGCGGCACCGGGTGCGCTGCCGCGGGTAGCTCGGGCACGCGCGGCGGCACGGCATCCAGCATAGTGGGTTCGCTGGGCGGTACCGGCGCGACAGGCGGCGCGGGCGGGCCAAGCGGCGCACGTGGGAGAAACTCCCACCCGCCGCCGCGCAGGATGCCGAGCGCGACCACGCCCGTCAGCAGTGCCGCCAGCAGCAGCCCGGCCGCGCGCCGGAGCGGGGATGCGGGCCACCACCCCGGCGCGCGCCGGCCACGCGCGAACTCGCTGTCCCGCACCGCACGGCGCACGTGCACCGCCCGCACCACGCGATCCTGGTCGGCGAAGGCGGCCAGCAGGGCCTTGTCTGCAAGCACGTTGATGCGCCGCAGCAGACCGTGCGAGTGGCGCGCCAGTGCGGCCAGCGCGCCACGCGCGAACAGCGCATGGCCGCGGTAGCCGCAGGCGGCGAGCCGCGTCTCGACGTAAGCGGCAATCTCGGACCGGGCCAGCGGCGCGAGCTCGAAACTGTGGGTGATGCGTTCGCGGAGCTGGCGAATGGCATGGTCGTCGAGCCGCGCATCGAGCTCGGGCTGGCCGAAGAGCACGATCTGCAGCAGTTTCTCGCGCGTCGTCTCGAGGTTGGAGAGCAGGCGCATCTCCTCCAGCGTGTCGCGCGGCATCGCCTGCGCTTCCTCGACGAACATCACCACGCGACGTCCTTCCGCGTGACGCGCGAGCAGGTGCTGCTGCAGCGCCTGCATCACGGGCAGCCGGCCGGCATCCGGCGCGGGCGCGATCCCGAGTTCGTTCGCGATCGCGTGCAGTACCTCGTGTGGGCCCAGGTTGGGGTTGGCCAGGTAGACGATGTCGCAGTCGTGCGGCAGGGCGCGCTCGAGCATGCGGCACAACATGGTCTTGCCACTGCCGACCTCGCCGACCACCTTGACCATGCCCTCGCCACGCGTGACGGCGTAGACCAGCGCCTCGAGCACGGGGCCGCGATTGCCGCCGGTGAAGAACAGCTCCGGGTCCGGCGTTATGCGGAACGGCGGCCGCGCGAAGCCGAACCAGTCCTCATACATCGGCTCGACTCCTGCCGGCAACGCCGCCGGCGCGGGCCGGGGTCACGCGTCGTCCCCGTCCGCGCCGTGCACCGACAGCCCGAGGCGCGCGAGGCGGCCGTAGAGCGTGGTGCGGTTGATACCGAGCAGGCGCGCTGCCTTGCTCAGGTTGCCGGCGCCGAGCCGCAGCGCGGTCTCGACGTAGGCGCGTTCGAGCGCCTCGAGCTCGGCGTCGAGCCGGAAGCCCGGTGCGCGGATACGGCTCTCGAGATCGCTGAACGGCGCGCCGGCGGTGCCCACGCCGGGGTAGTCGAGCTCGAGCTCGGGGGTGAGTTCGGCCGCACCGACGCGCTGGCCGGGGTACTTGGCGCCGAGCCGGATGACGATGTTGCGCAGTTCGCGCACGTTGCCCGGGAAGGGATAGTCGGCGAGCAGCGCGGCGGCGTCCGCGCCGAGTTCGAAAGGCTTGATCGAATCGGCGTACTGGCGCTGGAACTGGTCGAGCAGCAAGCGCCAGTCGTCGCCGCGATCGCGCAGCGGCGGGACGTTCAGGGTGAGCACGGTGAGACGATGAAAGAGGTCGGCCCGAAAGTCACCGGCGCGTACCGCCTCGCGCAGTTCGCGGTTGGTCGCGGCAACGATGCGCGCGCCGGTCTTGCGGCGCGTGGTCTCGCCGAGGCGGTAGTACTCGCCGTTCTCGAGCACGCGCAGGAACTTGGCCTGCAGGTCGAGCGGCATCTCACCGACCTCGTCGAGGAACAGGGTGCCCTGGTCGGCTTCCTCGAAAAAGCCGGCACGTGCCTTGTCGGCCCCGGTGTAGGCGCCGCGTGCGTGGCCGAACAGCTGTGCTTCGAGCAGCTCGGGGCGAAAGGCGGCGCAGTTGATGGTCAGCAATGGCCCCTCGCGACGCGCGCTGGCGGCGTGCAGGCACTCGGCGACGAGTTCCTTGCCGCTGCCCGACTCTCCTTCCACCAGGACCGGAAAAGGGGTGTCGGCGAACTGCTCGATGAGCGCGTGCAGCGTGGCCATCACGCCACTCTTGCCGGCCAGCAGGTCGCGCGTGGCGCGCGGCGCGCGCGCCGCCGGGGCCTCGGCTTCGAGCAGCATGAGCTGGTGGCGCAGGCGACTCTTGAGCAGCGCCGCGTCGCACGGCTTGGGCACGAAATCGACCGCGCCCAGCGTCAGCGCGTGCTGGATGTTGCCGCGCTCGGTCTGACCGGACAGCACCAGCACCTTCATGTGCGGATTGAAGGCGAACAGGTCGCCGATCAGCGCGAAGCCCTCCTGCGGGCTGTGCGGGACCGGAGGCAGGCCGAGATCGACCAGCGCCAGCGGCGGCCGCTCGCCACTCGCGCGCAGGCGCTCGAGCGCCTCGCTGCGGGTCGCCGCCGTGAGCAGCTCGAATTCGTCCTCGAGTGCGAAGCCGAGCGCGTCGACGATCAGCTCGTCGTCGTCGACGAGCAGCAGCTGGGCGCGGCGCTCGCCCGCGTTCACGTCCCCGCGCCGAGCCCGAGGTTGGCGCACACCCGGCGTGTCGCCTCGTGCTGGTTCATGGTGTAGAAGTGCAGCCCCGGCACCCCGCCCTCGAGCAGGCGGGCGCACAGCGCCGTGGTGACGTCGATGCCGAAAGCCTGGATCGAGGCGCGATCGTCGCCGAAATCCTGCAAACGCTTCAGCATCCAGCGCGGAATCTCGGCACCACACATATCCGAGAAGCGCTTCAGATTGGTGAAATTGGTGACCGGCATGATGCCCGGCACGATATCGATGTCGAGGCCGAGTGCGCGCGCCGCATCGACGAAGCGAAAGTAGGCATCGACGTTGTAGAAATACTGCGTGATGGCGGCGTCGGCGCCCGACTCGACCTTGCGGCGGAAATTGTCGAGATCGGCGCGCGCGCCGGCCGCCTGCGGATGGACCTCGGGGTAGGCGGCGACGGAGATGTGGAAATGGTCGCCGGTCTCGGCGCGGATGAAGGCGACCAGCTCGTTGGCATACCGCAGCTCGCCGAAGCCGGTGGTGCCGGAAGGCATGTCACCACGCAGCGCGACGAGCCTGCGGATGCCTTCGTCGCGGTAGCGTGCGAGTACCGTGCGCAGCTCGACGAGCGGAAACCCGATGCAGGAGAGGTGCGGCGCGCTCTCGACCGCGGTCGCCGCGCGCAGCGCGAGCACCGTCTCGAGCGTGAGATCGCGCGTGCTGCCGCCGGCACCGAAGGTCACCGAGAAGTACTCCGGGGTGAGCGCGGCGAGCGCGGCACGGGTGGTCTCCAGACGGGCGACGGCTTCCGGGGTGCGCGGCGGGAAGAACTCGAAGCTGAGGTGGGCGGCGGCCCGGGAGGTCTGTGGCATCGGCTGAAAGGTCCGGGACGTCGGGTTGAAACGGGGTCGCGCCGCATGAGCAGCAGCTGTGTCGGCGGCGCGGCGAGCGCGATTATGGCCGACGCACGCGCACTTGCCCAAGCGCGGCACGTTTTTTCGCAGTGCCGTTGGCGCTAGAATGCGCCGGTCTTATCGACCGGTGTGCGCACGCACGCGGGACGGCGCCGGCGCAGCGGCCGGCCAGCCCTGCCGTCCGGCACCGGGTACGGAACGGGAACGGTGCCGCCGCACGCGGCTCGCACGCACCGCTCGCGACCCGCGGGCCGCCCCACGCGGCCTTTCTCGTCGGGGCGTCTCGAGACGACGAACACGCCGCCATCCGTCGCACGATCGGGAGCACCGGCGGCCAGGCGGCCACTGCTGGACACCAATCACCCGACGAGGTAGAGAACAATGAGCGATCCGCAGCCCCTGCGGCAAGACGCGCCCGCCGCCCGCCGTGTGCTGGCCAACGCCATCCGCGCGCTCGCGATGGACGCCGTACAGGCGGCCAACTCCGGCCACCCGGGTGCGCCGATGGGCATGGCCGACATCGCCGAGGTGCTGTGGCGCGACCTGCTGCGACACAATCCCGCCAATCCGCGCTGGTTCGACCGCGATCGCTTCGTGCTCTCGAACGGCCACGGCTCGATGCTCCTCTATGCGCTGCTGCACCTGAGCGGCTACGACCTCCCGCTCGAGGAGTTGCAGCGTTTCCGCCAGCTCGGTTCGAAGACCCCGGGCCACCCCGAGTATCACGACACGCCGGGTGTCGAGACCACCACCGGTCCGCTTGGACAAGGCCTCGCCAACGCGGTTGGCATGGCGCTCGCCGAGGCGCATCTCGCGGCGCGCTTCAATCGTCCCGACCACACCGTGATCGATCACCATACCTACGTCTTCGCCGGCGACGGCTGCCTGATGGAAGGTATCTCGCACGAAGCCTGCTCGCTCGCCGGCACCCTCGGCCTCGGCAAGCTCATCGTGGTCTACGACGACAACGGCATCTCGATCGACGGCGAGGTCGCGGGCTGGTTCGGGGACGACACGCCGGCGCGCTTCGAGGCCTACGGCTGGCAGGTCATCCCGGCAGTCGACGGCCACGATGCCGAAGCGGTCAAGGCCGCGCTCGAAACGGCACGCGCCAACACCGTCCAGCCGACGCTGATCTGCTGCGAGACCGTGATCGGCTGGGGTTCGCCGAACAAGGCCGGCAGCGAGGCCTGCCACGGTGCCGCGCTGGGTGCCGACGAGGTGGCGGCCACGCGCGCAGCGATCGGCTGGCCGCATGCCCCGTTCGAGATTCCTGCCGAGGTCTACGCCGCGTGGGACGCGCGCGAACGCGGCCAGGCGGCCGAAGCGGACTGGAACGCACAGTTGGCCACCTACCGCACCGCCTACCCGACCGAGGCGGCCGAGCTCGAGCGCCTCATGAGCGGCGCCCTGCCGGACGGTTTCGCCGAGGCCGCCGCGGGCTGCCTCGAGGCACTGGTCGCCGCCGGCGGCAAGGACGCTACGCGCAAGTCCTCCGAGCGCGTGCTCGATCATCTCGGCGCCGCGTTACCGGAACTCGTCGGCGGCTCGGCCGACCTCACCGGCTCGAACAATACCTGGCACAAGGGCAGTCGCGGTATGACCGCGGCCGACAAGTCCGGCAACTACGTGTGGTACGGCGTGCGCGAGTTCGCCATGTGCGCGATGCTGAACGGCATGGTCCTGCACGGCGGCACGATTCCCTACGGCGGCACCTTCCTGGTCTTCTCCGACTATGCGCGTAACGCCGTGCGCATGGCGGCGCTGATGGGGCTCGGCTCGATCTTCGTCTTCACCCACGATTCCATCGGCCTCGGCGAGGACGGCCCCACGCACCAGCCGATCGAACACGCCAACGCGCTGCGCCTGATCCCCAACCTCGACGTGTGGCGCCCGGCCGACGGCGCCGAGACCGCGGTCGCCTGGCGTGCCGCCATCGAACGCCGCAACGGCCCGAGCAGCCTGCTGCTGACGCGCCAGGGTCTGCCCGCGCAGGTGCGCGACGCCGACCAGCTCGCCGCCGTCGCGCGCGGCGGCTACGTGCTCGTCGAGCCGACCCGCGCGCCCGAGGCGGTGATCATCGCGACCGGCTCGGAACTCGAGACTGCGCGTGCTGCTGCCGCTACCCTGAACGACGGCGGGCATGCCGTGCGCGTTGTCTCGATGCCCTCGATGGAGGTCTTCGAGCGCCAGGACGCAGCGTGGCGGGAAGCGGTGCTGCCACGTGCAGTGACGCGACGCATCGCCATCGAGGCCGGCACCAGTGCCAACTGGTACCGCTACGTCGGCCTCGACGGCCTCGTCATCGGACTCGATCGCTTCGGTGCCTCGGCACCGGCGGCAGACCTGTTCAAATACTTCGAGCTCGACCTCGACAGCGTGACCGCGCGCATCGCGGCCTACCTCGGCAGCACGGCCTGAGCCCCTGGCAGGCCGTGCTCCGCGACTCTTCGTTCGGCACTATCAAGGAGACTGAGAGATGACTATCCGGATTGGCATCAATGGCTATGGCCGCATCGGCCGCAACGTCCTGCGCGCCCTGTTCGAGGCCGAGCGTACCGGCGAGATCGAGATCGTCGCCGTCAACGATCTCGGTGATGCCAAGACCAATGCCCACCTGACGCGCTACGACAGCGCGCATGGCCGTTTCCCCGGCACGGTCGAAGTGCAGGACGACGCCATGGTCGTCAATGGCAAGACCATCAAGGTGTTCGCCGAGCGAGACCCCGCCAAGCTGCCGTGGGGCGAACTCGGCGTCGACGTGGTGCACGAGTGCACCGGCCTGTTCGCCAGCAAGGCGAAGGCCTCGGCCCACCTCACCGGCGGCGCCAAGAAGGTGCTGATCTCGGCACCGGCCGGCAACGACGTCGACGCGACCGTCGTCTACGGCGTCAACCATGGTGTGCTCAAGGCTTCCGACACGGTGGTCTCGAACGCCTCCTGCACGACCAACTGCCTGGCCCCGCTGGTCAAGCCGCTGCACGAGAAGATCGGCGTCGTCAACGGCATCATGACGACCATCCATGCCTATACCAACGACCAGGTGCTGACCGACGTCTACCATTCCGACCTGCGCCGCGCGCGCTCGGCCACGCAGTCGATGATCCCGACCAAGACCGGCGCTGCCGCCGCGGTCGGCCTGGTGCTGCCGGAGCTGAACGGCAAGCTCGACGGCTACGCGGTACGCGTGCCGACCATCAACGTCTCGCTCGTCGACCTCACCTTCAATGCCGCTCGTGCGACCTCGGCCGAGGAGATCGGCGACATCCTGCGCGCCGCGAGCGAGGGTGAGCTGAAGGGCGTGCTCGCGTTCAACGACGAGCCGCTGGTCTCGATCGACTTCAATCACAACCCGCATTCCTCTATCTTCGAATCGAGCCAGACCAAGGTCATCGATGGCACCATGGTCAAGGTGCTCGCGTGGTACGACAACGAGTGGGGCTTCTCCAACCGCATGCTCGATACCACCATCGCCATGATGAAGGCGGGAGCCTGACCTCGATGCTGCGCATGAGCGACGTCGACCTCGCGGGCAAGCGCGTGCTCGTTCGCGAGGACTTCAACGTGCCGATGAAGAACGGCGCGATCACGGACGACACCCGCCTGCGCGCCGCGCTGCCGACCCTGCGCGCGGCGCTCGACGCCGGCGCCGGCGTGCTCGTCATGTCCCATCTCGGCCGGCCCAAGGAAGGCGTGGTCGACGCCGCCGCGTCGCTCGCCCCGGTGGCCGACGCGCTGGCACGCCTGCTCGATCGCCCGGTCGCCTTCGCGCCGAACTGGCTCGACGGCGTCGATGCGCCGCCGGGCACCCTGACGTTGTGCGAGAACACGCGCTTCCTGGTCGGTGAAAAGGCCGACGACGAAACGCTCGCGAGGCGCATGGCCGCACTCTGCGACGTGTTCGTCAACGACGCCTTCGCCACCGCCCATCGTGCGCAGGCCTCCACGCATGCCGTGGCGAAGTTCGCACCGGTGGCCTGCGCGGGACCGCTGCTGATGGCCGAGGTGGAAGCCCTCGAGCGCGCGCTCGAAGCGCCGCGGCGCCCGCTCGTCGCCATCGTCGGCGGCGCCAAGGTCTCGACCAAGCTCGATCTGCTCGAGACGCTCGTGACCAAGGTCGACCAGCTCGTCGTCGGTGGCGGCATCGCCAACACCTTCCTGCGCGCGGCCGGCCACGAGATCGGCCAGTCGCTGTGCGAGGACGAGATGCTCGACATCGCGCGCCGCCTCATCGACGGCGACGCCGACATCCCGGTGCCCACCGACGTCGTCGTCGGCAAGCGCTTCGACGAGAACGAAGCGGGCGTGATCAAGGCAGTCGACGAGGTCCGTGCCGACGACATGATCATGGATCTCGGCCCTGACTCGGTCGATCGCCTGTGCGCCATCATCCGCGATGCCGGCACGGTGGTGTGGAACGGCCCGCTCGGCGTATTCGAGTTCGCCGGCTTCGCTGCCGGCACCGAGAAGCTCGCCCGTGCAATCGCCGCGAGCGACGCCTTCTCCATCGCCGGCGGCGGTGACACGCTGGCCGCGATCGCGAAATTCGGCGTGGCCAACGGCATCTCCTATATCTCGACCGCCGGCGGCGCCTTCCTCGAGTTTCTCGAGGGCAAGACGCTGCCTGCCATCGCGGTGCTGAAGGCCCGCGCGGGCGCGGGGTGAGACGCACCAAGATCGTCGCCACGCTGGGGCCGGCGACCGACCGGCCGGGCATGCTTGCCCGGCTCGTCGCCGCCGGCCTCGATGCGGCACGCCTCAATTACTCGCACGGCAGCCAGGACGACCACGCGCGGCGCGCGCGCGAAGTGCGCGAGGCAGCGCAGGCGGCCGGACGCGAGATCGGCCTCATCGCCGACCTGCAGGGCCCGAAGATCCGCCTCGAGTGTTTCCGCGACGGCCCGGTCGAACTCGTCGAGGGCGCACGCTTCGTCATCGACGCCGGGCTCGCCGCCGACGCCGGCACCGTCGAGCAGGTCGGCGTGACGTATACCGAGCTGCCTGGCGACGTGCACGCCGGTGACACGCTGCTGGTCGACGACGGCCGCATCGTGCTCGGCGTCGAACGTGTCAGCGGGGCGGTCATCGAAACGACCGTGGTGACCGGCGGCACGCTGTCCGACCACAAGGGCATCAACCGCCAGGGCGGCGGCCTCTCGGCGCCCGCGCTGACGCCCAAGGACCGGGCCGATCTCGTGCATGCGCTCGCGCACGGCGCCGACTACATCGCGGTGTCCTTCCCGCGTACCGCCGAGGACATCGAAGCGGCGCGCGCGCTGATCGAGGAGGCCGGCGGCAAAGCCGGCATCATCGCCAAGATCGAACGTGCCGAAGCGCTCGACTATGCCGACGAGATCATCGCCGCCTCGGACTGCATCATGATCGCGCGCGGCGATCTCGGCGTCGAGATCGGCGACGCGCGTCTGCCGCCGGCACAGAAACAGCTCGTGGCGCGCGCCCGCGCCCAGCATCGCACCGTGATTACCGCGACGCAGATGATGGAATCGATGATCGAACACCCCCTGCCGACGCGCGCCGAGGTGTTCGACGTCGCCAACGCGGTGCTCGACGGCACCGATGCCGTGATGCTGTCCGGCGAGACCAGCGTCGGCGCCTACCCCGACCGCGCGGTCGCCGCGATGTCACGTGTGTGCATGGGCGCCGAGAACGAGTGGACCGATCCGGCCTCCTCGATGCTGCCGGACGTCGCTTTCGAGCGCGTCGACGAAGCCATCGCGATGTCCGCCATCTACTGCGGCAACCGCATGGGCGTGAAGGCCATCGCCGCGCTCACCGAGTCCGGCCGCACGGCGCTGTGGATGTCGCGCGCCAACACCGCCATTCCCATCTTCGCACTGTCCAGCCACACCTCGACCCTGCGCAAGGTCGCGCTCTACCGCGACGTCTACCCCGCGTGGTTCGACATCAACAGCGTGCCCTACAGTGAAGTCACCCACGCCGTGCTGTCACTGCTCGAAGCCCGTGGCGCGGTCACCACCGGCGACCGCGTGATCATCACCAAGGGCGACCTGCACGGCCACTCGGGCAGCACAAACGGGATGAAGATTGTGACGGTGGGGGCGTTCGTGGAGCATGTCGGCTGAGTTGGCCGGCGACAGACGAGGGTCACAAGGGTCAGACACCTGTGGATAAGTCGCGAGCGACTTATCCACAGGTGTCTGACCCTGATCGATCGTTCAGGGGATGCTGAGGCAGATCTTGCCGAAGTGGGTCTGCGAGGCCTGGTGGCGGAAGGCGTCGGCGATCTGGGCGAGTGGGAAGCTGCGGTCGATGACGGGGCGGATTCCGGTCGCTTCGAGCGCTTCGACGAGATTGCGCTGGTCTTCGATCGAGCCGACCGTGATGCCGACGAGACGGATGTTCTTCCACATGAGCGCCGCGGTCGGAACCTCGCCACCCCAGCCGGCGAGTACACCGATGAGCGAGATATGGCCGCCGACGCGGGTCGCTTCGATCGACTGCGGTAATGTGCCCGCGCCGCCGATCTCGACCACCACGTCGACGCCGCGGCCGCCCGTCAGGCGCATCGCTTCGACGCCCCACTCCGGCGTTTCCTTGTAGTTGATCACGTGATCGGCACCGAGCGCACGCAGGCGCTCGATCTTCTGCGGCGACGAGGACGTCGCGATGACGCGTGCCCCGGCCGCCTTGGCGAGCTGCAGCGCGAACACCGAGACCCCGCCACTGCCCTGGGTCAGCACCCAGTCGCCGGCACGCACGGCATCCTCGACGAACAGCGCGCGCCAGGCCGTCAGCGCAGCACAGGGCAGGGTCGCCGCTTCCGCCATCGAGTAGCCGGCCGGAATGCGCGTGAAAGCATCCGCTGGCATGCACACGAGTTCGGCGGCAAAGCCGTCGACGTGATCGCCCGGTACGCCGCGCGCGCGCTCGGCGCTGACCGGACCGCCCGGCCAGTGCGGGAAGAACGTAGACATGACGGCGTCGCCGATCTCGAATGCCGTCACGCCAGCGCCGACAGCGACCACCTCGCCGGCCCCGTCCGACATCGGGATGCGGCCATTCTCCGTCGGCAGCATACCGGTGACGACCGCGTAGTCGTGGTAGTTGAGCGAGCTTGCGCGCACGCGCACACAGACCTCACCCGGGCCCGGCGTCGGATCGGGACGCTCGGCCAGCGTGAGCGTGTCGAGCGTGGCGGGGTAGCGGACTTCGATGGCGTGCATGGTGTGCTCCTCGATGATGTTGCTGGTGGTGCGCGCCGGCATGCCGGCGCCGTGCGGGCGGCGACGCGAATGCGCGTGCCCGGGTCTTGTCGTGCAACGGATTGCGCGGCCCGTCGCTGTCGCGTGTTCCTGCGTGCTGCTCGTTGTTGCCGAACACCCTGCGCGTCCCGCAGCATGCGCGCCTTGCCCAGGCAGGCGCGCTCACTGCTGCAAACTGCTTCAAGCGGTCAGGCGCTCCAGCGCCTCGCGATAGCGGGCAGCAGTCTGCGCGAGGATCTCGGGCGGCAAGTGCGGGCCGGGCGCGCGCTTGTCCCAGTCGAGCGTCTCGAGATAATCGCGCACGAACTGCTTGTCGAAGCTCGGCGGGCTGATACCGACCTGCCAGGCATCGGCCGGCCAGAAGCGCGAGGAATCGGGCGTCAGGATCTCGTCGATGAGAAACAGCTCGTCGTTGTCGTCGAGACCGAATTCGAACTTGGTATCGGCGATGATGATGCCCTTGCCTCGTGCATAGGCGGCCGCTTCGCGGTAGATGCGCAAAGTCACCTCGCGCACGCGCTCGGCGCGCTCGCGCCCGATCAGCTCGCAGGTTCGCGCGAAGTCGATGTTCTCGTCGTGATCACCGACGGCGGCCTTGGTTGCCGGCGTGAAAATCGGCTCCGGCAGTTCGGCGGCCTGCTCGAGCCCGCCCGGCAGCGGAATGCCACAGACTGCACCGCTGCGCTGGTAGTCCTTCCAGCCGGAGCCTATCAGGTAACCACGCGCGACGGCTTCGACCGGCAGGGCGCGCAGCTTGCGCACCACCACCGCACGCCCTTCGACGAGACGCCGTTCGGCGGCATCCGGCACGGCTTCCTCGAGCGTGATGTCGACGAGATGATTGGGGATGATGTCGCGCATACGCGCGAACCAGAAGTTCGACACCGCGGTCAGGATCGCACCCTTGCCCGGCACCGGGTCGGGCATGATGACGTCGAAGGCGGACAGCCGATCGGTGGTGACGATGAGCAGGTGCCGGTCGCCCACCGCGTAGATGTCACGCACCTTGCCGCGCGCGACGAGCGGCAAGGACTTGAGATGCGTTTCGTAGAGAGCGGTGTAGTCGTGCATCATGACAGCGGTTCGCTTCGGGGCCGGCTATTCTGCCGAAGCCCCGCCACCGCCACCAGTGGCACCGTGACGGGGCGCCGTGCGGCCAGGCGCAGGTGTCGATCCCGGGCGCCGCACGTAGGCCGCAGCAACGTGATTCGTGGCACGCCGTGCACATGCGGCGACACGCGGTTCGTCGCAGTCGCTGCCCCGGCCGCCGTGACGGCAGGCGCTGGCACGCGGGGCATCAACAGGCCGGTGAAAAACGGCTGCGGGCACGGTCTGCGGCGTTGCGCACTCGCCTGCGGTCCTCATTTATCCGCATAAACGCCGGTCCTCGGCTCGCACGCGCCTTGCAGCCCGCACGTCTCGCAACGTTCTTCACCAGCCTGTCGAGCAAACCGCCAGCGCCTGCTGCGCCTCTCAGGACGCGCTGTCGCCGCCGGCGCGCGCAATGCGCGGCAGGTCGCCGCGATCGCCCATCGCCTGTGCGCACAACCACGGTACCAGCCCGGGAACGCGACCGGTGACGGCGACTCCGGCACCGCGCAGCCAGCGCAGCGGGCGCTCTTCGCGCGCGAACAGTCGCTCGAGGCCGTCGGTGACCAGCGTCATTGCGAGCGCTTCGCTCTTGCGCCAGCGCTCGTAGCGACGCAGCGCCGCGGGATGCGGCCAACGGCCGGCGGACACGCTGCCGACACACTCGGCGAGCGCAGCGACGTCGAGCAGGCCGAGGTTGAGGCCCTGCCCGGCGAGCGGATGCACCAGGTGCGCGGCGTCTCCGACCAGCGCAAGCGGGCCATCGACGAGGCGTTCGGCACGCGCGCGGGCGAGTGCGTAGGACGTGCGCTTCGAGACTTCGACGACGGCGCCGAGGCGCCCCTCGAAGGCCTCGGTGAGCGCCGCGGTGAACGCGTGGTCATCCATCTCCTCGAGCGAACTCGCGAGGGCCTCGTTACACGACCACACGATCGACGATGCGCACGGCGCGGCGAGCGGCAGAAAGGCGAGCGGACCACTCGGCAGGAAGCGCTGGCGCGCGACGTCGCCGTGCGGCTCGGCGGTCACGACGTTCGCGACCAGCGCGCGCTGCGCGTAGCCACGATGCTGCCAGGTGATGCCGGCCGCCGTGCGCAGTTGCGAGTGGGCACCGTCCGCGGCGACCACCAGGCGTGCTTCGAGCCGCTCACCGTCGTCGAGGACGAGCGCGTGGCCGATGCTACGGTCGAGCCCCTGCACCCGATGCGCGATGCGCGAGACCGGCGCCCGCGCCAGCGCCCGGGCAAGGGCGGCGACGAGATTCTGGTACTCGACGATGTAACCCATGGGGCCTTCGTGCAGGACGTCGGGCGCGAAGGCGAGCGTGCCCGACGAACCCGCATCCCACACTTCCATGGCGTCGAAGCGCCCGACGCGCTCGAGGTCGAGGTACTTCCACGCGCCGGCGGCGGCGAGGATACGCATCGAGGCCGGGGTGATGGCGAGCGTGCGCAGGCCGATGTCACCGCTCGGCGGCGTGCTGTCCTCGAGCGGTGCGACCAGCCCGACGCGCGCGCCGGCGCGTGCCATCAGGGCGGTGCTCGTGAGACCGGTGACGCCGGCACCGACGACGAGGACGTCGAAGTGATCGCTCACGCCGGTGACTCCGGCGCCACGCCGAGTCGCGCCAGTGCACCCAGGCCACTGAGCTCGGCGACCAGCGCGCGACGCAGCGCCGGCACATGCGCGAGCGCGCCGAGCACGACGCGTCGCGCACAGCGCGCCGGCAGCAGGGTCGAGGCGAAGGCCTGCGCGGCGGCATGGGTGAAGCCGCCGATGGCGCGGTGATCGCGCGCGCGCAGGGCGGCGTACGCTGCCAATGCTTCGCTGGCGCCGGCGTCATCGGCCGCGCGCAGCGCGGCATCGAGTGCCGCAACGTCGCGCAGGCCGAGATTCAGGCCCTGCGCACCGTTCGGATGAACCGTGTTGGCGGCGTTACCGAGAATCACGGTGCGCGCGCCGGTGAGCGAGCGCGCGCGTTGGCGCGCGAGGGGATGCAGGCGTCGCGGGCCGAGCGCGGTGAGCGGTCCGAGACGCTGACCGGCGCGCGCAGCGAGCTGTGCAAGGTACTCCGGCGCGGCCAGAGAGGCTGCCGCCTGCGCGTGCTCGCGCGCGAGGCACTGTACGCTGACGAAACGCGCGCCGCCGCGCGGGATGAGCGCGAGCGGCCCTTCGTCGGTGAAGTGCTCGAGGGCAAGATCCGCCGCGAGTGCCGGCGCTTCCAGGTTGGCGACGATCGCGCTCTGGCCATAGTCGACGCTGTCCAGCTCGATGCCGGCAGCGTGGCGCACCGCCGAGCGCGCGCCGTCGGCACCCACGAGCAGGCGGGCCGACACGCGCGCCTCACCCGCGGGCGTGGCGAGTTCGACCTCGATAGCATCATCACGCGCCCTGGCATCGATGAATCGGGTCGACCAGCGCACCTCGATACCATCGCCGTGCACGAGGCCGCCATTCATTTCGCGCAGCATGACGTCGGCCGGGCATGACCAGCCAAGGGCGGCGAGGCCGGCCTCCGCGGCATCGAGCCGCACGCGCCCGAAGGCACCACGCTCACTGATATGGATGCGTCGGATCGCTGCCGCGTGAGGTGCCAGCGCGGGCCACAGGCCACAGCGCCCGAGCACCTGCACCGAGGCTGGCGCGAGAACGAGCGCTCGAACGTCGTCGGGCAGCGTGTGCAGCGGCGCGCGGCGTTCCACGACCAGCACGCGACGCCCGCTGGCGGCAAGCGTACAGGCTGCCGCGCTGCCGACCAGCCCGGCACCGACGACGATGCAGTCGAACTCAGGCGGCACTGCGTCGCTGCATCGCGGCCTGTACATCCTCGACGCTTTTTGGCGCGTCGACGGTCAGTACCTCGTGGCCGGTCTCGGTGACCAGCACGTCATCTTCGATGCGGATACCGATGTTCCACCAGTCCTTCGGCAGGTCGCGCACACTCGCCGCGAAATACAAGCCCGGTTCGATGGTCGTGACCATGCCCGGTTCGAAGATACGCCACTCGTCGGCGAGCTTGTAGTCGCCGACGTCGTGCACGTCCATGCCGAGCCAGTGGCCGGTCTTGTGCATGTAATAGGGACGGTAGGCTTCGCTGTCGATGAGCTTGCGCAGCCGGCCCTTGAGAATGCCGAGATCGATCAACCCGCGCGTGATCACTTCCACCGCCGCCTCGTGCGGCTCGTTCCAGCCATTGCCCGGGCGCACCTCGGCGATGGCGGCAGCCTGCGCCTCGAGCACGATCTCGTAAGCGAGGCGCTGATGCTCGCTGAATTCGCCGCCGACCGGGAAGGTCCGCGTGACGTCGGCCGCGTAGTAGTCGTACTCGGCACCTGCGTCGATCAGCAGCAGATCGCCGTCCTTCATCGTCGCGCCGTTTTCCGTGTAATGCAGGATGCAGCTGTTGGCGCCGCTGCCGACAATCGACGGGTAGGCCGGCGCGCGCGCGCCATTGCGCATGAAGCAGTGCAGGAGCTCGGCCTCGACCTGGTACTCGCGCATCCCCGGACGACACACTTCCATCGCGCGCTGGTGCGCTTCGGCGGTGATGACGGCCGCGCGTCGCATGGCTTTCAGCTCCTGGCTGCTCTTGAACAGGCGCATCTCGTGCACCACGTGGCCGAGCGAAACGAACTGGTCCGGTGCGTGCACGCCGGCGCGCCCCTTGGAAGTGACGCGGTTGAGCCAGCTGACGAGGCGCTGATCGAAGTCGGCATAACGCCCCATCGTGTAATAGATGCGCTCCTTGTTCTCGAGCAGACCGGGCAGGATGTCGTCGAGATCGGTGATCGGGAAGGCATCGTCGGCACCGTACTCGGCGCAGGCGCCCTCCAGGCCGGCGCGGCGGCCGTGCCAGGTCTCCTGCTCCGCGTCCTTCTCACGACAGAACAGCAGGAACTCGCCCTGCGGTCGATCGGGCACCAGCACGAGCACCGATTCCGGCTCGGGAAAACCGCTCAGGTAGTAGAAGTCGCTGTCGGAGCGGAACGGGTAATAGACGTCACGGTTGCGCACGCGCTCCGGGGCATTCGGCTGGATGATGATCGAACCCGGCTCCACCAGGTCCATCAGCCGCTTGCGGCGGCGTGCGAATTCACGTTTCTCCATAAGCAGCGGCAGTTCCGTCAGTGCAGGGTGGGCGTGGGGTCTTCAGGCGCGCCGGGCGCGGCGGCGGCATGGACCTCGCCGTGCACGACCAATACGCCCATCCGAGTGTATTCGGTCAGCTCGGCGAAAGCGCGCTCGTCGGCTTCGTCGCCATCGACCGCCTCGAGCCGCCCGAAGCGTTCGAGGTCGTTGACGAAACCGCGCGCGTCGGCACCGAGTTCGCGCATGTCACCGATGCCACCGAGACCGAGGCCGGCGAGAAAGCCGCGGCACCATCCGGCGAACGCGGCGCTGCGCGCGGCGAGTCCGGCGTCGTCGCCGGGCAGCAGCAGGGCGAAGTCGAGGTCCGCGCTGCCGAGCGCAGTGACCGATTCGCGCAGGAGTTCGTCGAGCACGTCGCGAGCGGCACCCTGCTCGAAGGCGGCCGGGGAGTCCTCGCCGGCGACGTGTTCGAGCCAGGTGCGCGGCGAGAACGCGCGCGGTGCGCACAGCAGGCCGCACAGCGCACCGTGGCACTCGCCTGCGCCGAGATCGCAGCCGAGCGTGTCGAGCACCTGCGTCACGCGGTCGTACAGCGCGGCGTTCACGGCGCGGGACCGCGTGCGGGTGGCGTCGAAGCAATTCTCATGGCGACATTATTTCATGCCCGCCGAAGGCACAGAAACTCGCGCCTAAGTGGCCGGCGCGCAAGCGCTTGTAACGCCCCCCTTCGTGTTGACCGTCGCGCACTTCGGGCTCTATAGTGGCCCGCACGATTAGCCCCGTCTGTGAGACCGTTCGGCGTCATGTCATCAGCCGGTAACGAACGCCTCGACCTGGCCGCCCTGGAATCCCGCGTCGACGATCTCATCAAGACCGTCGAAAGCCTGACCACGGAAAACGTGGCGCTGCGCAACCAGCAGGCGGCACTGACCGCCGAGCGCGCGAGCCTGATCGAGAAGACCGAGCAGGCACGCAGCCGCGTGGAAGCCATGATTGCCCGTCTCAAAGCGATGGAGACCCGTTAATGAGCGACGAGGTTAAGCCGATCACCGTCACCATCTTCGACAAGGACTACGTGGTCGGCTGCAAGGAGAACGAACGCGAGGCGTTGTTCTCCTCGGTACAGTTCCTGAACAACAAGATGATCGAGCAGCGCGACAACGGCAAGGTCATCGGCAGCGAACGTATCGCGGTGATGGCCGCGCTCAACATCGCCCACGAATACCTCGAGTTCCGCCGCAACAACGAGACGCTGGCTTCCGACGTCAGCGCCGGCATCGCGCGCATGGAATCCAAGATAGCCGCTGCGCTGAATCGCGGCGAGACCATCTCGCTCGGCAGCTCGGGCAACCATTGATCCGGCGCGGCGCGGCCATCGCGCCAGGTTTCGCTAAAGCTTCACGAAACCTGTACGATAACGTCCATGGTGTTCTCTGCTTTGTGCGACCACTGACCCGACAATCTTTGAGCCTATAATACTTGCCCCAGGAACCGATCATCCGGTGATGTTGAGCACGTCTGCCTCCGGGCAGAAAGCCTGATTCACCCCGAGACGTTCCATCTTGAACCCCTGGTTCAAGATTACGGTCAGCGCCGGCATGGTGGAGAACACCTCCCCTTTCCCCTCTCGCTCGCGCACGCCTGCAGCGCCACCGCGCGAGAATCCTTCCGACCCCACCGCCAAAGACCGCGCGTAGCGCCGCGGCCGTGCGCTCAGACGTTGAAGCGGAAATGCATCACGTCGCCATCGGCGACGGTGTATTCCTTCCCTTCGACGCGCAGCTTGCCGGTCTCACGTGCGCGCGCCTCGCCACCGCAGGCAATGAAGTCGTCGTAGCCGATGACCTCGGCACGGATGAAGCCGCGCTCGAAATCGGTGTGGATGACGCCGGCCGCCTGCGGCGCCAGCGCACCCTGGCGTACCGTCCACGCGCGACATTCCTTGGGGCCGGCGGTGAAGAAGCTCTGCAGTCCGAGCAGGCGGTAGCCGGCGCGGATGACGCGGTCGAGGCCAGGCTCGGCGAGACCGAGATCGGCGAGAAACTCGGCGCGCTCGGCGGCCGGCAGCGCTGCGATCTCGGCCTCGATGGCCGCGCACAGCACCACGCACTCGGCGCCGTTGGCCGCAGCGTAGTCGGCCACCGCCGTCGCGTGCACGTTGCCGTCGAGACTGGCTTCGTCGACGTTGGCGACGAACAGCACGGGTTTGGCGGTGAGCAGAGCGATTTCGCGCACCAGCGCCTGCGCATGCTCGTCGAGTTCGAGCGTGCGCACCGGCGTGCCGGCTTCGAGCGCGTCGAGCAATACGCGGTAGGAGGCGACGCGCTGGCGCTGTTCCTTGTCGCCCGACTTGGCCTGTTTCTCGGCGCGCTCGAGACCGCGCGTACAGGTCTCGAGATCGGCCAGCGCGAGCTCGGTGTCGATGATCTCGATGTCGGATACCGGGTCGACGCGACCGGCGACGTGGGTAACGTTTTCGTCCTCGAAGCAGCGCACGACGTGCGCGATGGCCTGCGTCTCGCGGATGTGAGCAAGAAACTTGTTGCCGAGGCCCTCGCCGCTCGCGGCGCCGGCGACGAGACCGGCGATGTCGACGAACTCCATCGTCGACGGGATCACCTTGGCCGGCTTGACGATCGCGGCGATGCGCTCGAGCCGCGGATCGGGCACGGCAACGATGCCGACGTTCGGCTCGATGGTGCAGAAAGGATAGTTCTCCGCCGCGATGCCGGCGCTCGTCAACGCATTGAACAACGATGACTTGCCGACGTTGGGCAGACCGACGATGCCACACTTGAAGCCCATTCAGCTTGCGTCCTTCGGTTTCCGGTCACGCCGGTTGAGTGTATTCATGGCACGCTCCACCTCGCCCGCGAGCACGCGGTCGAACACCTCGATGACGGCATCGATGGCGTCGAGGATGGCGCTGCGCTCCTCGGCCGGCGGCTTGCCGAGCACGTAGCCGGAGACGTCGCCGCCGGGACCCGGGTGGCCGATGCCGATGCGCACGCGCAGGTAATCGTTGGAACCCAACTGGCGGTCGATGCTGCGCAGGCCGTTGTGTCCGCCGTGCCCGCCACCGCGCTTGAGGCGCACCACGCCGGGGGCGAGATCGAGCTCGTCGTGGACGACCACGATGGCCGCCGGCGGAATGCGGAAGTAAGCCGCGCAGGCTGCCACGCTGTCGCCGGAGAGATTCATGAAGGTGAGCGGTTCCAGCAGGCGCAGCCCGCTCGCGGTGCGCCCGAGCAACGCCTTGTAACGCGACTCCTCGTGCAGCGTCGCGCCGAGCCGCGCAGCCAGCGCATCGACGCACCAGAAGCCGGCATTGTGCCGGTCACCCGCGTGGCCGGGCCCGGGATTGCCGAGCCCGACCACGAGCTGCACCGCGTCATCCGCCATGACTGTTCGACCGTCGACCTGGGGATGACGCGTGCCGTGCGGGCGGCCTCAGGCTTCGCCGCCGGCGCCTTCCTCGCCTTCCTCACCCTCTTCGTCGGCCGACGGACCACGCGGCGCGTTGACCTGCACCACCGCCTGCTCGGCGTCGCCGCCATGCGCAATGGCCGTGATCTCGACACCGGCCGGCAGCTTGAGCTCCGACAGGTGAATGGTCTCGCCCACGTTGAGGTTGGCGATGTCGACCTCGATGTACTCGGGCAGGTCCTTGGGCAGGCAGGTCACTTCGAGATCGGCCATCAGGTGCGCGATGGTACCGCCGCCCTGCTTGACGCCGACGCAGCGCTCCTCGTTGGTGAAGTGCAGCGGCACTCGGATGGTCAGCGATTCGCTCTCGCTCACGCGCTGGAAATCCATGTGCATCAGGAACGGCTTATACGGATGGCGCTGGACGTCCTTGAGCACCACGCGCTCGTTGCGGCCATCGACCTTGAGCGACAGGATGTGCGAATAGAACGCCTCGTGCTGGGTGTGCAGCAAGAGCTCGTTGTGGTCGAGCTGAATGGCGACGGCGTCCTTGTGCGCGCCGTAGACGACTGCGGGGAACTTGCCGGCACGACGCAGGCGGCGGCTCGCACCCTTACCCCTGTCGTGGCGAAGCTCCGCTTCGATCTCGAAGATGTCCATGGTTCCGATACTCCGGTGGTTGCTTGAAGTTGTGCCGCCACGCGCCCGCGACCAGGCGCCGTGCGACTTGGCTGTGGGCACTCGGCACGTGGCCGGGCGCCCGGATTCTCGACGGCTGTCGTGGCCCTCAGTCGACGAACATCGAACTCAGGGACTGCCCCGAGATGATGCGGTTGATGCTCTCGCCGAGCAGGCCGGCGACCGACAGCTGGCGAATCTTGGTGCACTTCTCGGCCGCTTCCGACAACGGAATGGTGTCGGTGACGACGAGCTCGTCGAGGGTCGAGTTGCTGAGGTTCTCGATGGCATTGCCGGACAGCACCGGGTGGGTGCAGTAGGCCACCACTTTGCGTGCGCCGTGGTCCTTGAGCGCCTCGGCCGCGCGGCACAGGGTGCCGGCGGTGTCGACCATGTCATCGACCATCACGCAGGTGCGATCCTCGACGTCGCCGATGATGTTCATCACGCGCGACTCGTTGGCCCGCGGGCGGCGCTTGTCGATGATGGCGAGATCGGCGTTGTCGAGACGCCGCGCAATCGCGCGCGCACGCACCACGCCACCGACGTCCGGCGACACCACCATGAGATTCTCGTACTCGTGCTTCCAGATGTCGCCGAGCAGCACGGGGGAGGCGTAGACATTGTCCATCGGGATGTCGAAGAAACCCTGGATCTGCTCGGCATGCAGGTCGACGGTGAGCACGCGCGAGGTCCCCACGCTCGTGATCATGTTGGCCACGACCTTGGCCGTGATCGGCACGCGCGCGGAGCGTGGACGGCGGTCCTGGCGGGCGTAGCCGAGGTAGGGGATGACCGCCGTGATGCTCTGCGCCGAGGCACGCCGCAGGGCATCGATGAGCACCAGCAGTTCCATGAAGTTGTCGTTGGTCGGCGCGCAGGTCGGCTGGACCACGATGCAGTCGCGACCGCGCACGTTCTCCGCGATCTCGACCATGATCTCGCCGTCGGAGAAGCGGCCGACCGTCGCCTTGCCCAGCGACATGTGCAGGTGCCGCGCCACCGCGCGCGCCAGCGGCCGGTTGGCATTGCCCGTGAACAGCATCATCGACTCTTCCATCATCCGCCGCGAACTCCGCTCCTCGTCTGCCCGCGCCACCTGCCGGCGGCGCTCGTCACTGCTCCGCGGCCTGGCATCGTCGACCGCCGAAATTGGCTGGGGTGCCAGGATTCGAACCTGGGAATGCGGGGATCAAAACCCCGTGCCTTACCGCTTGGCGACACCCCAAATGGAAATCCCGCGCTGGTTTCGCGCACCTCGGCCGGTATCGTTTCCGCTCATGATTCCCCTTCCGCGCGCGCCCGCGCGGCGCGCTCGCCGAGCGGCGAGCAGTTGACGCGTCGCGTGGCGACCGCGCGCCACGGCGCGGGCACCTGCCGGGCTACGGCCTCGGCCTGCTCGAGACTATCGAAGAATGCGAAGACGCTGGCACCGGTTCCGCTCATTCGCGCCGGGGCGTGCTGGTCCAGCCAGTCGAGCGCCGCGCCTACCGCCGGGTAGAGGCGCCGGGTGACGGGTTCACAGTCGTTCCGGGAGCGGGCGAGCGAAAAGGCGTGCATTTTGATTGGCGGGGTATGCCGTGTCAAATCAGGATCGGTGAACACGCGCGCGGTCGAGACCGCGCAATCGGGCGTGATGACGAGCACCGCACCCTCGTCCGGATCACACGGCGCGAGGATCTCGCCGACGCCCTCGGCCCAGGCGGCGTGCCCGCGCACGAATACCGGCACGTCGGCGCCGAGCGCGAGGCCGAGCGCGGCGAGCACGTCGACGCCGAGGTCGAGCCCCCACAGCACATCGAGCGCGACCAGCACGGTGGCCGCGTCGGAACTGCCACCGCCGAGACCGCCGCCCAGCGGCAGCCGCTTGCGCAGGTGGATGTCGACCCCGAGCGTGCAGCCGGCGTGCTCCCTGAGCAGGCGGGCGGCACGCACGACGAGGTCGTCCGCGGCGGCCACGCCGGGCAGCTCGCCGGCACGCTCGATGCGACCATCGTCGCGCACGCGGAAATCGAGCCAGTCACAGACGTCGAGAAACTGGAACAGGGTCTGCAGCAGGTGGTAGCCGTCGTCGCGACGCCCGGTGACATGCAGGAACAGGTTGATCTTGGCCGGCGCCGGCCAGTCGCGCGAGAGCGTCATGGTGTCGAGACAACCCGGGTGGAGGAACGAGCGCACGCCGGGCGGAAGCCGCCACGAGCGCGGCGCGCAGTGTACACCGCCGGCGCCGAGCGGCGACGGCGCCGCTCAGGGCGCGCCGACGTCCAGTTGCCAGTGCCGGATGACCAGCCGCACCTGCAGATCGTCGCGCGCCAGGTAGAGCTTGCGCGGCAGGTGGGGCTGCGCGCGCTCGTGATAGTCGAGGATGGAGATGCGCCAGCCGTCCTGGGCGAAATCGGTCCAGCGTCCCTGCGCATCGCGGCGCTCCTGGGCAGCGGCGCTGCCCGGCGCCGGGATGCCGCGCACCCACCAGCGCGCGCCCTCCACCGGCAGGCGCCAGCCGAGGTGGGCTTCGACGAGGTCGCCGGCGCTGGCCGCGGTGAACATCTCGCCCTCGGGCGTGAACAAGGCCACGCGCCCGGCGTCGCCGGTGAGCTTGAAGGTGCCGCCGCTGAGCGGCGCGACGAGGCGCAGGTCGAAGCGCTCGCCCTGCTCGTGCCACTCGAGTGTTGCGCTGACGCCCTGGTCGGCACGCTGCACGGCGAGCTTGCCGGTCAGGCGCCAGTCATCGAGCGCGGCGACCGCGGCGCGGTGATCGGGCAGTACCGGCTGCGGCTCGGGCTGCGCACGCTGCCCGAAAGGCCACGTCGCGCAACCGCCCAGCAGGGCGAGCACGAGCGCGCCGGCCAGCGCCCTCACGGCGTGAGGCGATCGATGACGTCGAGGAGTTTCTTGTCGTTCGGTGTGTCGCGCAGCGCGCTCTCCCAGACGTCGCGGGCCGCTTCGCGCTTGCCCTTGACCCACAGCACCTCACCAAGGTGGGCGGCGACCTCCGGGTCGTTGCGCAGCTCACGGGCACGTTCGAGGAAACCGATTGCCTCGTCGAGACGCCCGAGCCGGTAGAGCACCCAGCCCATCGAGTCGAGGATGTAGAAATCGTCCGGGCTGATCTCGAGTGCGCGCGCAATGAACTCGTGCGCCTCGGCGTAGCGTTCGGTACGGTCGGCGAGCGTGTAGCCGAGCGCGTTGAGCGCCTGCGCGTTGTCGGGTTCCTGCGCGATGATGGTGCGCAGATCACGCTCGAGGATGTCGATGCGATTCATCTTCTCGGCGAGCATCGCGCGGGTGTAGAGCAGCTCGGTATCGTAGGCGCCGTCGGCGAGCGCGGCATCGTAGATTGCGAGGGCCTCGGCGTGGCGACCGTGCTCGGTGAGAATCTCTCCCTTGGCGCGGGCGAGGTCGTAACGCTGCTCGTCGCTCTCGGGCGTGACCTGGTCGAGAAATGCGACGGCGTCGTCGACCTTGCCCATCAGGGCGAGCACCAGTGCCTTGCGCAGCTGGGCGGCGAAAAAGTTGCCGCCGCCTTCGATTGCCTGGTAGTGCTCGATCGCCGCCTGGCGCTCGCCGCGCGCCTCGGCAATCTGGCCGAGGTAGAAATGGGCCTCGTCCTCGCGCGTTTCGAGCTCGACGAGGCGCTCGAAGTTGGTGGCGGCGGCATCGTTGCGCCCGGCCTGCAGGTTGAGCAGGCCGAGCGCGAAGATGATGTCGGTGTTGTCAGGCGATTCTTCGGAGAGCACGCCGAACTGCACGCGCGCTTCCTCGAAGCGATTGGCCTCGGCGAGCAGGCGCGCATAGATCAGGCGCACGCCGAACTGGTCGGGATTGATCGCGAGCACCTCGTCGAGCCACTCGATGGCGTCGCCCATGCGGTCCTGCTTCTGCAGCACTGCGAGGTAGGCCATGGCGACGTTCGAGCTCAGTTCGGTCTGGCGGGCGATGTGGTTCATCGCCTCGCGCGCCTTGTCGAGGCGCTCGGCGCGAATTGCCAGCAGCGCATAGGCGAGCAGCGCGTCGGTGTCGTCGCTGAAGTGATCGAGCAGGCGCTCCATCACCGCGAGCGCAGTATCGCGCTCCTCCTCGCGCCCGAGTAGGTTGGCGATCATGCGCAGGCGGTTGCCGGAGGCATCGTGATCGTTGGCGAGCACGAACTCGAGATGTTCGAGCGCGGCATCGGCATCGCCCTGGCGGATATGCATGGCGGCGATGATCTGGCGCGCATCCATGTCGCGCGGCGCGAGTTCCACCCATACGCTCGCCGCCGCGAGCGCGGCGGCGTCGTCGCGGGCGAATACCGCGATGCGCGTGGCGCGCTCGGCCAGCTTGGCGTCACGCAGCTCGCCGGCGAGCGTCAGGTAGCGTTCGGTGGCCAGGTCGAGATGGCCGCGCTGCCCGGCGAACTCGGCGATCAACAGCTGGTAGAGCGGATCGGACTCGTAGTCGAAGGGCTCGAGTTCGGCAATCTCGAGGTCTGCTGCAGGGGCGGCGGCCGGTTCGGCCACAGGCGACGTGGTCGCGGGTGCCGGCGCCGACGGCGCGGTCGCGCAGCCGGCCACGGCCAGCGAGATGAGCAGGGGAAGCAGGACGGCGCAACGGACTCGCAGCATAGGGGTCGGGCAACGGCCTCTCGGTTGGGGACGTCGGGGTGGGGAGGCACCGGCGCGCGCAGGCCTCCCTGCACTCGTTAGCGGTTTCCGAGACGTCTGACTTAAACTATATCGCAGTTGGCTTTCCAGCTTAATTTCGATGGCTATTCCGGGCTTTCGTTCCGCGCCGCCGCGGTGTTGCGGAGTGACGGGAGCCGTCCGTTCAGCTCTACCCCGCCCGCGCCATGCCCCTTTTCATCCTCGGCCTGAGTCACAAGACGGCGCCCCTCGCGGTGCGCGAGAAGGTCGCGTTCGACGCCGGGCAGCTGCCGGCGGCGCTCGATGCGCTCAATGCCAGCGCGGGCGTCAGCGAATCGATGATCCTGTCCACCTGCAACCGCACCGAGCTCTATTGCGACGTCGCCGCCGGCGCGTTGCGCCAGCCGCTCGACTGGCTCAGCCATTACCGTGAGGTCGGCCTGGGGGAAATCGAGCCGCACGTCTACCACCTCAGCGACGAGCACGCAGTGCGCCACGTGCTGCGCGTCGCCAGCGGCCTCGACTCGCTGGTCCTCGGCGAACCGCAGATCCTCGGGCAACTCAAGGAGGCCTACCGTACGGCCGTCGGCGCCGGCACCGTCGGCAAGTTTCTCAACCGGCTCATGCAGTTCTCCTTCTCGACTGCCAAGCTGATACGTACGCGGACCGAGATCGGTTCGACGCCCGTCTCGGTAGCCTATGCTTCGGTCAAGCTCGCGCAACAGATCCACGGCGATCTCGGCGAGCGCGCGGCATTGCTCATCGGCGCCGGCGAGACCATCTCGCTGGTCGCCAATCATCTCGCCGGCGCCGGCATCGGCCGGCTGGTCGTCGCCAACCGCTCGCTCGACAACGCCCGTGCGCTCGCCACCCGCCATGGCGGCGAGGCGATTGCGCTGACCGACCTGCCGGCCCACCTGCCGGCGGTGGACATCGTCGTCAGCTCGACCGCGAGTCGCCTGCCCATCGTCACCCGCGGCATCGTCGAGGTGGCGCTCGAGCGGCGCCGGCACGAACCGATGTTCCTGGTCGATCTCGCCGTGCCGCGCGACATCGAGGCGACGGTCGGCGAGCTCGAGGACGCCTACCTCTACACGGTGGACGATCTCGAGGGCGTGGTCAGCGCCAACATGAAACTGCGCGAAGACGCCGCCGCGCAGGCCGAGGAGATGGTGCACCTGCAGGTACAGGACTACATGGACTGGCTGCAGGTACAGTCGAGCAGCGCCACCATCACGGCCTACCGTACACGTGGCGAAGCACTGCGTGAGGAGTTGCTCGCACGCGCCTACGCGCGCCTCGACAAGGGCGAGGACCCGCGCGCCGTGCTGCAACAGCTCGCCCACCAGCTCGCCAACAAGCTCATGCACGCGCCGACCGCGAGCCTGCGGCGCGCCAACGGTCGCGACGAACTGGTACGCGCCGCGCGTGAGCTGCTGGGCCTGGACGAACCGCGATGAAGGCGTCGCTACTGGGCAAACTGGAACAGCTGGTCGAACGCCGCCGCGAGCTCGACGGCCTGCTCGCCGCCCCCGAGATCATCGGCGACCACGCGCGCTTTCGTGCGCTGTCGCGCGAGCACGCCGAGATCTCGCCCGTGGTGGCATGCTTCGACGACTACCGCGAGACGCTCGACGCACTCGCCGGCGCCGAGGAGCTCGCCAGCGAAGACGATGTCGAACTGCGCGAGCTCGCGCGCGAGGAGATTCGCAGCACGCGTGAGCGCCTCGCCACGCTGGAGAGCGAGCTGCAGGCGCTGCTGGTGCCGAAGGATCCCGACGACGATGCCGACGTCTTCCTCGAGATCCGGGCCGGCACCGGCGGCGACGAGGCCGGCTTGTTCGCCGGCGACCTGTTGCGCATGTATCTGCGCTACGCCGAGTCGCGCGATTGGCGCACCGAGATCGTGAGCGCGAGCGAGGCCGAGCATGGCGGGTACAAGGAAGTCATCGTGCGCATCGGCGGTCAGGGCGTCTATGCGCGGCTCAAGTTCGAGTCGGGCGCGCACCGCGTACAGCGCGTGCCGGAAACGGAATCGCAGGGCCGTATCCACACCTCGGCCTGCACCGTGGCGGTGTTGCCGGACGTCGAGGACGTCGAGGACGTCGACATCAATCCTGCCGACCTGCGCATCGATACCTACCGTGCCTCCGGCGCCGGCGGCCAGCACGTCAACAAGACCGAATCCGCCATCCGCATCACCCACCTGCCGAGCGGCGTCGTCGTCGAATGCCAGGACGAGCGTTCGCAGCACAAGAACCGGGCCCGCGCGATGAGCCTGCTCAAGGCGCGCCTGCTGCGCGCCGAGCGCGACCGCCGCGAGGCCGAGCAGGCCAGCACGCGACGCAGCCTGGTCGGCTCGGGGGACCGCTCCGAGCGCATTCGCACCTACAACTTTCCCCAGGGGCGGGTGACCGATCACCGCATCAACCTCACCTTGTACAAGCTCGACGAGATTGTCGAGGGCGGCCTCGACGCGGTCATCGAACCGCTGCTCACCGAGCATCGCGCGGAGCTGATGGCACAGCTCGCCGAGCACTGATGACGGTAGCGGCAACGGCGAGCACGGCGGCAGCGCTCGGCGCTGCGCGCGCCCGTCTCGCGCCGAGCGACAGCGCGCGCCTCGATGCCGAGCTGCTCCTCGCCCACGTGCTCGACTGTCCACGCACCCGCCTGTACAGCAACCCGGAACGCGCCCTCGACACCGCCACCCTGGCGCGCTTCGAGGCCCTCGTTGCGGCGCGCGCGGCCGGCACGCCGCTGGCCTACCTGACGGGCCGGGCCGAGTTCTGGTCACTCACGCTGAGCGTCGCGCCCGGGGTGCTGGTACCGCGCCCGGAAACCGAGCTGCTGGTCGAGTCCGCACTCGAGCTCGCGCGCGCCGACGCCACCATTGCCGATCTCGGCACGGGCAGTGGCGCCATCGCCTGCGCGGTCGCGAGCGAGCTGCCGCGCGCCGTCGTCGTGGCGAGCGATCGCGACGCCGCTGCGCTGGCCCGCGCCGAGGCCAACGTCGCCGCGCTCGGACTCGACACCGTGCGCTGCCTGCGTAGCAACTGGCTGGCGCCGTTCGGCGCCGCGACACTCGACCTGATACTCGCCAATCCGCCCTACATCGGCACCAGCGAAGCCGACGGCCTGCCGCCGGAGCTCACCCACGAACCGCCACAAGCCCTCTTTGCCGGCGCCGACGGCCTCGACGATCTGCGCGCGATCGCGGCCGATGCCCCGCGCGTGCTGCGCGTGGGCGGCGCCATCGTACTCGAACACGGCGCCACCCAGGGTGCCGCGGTCCGCGCGCTGCTCGGCGCCGCCGGCTTCGCTCGCGTCGTCACGCGGCGCGACCTCGCCGGCCATGAACGCGTCACGCTGGCGCACGGATGACAGGCCGGCTGCGCGGCGTCACACTGCCCCGACCGCCCACAGAACCGCGAGACCCCGCCGATGGATGACGCGCTCCTGCTCCGCTACAGCCGCCAGATCCTGCTGCCCGAGATCGATATCGACGGGCAGGCGCGGTTGGCCGAATCGAGCGTGCTGGTGGTCGGTCTCGGCGGTCTCGGCTCGCCGGTTGCGATGTACCTCGCCGCGGCTGGCGTCGGGCGGCTGGTGCTGGTCGATCACGACGTCGTCGAACTCTCCAACCTGCAACGCCAGATCGCGCACGCGACGGCGGACGTCGGGCGCGAGAAGGTTGCCTCGGCACGCGAGCGCGTGCTCGCACTCAACCCGACCATCAGCGTGGACACGGTCGCTGCGCGGCTGCGCGAGGACGATGCCTTCGCCGCCCTGCCGGCGGGTGTCGACCTCGTGGTCGACGCGACCGACAACTTCGCCACGCGCTTCGCGCTCAATCGCTACTGCCTCGCGAGCGGCCTGCCACTGGTTTCCGGCGCCGCGATCCGCTTCGAGGGCCAGGTCTCGGTGTTCCGCCCCGGGCAGGGCGACAGCCCCTGTTATCGCTGCCTCTACCGCGAGGACGCCGGCCTCGACACGAGCTGCGCGACCAATGGCGTCGTGGCGCCGCTGCTCGGCATCATCGGCAGCGTACAGGCAATGGAAGCGCTGAAGGTGCTGCTCGGCATCGGCAGCGACCTCACCGGCCGACTGCTGCTGCTCGACGCGCTGGCCATGGAATGGCAGACGATGCGCCTGCGGCGCGATCCGCGCTGCCCGGCCTGCGGGGAGTCGGCGCACGCTGCCGGCTAGCGCCGACGGGAGCGCGGCAGGCCCTGTTGCTGGGAGTTGGGGTGTGAGTAGGTGCTCACACCGATCGGTACAGGGGCGCTAGGTCAGGGGGCAGGGACGAGCCCGGGGTGGTCGCTCAGACCGCCATGGCGAGCGGTAGCGATTCGCCTTCGACGCTGCCGAGCGCGTTCTGCAGGCTTTCCTCGGCGTAGCAGCGGCACTGGCCGCAGCAGGTGGAAACGGCCAGTCGGTCGGCCAGGCAATCGAGCGTGCGGGCGCCCTCGCGTACGGCCTGTTCGATATCGCGCTCGGTCACGTTGTTGCAGATGCAGACGTACATCGTGTCACGCCTCGGTTGGATGTCGGCAAGAATCCTAGTCTTAATGAGAAACGTTTACAACACCCAATTTGTGATGGCACGCACGCGGCGGCGGGCGCCGCCGCCGCGCCGGCTCACATGCCGGACTGTTCGTAGTTCTTCAGGCCGATGCGATCGATGAGCTCGAGCTGCGTCTCGAGCCAGTCGACATGCTCTTCCTCGCTCTCGAGGATGTCGGCGAAGAGCTTGCGCGTGACGTAGTCGCTGACGCTCTCGCAGTGCGCGATGGCCTCGCGCAGGTCGGGAATGGCGTCGTGCTCGAGCGCGAGGTCGGACTTGAAGATCTCCTGCGTGTTCTCCCCGATGCGCAGGCGGCCGAGATCCTGCAGGTTGGGCAGGCCCTCGAGGAACAGGATGCGCTCGATGATCTCGTCGGCATGACGCATCTCGTCGACCGATTCCTCGTATTCCTTCTCGTTGAGCTTCGCGAGGCCCCAGTTCTTGAACATGCGCGCATGCAGAAAGTACTGGTTGATGGCCGTCAGCTCGTTCTTGAGCACCCGGTTGAGGTACTCGATGACCTTGGCGTCGCCTTTCATTGCCGGACTCCTGGTGTCTGAGCGCCGCGCCCGCGGATGGTCCGTTTCAGGCTCGGGCGGCTCGTGCCGATGACGATGGCCATGATACACCTATGCGCCGCGCCATCCCCGGCGGAGGAATAGCAATGGACCTGGGCTCCATCGTCGTACTGGTCGCCGTGCTGCTCGTGCTCGGCTATGGCATCGTCATCTTCAACGGCCTCGTCACGCTCAAGCACAACGTCGCCAAGGCGTGGTCGAACATCGATGTCGTGCTCAAGCAGCGCCACGACGAGTTGCCCAAGCTGGTCGAGATCTGCAAGCAGTACATGGTCCACGAGCGTGACACCCTCGAACGCGTGGTGCGCGCCCGCCAGGCAGTGGCGACGGCACGCGAGGCACACGACGTCCCTTCGCTGGGGCCCGCCGAGTCACAGCTGCGACGCGGCCTCGGCAACCTGTTCGCGGTCGCCGAAGCCTACCCCGATCTCAAGGCCGACAAGACCTTCCGCCACCTGCAGGAGCGCATCTCCACGCTCGAGGACACCATCGCCGACCGCCGCGAGTTCTACAACGAGAGCGTCAATCGCAACAACGTGCGCATCGAGCAGTTTCCCGATCTCGTCATCGCGCGCTGGTTCGGTTTCCGCCCGCAGCCGTTGCTCGAGTTCAGCGCCGCGGAGAAAGCCGACGTCGATCTCGCGGCGCTGTTCGGCTGAGCCCCGCGGTGTCCCCGCTCACAGCGTTCCCCGTGCTGGTGCGCGGTGCCGACAGTGGCGCTTTCACGATCGCCGTGATCGCCGCCCTCGCCATCGGCAGCGCGGCCTTGTGGGGCACTTTTCGCTACCTCGCGCGCAAGCGACTGGTGGAGGACACCCCCACCGCGCTGGTGCGCTCGGCGCCGCAGGGCTACGTCGAGCTGCAGGGCCATGCCGAGCTGATGGACGGAGACCCCATCCACGCGCCGCTGTCGATGCGGCCGTGCGTATGGTTCCGCTACAAGGTCGAGCAACGGCGCGAGCGCCGTTCCGGGGATCAGCGCAGCGCCTGGCGCACCATCGAACAGGGCGTCAGCGACTATCTCTTCTACCTCACCGATCACACCGGCCGCTGCGCGGTCGACCCGGATGGCGCCGCGGTGACACCGGCGCACCGCCACGTGTGGTACGGCACGAGCCGCATTCCCGGGCGCTACCACGCCGACGACGGCGCCTGGTGGGCACGCACGCTCGGCGCCATCGGCCAACCCTACCGTTACACCGAGCAGCGCATCGAACCGGGCGACGCCATCTACGCGCTCGGCGAGTTCACGACCCATGGCGGCGGCGCGGTGCGTTTCGACCGCGAGGGCGCGATCGGCGACCGCCTGCGCGAATGGAAACGTGACCGCGCGTTCCTGCTGCGCGAGTTCGATACCGACGGCGACGGCCACGTCGACCTCGCCGAATGGCAGGCAGCGCGCACGCGCGCCGCCGCCGAGGTCGATGCCGCGCAGGCCGGCAACGCCGGCCCGCCACCGGTGGACCTGCTCGCGCGTGCGCGCGAGCGCCGCCGCCCTTTCGTCATCGCCGCCGGCACCGAGGAGGCGCTGGTGCATCGCTGCCGCCTCGCTGCCGGCAGCCTGCTCGCACTCGCCGTGCCGTGCCTGGTCGGCGCCGCGTGGGCCATCGTACTGCGCGTGGGCGCCTGAGCAGGGCGACATGTAGAGCACACGCCGCGGGCGACGGCATAATGCGCGCCATGAAACAGACCCCCGCCGCCGCGCATACCCTCGCCCGCCTGCCACGCTTCAGCGAACTCGACCCCAGCGGGCTCGACACCCGCGTGAACGCGCTGCTCGACGAACATCGTGCGCGCCTGGTCGAGCTCACCGCCACGCCGGAGACGGCCACCTGGGACAGCGTCATGGCACCGCTCGAAGCGATGGACGATGCCCTGCAGCAGCTGTTCGGCCCGTTTTCGCACCTGCACGGCGTGGCCGACTCGGCCGCGCTGCGCGCGGTATACGACGAGTGTCTCGCCGCCATCACCACCTACTCCAGTGAACTTGCCCAGCACACCGGCCTGGCCACCTGCTATCGACACGTACGCGACAGCACCGAGTACGCCGCGCTGCCGCCGGCGCGGCGCAAGGTGATCGACAACGCGCTGCGCGATTTCCGCCTCGGTGGCGTCGACCTGCCGCCCGACGCGCAGGCCCGGGTGAAGACGCTCAAGGTCGAGCTGGCGCGGCTCGCCACGCGCTTCGAGGAGAACGTGCTCGACGCCACCCAGGCCTTCCGCCTCAATGTCACCGACGAGTCCCGCCTGGCCGGGCTGCCCGAGGGCGTGCGCGCGCTCGCGCAACAGAACGCGGAGCGGGCGGGCGAGGACGGCTGGACGCTGACGCTCGACTTCCCCTGCTTTCAGCCGGCGATGGCGCACCTCGACGATCGCGAGCTCCGCCACACGCTCTACGAAGCCTACGCCACGCGGGCCTCCGACGCCGGCCCGCTCGCCGGCAGCCACGACAACGGCGCGGTGATGCGCGACATCCTTTCGCGCCGCCAGGCGCTCGCGCGCGAACTCGGCTATGGCAACTACGCCGAGCTCTCGCTGGCGACCAAGATGGCGCCGTCGACCGACGCCGTCGTCGAGTTCCTGCGCGAACTCGCGGCGCGCGCACGCCCGGCGGCCGAGCGCGAACTCGCCGAGCTGCGCGCCTTCGCGAGCGCCGAACTCGGCCTCGAACAGCTCGAAGCGTGGGACATCGGCTGGGCCGCCGAGCGTCTGCGCAAGGCCCGCTACGAGCTGAGCCAGGAAGACTTGCGACCCTACTTCCCGGTGGCGCGCGTCATCGACGGCATGCTGGCGGTGGCGGCACGCGTGTTCGGCGTGCGCTTCGAGCGCATCGAGGGTATCGACACCTGGCACACCGACGTCTCCTTCCACGCCGTACTCGATGACGACGACAGCCCGCTCGGCTTCTTCTACCTCGATCTCTACGCCCGCGAGCGCAAGCGGCCCGGGGCATGGATGGACGAATGCCTGGTGCGCTGGCAGCACGGTAACACGCGCCAGCTCCCGGTGGCCTACCTGACCTGCAACTTCACCCCGACGGTAGCGGGCCGGCCGACACTGCTCACCCACGACGAGGTGACGACGCTGTTCCACGAGTTCGGCCACGGCCTGCACCACATGCTCACGCGCATCGACCGCCCGGCGGTCGCCGGCATCAACGGCGTGCCGTGGGATGCCGTCGAGCTGCCCAGCCAGTTTCTCGAGAACTGGTGCTGGGAGCGCGCCGCGCTCGATCTCGTCAGCGGCCACCACGAGAGCGGCGCTCCGCTCCCGGATACGCTGTTCGAACGGCTGACCGCGACGCGGCGCTTCCAGGCCGCCATGCAGACGCTGCGCCAGGTCGAGTTCGCGCTGTTCGATTTCCGCTTGCACCGCGAGTTCGACGACAGCACCGACATCCAGGCGCTGCTCGACGAGGTACGCCGCGAGGTGGCGGTCGTGGCGCCACCGCCGTGGAACCGTTTCCAGCATTCCTTTGCGCACATCTTCGCTGGCGGCTACGCCGCCGGCTATTACAGCTACAAGTGGGCCGAAGTGCTGGCGGCTGATGCCTTCGCGCGCTTCGAGGACGAAGGCGTATTCAATGCCGCGACCGGGCGCGCCTTCCGCGAGAGCATCCTCGAAAACGGTGGTGCCGAGGACGCGATGTTGCTGTTCAAGCGCTTCCGCGGGCGCGAGCCGCAGATCGATGCACTGCTGCGGCAGGCTGGACTGCACGCCTGAGCAGGCCGGATAATCGCCGCGTGCTGCGCTTCGCCCGTCCAAGCCTCGCCTTCGTGTGCGCGCTCGCGTGGCTCGCACCGGCCACGGCCGAAAGTGTCTACGTGATCGACAAGCTGCTCGTCGGCATCCATGCCGAGAAGGATCTCGACAGCGCCATCGTCGAGGTACTGCCGACCGGCACCGTGCTCGACGTGCTCGAGCGCGACGGCGAACTGGCGCGCGTCAGTGGCCCGGAGGGCGCCGAGGGCTGGGTCGACAGCGCCTACCTGACCGCCGAGAAGCCGGCCGTGCTGCGCCTCGCCGAGCTCGCCGAGGAGAATGCAGCGCTGGAAGCACGCCTCGCCGCGATCAGCGCCGGCGGCGACGAAGCCGCTGCCGCGGCGCCGCCCACCGGCGAGCTGGCTGCCGAACTCGAGGCGCTGACGCGGGAGAACACCGAGCTCAAGGGCAAGCTCTCCGACGAGCGCCTGCGTGCCGGGCAGTTGCAGACGGAGGTGGCGGATCTGCGCGACCAGCTGCGCGAGAGCGAGACCCCCCCGGACGCCCGCATCGTCGAACTCGAGCGGGCACGCGACCGTCTCGAAGCCGAGCTCGACAAGGCCGAGGACGCGGTCGCCGAACTGTCCGCCCGCTCGTCGCTGCAGGCGACCTCGGCGATGGTGCCGCTGGTGCTGCGCGAGTACGCCAGCCTGATCGTCATCGCGCTCGTGCTGATCGTGGTGCTGTCCTTCGGCGGCGGGATCTACGTGGTCGACCTGCTCAACCGGCGCCGCCACGGCGGCTTTCGCGTCTGAGCCGGCGACACGCGCCGATGACCACCGTCGCGACCTGGAACGTCAATTCGATTCGCGCCCGCGCCGCGCACCTCGAGCGCTGGCTCGAAGAAAGCGCGGTCGACATCGTCGCGCTGCAGGAAACCAAGGTGCAGGACGACGCCTTCCCACACGACGCGCTGAACGCGCTCGGCTACACCTGTGCCGCCGTCGGCCAGAAGTCCTACAACGGTGTCGCCGTCCTGTCGCGCCGCCCGCTCGAAGTCGTGGCGAGCGCGTTGCCGGGCTTCGACGACCCGCAGGCGCGCGTGCTCGCGGTGGCCGTCGACGACTTCGTACTGCTCGACCTCTACGTGCCGAACGGCAGTGCGGTCGGTAGCGACAAGTATGCCTACAAGCTGGCCTGGCTCGATGCCCTCGCCGAGTGGGTCGAGACGCTGCTCGCCGCACACCCGGCGCTGCTCGTGGTCGGCGATTTCAACATTGCGCCGGCCGACGCCGACGTGCACGACCCGGGCGCGTGGCACGAGAAGGTCCTGTGCAGCAGTCCCGAACGCGAACGTCTCGAACGCCTGCTCGGGCTCGGCTTGAGCGACGTCTTCCGCGCCTTCGAGCAACCGCCGGAGTCCTTCTCGTGGTGGGACTATCGCCAGGCCGCGTTCCGGCGCAACCTGGGCTTGCGCATCGACCTCATCCTGGCCAGCGCGCCCCTCGCCGCGCGCATCGACGCCTGCCACATCGATCGCACGCCGCGTGGCTGGGAGAAACCGTCCGACCACGCGCCGGTAGTGGCCCGGCTCGACGCCAACGCGTAGCACCGTGACACATGTTGACCGTTGGGGGCTAAAGTTTTCGCCACCAACGGTTCACACTGGGCCGTCCGCGACCTGAACGGAGAGCGAGCGCCCATGAAAAATCACACCGACGCCTTCGAATTCGACCACTGGGCCGCGCTTGCGCGCAACGACCCGCAGGCCTTCGAGCGCGCCCGCCGCGACGTCCTCGAGAGCCTCATCGAATCAGCCCCGCAGGACACCCGCAGGCGCCTCACCGGGCTGCAATGGCAGATCGACCGCATGCGCCACAGCGCCGACACCCCGCTCGCTGCCTGCGTGCGCATCTCCAGCATGATGTGGGACAAGGTGCTGGGCGAGGACGGACTGGTCGAGCACATCGAGGAACTCACCGGCGATCGCCCGCCGCGCCAGCGCCGACACCGCGATGCGACGGTCCTGCCGCTGCGCGGGCCCGAGCGACGCGGCTGAGCCCGAGCTTGCATTACGACCCGGGGCGGGCCTAGAATCGCGCCCCTTTTCGAGCGCCAGTCGAGCCGCGGACCATGAAAGCCGATCTGCATCCCAAGTACCACGAGATCACCGTCACCTGCAGCTGTGGCAACTCCTTCCAGACGCGCTCAGCGCTGTCTGACGAGCAGTTGCACCTGGACGTATGCTCGGCCTGCCACCCGTTCTACACGGGACAGCAGAAGATCGTCGACACCGCCGGCCGCGTCGACAAGTTCCGCCGCAAGTACGGCATGTCCTGAGCGCAGCCCCGCGGCCGCACGATGGCCGCGTCGAGCGCCACGTGCCGCCGGCGACGCGCCCGGGCGCGCGCAGCATGGCAGCCATCCGCGGCCTGGGAACTCGGCGCAGCAGGCACGGTCTCAGTGGATACGTTCGCCAGAACGTGCCCGTCATCCCTCCCTGGACGGGCAACCCGCCCCCCCAAGCGGGTCTCTGAAGTGGCCCCGGTGTCCAGTAAATCCCCCGATTCTCGCCGGGGCCCTTTTTTAATTTCCTGCGGATAGTCGCGCACCAGCAGTCAAACGGCACGCCCGGCGCGGCGTCGTCGACGCGTTCAGGCCGGTGGCGGCGCGAGTTCCAGCCAATCGCCGATCACGGCCCAGGCCGCCTCCAGCCCGTCGTGGCGCAGCGCGGAGAAGAGCTGCGCGCTCGCCAGCGGTCCGCCGTGCGTGCCGAGGTGGCGTTCGACCAGGCGCAGCGCCTCGGCCTGCGCGCCGCGGCCGAGCTTGTCGGCCTTGTTGAGAAGCACGTGGAGAGGAACGCCGGCGGCCGCGGCCCAGCTGATCAACGTCGTCTCCTGCTCCTTGAGGGGATGGCGCACGTCCATCAGCAGCACGAGCCCGGCCAGGGTGCGGCGTCGCTCGAGGTAGGCCGGCAGCTCGCGCTCCCAGTGGGCGCGCAGACTCTTCGAGACCTTGGCGTAACCGAACCCGGGCAGATCGACCAGGCGACGGCCGGCATCGAGGTCGAACACCACCAGGTGCTGCGTGCGCCCGGGCGTGCGGCTGGTGCGCGCCAGCGAGCGCTGGCCGCAGAGCACGTTCAAGGCACTCGACTTGCCGCTGTTCGAGCGCCCCGCGAACGCCACCTCGCGACCGCTATCGGGTGGCATGCGGCGCAGATCGGGCACGCTGAGGGCGAAGCGCGCGCCTTGCAGCAGGGCGCGCGTGGCGTTGACGAGCTCGGACATCGCGGGCGGGTTCCTCATCGGGTCGGGGGTAATGGCGGTCGTGGCCGTGCCGGTGTCGCACAGCGCGCGGCGCGCGAGACCGGTTGCGTTCGCTTGATCCGCGCCCGCAGGCGCTGCGTAAGCGCAGCATCGGCACGCCGCCAGCCGTTCGTCTCCACGTGGGCACGTCAGCAGCGGACAGCCGTTATATAATCCGCGCCGATTCCGACAACCGAGAGCGAGACGATGCCCCAGAGGAACCTGTTCCTGTTCATGGCCCTGCTGTGCCTCACCCTCTTGAGCGTTGGCGCACAGGCCGACGGCCAGGCCAAGACCGCGGCATGCGCCGCCTGCCACGGCCCCGACGGTAACAGCGTCAATCCGATCTGGCCCAATCTTGCCGGCCAGCACGCGCCGTACATCGTAGCGCAGTTGCAGGCCTTCAAGTCCGGCGCGCGCAACAACCCGAGCATGTCGCCGATGGCAGCCAACCTGAGCGAGGACGACATGGCCGAGATCGGCGCATGGTACGCCGCGCAGGCTATCAAGGTCGGCACGCTGGCTGACGACGTCGATGTCGAGGCCGCAGCCCGCCTCTATCGTGGCGGTGACGCCGAGCGTGGCATTCCGGCCTGCATGGCGTGCCATGGTCCGAGCGGTGCCGGCAACGGCCCTGCCAGGTACCCGGCGTTGCGTGGCCAGCACGCGGAGTACACCGCACTCCAGCTCAAGGCGTATCGCGACGGCAGTCGCGCCACCGACGCTGCCAGCATGATGCGCGACATCGCGAGCCGCCTCACCGACGAGGACATCGCCCTGCTCTCCGCGTACGTCTCCGCGCTGCACTGAGGCATCGCGTCGCCCGGCCGCTGCGCGGGAACCTCGCGCAGCGGCCGCCGCCTAAAGCCCATCCCCATCACGGAATCGACGTCATGCTCCAAGCCCTGCTCGCCTGCGCCCTGCTGCTCGTCACGCACACTGCAGCCGCCGATGATTACGTCGCCGGTCGCCACTACGAGGTCATCGAGCCGGCACTGGAAACGGGCGGCACGGACGGCAAGGTCGTCGTGATGGAACTGTTCTGGTACGGCTGCCCGCATTGCTTCGAGTTCGAGCCGGTCATCGAGGCGTGGCTTAAGGAGAAGCCGGAGAACATCGAGTTCGTGCGCGTGCCGGCGGTATTTGCGCGCAACTGGGAGATCCATGCGCGCGCGTTCTACGCTGCCGAGCAGCTCGGCGTGCTGGAGGAGACGCACGAGGCGCTGTTCAACGCGCTGCACCGCGAACGGCAACGCCTGTTCACCGTCGATGCGCTGGTCGCCTTCTACGCCGCGCACGGCGTCGACGAGCAGGCTTTCCGCGAGGCTTACGAATCCTTCGATGTCGACAACAAGACCCGCCGCGCGATGGCAATCACGCGCAAATCCGGCATCGGCGGCGTACCCGCCCTGCTGGTCGATGGCCGCTATCGCCTCAGCACCCAGCAGACCGGCAGCTACGAAGCCATGCTAAAGGTCGCCGAGGCGCTTGCCGCTAAGGACAGCAGCCGGTAGCTGCGCACCGCGAGGGAAGGACCGAGACACCGTCCTTCTCCCAACTCCGAACCCAGCCTCAGCTTCCGGCACGGCCCCGCGCCGAGGCGAGCCCGCATAGCCGATGCCCGCCGCACGCGCGGAAGGGAAGCAGGCAACAACAACGGGCGGCAAGGCAGTTGGATAAGGTCGTGCAGAACTCTCGCTCCCCCGCTTCGCGTCGCGAAGCGGCCCCTGACCGCGCCGCCGCCGAGTCCATCGCGCGCATGCAGCGCGCCATACTACGTCTCTCGCTTGCCTACCATGGCAAGAACGCCGGGCTCGACCGCAAGCTCAAGGAGTTCGGCCTGCTCGTGCGCAGTGGACGACGCCAGGACGAACGCCAGCAGCTGATCGACGAGATCGTCGACACCATCGTCTCGCTCGATCTCGACCCGGGCCAGGGCGGCGCGCCGGCCGACGCCGCGCCCGCTGCCGAAGGACTCGGTCATTTCCTGCGCTGCTTGCGCGTGCCGGACACCCTGCAGCCGGACGTCGAACGTGCCCAGCGCGCCCTGCGCGACGGCCGCGACAAGGCACTGCTGCTCGCCGCGCTCGCGCAGACCGCCGATGCGCTGTCACAGAACCTGATGCGCTCGCCGGAATCGTGCAGCGACGCGCCGGCGATACGCATGCTGCTGCTCGAGCTGCTCGAGCGCGTGCCGGTGACACCGACCCTGGTCGAACGCGTCAGCCCGCTCCGACGCAACATCGAGGCAGCCGACCGCGTCGACGGCTTCGTCGGCTGCGTCCATGCCATCACGGGCCTGCTCAGCGACCTGCACAACGAGCTGCGTGGCGAACTCGACAGCGCGCGTCGTTTCCTGCAGGAGACCGATGTACGCCTGCGCGAGTTCGAGAAGTTCGTGCAACGCTCGCGCGAGCTGCATACCGAGAGCAATGAAGACGCGCTGCAACTCAGCGACGCCGTATCGAACGAGATCGACGCCCTGCGTGACGAAGCCGCCGAAAGTGTCTCGATCGACGATCTGAAGAACACCATCGAGGCACGCCTCGATACCATCGGCAGCGGCCTCAACACCTTCGTCGCTGCGCAGAAGCTGCGCACCTTCGAGGCCAACGAGGCCATCGATCGCATGAAGCGGCGCCTGCACGAGCTCGAAGCGCAGGCGGAGAACCTGCGCGAGGATCTCGAACAGCAGCATGCGCGGGTGCTGGTCGATCCGCTCACCGGGGTGCTCAACCGGACCGGCTACATGGAGACCGCGGCCAAGCAGGTCGCGCGCTGGAAGCGCTACGGCGGTCAGCTCAGTCTCGCCGTCATCGATCTCGATCGCTTCAAACACATCAACGACGAGTACGGCCACGCCGCCGGCGATCGGGTGCTCTCGACGGTCGCCACCAAGCTGACCGAGCTGGTGCGTCAGAGTGACGTGCTGTGCCGCTACGGCGGCGAAGAGTTCGTGCTGCTGCTCCCCGAAACGGGGCTCGAACAGGGCTACCTGCTGCTCGAGAAGCTGCGCCACCATATCGAGCGCTGCCCGTTCCGGCACAAGGACACGCCGGTACAGGTGTCGATCTCCTGCGGCCTCGCGGAGTTCCAGGATGGCGACTCCCTCGAGAGCGTATTCGAACGCGCTGACCAGGCGATGTACCGTGCCAAGCAGGGCGGCCGCAACCGCATCTGCCAGGAGCACGAGCTGCTCGAGCAACCGCTCCCGCGTACCGCCTGAGCAGACGGCACGGCGCGATGCGCGCCGCGGATCAGCCCTCCGGCGGCAGGAAATTGACGATGACGTCGCCGGCCGCGGGCTTGTAGCGTTCGAGGTCGAACACGAGCCCACCGCTCTCCTTCACGACGATGGTCGCGAACAGGCCGGCATCGACCCGCTGGCAGTACTTCTCGAAGTCGTACTCCTCGCTGAGGCGCGTCTTCTGGAAACGCCATCCTTCGAAGTACCGCTGCAGCATGGCCTCGTAGAGCGCCTCGGCGGAGAACGCGCGCTGGCCGCGCAGCGAAGGCGTGAGCCCTTTGCGCTCGTCGCCGTCACTACCCGGCATCGGCAGCTGGAACACCGCGTTGCGGTTGAACTCGTTGGAGAAGCGCGTGCACACCAGCGCGTTGTAGGCATCGTTATCCGTAGCGGCGAACACGTAACCGATGTTCGAGAGGTCGAGACTCTGGTCGGCCGACTCCGACATCACCTGGCCGAAATGGATCGACAGCCCGGCGAGGCGCGCCGGCCGCAGCCGATGCCATGAAGCGTCGACCACCAGCACCGGCACCTCGAGTTCCTTCAGGCGTACCGCGAGATCGATCGACCACGGCGAGGCGCCGACGACGATGAGGCCGTCGGCGCGCCTGGAGGCTAGACCGAGCGCGCGCGCCACCCACGGCAGCGAGAAGCCGTGCAGCACCACCGTGGTGACGATGAGCACGAAGACCAGCGGCAACAGCTGGGCGGCATCGGGATAACCGGCGTCGAGCATGCGCGTCGAGAACGCGCCCGCTACTGCCGCCGCGACGATGCCGCGCGGGGCGATCCAGCCGACCAGCACGCGTTCCTGCCAGGGCAGGTCGGTACCGAGCGTGGCCAAGGCCACCGCGAGCGGGCGCAGCACGCAGATGACGAGCACGATCAGCAGCGCGCCGTGCCAGTCGAGCGCGCGCAGCAGCGCCGGGTCGAGATCCGCCGTCAGCACGATGAAGAGCACCGACACCAGCACTACCGTCAGGTTCTCCTTGAAGCGACGCAGCTCCTCGATGCTCGGCAGGTTGGCGTTGCCGAGCGCGATACCGAGCACGGTGACGCTGAGCAGGCCCGCTTCGTCGAGCAACAGGTTGCCGAGTGCGTAGGCGCCGACGACGGTGGCGAGCATGCCCGGCCCCTTGAGATACTCCGGTACCCAGCCACGCCGGAAGCATGCGCTGAGGGCGGCGCCGGCAGCCCAGCCGAGCGCCGCGGCGATGCCGAGCTGGACCACCACGGAGCCGGCCAGGGCGAGGTTGCCGCGCGCGTCGGCACTGAGAATGAAGTACTTGAACACCACCACCGCGAGCAGCGCGCCGAGCGGATCGTTGACGATGCCCTCCCACTTCAGCAATGACGCGGGGCGCGTACGCAGCCGCGCCTGGCGCAGCAGGGGCAGGATCACGGTCGGACCGGTGACCACGATGATGGCGCCGAAGACCAGCGCGACCGGCCACGACAAGCCGCCGACGTAGTGTGCGCCGACGGCACCGAGGACGAAGTTCAGCACCAGCGCGAGCGAGACCAGCCGCATGACGCCGCGACCGGCATGCCTGAGCTCGTGGAAATGCAGGTTGAGGCCGCCTTCGAACAGGATCACGGCGACCGCGAGCTGCACCAGCGGCTCGAGCAGGCTGCCGAGATCCTCGGCCGGAACCACGAGCCCCGTGACCGGTCCGAGCACGAAGCCGGCGACGGTGAGCAGCACGATGGCGGGGACACGGAAACGCCACGCCAGCCATTGCACGACGATGCCGGCGACGACGACGACGGCAACCATGTTGGCGAGTGATGCATGCATGGTGTCGCGCTCCGGGGTGCTGCGCTCAGCCCGTGGCGGGCGCGCTGCGACGGCGGCCGGCGGCACGGCCGGCTGTCACATAATCGTCATAATTTCGCAACATAATGCACGCGCCCCGGCCCAGCCCCCTCTTTTCCCCGGCCATCCCCAGGAGACTGTCTTGATTCATAAACACCTGCTAGCCCTGTCGCTCGCGCTCACCCTGACCACTCATGGCGCCGCCGCCGGCGAGGTCGACGCCGCACTGCCGAGCTACGAGAAGACCAGCGGCGTGTCCGGCAACCTCTCGAGTGTCGGCTCCGATACGCTCGCCAACCTGATGACGCTGTGGGCGGAGTCCTTCAAGCGCTTCTACCCGAGCGTGAACATCCAGATCCAGGCCGCCGGCTCCTCGACCGCGCCGCCGGCGCTGACCGAGGGTACCGCGAATCTGGGCCCCATGAGCCGCATGATGAAGTCCAACGAGATCGAGGCCTTCGAAGCGAAGCACGGCTACAAGCCGACGCCGGTGCCGGTCGCGATCGACGCGCTCGCCGTCTACGTGCACAAAGACAACCCCCTCGACGGCCTCACCATCCCCCAGGTCGACGCCATTTTCTCCGCCACGCGCAAATGTGGCTACCCGTCCGACGTCACCACCTGGGGCGACCTCGGCCTCGACGGCGAATGGGCCGGTCGCGCCGTCCAGCTCTACGGCCGCAACTCGGTCTCCGGCACCTATGGCTATTTCAAGGAGAAGGCCCTGTGCAAGGGCGACTTCAAGAACAGCGTCAACGAGCAGCCGGGCTCGGCCTCGGTCGTGCAGGGCGTGACGAAGTCGCTGAACGGTGTCGGCTACTCCGGTATCGGCTACCGCACCTCGGGCGTGCGCGCCGTGCCGGTAGCGGCCAAGAAAGGCGCCGACTACATCGAGGCGACCGCCGAGAACGCGATGAGCGGCACCTACCCGCTCGGGCGCTTCCTGTTCGTCTACGTGAACAAGCACCCGAACAAGCCGATCCCGCCGCTCGAGCGCGAGTTCCTCAAGATGGTCCTCTCGCAGCAGGGCCAGGAAGTCGTCATCAAGGACGGCTACATCCCGCTGCCGGCCAAGGTGGTGGCGAAGCAGCTCGAGGGCGTTCTCGCCGAATGAGGTTGGTGCGGGCGGGGCGCATGCGCGCCGCCCGACCCACCCGACCCCGGCACCCTCAGCGAGCCGGCGCCGCCCGCACCACGTAACGCCACGGCGTACCCGGGGCGAGCGCACGGAACGGCCAGCAGGTGACGAGAACGAGTTCGTCCGGCGCCGCGGCCGGTGCGGCGCCTTGATGCACCACGGCGCTGCCGATGACGGTGTAAGCGTGGCGCCGACCGGCGCGCTCGAGTACTACCGGGTCGCCCGAGCGCAGTGACTCGAGCACGCTGAAATGCGTGTCGCGATGGCCGGCGATGAGGCTCGCCTGCGCGTCGCCCGGCCAGCCGGAGCCAGCCAGGTGGGCCGGCCCGAAAGCGAGATTGCGCGCCGAGGCGCCGGCCAGCACGATGGCTGCGTAGTCCTGGCGCGGCAGTGCGAGGCGCGCCACCGGCCAGGTGTCGGCGCCCGGCCACGGCGCGATGGGCACGGTACCGCCGGCGCTGCGCGCCCAGGCATGCTCGAGCAGCACCTGCGCGAGCGTCGCCTTGAGCGCGATGCGTGCCGCACTCGCGCCCTGCCAGGCCGCCACCAGCAGCAACGTTGCGAGGAGCGACCGCCACGCCCAGCGCCGCGTCATGTCCGCGCGCTCCGCCCGCCGCGGCGCCGGGCGGGCCCTGACCATGCTGCGAGCGGGCGGCGGGCCACGGCACAGGCCGCGCACGCGGCGAGCGCCGCCAGCATCGCGACGAGATGCACGGCGAGCGGCGTCGCCGTCTGCGGCAGCCCGCCGGGGATGCCGCTCGCACCGACCATTGCCCAGCCGGCCGGCGCCTTGTTCGGCACCAGCGCGTCGCGTGCGCTCTCTGCGGCCGGTCGCGTTGGCGTGACATCGACCGCGACGAGACTCGTGTAGGCGGTGACGAGGCGATGCGCAAGGGCGAGCGCGGTGACCTCGGCCTCGACGGTTGCCGCCGGCACGCCACGCACGCGGCCCTGCTCGAGCCCGGCGATCTTCTCGCGCGCCCAGGCCACGGCGAGCCCACGCGCTTCGCCGCCGCCGCTGAGCGGCACGCGCGTCGACCACGGCCGACCGGCGAGGTCGCCCGCGATGTCGAGTGCGGCCGGGCGTTCAGCGAAACGCATCGACAGCATCAGCGGCTCACCGGCATACAGATCGCCGATCGGCTGCGGCCACGCTTCGACACCGGCCGGCGCATCGACCAGGCGCAGGTTGGCGAGAACCGGGAATTCGAGCTTGTCGATCAGCGCGCGCATGCGTTCACCGACCTCCGCAACCGCACCGATATAGGTGAAGCTGCCGCGCCCGGCCTGCGCCGCCGCGCGCATGAAGTAGCTGTTCGGTGCGCTGCCGATACCCACGGTGAACAGGCGCGAACCGCCCAGGCGGCGCTCGATCGCGGCGAGCAGCGCAGCCTCGTTGCCGACGCTGCCGTCGGTGAGGAAGACCACCTGGCGCAGGCGTTCAGCGTGCTCTCGGCCATCGAGCACGGCGTCGAGCGCGGCGGCCATCTCGGTGCCGCCATCGGCGCCGAGACCGCGCACCCACTCGCGCGCGGCGGCGCGGTTCGCGTCGCTGACCGCAGTGGCCTGCGGGCGGAAGCGTGATACACGCGAATTGAACTCGACCAGGTTGAAGGTATCGCCCGCGCGCAGGCGATCGATGGCGTAGAGCAGCGCGGCGCGCGCCTGCGCAATGGAGTCGCCGAGCATCGAGCCCGAGGTGTCGATGACGTACACCACCTCGCGCGGCAGGGCGAGCTCGCGTGCACGCGCCGCCTCTGGCGGGTAGAGCATGAGCAGCCCGTAGCCGGCATCCGCGGCATCCTCGGTGAAGAACGCGGCGCGCGGCATGGCGGCCGGGCGCGGCCGCCAGCGCAGCTCGAAATCGCGATCGGCCGGCACCGGTCCGGCAGCCAGCGTGACGTCGTACACGCCGCCGCCGCGTGGCGCGCTGGTGATGGCGTGCCACGGGCTCTCGATGGCGGCGAGTTCGAGCCCGCTTTCGAGGGTGACGTCGATGCTGACCGGGTTGTCGTGGCCCTGACCGGGCGCGGTCACCGGCGGCGTGATGCGGCTCGCGTCCGGCACCTGGTCGGTGTCGCGCGCCCAGCCGCCGCCGCCGAAACCCTCGATCACCGGGATGCCCGGGATGTAGCGGATGCCGATGGTGAGCGGGAAGCGCAGCGAGAACCAGTCGCCGTCGACGCTGACCGTCTGCTGGTACTCGATGGTGACCATCACTTCCTCGCCGGGCCCGATGTTGGCAACGCTGGTGGTGAAGAGGTTCGGTCGCTGCTGTTCGACGAGACTCGCCTTGTGGCCCTGTTCGCGGGCGCGCTCGTAGCTCGCCCGCGCCTGCTCACGGGGCGCGATACGCCCCTCGACGCGGCGTTCGCCGATCGTCATCACGAGCCGATCGACCGCCGCACGCTCGGGTAGCGGAAAGGCGTAGATGCCGTTGACCCAGTCGTCGCCGACATGGGTGAAGGTCTGGGTGACCCGCGCGCGGGCGATGAGACCGGTGACGGTCATCGACACCGTGGTGTCGACGAGCGGTGCGGCTTCGAGCGCGCGGCCGTCGGCCGCGCGCAGCAGCAGCGCGCCGTATCCAGGATCGTCGAGGGTGACCGCCCCGGCATGTGGCAGCACAGCGACGAGCGTGCACAGGCAGAGCAGTGCGCGCACGAAGCGGAGCACGGAGGGGCAAAGGGCGGCGGGACGGACGAGGCAGGTCGGGAATCGCATGGCGGCTGGCTCCGTGGGATGACAGACCCAAGCCTCGCCCGCCACTTGCGACCGCAGGGGACCCCGGAGGAATCTCGCCGGCACGTCGCGGACAGCGCAGCGGGCGGAGTGTCGCGAAGTTCCCACGCGTGTCGCGAGTTCCCCTGGCGTTCCCGCGTACCCCGGTGGTGCGCGGCCGCGGCGCCAGCCCAGCCGCGCGCGCCACAGCGGTCGATGGCTCGCGCTGCTCGACCTGCGGCGTTCGCGGTGCGCCGGTTACACTGTGCGCCGCGGCGCCCGTGACCGGCGGTGCCGACAAGGAACCGGCCAATGTCGACACCGGACTGGACACAGATCGCCGCCGAGCTGAACGCCGCGCTCGCCCGCCAGCGCCTGTCGGCGCAGGACCTCGCGCGCCGCGCCGGCGTCGATCGCAAGACCATCGAGCGCCTGCGTGCCGGGCGCGCGGTGCGCGCGCAGACCCTCGACTGGATCGAGCAGGCGCTCGGCACGCGCCTCGGCGCGGGCAACGCTACCGGCGACGGCATCGCACCCGCGGCACTGGGTGCCTATCACCGCGAGACGGTGCTGCCCTTCACCGGCGAATACCTTGCCGTGCGGCGCTCCTTCGACACCCCCGGGCGCCTCATCGCGAGCGCGCTCGAAGTGCGCTGGGACGCAGGGCGCCCGGCTCTCGTGTTCGCCGAGGAGCAGCGCAACCGCGGCGCCGGCGGACGCGTGTTCAACTATCGCTTCCAGGGCGAGGTCTCGATCCCGCCCAACCTGGGCGTGATGCATTTCATGGTGCGCTCCGACGACGGTCGTGTGCGCCTGACCACCACCGCGATGCCACGCGAGGAAGACGGTACGCTGGTCATGAAGGGCTTCCTGCTGACGCTGAACGAGCTGCGCGACATCGGTTATTACCCGGTCACCTCGCCCGTCTTCTTCGCCCGCCGCCACGCCGGCCTCACGCTCGCGAGCGGCATCGTCGAACCGGGTGGCAGCGAGCATGCCTGGGCCGAGGCCAAGCTTGCCGAGATCAGCGCACGCTTTCTGCCGCACGCGCCATGAGCGCGCGGCAGGCGTCGAACCCAGCGCGCGTGCCGCGGCCAGCGCAGCCCGGCCCGCACCGGCGCAACCGCCCGGCGCGCACGACGCCAGGCATCGCCGCGCACATGCTGCTGTGTGCGCTCGTGTCCGCACTGTCCGCGCAAGCCGGCCTGGCCGCCGAGCGCCGCGGCATGGCGCGCGCGATCGACGCCGACAGCCTCGAACTCGGCGGCATCGAGATGCGCCTGCACGGTATCGACGCGCCGGAGTGGGGCCAGGCCTGCCGCCGCGACGGGCGCGCCTGGGACTGCGGTGCCGCCGCCCGCGACGCCCTCGTCACGCTGCTCGCACGCGGACCCGTTGAATGCCGCTGGCAGGAACGCGACGCCTACGGCCGCGCCCTCGCCACCTGCTTTCGCGGCGCCGAGAACCTCAACGCGACCCTCGTTCGCCAGGGCCACGCCCTCGCCTACCGGCGCTACTCGCACAACTACGCCGCCGACGAAAACGCCGCGCGCCGCGCCCGCCGGGGCCTGTGGGCAGGCGAGTTCGAAGCACCATGGGCCTGGCGCCGGCAGCAGCGCGATGCGCGCGCCACGGCACAGGCCAGCGACTGCGCGGTGAAGGGCAACGTCAACCGCCAGGGCGAACGCATCTACCACGAGCGCACGAGTGCGGCCTATCCGCAGGTGCGCGTCAAGCCGCACGAAGGCGATCGCTGCTTCGAGGACGTCGCGTCGGCGCGGGCGGCGGGGTTCAGGGCGCCGCGTGGGAGTGGCGCGCGCTAGCGGAACGGTGGCGCACGGGGAGCACTGTGTCACTGCTTGCCATCTGAAACCGCGACGGCAAGAAGCAAGACACTCTCTGTCCGCTGAGCGGCCCGTGTCCCTCAGCGCGCGCTACGACCCTGGTACAAAGCGCGCCGCAAGCCGGTAGCGAGCAGGATCATCGGAGCGCGTGCCGCCAGCATGTGCGGTATGTATCGGCATCGCGCCGGCCCGGCAACCTGGGGAGGCGGCGGCTTCACCGGCAGCGCCTCAGCCGCGGCTCGCCACCGCGACGCCGGCGGCGGCGATCGCCATGCCGAGCATCTGCACCGGCGCCAGGGTCTCCCCGAACAGCACGTAGGCCATCACCGCGGAGCACGGCGGGACCAAGAACAGCAGCGAGGCGACCCCGGCCACCGCGCCGCGGCGGATGAGGACGAGGAGCAGCGAGATCGCGCCAATCGAGAGGCCGAACACGGCCCAGGCGAGGCCGACCACTACGGGTATGGTGTAGGCGATGCGCCCTTCTTCGAACAGGAGGGCGACAGGCAGGGTCGCGGCGAGCGCGCCGCAGTACTGCACCACGGTGTTGGTGCGCAGGTCGACCGCGCCCGCCGTGCGTTTCTGCCAGATGGTCCCGAGCGTCATGCCGACGACGCCGAGCAGGGCAATGCCGAGCGGAACCAGCGGGATTGCCGCACCCGTGCCGGCGCCGAGGCGCGGCAGGATCACGAGCAGCGCGCCCGAGAAACCGACGAGGATGCCGAGCCAGCGTCGGCGCGGGACGCGTTCGCCGAGGAGCGGGATCACCAGCACGGCCGTGATCAACGGCTGCAGTCCGGCCACCAGCGCGGCGATGCCCGCCGGCAGGCCGTGGGCGACGGCCCAGAACACACCGCCGACATAGGCGCCATGCAGCAGCATGCCGGCGACAAGCCCGTCGCGCCAGCCCGCCAGGGTCCGCGGCCAGGCGGCGCCGACAGCGAATGCGGCGAGCGCGAGCACCGCGATGACGAGCCCGTAGCGTACCGACAGGAACGTCAGCGGTTCGGCGTCGGGCGCAACAAGGCGCGCGACGATGAAGCCAGTCGCCCAGATCATCACGAAGACCGGCGGCGCCATCCGCGCCAGCGGATCGCGCGCCGGCGCCCGCGGACGCTCGTCATTGACCGAACTGATCATCGCCTGTGTCCTGCAAGCCGCGTGCGTGTGTACGCCGTCTGCTGCGGACAATCGCACGAGAACCCGGGAGGGAGAAACGTCATGCCGAACTGCGGCGACAGTATAAGGATGTCGCGCGCTGCCTGCTGCGCTCAGCGCAGGACGAGCACGTAGCGAGCACGTAGTGTCAGGTCTTGCCATTTGACACCCCCACGGCAAGAAGCAAGACCGGACACCGTCAGCGACCGCAGAACGATCGCTATCCGGGGGCTACTTGTCCTGCGACTTCAGGGATACACTCGCCGGGCGGGTTGAATCGACGCACGGGATGCACTTCGGACGTCACCTGCCCGGATACCGGGGAGCCCGAGCGCGCAGGCTGCGCGGCGCGGGTAATCCGGTGGTATGGCCATAACGACAATACGAACGAAAAGGAGTGTGTCGTGCCGGAAATCAAAGTGAATGAGATCGCCGAACGGATTTACCGTCTCAAGCAGGAAGTTGCGCTGCAGTCAGTGCAGGACGACGAGTTCCGTGCCAGCCTGCTGCAGGATCCGAAAGCCGCGCTTGCCGAGGAATATGGCCTCGACATCAGCTTCTTCGACAACATCGACGTCCGTGTGACGGTGGAAGAACCTGGCGAAGTGGTCTTGCTGATCCCGGCAAAGAGCGTCCAGGAGGAACTGACTGACGAGCAGCTCGAGGCGGTTGCGGGCGGCGCGGCATTCATCGCTGGGGTTGCCGCCGGCGCAGCGGTCGTGAGCGCGGTCGCGGCAGTCGGCGCCGTCGGTGTTGGTGTGGGCACCATCGTGCAGGGTACCCGCGCCGGGCGGCAATGGTGAACCGCCTGGGGGCACGCTAGCAGGAGGCTGCTTACGGGCCGTTAAGCACACCTGCATCGAACATGGCGTGAACACGGTGTTCAGGTTTTGCCAATTGACGTCACCACGGCAAGAAGCAAGACCTGACACCCTCAATACGATTTGACACCCTCAATACGCGCCCTAACACCCTCAATACGCCCGAACGGCCACCCCTCCGGCACATTCTGTAACACGCCCGCAATGCATTTCCGCAGGGTCCGGGAGTGCCATCGGACTGCAGCCATCCCGGTATCCGGAGGTCGACCATGCGGATCATCCTCTTCCTCCTGGCGTCGCTTCTCGCTTGCGGCAACGCGGGAGCGGCTGCGATCGACTTCTTCATACCAAGCACGACCTTCGTTTTCGGCCCCGCGGTCCTCGATGGCACGGGCGTGTTCGGACCGGGTAGCGTCCTATACGTCGAACCGGTCAGCGGAGCATCCGGTTACGATGGAGACCGCGACGGAAACGTCGATGCCTGGCACGCGAGCTTCAGTGTGGAAGAGGCGGGGGAGCCGGCCTTCCCGTTCGTCGGCGGCAGCTTCGCGGACGAAGCAAGCGCGTTCGCCAGCTTGCGTTCCGCGTGGCTGGCCGCGATCGCCGGTGATTCCACACCCGATGCCTTCGCGGTTCCCATCCGGAACAGCACGCAGGTGAGCATCTACGCCTACGGTGACAACAGCAATCCACAGTTCGGCGTCGGCGGCATGAACGTTCGCATCCACGTCGACAGCATCGCGCCGGTGCCGCTGCCTGCCGCGCTGCCGTTGTTCGCGGTCGGGACACTGGTCATGGGGCGGTTGTACAAGCGGGACTGATTGTTCGCGGTGCGCGTGTCACGATCGGCCGCTACTGGCCGGGCGCGTTGTCGCGGAGATATCCCCCTGCGGGAACGTGCCCGTTCCGGACCTGCCACCCCGGCCTGCCGTTGAATGTCGCCGGGCACGGATGACCGTACTCGGGACCCCGATAGCAGGTCTTGCCGTTCGACACCGCCAAGGCAAGAAGCAAGACCTGACACCCGTCTCCCCGGGTGTAAAGGATCTCAGAAAGCGGACTCGTGGAGCGTTTGAGAGCCTTGCAGCCCGATGGTAGAGTCTGTGCCGATGTCGACAGTTGATCTGAGCGCAATGTTCGCGCCGTAGGGAGGGAACCTGATGATCCGCTTTATTGCACGTTCGTGCGCCTTCTTCGCCGCGGCCGCACTTATCGCCGATGGCGCTTCAGCAGCTCTGATTTTGGAGAGAGCTTTTTTCGAGAGCCTCGCATTCGCATCCGTAAGCAATACGACATCGGCGGATAGAGACAATTTTGCGAGCGATTTTTCGGAACTCGGCGCTGGCTTAGATGTTGACCTGAATAACAGTGCAAGCGCATCTGTCACTCGATCGAGGGTGTCTGACAGTTACTCCTGGGAACCAGGTACGGCCACGGCCAATGTCACGGCGCTTGGCGCTTTCGACGGCACCTCCATCGTCAACGCTCCATTCTCTCTCAGCACTTCGCTGCCCCGGGAAGGGATCGTAAGCCAACAAATTCCAGGAGTGCGAACGTCAAGTGCGCAGGCCCAACTAACGCTCAACGTGGATTTCCGAATTGAAGGGGTATCCGAGCAAGCTCCACTGTGGGGGCGAAACATTACTAGCTTCTCGTCTACCGTGACTCGATGGGAGGATTGGACTGCCGAACCGATAACGTTCAACCGCCTCAGTAACCTACGAATATACCGACAAGCAGGCGGCGGCCCAGTGGGCGGAACTCTTCAACCCGGCGCATACACCGCGGTCGGCATTGTCAGTATTCCCAGGCAGACTGGAGGCAACGAATTTGGGAATACCAGTTGGTCAGGTGCCATGTCCTTAGTTTTCGATTCGGAGGTTCTTACCGCCCCAGGCTTCGACCAGAGTAACCCTCTGTTGCCATTCGACCCTCAAGATGGGCAGCCGATAGATCCGGAGCTAGCAGAGATCTGCGGCTCGGTAACAGGCGCATTCTGCCTCCCGAGGACGCCTACCGGAACCTGGGTTGACCCACCGTTGACAAGTGGGTTTGTATTCCAAATGCTTGACGGAGCTACTTTCACAGACATTTTGAATTTCCCGAGCGGATACGACGGCGACTTCAAGGTTTTTGTAGATGGCATCCTGGTAGGTGTTTTCGGGCCTGGCGAAAGCGTTAACTTCAACGCCGTGCGGGACGGAGGTGTAAGCGCATTCGAGATCCGCGGGATTAGCCCGCTAGCGGATTCGCAAGATCCGCTAGCGTTCCCGCTCCAACTTGCGTTTTCGGACGACATGGCGTCCTTCACAATGAGCCCGGTTCCACTGCCCGCAACGCTCCCTCTAATGGCAGCCTGCGCGGTGGCGGGCCTTGGCTACGCCCGTCGAAAGCACTAGAAACCGCCCCCCATCGTGACAGAAACCCGCTTCGGCGGGTTTCTTATTACCGTTCGAGCGCCTCATCCACGCCGCCGGCCACTTGGGTCGACACGGTCTCCAAGATCGAACGCCAATTCTGCTCGCTTATCGCCACCTGCTCCGCGTGGCCGAGCTCGTGGCGCTGCGCTGGGACCAGCTCGACCTCAAACAGGGTTCCCTGCGTGACAGCCGAACCAAGGGTGGACTCCATAGCGCGCTCCCCGTGCGTGCCTCCGAGATCTGCGCGCTGCAACGCCTGGCGCGCGAGAATCGATAGATCTCGTATGTGCTCGTGATCGCACGAGCCCGACCACCCATGACTTCGACAGTCCGCAAACTGGCCGCCCGTGCGGGCAAAGCAGCGGAGCTGGGTTTCCCGGTCCGTCCTCACATGCTGCGCCACGCCTGCGGGTTCAAGGTCACGAATGGGGAGGACTCGCTAGACATGCGATCTAGCAGTATCTTGGGCGACACAGCATTCAGCATACGACGCGTTACACGAAGCTTACGGCGGATCCGGCTCCCCGATTATGGTCCGCTTGAATTGTCGGACCGATGCGGGTCGCTGGATCATGGACTCGCGATAGTTCCAGCCCCGAGGTGTTTGCAGCCGCCTCATCACGAAGATGCGCGATGTCCAAAAGTTCGAAGCATGTCCAGAGCCTCGAAAGCCCCGAAGGCGGCCCTACCGGTAGGTCAACCGCGACGTAAGTCTGGGAAGTGAGGTTTTCTGTCAGGGCTCGGTGAAGGAAGCCGATCGGGTACGTTGAACGAACTGGTTCGAGGCGGTGGCGATTTTCCTTGAACGCCAGCAGCTACATTCATGACAGTCGCATGAACAAAAAAAATCTTACCGAAGCGGATATCCGCACCAAGTTCATCACGCCGGCCCTCGACAAGGACAAGCACGGCGCCTGGGACCTCATGACCCAGCTCCTTGAGGAGCACTACTTCACGAAGGGCCGGGTGATCGTGCGCGGGCAGACCGTCCAGCGCGGCGAGGCCAAGAAGGCCGACTACATCCTGTTCTACAAGCCGAACATCCCCATCGCGGTCATCGAAGCGAAGGACAACAACCAAAGCGTCGGCGCGGGGATGCAACAGGCACTCGACTACGCGGAAACCCTCGACCTACCTTTCGCGTACAGTTCGAACGGCGACGCGTTTCTCGAACACAACCGCCTCGCCGGCGCGAACCCCGTAGAACGCGAGATTCCCCTCGACGAGTTCCCGAGTCCGGACGAACTCTGGCGACGCTACAGTGCCGCCAAGGGCTACACGCCCGAGCAACAAGCCGTGGCAACCTTCGACTACTACGACGATGGGAGCGGCAAGAAGCCCCGCTATTACCAGGTCAATGCCATCAACCGCACGGTCGACGCCATTGCTCGCGGCGAGGATCGCATCCTGCTCGTCATGGCCACCGGTACCGGCAAGACCTATACCGCCTTCCAGATCATCTGGCGTCTGTGGAAGTCTGGCACGAAGAAACGCATTCTCTTCCTGGTCGACCGCAACATCCTCGCCGACCAGACCAAGACCAACGATTTTAAGCCCTTTGGTCAGGCCATGACCAAGATAACGAACCGCACCGTCGATAAGTCCTACGAGATTTACCTCTGCCTCTATCAGGCCGTCACCGGCACAGAGGAGGCGAGCAACATCTACAAGCAGTTCTCGCCGGACTTCTTCGATCTGATCATCGTCGACGAATGCCATCGGGGTAGCGCCGCCGCCGACGCCGCCTGGCGGCAGGTTCTCGAATACTTTGCCTCGGCCACGCAGATCGGGCTCACCGCTACGCCGAAGGAAACCCGGGAGGTTTCGAATATCGAGTATTTCGGCGAGCCCATTTACACGTACTCTCTGCGCCAGGGCATCAACGACGGCTTCCTCGCGCCCTACAAGGTTGTGCGCATCGGCCTCGACAAGGACCTCGACGGCTGGCGGCCCGAAGCAGGCAAGCTCGACAAGTACGGCTTCGAGATCGAGGACCGTGAATACAATGTACGGGACATGGATCGCAACCTCGTGCTCGAACGGCGTACCGAGCGCGTGGCCGAGAAGATCACGGAATTTCTCAGGGCCACCAACCGTTACGCCAAGACGATTGTTTTCTGCGAGAACATCGACCATGCCGAGCGCATGCGTCAGGCGCTGGTCAACGCCAATCCGGATCTGGCCGCCGAGAACAGCAAGTACGTCATGCGCATCACCGGCGACAACAACGAGGGCAAGGCGCAGCTCGACAACTTCATCGATCCCGAGTCGACTTACCCCGTTATCGCGACCACCTCGCAACTCATGTCCACCGGCGTCGATGCTCAGACCTGCCACCTGATCGTGCTCGACAAGCGCATCAACAGCATGACCGAGTTCAAGCAGATCATCGGCCGCGGCACGCGCATCAACGAAGACTACGACAAGTTCTTCTTCACGATCATGGACTTCAAACAAGCGACGACGCTGTTCGCCGACCCCGACTTCGATGGCGATCCGGTTCAGATCTACGAGCCCGGGCCAGATGAGCCGGTGGTACCGCCGGACGACTCACCGCAACCCGGTGCGGAGGAGCCGCCGGGCGGCACTCTCGGCGATCCGCCGCCACCCGTTGGCCCCGGCGGAGAAGAGCCCGGCGCGCCGCGGCGTTACTACGTCGATGACGTCGAAGTGAGCGTCGCCACCGAGCGCGTGCAATACCTCGATGCCGATGGCCGCCTTATTACCGAATCGCTCACCGACTACTCCCGCAAGACGGTGCACAAGTCTTTCGCGACCCTTAACGACTTCCTCTCCACCTGGAACGCGGCCGACCAGAAGAAGGCCCTGATCGAGGAGCTGGCCGCCCAGGGGCTCTTCCTTGACGAACTGGCCGAACAAGTTGGCCGCGACTACGACGCCTTCGACCTCATCTGCCACATCGCCTACGACCAGCCGCCGCTCACGCGCAGGGAACGCGCCGACGGCGTGAAGAAGCGCGATGTCTTCGGCAAGTATGGCGACAAGGCCCGCGCCGTGCTGGAAGCCTTGCTCACCAAATACACCGACAACGGCATACAGAGCGTCGAGTCGATGGAGATACTAAAGGTTGACCCCCTGCGGGACTTCGGCACGCCGATCGAAATCGTCCAGCTCTTCGGTGGAAAAGCCGCCTACCGCACCGCTATCCGTGACCTCGAGCACGCCCTTTACGCCGTCGCGGCGTAGGAAGACCTAGCCCATGCCCAATATCTCCAATCTCGTCAAATCCATCCAGGACATCATGCGCAAGGACGCCGGCACTTACGGCGATGCCCAGCGCATCGAACAGATGGCCTGGTTGTTCTTCCTCAAGATCTTCGACGATCGCGAAACGCAGCTCGAACTCTTCGACGACGACTACAATTCTCCGCTCAAGGACCACCTGCGCTGGCGCAACTGGGCCGCGCACGAGGAGGGCATGACCGGCGAAGCCCTGCTCGATTTCGTCAACAACACCCTGCTCCCGGCCCTGAAGAACATGACGGCCGGGCAGGACCATATCGCCGGGCTCATACGCATGACCTTCGAGGATGCCAATAACTACATGAAGAATGGCACCCTGATGCGGCAGGTCATCAACAAGATCAACGGGATTAACTTCAACGCCTCCGAAGACCGCCACCTGTTCGGCGATATCTACGAGAAGATCCTGAAAGACCTGCAGTCCGCCGGCAACGCGGGCGAGTTCTACACCCCTCGCGCAGTCACGCAGTTCATCGTGGAGCAGGTCGATCCGCGCCTTGGTGAGACGATCTTCGATCCCGCCTGCGGCACTGGGGGCTTCCTCACCTGCGCCATCGACCACCTGCGCGACCAGGCCAAGACCGACAAGGACATGGCCACCCTGCAGAACTGCTTCTCAGGCATTGAGAAGAAGCACCTGCCGCACGTGCTGTGCATGACCAACCTCATGCTGCATGGCATCGACGTGCCGTCCAACGTCCGCCACGACAATACGTTATCGCGGCCGCTCACCGACTGGAAGCCGAAGGAATACGTCGACGTCATCGTCACCAACCCGCCGTTCGGCGGCATGGAGGAAGACGGTATCGAGGCCAACTTCCCCAGCGAGTTTCGCACCCGCGAGACCGCCGACCTGTTCCTCGTGCTCATCATGCGCGTGCTCAAACCCGGCGGCCGCGCCGGCCTGGTTCTGCCCGACGGCACGCTTTTTGGCGAAGGGGTGAAAACCCGCATCAAGGAAAAGCTCTTGAGCGAGTGCAACCTGCACACCATCGTCCGTTTGCCAAACGGCGTCTTCAATCCCTACACCGGTATCAAGACCAACCTGCTGTTCTTCACCAAGGGCCAGCCGACGAAGGAAGTCTGGTATTACGAGCATCCGTATCCAGAGGGTGCGAAGAGCTACAACAAGGGCAAACCCATCCGCATCGAGGAATTCAAGCCAGAGAAGAAATGGTGGGGCAAGCCCGGCAAGAACGGCCTGTACAGCAAGCGCAAGGAAACCGAGCAAGCCTGGCGCGTCAGCATCGAGGAAATCAAGGCTTGGAACTACAACCTGGACCAAAAAAATCCGCACAAGGCCGAAGGGGACCTCCGCAGCGTTGAAGACCTATTACCTGAATACGAAAGCCTCCTCGCCCAGCTCGCCGAGACTCGCGGCAAGCTGAAACAAGAACTCCATAACGCCCTCGCGACGACCACCGGCCTTACTGAATGAACCTGGACACCTTCTTCGAGAAGTTCGATCAGTTCGCCGGCGCGCCCGACGCGGTGCAAATGATGCGTACGTTGATCATTTCGTTCGCGACCTCAGGAAAACTCGTTGGGCGAGCCGCCGAAGATCATGCAGCGTCCACTTTGGTTGACATAGCCGGGAAAGAAAGAAGCGCTCGGGAGAAGTCCAAGAAGATAGCGAAGCAGCGGCCTCTCGATCCCGTGCACGCGGAAGAGGCGCCCTACAACCTACCAGCGGAGTGGTGTTGGACTAGGCTCGGTGCCATAGGCGTGATCTTTAACGGTGACAGCATAAATGCCGATGAGAAACAACGGCGATTTGTAAATGTTGGCGGCCGGGCATACATCGCCACAAAAGATGTCGGGTATGGCTTCGAGCCGATTGACTATGACAACGGTATCTACATTCCGGAATCAGAAGACAAATTCAAAGTCGCTTCTGCCAATTCCACCTTAATCTGTGCAGAAGGCGGTAGTGCCGGCAGGAAATGCGGGATCACAAACAGAGATGTTTGCTTTGGAAATAAGCTGTTTTGCAATGAGCCTCTCGCCGGAATTAACGCCAAATACATACTCTATTGGTACCTATCCCCTCGATTTCTCGACCTGTTTGATGCCGTAAAGACCGGCATCATCGGGGGGGTCTCAATTGCGAAATTTATCGAGCTACCAATCCCGCTTCCGCCGCTAGGCGAGCAGAATCGAATAGTCGCGAAGGCGGATGAGTTGATGGCCTTGTGTGATCGGCTTGAGACACAGCAGCAGGAACGCGACACGCGGCACGCCGCACTCGCCCGCGCCTCGCTGACCCGCTTCGCCGACGCGCCTACCCCGGCCAACCTCCAGTTCCTCTTCCACAAGTCCTACGACATCGTCCCCGCGGATCTCCGAAAGTCCATCCTCACGCTCGCGCTGCAGGGCAAACTAGTTTCACAGGATTCCGGTGACGAACCGAGCGAGGCGATTCTCGGCCGCATCCTCGCCGAGGATCACTCCAAGAAGGGATCAAGACAAATCAGCCCGACAGCGGACCTTGAGAATATTCCATTTCGCGTGCCTAACGGATGGTCAATAGCCCGCCTCGGTTCGATCTTAGACCCCAAGAGAGGGATTTCATACGGCGTCATCAAGCTTGGCGCTGAGCCACAGCAAGGTGGTGTTTTCATACTTCGCTGTAGCAATGTCCGTTTTCGCAAGATTGATTTGAACGGCATTCGAAAAGTGACGGAACAACTTTCGTCAGAATATGGCCGAACAATTCTTCGCGGTGGTGAGGTATTAATAAACGTCCGGGGAACTCTCGGCGGATGTGCGGTGGTTCCGCCAGAGCTTAAGGGATACAACGTCGCGCGTGAAGTCGCCGTGATACCAGTCCACTCGGAAATCGATCCAATCTTTGTCATGAATGTCATCGCGTCGCCCTACTTCCAAGATAAGGTCTCTGAGAACCTGCGCGGCATTGCCTACTCGGGGCTTAATCTAGGATTGCTGCGTGATTTTCCGATTCCCATCCCGCCCCTCGCAGAACAACGCCGGATCGTCGCGAGAGTGGATCGATTGATGGCACTGGTAGACGACTTGGAAGCGCAACTCGCCGCCTCCCGCGCTACCGCCAAGACCCTCCACGAAGCCGTCGTCGCCGAACTCACCGTCGTCGGCGCGCCATCCCCCACAGTGCACAGCTAACCGATGAAGCTTCGCCGGCTCTGGATTGACCACTTCAAGAACCTCCGCAACTGCGAGGTCACCTTCGAGCAGCCTTATCTCCTCAACGCCGTCATCGGCGGCAATGGCAGCGGTAAATCCAATCTGGTGGAGGCGATTCTCCATATTCTGCTGGACACCTACCTCAACAAATCACCGCCGTTCGATTTCAGCCTAGAGTACGAGGCCCAGGGACGGCGGGTCGGGCTCTCGGCCGCGGAAGGTCGGCTGCGCGCCATTGTCGATGAGCAGGAGATGCCGATTCGCCACTTCACCCGCCGCCTGCGGGACGGTGAAGCCCAGGTCTTTTATCCGGAGAGCACTTTCGCCTACTACTCCGGCGAGTGCGACCGGATTCGGCGCCTGATCAAACGCTACTTGGCGAGCTTCCGCCAGCTCGTCCAGGAGCCCGAGCGCGACAATCTCCGCCCGCTCTTTGTGCTTTCCACCAACCAGCAGGCGCGCCACATTCTTCTGGGTCTTGTTGCTCACCGTCAGGTTGATTTCCTCAGGCGCCTCAAGATCTCCGGTGCTCGGGATATCAAGATAGTCCTGCAGTCACCCAAGGGGTTCGACTCTGAGAAGGACGAGCCCGTCCTGTGGGGCACCACCGGCAAGGTCCGGAAGACCATCGCGGCCCTGGCCGAAACAGCGGATCACGAGGAGAGCCGAAGGGCGATTAAGCATGGGGATGGCGAGGAGAGCACGCTCGGTGGCGCCTTCACGGAAACGCGGACTTACAGCTATCCCGATAACTTCCGCAGCACGAAGCCCGAGAGCGGACTGAAACACCGGCTCGAGGCCGGCCGGGACAATCTGTACCTCGCACTCGAACACCTTGCCGCCCGTGGCATCCTGCAGGGCGTCGAATACCAACTGATCGGCGATGAACGGGGCGAGCCGTTCGATTTCGAGCAGTTGAGTGAAGGCGAGAAGCAGCTGATCGCCGTGGTCGGCGCCATTCGGCTGACCAACCAGCGCGACAACCTCGTTCTCCTGGACGAACCCGATACCCATCTGAACCCGCAATGGTCCTGGGAGTATCCGGAGATGCTCGAGGAGGCGTTTGACGTATCGCAGCGGGAGCATTCAACGGTCCTGATGGCAACCCACGATCCAGTAACGATTTCTGGGCTCGTGGCACCGCAGGTATTCCTTGCCAATGCCTCTGGCAAAGAGCAATCCGTGTTCGAGCATCCCCGCCGTAACCCGCGCGGGCAAGGCGTTGCCAACCTGCTCTGCAGCAGCGAGTTTTTCGGCTTGCCCTCCAGTCTCGACAAGAAGACGCAGGTGCTTATGGACGAGCGGCTCGATCTCAGCGTGAAGATGACACTGACTCAAGCGGACAAGCAGCGGCTGCGGGAGTTGAATGAAATGCTGGAAATCTTGCAGCCCGGGATAAGCGAGCGCGATCCGAACTATGTCGAGTTCCTGCGCAGTCGCCGGGAAGCAACAGGAGGCGCGAGTTGAGACACGTTCCGATAGAAAACCTGCTTCGGTCCGTATTCATCGGACAGGACGGACAAAGGGACAAGCGCCGGCTCGACAGGGCGCACACGACAGTGACCAGCAAGCCTGCCGGAGATCGCAACACATACATCAACAATAATGGCGCCACCAAATGGTCCCCCATCAAGGACCGATTCACGACGCTGCTGGGGAACAAGTGCTGGTACACCGAGGCGGAATTGGTTGGGGCGCCGCTGACCATCGACCACTATCGACCGAAATGCGATTACTGGTTCCTGGCCTTCAAGGCTGAGAATTACCGTGTCGCCTGCCCATTCGCGAACAGCCCGAAGCACAATGAGGAACATGGCTGCGCGGGCGGCAAGGGCGATGAGTTTCCTTTGCTCGATCCGGCGCAGAAAGCGACCGACGTAGCGTCACTCATAAACGAGCAGCCCATCATTCTCGATCCCTGCAACGGGGATGACTGCAAGTTGGTCGCGTTCCTGCCTGATGGGCGGCCGGTCATCCATCCCCATTACGAGGATGACGCCATCGCCAAAAGGCGAATCGAAAGAAGCAAGATCCTCCTCAACCTTGATCACCCGGATTTCAATTCAAAGCGGGAGCAGCTCTGCAACCAAATCGCAGAGGACGTGAAAATGTTTGAGGAGCTGCCAGAGGGCGCGGCGGGCCGCGCGACCATCACCTTGCGTCTACGAGAGAGGCTTTCTGCCAAAGCGCCCTTCAGCTCAGCCGCGCACTACTACCTTCGTCTGCATCGCCACCATGCGTGGGTCGAAACCCTGCTTGCCACTGCATAGGTGAAACATGCCCATTCAGCATTCAATCTGGACCGTCGGTGCCGAACCCAAAGCACTGGAGACCAGTCGGCTGGCCAGCGAACAAACCCTGGAAGAGATGATCGTGCGCGATTCGCGCGTGCTCTCCAGTGAATGGATGCTGATCGGACGGCAGGAGATCACCAGCTTCGGCGGCCGCATCGATCTACTGGCCATTGCTCCCGACGGCTCGCTGGTACTGGTCGAGCTCAAGCGCGACCGCACGCCGCGCGAGATCATCGCTCAGGCGCTGGATTATGCCTCCTGGGTGGACCAGCTCAGCGCCGAGAAGGTCGCGCAGATCTACCACCGGTTCTCGAACGGCGGCAGTCTCGACGAGGCGTTTCTCCAGCATTTCGGCACTGAACTGGACGAAGACACGCTTAACGAATCGCATCAGATCATCATCGTCGCGGCCGAACTTGATGCTTCGACCGAGCGCATCGTCAGCTATCTGAATGCGCGGGATATCGCCATCAACGTCGTGTTCTTTCAGGTCTTCGAGCATAACGGCCAGCAGTTGCTCAGCCGCGCGTGGTTGATCGATCCGGGCGAGACGCAGGCCAATGTCGCGACGTCGACCAAGTCCAAGGGTGAGAAGGAACCCTGGAACGGCGAGTACTACGTGTCGTTCGGAGACCCCGCCTCGCGCAGCTGGGACGATGCACGCGAATATGGATTCATCAGCGCCGGGGGCGGCAGCTGGTACAGCCAGACGCTCAAGCTGTTATCGCCAGGCGACCGGGTGTGGGTAAAGATTCCGAAGGTAGGCTACGTGGGCGTCGGCCTTGTGCTGGAGACGGTACAACCGGCGAAGGATTTCACAGTCACGACCCCGGAAGGCGAGCAGCCTGCGCTGGAAGTCTTGACGCATGGTGAGCAGTACAGGATGCGCGCTGACGATCCCGAAAGATCTGAGTACTTCGTGCGCGTGAGATGGCTCGATGCAGTTGCGGCGGAACAGGCCGTCAACGAGGTCGGACTGTTCGGCAACCAGAATACTGTATGCCAGCCCCTGACCCCGAAGTGGCGGCATACTGTTGAACGTCTGAAAACCGTGTTCAAGCGATGGCAGGGTTAGATAGGCTTTGGTGCACTGTGCGGTGGCTTACGATAGCCCAATTGGCCCAGCATAATCCGGACCTACCGCCACTTCACACCACGGCCACCGTGCAATTCGACACCGCCAAGGCAAGAAGCAAGACCTGACACCCGTAACGGCCGATGTCTGGCACCACTCGTGCACCATCGCCGCTTGGATGGCAACTAACCTGCGTCTTGCGAATGACGCAAGCAATTGAGCGTTATTGGCGCGCCCGACAGGATTTGAACCTGTGACCTCTGCCTTCGGAGGGCAGCACTCTATCCAGCTGAGCTACGGGCGCGGCGGGGCGTATAAGCTACAGGGTCCGCCGCGGGAGGGAAAGCGTCGGCGCGTCGCGCGTGCCGATTCGCCATGCAACAGCACTTACCCGCGCCGGTACCGGGGATGGTTCCAAATCCGCGTCGGCATGCCTCAGGCGGTACCGCCGATAACCCCGCCGAGGCTAGAGCAAGGCACTGATTCCGCTATAATGCGCGCGGCCCGCGGGGCACGGGGGGCCTTCTCGCGCGCCGCCCCCATCCATCTGAATTCCTTCGAGAGCACAGCATGAGCAATCACGACGACGCGGTATTCGTACGCAATTTCTCCATGGTGCTGGTGGGGCTCGCGGTGGTCGGCGTCATGGCCTTCATCCTGGCCAAGATCGTCAACCGCGGGTTCGAGCAGACCCAGGACACGAGCGAGAGCGTCGCCGCGCGCGTCGCGCCGATGGGCCAGGTGAACACCGGTGGCGAGGCGATCACCGTCGAGACGCCGCAGCAGGCGCCAGGCAAGAGCGGCGGCGCTGCGGCGCCCGCCGCCGACACGGCCACCGCGGCCGCCGAGAGCGGCGACGTCGGCAAGGCCACCTACGACAAGGTCTGCTTCGCGTGCCACGCCCAGGGCATCGCCGGCGCTCCCAAGCAGGGTGACATGGCAGCCTGGGAAGCGCGCCTCGAGAAGGGCACCGAGACGCTCTACGCCAATGCCATCGGGGGTTTCACCGGTGATGCCGGCATGATGCCCGCCAAGGGCGGCAACCCGGCGCTGAGCGACGCCGAAGTGAAGGCGGCGGTCGACTACATGCTGGCCGCGGTCGGCGGTGGCAACGGCGGCGGCGCTGCCGCGGCGCCGGCGGAGGAAGCCCCGGCGGCCGAGAGTGCCGACGAGCCGGCGCCGGCGAGCGAGGAGAGCGCGGCGGAAGCTGCACCTGCGGCAGAAGCCGCGGCCGCGGAAGGCGCCGCGGCGAGCGAAGCCGCACCGGCCGCGGAAGAAACCGCCACGGCCGCCGCCGACGGTCGCGGCAAGGAAGTCTACGACGCCGCCTGCTTCGTCTGTCATACCCCGGGTGCGGCCGGTGCACCCAAGCTCGGCGACAGTGCCGCCTGGAGCGACCGCATCGCCAAGGGCACCGATACCCTCTACCACAACGCCATCAACGGCTTCATGGGCAATGCCGGCATGATGCCGCCGAAGGGCGGGCGCCCGGACTTCTCCGACGACGACATCAAGGCCGCCGTCGACTACATGGTCTCGGCGTCGCAGTAAGTACCGGGTGCGGCTCGCGGCGCCCGCCGCGAGTCCCCGTTCTCTCCCCTTCGTTCGGCGCGGCCCCGCCGCGCCACTCACACCGCCTGCAGCCCCGCGTAGGCGGCCACCAGCCACTTGGTGCCGCCGTCCTCGAAATTGACCTGCACGCGGGCATGTTCACCCTGCCCCTCGAAGTTGAGCACCACGCCCTCGCCGAACACGCGGTGAGCGACGCGCTGGCCTAGCGCGAGCCCGCCCACGCTCTGGCCAGTGCCGCGCGCCCTGATCGGATCGGCGCGCAGCGCGGCGCGACCACTGGCGACGCGGCCGCCGAGACGCACTTCCTCGATGGCGTGCGCCGGCAGTTCGCGGATGAAGCGGGAGGGCTGCGGATAGTAATCGGCGCCGTGCAGGCGGCGCGACTCGGCATGCGTGATGACGAGCTTGCGCATCGCACGCGTGATGCCGACGTAGCACAAGCGCCGCTCCTCCTCGAGCTGCACCGGGTCGCTAGCCGAGCGCTGGTGCGGGAACAGGCCCTCCTCCACGCCGACCAGGAACACCAGCGGGAACTCGAGACCCTTGGCCGAGTGCAGCGTCATGAGCTGAGCGCTGTCGGTATGGGCGTCGGCCTGACCCTCGCCCGACTCCAGCGCGGCATGGGAGAGAAAGGCCGCGAGCAGCGGGATTTCCTCGTCCTCGGGTGCGGGCACGAAATCGCGCGCAGCGCTGACCAGCTCCTCGAGGTTGTCGATGCGATCGAGGCCGCGCTCGCCCTTCTCCTTGCGATAGTGATCGACCAGCCCGCTCAGCGCGATGACCTGTTCGAGCATCTCGGCGAGCTCGAGCTCGGTGGTCGCCACGCTCATGCGATCGATGAGATCGAGAAAGCGCTCGCGCGCACCGACCGCGCGCGCGGCCAGCGCGCGATGCTCGACCAGCTGGCGCGCCGCTTCCCACAGCGTGATGCTCTCGCGCCGTGCGACCAGCCGCACCTCTTCCAGGCTGCGCTGGCCGATGCCGCGCGGCGGCACGCTCACGATGCGCTCGAAGGCGGCGTCGTCACCGCGCCACGTGGCGAGGCGCAGGTAGGCCAGCGCGTCCTTGATCTCGGCGCGCTCGTAGAAACGGAAGCCGCCGTAGACGCGGTAGGGGAGGTCGGCCTGGCGCAGCGCGTCTTCGAGCACGCGTGACTGCGCGCTGGTGCGATAGAGGATGGCGCATTCGCTGAGCCGCCCGCCATGCTCACGCCACTGCGCGATGCGATCGACCACGAAGCGCGCCTCGTCGAGATCGTTGTAGGCCGCGTAGAGGGTGATTGCCTCGCCGCGGGCACCATCGGTCCACAGCTCCTTGCCGAGGCGCGTCGGGTTGTTGGCAATGAGCGTATTGGCTGCCTCGAGTATGTTGCCGGTGGAGCGATAGTTCTGCTCGAGGCGTACCAGCACGTGATCGGGATAATCACTGCGGAAACGCTGCATGTTCTCCACGCGCGCACCGCGCCAGCTGTAAATCGACTGGTCGTCGTCGCCGTCGACGAAGATGTTGCCGTCGTCACCGACCAGCTGGCGCAGCCAGGCGTACTGGATGGCGTTGGTGTCCTGGAACTCGTCGACCAGCACGTGCCAGAAGCGCTCCTGGTAGTGGCGCAGCAGCCCCGGGTGCTGCTGCCACAGCTCGTGTGCGCGCAGCAGCAGCTCGGCGAAATCGACCAGCCCGGAGCGCGCGCAGGCTTCCTCGTAGGCCTGGTAGATGTCGATCAGGGTGCGCAGCGCGCCGTCACCGTAATCGTCGATGTGGCCGGGACGTTCGCCGTCGTCCTTGCGCGCGTTGATGAACCACTGCGCTTCCTTCGGCGGCCATTCGCCGTCGTCGAGATCGAGACCGCGGATGACGCGCCGGATCAGACGCTGCTGGTCGTCGGCGTCGATGATCTGGAAGTTCTCCGGCAGCCCGGCATCGCGCGCGTGCGCGCGCAGGATGCGGTGGGCGATATTGTGGAAGGTGCCCACCCACATGCCACCGGGCGGCTGGCCGGTGAGCTGCTCGATGCGCGCGCGCATCTCGGCCGCGGCCTTGTTGGTGAAGGTCACCGCGAGCACGCCGTGCGGCGAGGCCTGGCCGGTCTCCAGATACCAGGCGATGCGGTGCACGAGCACGCGCGTCTTGCCACTGCCGGCGCCGGCGAGCACCAGTACGCGCGCGGCGTCGGAGGCCACCGCCTCGCGCTGGCGCGCGTTGAGCGGGGCGAGAATGGGCGAATCTTGCATCGGCTGAGGGGCTTCGGCGGCGCGCGGCCGGACGTTCTCGATAGGGCGGACAGCAGCGCGTAGTGTACCCGTGCCCGGACAGGCGGCTCAAAGCATCGCGCCGGGGTGCCGCGGGCAGTGATGCCGCGCGCGCATCGCCCCACGTGGCGCGCGTGCCGCAGCACGGCGATGGCGTTTCGCGCGTGCTGCACGACGCCGACGGGCACGCCGGGACACCACGCAGCGCTGTGTTACGCTCGCGCGCAACGACCTCCACCGGTGCCACGCACCCCGGCCGCGATACGGCACGGCGCGGTGCGTGCATCCCTCGAGAAGCACTACGAGCACAAGCCGCATGAACCAGGCACTCGCGACCGATTACAACGCTCCGGAGACGCTCGATCGCCTCGCGCTCGAAGTGCTCGAACGCGCCACCGCGCACGGTGTCGACGCCGCCGAGGTGGCGGTGTCGGCCGGCGAGGGCCTCGCGGTGACAGTGCGCGACGGCGCGGCCGAGACAGTCGAGCACGAACGCGACAAGTCGCTCGCCGTGACCGTCTACCGGGGCGGTCGCAAGGGCAGCGCGACGACGACCGATTTCTCCGGCGATGCGCTCGCCGAGACCGTCGCCGCAGCCTGCCGCATTGCCGAGCACGGCGAGGTCGACGAGCACGCCGGTCTCGCTGCACCGGCGTATCTCGCGACCAGCGTGCCCGACCTCGATCTCGACCATCCGTGGGACATCGATGCACAGACCGCGATCGCCCTCGCGCTCGAATGCGAGCGCGCGGCGCTCGCCCACGATCGCCGCATCCGCCAGTCCGACGGTGTCAGCGTCAACTGCTACCGCGGCACGCGTGCCTACGCCAATTCACATGGCTTCCACGGCGCCTACCGCGGCACCCGGCATTCGATCAGCGCGGTGATGATCGGCGCCGACGACGCCGGCATGCAGCGCAGCTACTGGTACTCGAGCAACCGCCGCGCGGCGCTGCTCGAGCCGGCCGAGTCGATCGGGCGTACCGCGGCCGCGCGCACGGTGGCGCGGCTCGGCGCCCGTCGCATCGCCACCACCACGCTGCCGGTGATCTTCGAGTACCGCGTCGCCGCCGGCCTGCTCGGCCACCTGGTCGGCGCCATCTCGGGTGGTGCGCAGTACCGGCGCGCTTCGTTCCTGCTCGATGCCCTCGACGAACAGGTACTGCCGGCCACGCTCTCGCTCGAGGAGCGCCCGTACCTGCCGGCCGGCGCGGCCAGCGCGCCGTTCGACAACGACGGCGTGGCGACGCGGGAAAAGACCATCGTCGATAGCGGGCGACTCGCCACCTACCTGCTCGGCGCCTACGCCGCGCGCCGCCTCGGCCGCGCGCCGACCGGCAACGCCGGCGGTACCCACAACCTGCTGCTGACGCCCGGCACACGCTCGCTGGAGGAGATGGTCGGCGCGCTCGACCGCGGCCTGCTGGTGACCGACCTGATGGGCTTCGGCGTCAATGCGGTGACCGGCGACTACTCGCGCGGCGCGAGCGGTTTCCTCATCGAACACGGCGAGCGCGCACACCCGGTCGAGGAGATCACCATCGCCGGCAATCTCAAGACGATGCTGCTCGGCATCGTCGAGGTCGGTGCCGATCTCGACCCGAGCGCCGCGGTGCAGACGGGCTCCATCCTCGTCGACCGCATGACCGTGGCCGGGGACAGCGCCACCTGAACCGCGTCCGCGGCACGCGCCGTTCGCGCGTCACGCGCGCAGCTTGTTCCAGCAGTCGAGCGCCGCGATCTTGTAGGTCTCGGCCAGCGTCGGGTAGTTGAACACCGCGTCGACGAAGAAATCGAGCTTGCCATGGTGGGCAAGCACGGCCTGCCCGATGTGGATCAGCTCGGTGGCGCCTTCGCCGACGATGTGCACGCCGAGCAGGGTGTGGTCCTCGAGATGGACGAGGATCTTGAGCAGCCCCTCGCGCAGGCCGAGGATCTGGCCGCGCGAGGTTTCGCGGAAGCGCGCCGTGCCCGTTTCGTAAGGCACGCCGGCGGCGCGCAGCTCCTCCTCGGTGCGCCCCACCACGCTCATCTCGGGTACGGCGTAGATGCCGAACGGAAATACCGCGTTGGCATTCTGCCGCACCGGGTGATCGAAGGCGTGCGCGCCGGCCTGGCGCCCCTGTTCCATCGAGGTCGAGGCGAGCGCGGGAAAGCCGATGACGTCGCCGGCGGCATAGATGTGCGGCACGCGCGTGCGGAAGTGCTCGTCGACCACCAGGCGGCCACGCTCGTCGGTGTCGAGCCCGGCCTTGTCCAGCGCGAGCAGATCGGTGTTGCTCTGGCGGCCGGCGGCGAACAGCGCCATGTTGGCGCGTACACGCTTGCCGCTCGCGAGGTGCACCACCACGCACTTCTCGTCGACCACCTCGACCTGCTCGACGGTTTCGCCGAGACGCAGGCTGACGCCGCGATCGCGCAGGTGGTGGGCGAACTCGTCGACCACCTCGCGATCGAGGAAATCGAGCATGTGGTCGCGGCCGTCGACCAGCGTCACCTCGATATCGAGCGCGCTCAGGATAGACGCGTACTCGACGCCAATCACGCCGGCACCGACCACCACCAGCGTGCGCGGCAGCGCCGGCATGGTGAGGATGTTGTCGCTGTCGACGACGTTGGGGCTGTCGAATGGCACGTTGGGCGGGCGCGCCGGGCGCGAGCCGGTCGCGATGAGAATGCGCTCGGCCTCGATCACGCGCGACTCCTCGTCGGTGACCTGTATGCGCAGGCGGTGCGGGCTCTCGAAACGCGCGGTGCCCGCGATGGTATCGACGAAGTTGCGGTGCAGCTTGTGCATCAGCACCTCGATCTCGTGGCGGATGGTGATGTCGAGGCGCTGCATCAGATCCGCCGCGGTGATGCGTTCCTTGACCCGGTAGCTGCGGCCGTAGAAGCCGCGCTGGCGCCAGCCGGTCAGGTAGAGCACGGCCTCGCGCAGGGTCTTGCTGGGAATGGTGCCAGTGTGCACGCAGGCGCCGCCGATGCTGAACGAGCGCTCGATGAGCGCGACCGAGCGACCGAGCTTCGCCGCCTGGATGGCGGCGCGCTGGCCGGCCGGACCGCTGCCGATGACGACGAAATCGTACTTGTGCATCTGCTCCTCGCTGTGCGCGTGCGATGATGGCGCGGGCCGCGCCGGCGTGCGTGGGCGCCACGGGCTTGCCGGGCGCGCCCGATTATGCTGTTTTCGGCGGCTGCGCGGCATGCTTCAATCGTGACCGGCTCGAGTTCCACCTGGCGACGCCGATACATCGGAGGCATGGCACTACCCTTGCACTGCAGGACATCGATCGAGACATGGAACTGAGACAACGCGCCGCTCCGGCCGCCGAGCAATCACGCAACCGCATCCAGGCGGTGATCGCCGCGGCCTCGCGCGTGGTGCTCGGCAAGAGCACCGAGATCCGCCTCGCACTGACCTGCCTGCTGGCGCGCGGCCACCTGCTCATCGAGGACATGCCGGGCGTCGGCAAGACCACCCTCGCGCACCTCCTCGCGCGCCTCCTCGGGCTCGACTTCCAGCGCATCCAGTTCACCAGCGACCTGCTGCCGGCCGACGTCACCGGCGTCTATGTCTACGAGCGCGAGACCGGGGCGTTCCGCTTCCACCCGGGACCGATCTTCACCCACGTGGTACTGGCCGACGAGATCAACCGCGCCACCCCGCGCGCGCAGAGCGCGCTGCTCGAGGCGATGGAGGAGCGCCAGGTCACGGTGGAGAACGAGACCCACCCGCTGCCGCATCCGTTCTTCGTCATCGCGACGCAGAATCCGCTCGAGCAGATCGGCACCTTCCCGCTGCCGGAATCCCAGCTCGATCGTTTCCTCATGCGCATCTCGCTCGGCTATCCCGATCGCGCGGCCGAGCGCGCACTGCTCACCGGCGCCGATCGCCGCAGTCTCATCGGCGAGCTCGCGCCGGTGCTCGATGCCGCCACGCTGCTCGAGCTGCAGGCACAGGTCGAGGAGGTGCACGCGAGCGAGGCACTGCTCGATTACCTGCAGAACCTCATCGAGCACAGTCGCGATTCGGCCGCCTTCGCCTCCGGCCTGTCGCCGCGCGCCGGCCTCGCGTTGCTGCGCGCGGCGCGCGCCTGGGCGCTGGTCGATGGCCGCGGTCACGTGCTGCCCGACGATCTGCAGGCGGTGCTGCCGGCGGTCGCTGCCCACCGCTTGTGCGCCACGCACGGGGAACGCGCCGCGCAGGCCGAGGCAATCGCTCGCCAGTTGCTCGACGCCGTGCCCATCCCGTGACCGGCGCCGTCGCGGCGGACGCGACGCAGCGGCTCGACCGGCGCCGCGTCTACATCTTCCCCACCCGCGCCGGTTTCATCTTCGGCGCGATGTTCGTGATCATCCTGCTCGGTGCGATCAATTACGACAACGCGCTCGGCTACCTGCTCGCCTTCCTGCTCGGCGGCCTGGTCATGGTCGCCATGCTGCACACCTATCACAATCTCGCCGGGCTCGAGTTCCATGGTGCTCGCGCGGATGCCGTGTTCGCCGGCGACAGCGCGGTGTTCCACTGCGTACTCGGCAATGCGTCGCCGCGCGCGCGCCTGGCGCTTGCCCTCAAGCGCTGGCCACGTGGCGTGGGACGCGGCGAGCGCCGCTACCTGAGTGCACACGCGACGCCGTTCGACCTCGTCCCCGCCACCACGAGCACGGTGCCGGTGACACTCACCGCCGCGAGGCGTGGCTGGCTCGGGCTCGGACGGCTGGCCCTCGAGAGCACCTATCCGCTCGGCATCTTGCGCGCCTGGGCCTATTTCAACGCCGATGCGCGCTGCCTGGTCTACCCGGCGCCGCGCGGCAACCTGCCGCTGCCGGGCGCAGCGGCACCGGCGGGCGGCCAGGGCGGCACCGAGACCGCCGGGAGCGACGAGTTCGCCGGCCTGCGCGCGTATGCCGCCGGTGACCCGATGCGCGCCATCGCCTGGAAGACGCTGGCCAAGGAGCAGGAGCTCATGGTGAAGCGCTTCCATGGCCAGGGTGCGACCGAGCTGCGCCTCGACTGGGGCGCGGTGGCGGCACTCGCCGACGTCGAGGACAAGCTGTCCCAGCTCACCGCCTGGGTGCTCGAGGCCGACCGCCTCGGCGCGCGCTACGCGCTGACGCTGCCGGACGCGAACCTCCCGCTCGGCCAGGGCCCCGGCCATCGCGACGGCTGCCTGCGCGCGCTCGCGCTCCACGGGTACGCGGAATGACGCGCGCGGAGCTCTCCGCGCGCGAGGTCGGCTGGGTCGCGCTCGCCCTGCTCGCCGGCCTCGTGCCGCACATGCAGCGATTTCCCGTTCTGCTGACGCTGGCTTTCGTCGGCGCAGCGATGTGGCGGGTGCTCGGCGCGTACGGCCGCCTGCCGCTGCCCGATCGCACCCACCCCCTGCTATGGGCACTCAAGCAGCTCGTCGCCATCGTCGCCTTCGCCGGCATCTACATCGCCTACCACGGCCAGCTCGGCCGCGAGGCCGGTGTCGAGCTGCTCGCCGCGCTGCTCGGCCTCAAGCTGCTCGAGATGCGCAACGCACGTGACTACTACGTGGTGAGTTTTCTCGGCTACTTCCTCGTCGTGACCAACTTCTTCTATTCACAGACCATGGGTACGGCCGTCTACATGCTCGTGCTGGTGGTCTTCATCACCGCCGTGCTGGTGCAGTTCAACACACCGCCGGCATGGCGCCGCGGCGGTGCCAGCGTGCGCCTGGCCACCCTGATGACGGCGCAGGCGATGCCGCTGATGATGATCGCCTTCCTGTTGTTCCCGCGTCTGCCGGGCCCCTTGTGGGGATTGCCGCAGGATGCCTTCGATGGGGTCACCGGGCTCTCCGACGAACTCACGCTGGGCGAGGTCGCGCGCCTCGGCCTGTCCGACGCGATCGCGTTTCGTGTCGAGTTCGACGGACCGGTGCCGCGCGTGCGCGATCGCTACTGGCGGGGTCCCGTGCTCATGCACAGTGACGGGCGCACCTGGCGCGCCGCCCGCGTCGGCACCCACGCCGAGCACCGCGTCGAAGCACTCGGCCCGGCCTACCG
>JAVJVZ010000054.1:0-128067 GCA_040220855.1 Gammaproteobacteria bacterium | reverse complement strand
GCTGGGTGTGGGCTGGATGGCGCCTGCGCATCGCCTTGTCCTGGGGCTTTTAATGGTGTTTTCTCGCAGGCGGGGGGGGCGCGCGCCGCGTGCCTCCCGGTGGCGCGGACGACTTGGCCATGCAGGTAATGTAGCGTCTGGATTTGGCAGCCCGCTACTGTGGCGGCAGCGGCCCGCGCCGCCTTGAATGCGTCAGCGTGCCCTGCGCGTCGGCGGCCGGCGCCGTCTCATCGCGCGAGACATGGCCCCTGGGACCTCAGGTGCGTGGGCAACCCCACGCCAATGGGGAAACGCGCTGCGTCAGCGCGCACCGAGCAGGGCCGCGTCGCGTGTCGCGGGCTCCGCAAAGGCGCCGACATCATCGTTGCGCAGCACGAGCACCGTGCACGGCGCTTGCATCGCCACCCGCCAGGCCGGGTCGGGCGCGAGCAGTGCCCGGCCGCGCTGCGTGGCCGTGCCGGGACTGCAGGCGAGGATGAGAGAAGCCCGGTAGCGTTCCAGCTGCGCGGTGACGGTGTCGGCATCAGCGCCCTCGACGAGCGCGTAGTCGACCGTTACCCGGCCCTCGTGCGCAGCCGCCAGGGCGGCGCTGGCGTCGTGCAGCGTCGCGCCCGCGCGGCTCGCCAGGGCGCGACCGCAGGAAAGATCTTCGATGAGGCGAAAGGCGTTCGTTTCGAGCGGCAGATCGTGTGGAGACCCGACCAGCATGCCGAGCAGTTGCAGATGGGTCCCGGACGGCCACGGCAAGGCCGCGATGCCCGCCCACGGGTAGTCGGCCACGCGATCCGCGGGAACCGGTACGAGCACGTTGAAGAGCGAGCGGGGTGCCGCCGCCAGGGGCCTGACCAGCTCGACCGCGCACGGCGCAAGGCGCAGCAGACGTCCACACAGGCGGGTGTCACGCCAGCGCTCGAGGCGCCCGCGGCCGCGTGGCTCGAACACGACCAGGGCGCTACCGAGGCGCTCGGCCATCGCCGCGACCGTGTCGGCGATGTCGCCGACGGCCACGTGCCGATTCACATCGACGGTGCCGCTCAGCGCGCGCAGCGTTGCAGCAATTCCATCGAGATGGCCGAGCGCGCGGCGCCGAGCGCGCTCGATACCGAGGTCGCCGTCTGCCACGTTCTGTGTGCCGACCACGGCAGTCGTCGCGGCGGGTGCGATGACCTGCAACAGGTCGATCGCGAGCCTCGCACCGCCAAATCGCTCGGCAAGGTAGGCCGCGACCATGCGCGGCTCGTGATCGGCGTCGATGCACAGGAGGATCTTCATATCGCGTCGTCTCCTCGGACAGCGCCGCGACCGGCGCACATGGGCTGCTGCCGACTCACGCCGCGGCGCGGAGTTCGGCCAGGCGGCGTGGCGCAGGCATGGCCTGCTCGATGATGCGGACAGAGATACCGCGTGCCGGCGCGGTCTTGCTGAAATCAGAAATGATTTCCTGCACATCGTGGTTGATGTAGACGCAGTTGCTCTGGTCGATGACCAGCTCGGTGCCATCGGGCAGCGCAGCGAGCTCCTGCTTAATAGCGCCCTTGTTGAGGAAGGTCACTTCCTCGGCGAGACGCATGCGCACGACATGACGCCCGACCTCGGGGTCGCGGCTCTCGATGTGCAGGAAATGCGAGTTGAGGAAGTTACGCTGCAGCATCAGCGTAATGGCGACGGCGAGACCGAGCGTGACGCCCATCAGGAGGTCGGTGAACACGACACCGCCGACGGTGACCACGAACGGCAGGAACTGCTCGTGACCATGCCGCCACATGCGCATGAACAGCGCCGGCTTGGCGAGCTTGTAGCCGGTGAGAATGAGCACCGCGGCCAACACCCCGAGCGGAATCTTGTTGAGCACGTGCGGCAGCAACGCTACGCAGACGAGCAGCAGCAGGCCGTGGCTGATGGCCGATGCCCGGGTCCGCGCACCGGCGTGGATGTTGGCGGAACTGCGCACGATGACCTGCGTGATCGGCAGTCCACCGATAAGGCCCGACAAGGTGTTGCCCGTACCTTGTGCAATCAGCTCGCGATTGGTCGGCGTGACGCGCTTGAGCGGATCCATCTTGTCAGTCGCCTCGACACAGAGCAGCGTCTCGAGGCTTGCGACGACAGCAATGGTCGCGGCCACGGTCCAGATCGCCGGATTGCCAATCTGGGAGAAATCAGGCAGCACGAACAGGCTGGACAGGTCGTCGAGGCCGTTGGCAACCGGGACCGCCACGAGGTGCTCGGACGCGATCGCCGCACTGCCGAACCAGCGCGCGGCGACGAGCTGGAACCCGATGCCGAAGGCGACCGCCACGAGCGGTCCGGGGAGAAGCTCGAACACGCGGTGGCGCTTGACCAGGACCAGGTCCCACAGCAGCAGGATAGCCAGCGAGACCACGGCGACGAACATCACCGAGCCGTCCACGTAGGCGAGCATTTCGCCGAGCGCGCTGAACGTCGTGCCACCGTCGACTTCGCGGTAGGCGAGGTCACCTGAAGGGTCGGCATCGAAGCCGACTGCGTGGGGAATCTGCTTGAGCATGATGATCACGCCGATGCCGCAAAGCATGCCGTGGATGACCGCAGACGGAAAGAAGTAGCCGAGTACGCCGGCACGCAGGGCGCCCAGCGCAACCTGTAGCAGACCGCCGATGACGACCGCGAGCAGGAAGGCCTGAAACGAGCCGAGCGCTTCGATCGAGGTCAGCACGATCACGGCGAGACCGGCAGCCGGCCCGGAAACGCCCAGCGGCGACCGGCTCAGTGCGCCGACCACGATACCGCCGATGACGCCGGCGATGAGCCCGGAGAACAGTGGCGCGCCGGAAGCGAGCGCAATGCCGAGACAGAGCGGCAGCGCGACGAAGAACACGACCACGCTGGCGGGCAGGTCGTGCTTGAGGTTGTGCAGAGTGGACATGGCGTCTCCCAGTCGCTGGCCCGCCGTGCGGACGGGCACCGGTGGCGATTCATCTGGCGGCCAGTCTAGGAGTACGACGCTTACAGCGACCTTTCGTATGACTTACAGCAAGCTTACATGTCGACTTACGACGACCTGACACCACGCAATGCGCTAAGCTTGCGCGCCGTCGGTGGCATAGCGCTGTGCGCGGTGCACCTGGACGAGGCGGTGCATGGGAGCAGGTGTAAGGTGACGATGAACGTGCTGGTGGTGGAGGACGACGAGCTGCTCGGCACCGGGCTGCTCCGCGTACTCGAGCAGTCCGGCTACGTCGCCTCGCTCGCGAACGACGGCAATGGCGCGAAAGCGGCGCTCGATGGTGGTGATTTCGATCTCCTGCTGCTCGATCTCGGCCTGCCCGATATCGACGGCCTCGACATCCTGCGTAGCCTGCGTCGCCAGCGTCGCATCGTGCCGGTGCTGGTGCTGACCGCACGCGACGGCGTCGAACAACGCGTCGCGGCACTCGACGCTGGCGCCGACGACTACCTCGAAAAGCCATTCGACCTGCGCGAACTCGAGGCGCGCGTGCGCGCGCTCCTGCGTCGCAGCCACGTGATGTTCGGCCAGGAGGCCAGGTTGGGTGCGCTCGCGATCAATCCATACACGCGCGAGGCACGCATCGACGGTGAGCTGCTCGCGGTTCCTGCACGCGAGTTCGAAGTGCTCGAGATTCTCGTGATCAACGCCGGCAAAGTGGTGACCAAGGCACGCATCGCGCAGCGGCTCACCGCCAGCAACGACGACATCGGCGACAACGCGATCGAAGTCTACGTGCATCGTCTGCGTCGCCGGCTCGGTCCCCACGGCCTCAACATTCGCACCGTGCGCGGTGTCGGCTACCTGATCGAGACGTCCTGAAACGAGGTACTACCGATGCGCACCGTATCCCTGCGCACCTACCTGTTGGTGCTGGTTGCGATACCGCTGTTGCTGCTGTTGATGATCGAGACGGTGATTTCCTACCTCGTCGGGATGCACACCGCCAACCAGGTATTCGACCGCTGGCTGCTTGATTCGGCCCACTCGATTGCGCAGGAGGTTCGCCTCGACGACGACGGGCTTCGTTTCATCGCCGGCGCCGACGCCGTGGCGATGTTCGAATGGGACGACATCGATCACACGTATTTCGACATTCGGGACGCCGGCGGACAGGTGATCGCAGGCGACCTGCCGACAGCCGTGCCAGCCGATATCGCGCGCCTGCGCGAAGGGCCGGTGTTCGATACCCTGCGCATCGGCGGCGAGCTGCTGCGCGTCGTGACCCTGCTCGACAATCCCGGTGCGCCCGACGAGATCGTGGTAACGGTCGCGGAGACGCTGAACAAGCGCCGCGGCATGACCGGCGAAGTACTCAGCCTGGTGGCAATGAAGAAGACGCTGCTGATTGCCGGCGCCATGGTCGCCGTGGCCGTCGCCATCACGCGCGGCCTGCGTCCGTTGCAGCGACTGGCCGGCGAGCTCGCGCACCGCTCTCCGCGCGACCTCACCCCGCTGCCCCTCGACGACGCCCCGCGCGAGCTGCGTGCGCTGATCGAGAACACCAATACCCTGCTCGGCCGCATCGAGCACATGCTGGGCGCACACGAGGCTTTCATCGGCAACATCGCCCACCAGATCCGCACCCCCATCGCCGGCATCAAGCTCCAGGCCCAACTCGCCCTGCGTGAATCCGACCCGGCCAGCGTGCGACGCGCACTGGGGCAGATCGCGCGCGCAGCCGATCACATGACCCATCTCAACTCGCAGCTGCTCAAGCTGGCGCGCGCCGAGATTGCCTTCGATCGCGGACCACGGGCGGCGCCGACCGACCTGGTCGCGCTGGTGGAAGCCTGCTGCGACGAATTCCAGGCAAACGCACGCGCGCGCGACATCACGCTCACGACCGCTTTGCCCGACGCACGCGTCGACGTCGAGGGCGATCCGGCGCTCCTCTACGAATTGCTGCGCAACCTGGTCGAGAATGCGATTGTCTACGGCTCACGCCACGGCAATGTGTGGGTGCGCGTTGAAAGCAGTGCGCGGGGCACAAGCCTCGCGGTCGAGGACGACGGCCGCGGCATCCCGCCGGAGCACCGCCCGCAGATCTTCGATCATTTCTACCGACCACCGAACAGCCCCGGGGAAGGCGTCGGCCTCGGCCTGCCGATCGTGCGCGAGATCGCGCGCGCCCACGGCGGCGACGTTCGCCTCGAAGACCGTGCAGCAGGGTCGGGGACACGCTTCGTGGTCGAGTTTCCGGCACCTGCCGCGCGCCGCGACGGCGCGGCGGCCGATCGCGCGGCGGCCTGACCAGATCAAAAAAAAGGGCTGCGAGAGCAGCCCCAATACGCTGGTGACAGGTCGGAACCTGTCGACTCACCCACGGAGGTAAGTAATCGGTTTGTCCGCTGCCCTCATTGCTCCCAGCGGGCGACCAGGCGGCGTCCGGCGCGCGTCAGGAAGCCATCCGCGGAGACGAAGCCCGCATCGATGGCGCGCCGCAGGGCATCACGCTGGTCCTGGCGCCGTGGCAGGTAGATGCCACCATCGCCATAGCGCCGCGCAATTACGCGGGCTATCGACTGTTCGGACTGGGACGGCTTGGTGCGGGCGGCGGTACTCATGGAAACGCGGTTGGCTGCGAAGGAATCAACGAGAGACTATTAGGGAGATAGCTTAGCTTCATCAATTCGAATGTCAAGAAACTAATGCAACTTACTAATTATTATTATTTTTCGGCTGCTTTCAGGCAGGAGCCGCTGGTCGGGCCAGCTGCTTCGTCAGGCGCGGTGCGGGTTGCGTCCGTCGTGTCAGTCGCTGACGTGGGGTCGGGCAAGGTAGTCGTGGGAGCGCATCTCGCGCAGGCGGCTGGCCGTGCGCAGGAAAGGCTTGGCCAGCCGCTCGCCGGTGTAGAGCGCTTCCGGCTCTGCGGCGGCGGAGACAATCAGGTTGACGTTGCGGTCGTAGAACTCATCGACGAGATTGATGAAACGACGCGCCGGGTCGTTGTCCTCGACGCCGAGTCGCGGCACGTCGCCGAGCAGTACCGTGTGGTGGCAGCGCGCGATCTCGATGTAATCGGCGCTCGCGCGCGGGCCGCCGCAGAGTACGTCGAAGTTGAACCAGGCAACCCCTTCGCCGAGCCGTACCGTCTGGATCGGGCGGCCTTCCACGACGAGTTCGGCACCAGCGACGCCCGCTGACGGCGACACCGCCTCGAAGCAGCGCGCGAGATCGGCATCGCCCGCGCCGGTCGGGCCCAGGTAATAGACCGGCGCCTGTTCCAGAGCGCGCAGGCGGTAATCGTTGTCGCCGGCAACCTCGAAGACCTCGAGATGAGCTTCGATGAGATCGATCGCGGGCAGGAAGCGCGCCCGCTGCAGGCCACCGGCATAGAGTTCGCGGGGGGCCTCGTTCGAGGTCGCGATCAGCGTCGCGCCCTCGGCGAAGAACGCTTCGAGCAGGTTGGCCAGCAGCATGGCATCGGTGATGTCACCGACGTGGAACTCGTCGAGACACAGCACGCGATGCTTTGCCGCCCACTCGCGCGCAATGTGCTGGAGCGGATCGCGCTCGCCGTCGAACGCGCGCAGCGCGTGGTGCATGCGCCGCATGAAGGCATGGAAGTGCACGCGCATCTTGTGCGCGCCGGGCAGGCAGTCGTAGAAGGTATCGACAAGATAGGTCTTGCCACGGCCGACGCGTCCCCACAGGTAGAGCCCACGCACGGCCGTCCAGGTCGGCGCGCGGCGGCCGCGCAAGCGATCGAGCAGGCCAGGCGCCGGCGGCGGCGGTGCCGCGTCGAGCTCGCGGAATACCCGCTCGAGGTGGCGCACGGCGGCGGCCTGCGCCGCGTCGGCCTGGATCACGCCGGCCGCGAGGTCCGCCTCGTAACGCGCCAGCGGTGACGCCGGTCCGTCACCGGGTTGTCGCAATGAACCCTGCACCCGTCGCTTCCCGCCGCTCTCCACGTTGGTACCGGCGTGCTGCCGGCGCCGCATTGTATGCGCCATCGCCATAGCCGTGCACCGGCGCGCGACTCGAGCGGGCTGCGGGCATAATGCAGGCGCGTGCGCGGTCCCGCGCAGGCCAGCCGACGCGGGACTGCGACGCGGAACGATCGTGAGAGCATTTTCAACAACATTCGTCGAATCGACGACGTGCACCGCCGCTGCACGCTGGCGGCGCGTGTCGTCGCGGCGGAGCCTGCCATGACACTGCGCAGCAAGGTACTGGTACTGCTCGTCGCGATCGCGCTGGTTCCCGCCGCTATCACGATCGCTTTCGACACGCGCCTGCTGGAGAGCCTGAGCGGCGATCTCACCCGGCGCAATGCCGATGCGATGGCCCGCCAGGCGCTGACCATCATGCAGCGCCTGCTCGGCGACTATGCGGCCACGCTCGACCGCGAGGGCCGGCGCGTCGAACGCCTGCTCGCCCTGCAGGCACGCGAGGCCGAGCGCGCGCTCCACGCAGACGACACGCCCGCGACGGCGACCTGGTACGACGACGCCTTCGATCGCGCCGATCCTGCGCTTGGCCTCACCGACACCCTGCCAGGCACGCGGCTGGCCGTGTCATGGCAGTACCCCTCGCTGCACCTCGCCCCGGGCACCACGCATGATGCCGTGGCGCGTGAAGCCGCCGCGCTGGCTGGCATGGCGGACTTCTTCCGTACCATTCGCGTCCCGCACGACCCGCTGCTGCGCTGGCACTACGTCGCGCTCGAAAGCGGCCTCAGCGTGACCTACCCGGGCCACGGCGGTAATCCGGCCGCGTTCGACCCGCGCACCCGGCCGTGGTATTCCGCGCATCGCGCCGGCGATCAGCAACCGCGCTGGAACCGTCCGCATTACGACGCCAGTACCGGGGCACTGCTGATCAATGCCACGCTGCCGGTACGCGCGGCGGATGGCGGTTTCGCCGGCGCCACCGGCATCGACGTCGACCTCAGCGCGAGCTTCGCCCTGCTCGAACTGCCGCCACACCTGCGCGCGGGCAGCGAACTGCTGCACGTCGCCGCACTCGAGCCGCCGCAGGTGACCTCGCCGCAGGTGCTCGTGCTCGCGCGGCAACGCGCCAGCGCGCTCGACCCCGACTGGCAGACGCTGCCGGATATCCAACCGCTCGACCTGGGTAATCGCGCGGCCACCGCGGCGCTGCGCGAGGCGTTGCTGGCGTCGGAGTCCGGACGCCTCGAGCTCGACGTCGACGGGCAACCGAGCTTCGTGTTGTTCCAGCGCTATGGCGAAACGCCGACCGCGGTGGTGCTCAAAGTGCCGGTGGCGAGCGCGACGCAGGCAGCGCGCGAGGCGCGCGACTACGCGGCCGAGACGACAACTCGTCACGTGCGCATGCTGTTCGCCATCGTCGTCATGGTGACCATTGCCGTGATCATCGTGGCGCTCTACGCGGCGCGCCACCTGACGCGCCCCATCGAAGAGCTCGACGTCGCGGTCGCCCGCCTTGCGGAAGGCGACCTCGGCGCACGCGTGCGGATCACCACGCGCGACGAGCTGGCCGCGCTCGGCACGGCATTCAATGCCATGGTGCCGCGCCTGAAGGCGCACGCGCGCGTCGAGGAGTCGCTGGCCCTCGCACGCGAGGTGCAGCAGCAGTTGCTGCCGCCGGCACCGCCCGCGCTGCCGGGCTACGATATCGCCGGCATCACCCGCTACTCCGAGCAGACCGGCGGGGATTACTTCGATTACCTCGAACTCGACTGCGGGGACGGCGCGCGTACTGCCATCGTCGTCGCCGACGTCGCCGGTCACGGCATTGCGCCCGCGCTGCTGATGGCGACGACCCGCGCGCTGCTGCATGGCGGACGCCATCGCGGCCATGCGCCGGGTGAGCTGCTCGGTTACGTCAATCATGAACTTGCCGACGACGTCGCGCGTGGCCAGTTCGTGACCTTGTTCCTGCTCGCCGTAGAGCCCGGCAGCGGCGCACTGACCTGGTCCAGTGCGGGCCACGACGCCGCGCTGCTCTTCCGCGCCGCCGACGGGCGTATCGATGAGCTCGCGAGTGGCGACATCCCGCTCGGCATCGATGCCGATTGGCAGTATGCGAGCGAGTGCGGTGTCAGCCTCGCCCCCGGCGACCTCGTGCTGCTCGGCACCGATGGCATCTGGGAGACGGCCAACGCCAACGGCGAGCGCTTCGGCAAGGCCCGAGTGCGCGAGTTCGTCGCGGCGCGAGCGCAGCAGGATGCCGCTGCGCTGTGCGCCGCGCTCGAATCCGCGCTGGCCGATTTCCGCGACCACGGCGCGCAACACGACGACCTCACCATCATGGTCATCAAGCGCCTCGCGGCAGACTCTGCCACGGCATGATCGCAATCCTCGTCGTGCTCGCGCTGGCCCTCGTGCTCGGTCCACAACTGTGGGCGCGTCATGCGCTCAAACGCCATGCACGCGCACGCCCCGACCTGCCCGGCAATGGCGGCGAATTTGCGCGCCACCTGCTCGCGCAGGCGCGCATGCACGACTACCGCGTGGAACGCGCTGCGGACGGTGTCGGCGATCACTTCGATCCCACGCGCCGCGTGGTGGCGCTGTCGGCCGCACACCATGACCAGCGTTCGCTGGCGGCGGTGGTGGTGGCGGCCCACGAGGTCGGCCACGCCATCCAGCATCACATCGGCTACCGCCCGCTGTACGCCCGGCAACGACTCGCGCGTTTCGCCGGCGTGGCCGAGAAACTTGCCGCCCTCGCGCTGGTCGCGATGCCGTTCCTCGCCGTCGTCACGCGTGCTCCCGCGGCGGGGGCGGGCCTGCTGCTGCTCGGCATCGGCGGCATGCTGATACCGGTGCTCGTACACCTCGTGACGCTGCCGGTCGAACTCGATGCGAGCTTCCGCCGGGCGCTCCCAATCCTCGAACTCGGTTACCTCGAACGTCGCGACCTGCCGGCGGCACGCCGCATTCTCGCCGCCTGCGCGCTGACCTACGTCGCCGGTGCGCTAGCCAGCCTGCTCAACTTCGCGCGCTGGATTCGCGTGCTGCGGCGCTGAACGGACAGCCTGTTCGACGCGCCGACCGGCGTGCCCCGAACGCAGGTCACCGCGCCGCGAACAGGAGCGCGGGTTCGACCACCCGCGCCCGGCGTGACCACCGGCCCTAGAACAGCTCGAGCTGCCGGCGATCGGCCGGCGGCGGGCGGAACAGGTCGGTTGCGAGGCGATGCCGCGATCGATTGAGACCATAGGCGCGACAGGCACGCTCGAAACGCTGGCGCACGAGGTCCGCCCATACGCCCTGGCCGGTCAGGCGGCTGCCGAAGCGGGCATCGCTCTCAGCGCCGCCGCGCAGCTCGCGAACGCGTGCCATCACGCGTTCATACTTGAGCGGGTAATGCGTACCCAGCCAGTCCTTGAACAAGGACCTGACTTCGCGTGGCAGGCGCAGCACCACGTAACCCGCATGACATGCCCCGACCTGCGCGGCGAGCTCGAGCACCTGCTCGAGCTCGTGGTCGTTGAGTGCCGGGACCACCGGCGCGAACATCACGCCGGCCGGTACGCCGGCCGCGGCGAGCCGGCGCAGGGTCTCGAGGCGGCGCTGCGGCGCTGCCGCGCGCGGCTCCATCACGCGCGCGAGTGTGCGATCGAGCGTGGTCACGGAAACGAACACCTGCACCAGTCCCTGCGCCGCCATCGGTGCGAGCAGGTCGAGATCGCGCTCGACCAGCGCCGACTTGGTCACGATCGTGAACGGGTGGCGGCATTCGGCGAGCACCTCGACGACCGCGCGCGTGATCCCCAGGCGTCGCTCGACCGGCTGGTAGGCATCGGTGTTCGCCCCGAGCGCTATTGGCTCACAACGATAGCCGGGACGCGCGAGCTCACGGCGCAGTACCGCCGCCGCGTCCGGCTTGCTGAACAGCCGGCTCTCGAAATCGAGACCGGGCGAGAGGTCGACGTAGGCATGCGCCGGGCGCGCATAGCAGTAGACACAGCCATGCTCACACCCACGGTAGGGATTGATCGAGAGATTGAACGGAATGTCCGGCGACTCGTTGCGGTTGATGAGGCTGGCAATGCGCTCCGCGGTGACCGTGGTGCGCAACGCGGGCGCCTCGGCGTCACTGCTGTTCCAGCCGTCGTCGAAGCGCTCACGCGTGGTATCGAGGTAGCGCGCATCGGGGCGCGAGGTGGCGCCACGGCCCTTGCGCGGGATCTGATCAGCCACCGATTCGCTCCGCCTGCGGCGACCGGGCTAGAATCGGCTTCGCGTGCCGCCCGCGCTTTCCGGCCGCTGCCGCGGCACCACCAGGGAATACCCGCACCGTCGTGCCCTCGATCGAAACGCTGCTCGTCGTCATTCTCGTGCTCGCTGCAGCCGGCCTGCTGCTCGGCATGTTGGCGTGGCATCGCGCGCGTCACGCGCTGGCCGCTGCCGCGCGGCTCGATGCGCTCGCCCAGCAGGGCACGGCGCACCAGGCCGCGCTCGAGATCATCGATCAACGCCTCGGCCACATCCAGCAGCGCTTCGAGCAGGACGCCGGACAGCTGCGTGGAGAGATTGGCGAGCGTCTTGCCCGCTTCCGCCTGGCGGTCGGCAACGACCTCGCCGAGGGTCGCACCCGCCAGGCGCATGCCGAGACCGAATTGCGCACCCGCTTGACCACCCTGCTCGGCGAGCAGCGCACGCATGCCGAGCGCCAGGGTGCGCATGCGTTGAAGAACCTGCAGGAGAGCATGCAGGCCGGTTTCGGCAGCCTGCACGACCAGCTCGGCGCGGCCCTGCTGCGCAACTCGACCGATCTCGGCCAGCGCTTCGACACCCTCACCCGGGTCACTGACGAACGCCTGCGCGAGATCGGCGGGCAGGTCGACAAGCGGCTGTCCGAGGGGTTCGAGAAGACCACCGCGACGTTCACCGACGTCATCCGGCGCCTCGCGCTGATCGACGAAGCGCAGAAGAAGATCACCGCGCTGTCGAGCGAGGTGGTCGGTCTGCAGGAGCTGCTCGCCGACAAGCGCTCGCGCGGAGCCTTCGGCGAGGTGCAGCTGGCCCAGCTCGTCGGCAACCTGCTGCCGCCGTCGGGCTACGCCCTGCAGCACGCGCTGCCGAACGGGCGTATCGCCGACTGCGCGCTGTTCCTGCCGCCGCCCACCGGTACCATCTGCATCGACGCCAAGTTCCCGCTCGAATCGTTCCGCACCATGACCGATCTCGCGCGCAGCGCGGCCGAGCGAAAGCGCGCCGAGACCACCTTCAAGCAGGACGTGCGCAAGCACATCAAGGACATCGCCGAACGCTACGTGGTGCGCGACGTGACCAGCGACGGCGCCATCATGTTCATTCCGGCCGAGGCGGTCTTCGCCGAGATCCAGGCGCACCACCCGGACGTCGTCGACTTCGCGCACACGGCACGCGTGTGGCTGGCCTCACCGACCACCCTGTGGGCGATCCTCAATACCGCTTCCGCGGTGCTCAAGGATGCCGCCACGCGCGAGCAGGTAGATATCATCCGTCGTCATCTCGGCCACCTCGCGCAGGACTTCCAGCGCTTCCGCGCGCGCATGGACAAGCTCGCCCAGCACATCCAGCAGGCCAACCGCGACGTCGACGAAGTGAACATTTCGGCGCGCAAGCTATCTGAACGCTTCGAGAAGATAGAACGCGTCGAGCTCGAGCAGGCTGAAGTTTCCGCCGGCCATGTCCGACATACTGAATAGACGCGCGTTCAACTGTTGCAAATGTGATATGGCTGGCATAAATCAATCGCTTAATCAGCTATTTTGTCCTACCATTGCAACAAATTGTTAGTAATTGTTGCGAATTCGCATCACTGATCCGACCACAGGTACCGTGAACAGGCTCCAAGCGATCATTTTCGACGTCGACGGCACGCTCGCCGACACCGAGGAGGTACACCGCCTCGCCTTCAACCACGTGTTCGCGGAGTTCGGTCTCGACTGGAACTGGACGCCGGAGCTCTACGAGGAACTGCTCGCCATCTCCGGCGGGCGCGAGCGCATCACCGCCTACGGGCGCGACCTGCGCGGCCGCTTTGCCGGCCCCGCCGAGTTCGACGATTTCGTGCGCACCGTACACCGCGCCAAGACGCGCAAGTATGCGGCCATGCTGACCGAGGGCGAGGTGCCACTGCGCCCCGGCATTCGTCGCCTCATCGACGAGGCCCGCGCCGCCGGCCTGGTGCTTGCCATCGCGACGAGCTCGGCGCTGACCAATGCCGAGACCCTGCTCGACAACAACCTGCCGCCCGGCTGGCGGGACTGGTTCAGCGCCGTCGAAACCTGCGACTCGGTCGTCAACAAGAAACCTTCACCGGCCGTCTACAACGCCGTGCTCGCGCGCCTCGACATCGACCTCGACGCCATCGTTGCCCTCGAGGACACGCGCAACGGGCTGCTCGCCGCAAGCGCCGCCGGACTGACCACGGTCGTCACCACCCATCGCTTCACCCGCGGACACGACTTCACCGGCGCCGCGCTGGTGGTCGACGGCGCAGGCGAGCCGGACGCGCCGTTCACGGTCGCAGCGGGCGATGCGCATGGCCGGCGCTGGGTCGACCTGCCGCTGCTCGACGCGCTGCTCGAGGACGTCGCGGCGACGCGTCCGCCGGCGCGGGTACGCGCCTCGGCCTGAGTCCCGCCGGCGCGACGCCGGCATCCGTGCTCCCGCTACAATGGCGGGCCCCACCGCACGCCCGCCGGAGGACCGCACGCGTGACACTGACCGAGCTGCGCTACATCGTCGCGGTCGCGCGGCATCGCCATTTCGGCAAGGCGGCGGAGGCCTGTTTCGTCAGCCAGCCGACACTGTCGGTCGGCGTGCGCAAGCTCGAAGAGGAACTCGGCGTACGCATCTTCGAGCGCAGCCGCAGCGACGTGCTGGTCACACCGATCGGTGAAGCCCTGGTGGTGCAGGCTGAAGAGGTGCTCAATGCCGCCGAGCAGCTGCGCGAGATGGCCGAGGCGGCCCAGGACCCGCTCGGTCGCCGCCTGGTGCTCGGCGTGATCTACACCATCGGTCCCTACCTCGTACCAAGGCTGATCAGCGCGCTGAAGAAACGCGCGCCGGAACTCGCGCTGGTGGTCAAGGAGGACTATACCGATGCGCTCGCCGAGCAGCTCCGGCGCGGCGACATCGACGCAGCGATCATGTCGCTGCCGTTCCGCGACAGCCGGCTCATCTCGCGCCCACTCTACGAGGAGCCGTTCCAGGTCGCACTGCCCAGCGATCATCCCCTCGCGGCGCGAGACAGCATCGCCGCGGACGATCTCGCCGGCGAGACGATGCTGCTGCTCGGCGCGCGCAACTGTTTTCGCGACCAGGTGGTCGAGGCCTGTCCGGCCTGCCTCGAGCCGGTGCGTCGTGACGGTGCCGAACTGCAGCAGACGCTCGAGAGCAGCTCACTCGATACCATCTGCCAGATGGTCGCCACCGGCGCCGGCGTCACCGTGGTGCCGACGACGATGCCGCTGAACGAGGACCTCGGCGAGCTCGTCGCGGTGCGGCCATTCGCCGAGCCTGCCCCTTCGCGCACGGTCGCGGTGTTCTACCGGCGCGGCTTCGCGCGCCCGGAGTTGATCAACTGTATTGCAGGCGCGGTGCGTGATGCCGGCCTCAAGCGCGTGCGCTACGTCGACTGAGCCGGCGACCCGCATCCACTACCTGCGGCTACTCACTTGATCACCATGTAGGCAGCCTGGTTGCCGCGATGGACACTCAGCAGGAGTTGTCCCGGCACGCGATTGACCACCTCCAGGAATACCGGCACCGAGGGTGTTGCCTGGCGGTTCACCGAGCTGATCACGTCGCCCTTGCGCAGACCCGCCTGCCACGCGCGCGAACCCGGCTCGATGGCATGGACCATCACTCCGGCGATACGTCCGTAGGCCGGGTGATCGGTGGGAATCTCACCGATGGTGGTGTCGGCCATGCGCTGATTCTTGAACTGCGAGCTGCGGCCGGCCGCCTCGGGCGCGCCGATCTCGACCTGGGTGGTCGCGGCACTGCCGCCGCGCAGATAGGTGATCTCGACGCCGCGTCCAACGCGCGCAAGGCCGATGAGATTGCGGAGGTCGGCCGCGCTCGCGACCTCACGGCCGTCGAAATGGGTAACGACATCACCGGCGCGCAGCCCTGCACGCGCGGCCGGCGAGCCCGGTGCGATGCTGGCGAGCACCGCGCCCTGGCTGACGGGCAAACCGAACGCTTCGGCAAGCTCGGGATTGAGATCCTGGAACTGCACACCGAGAAAGCCGCGACGCACTTCGCCGAACTGCACGAGCTGCTCCATGATGTCGCGCGCCATGTTGGCGGGAATGGCGAAGCCGATGCCGATGTTGCCCCCGCTGCGCGAGTAGATGGCGGTGTTGATGCCGACCAGCTCGCCGCGCAGGTTGACCAGTGCGCCGCCCGAGTTGCCCGGATTGATCGAGGCGTCGGTCTGGATCAGGTCCTCGTACCCGGTAATGCCCAGGCCGGAGCGCGCCAGCGCGCTGATGATGCCCGAGGTGACGGTCTGGCCGAGTCCGAAGGGGTTGCCGATGGCAACGACGAAGTCTCCGACGCGCAACGCGTCGGAATCGGCCAGCGGCACGGCCGTGAGCTGCTCCGCCGGGATGCGCACCACCGCCACGTCGGTGTCCGGGTCGGCGCCGACCAGCTCGGCATCGAGGTCGCGCCCGTCGCGCAGGTTGACCGTGATCGCGTCGGCGTTCTCGATGACGTGGTTGTTGGTCAGCACGAGGCCACGCTCCGCATCGATGATCACGCCCGAACCGAGGCTCTGCGTCTTGCGCCGCAGCGGCCGCTCCGGAATATTGAAGAAGCGCCGGAAGAACGGATCGTTGAACAGCGGGTTGGTGCGCAGCTCGACATGGCCCTCGGTTGCGATGTTGACCACCGCCGGCGTCACGCGCTCGAGCATCGGGGCGAGGCTCGGCAGCGGTGCGCTGTCCACGGCCGCCGGCAGCGCGGCCGTGACTGGCAGCGCCGCGCCGGCGAGCGTCAGCGCGAAGACGAACAAGCGACAGAAACGGGAAAGACGACTGGGCATCGGGGAATCGGGCTCCACTGCAGGATTACCGGCGGCGCATTGTAGGGCGCGGCCTGCCCGCGGGCGATGCGAGGGGAGCCGCGCGACCGCCGCAGGCGGGGCGCCGGCTCAGATCCAGTACGCGATGGTCGTCATGACCCGGGCATGCCGCGCCATCGCCTCCCGCACGAATCTGGGCAGGCGCAGCGCGCCGCGCGCGGCGGCATCGCCCGCGTGGCGCGCCTCGTCGTCACGCATCGCGTCGATCACCGCCCGGCTGCGGCGGTCGGCCGCCGGCAACTTGTCGAGGTGACCTTCGAGGTGCGTGACGACCTGGCGCTCGGTTTCCTCCACGAAACCGAGGCTGACGCGGTCGCCGGCGAGCGCCGCGGCCGCACCGATGGCGAGCGCGCCGCCGAACCAGGCCGCATTGAGCCGGCTCGGGCGCCCACCGAGCTCGGTGAGACGCTGCTCGCACCAGAACAGGTGATCACCCTCCTCGCGCGCGGCCTGTGCCAGCGCTTTCTCGGTGCGGGCATTGCGCGCCAGCAGCGCCTGGCCGACGTAGAGCGCCTGGGCGCACACTTCTCCGGCGTGGTTGACGCGCATCAGGCCGACCGCGTGGCGCCGGTCGGCGGCGTCGAGCGGCGCGAGATCGGCGACGTCGGCGGCCGGGTAGGCGCGCCGCTGGTGCAGGCCGGTGCGGGTGGCGGCTCGCAGCACGGCGTCGAGGCGGCCGACGAGGCGGTCGGCAGGGGTCGGGCGTCGCATGCGGTCACCCCATCCCGAAACCCGTGCCCGGGCACGGAAATGCCGCCCGCGACACGGCGTTCTCGTTGACACTCCCGGGGCCTGTCCTTACCATTGCGCCTCTTTTTTGTCAGCCAAGCCCACCTGAGATGAAAACTTACACCGCGACGCCGTCCACGATCAAACGTGACTGGTACGTAGTCGACGCGTCCGACAAGGTGCTCGGCCGGCTCGCCAGCGAGATCGCCCGGCGCCTGCGCGGCAAGCACAAGGCGGAATACACGCCGCACATGGATACCGGCGACTACATCGTCGTGATCAATGCCGCCCGGGTGCGCGTCACCGGCAACAAGACCCAGGACAAGATGTACTACCGCCATTCCGGTTACCCGGGCGGTATCAAGGAAACCAATTTCGCCAAGCTCCGCGACAAGTCGCCGGAGACCATCATCGAGCTCGCCGTCAAGGGCATGCTGCCGAAGGGACCGCTGGGTCGCCAGATGTTCCGCAAGCTGAAGATCTACGCCGGCACCGATCACAAGCACACCGCCCAGCAGCCGATTCCCCTGGAGCTCTGAGACCATGGCAGCAGAAACCCATTACAGCACCGGCCGTCGCAAGACGTCCTCCGCGCGCGTGTTCCTTACCCGCGGTAACGGCAGCATCACGGTCAACGGGCGCCCGCTCGACGAGTATTTCGGACGCGAGACCGGACGCATGGTCGTGCGCCAGCCGCTCGAGACGATCGACATGGCGAGTGACTTCGATATCAAGGTCACCGTCGAGGGCGGTGGCACCACCGGCCAGGCCGGCGCCATCCGCCACGGCATCACGCGCGCGCTGATCGAATACGACGAAACCCTGCGCAGCCCGCTGCGCCAGGCCGGCTTCGTCACCCGCGACGCACGCGAAGTGGAACGCAAGAAGGTCGGCCTGCACAAGGCGCGCAAGCGGCCGCAGTACTCCAAGCGCTGAGGCGCTGTCCGGGCCGCGTCGCGATGCGGCCTTGGACGATCATCGACGAACGGTGTCAGGGTCGACACCGTGGCGATTCGGGCGACAAGGAGGTTGCCATGGACGCCCTGCAGGGACTCTCGGTATGGAACCGCGCGTGCGAACTCGCGGTCGATACGCTCAGGACGCTGGCGACGTGCAGCGATGCCGATTTCCGCAGCCACGTGGTACGTGCCGCGCTCGCCGTGCCGAGCCGCATCGCGGACGGTTACGAACGGCGATCGCGGGCGCAGTTTGCTGAGCAGTTGCGCGGCGCGAAAGGCGCCTGCGCTGCGATGCGTACGCAACTCTACATCGCTGCCGACCTCGAACTCCTCGATGCCGGCGCAGCGCACCGGTTGATCGCCGAAGCGCTGCAATTGTCGCGCATGCTGCAACCGCTGATCGACCGCTGCGAATACCAGGCGCCACCGCGCCACGAATCGAATTGAAGCGAAGATTTCGCGGCAACGAATTGAACTCGAAGCGAGTAACTTATAGCCTATAGCGCAACCCTTGGGGGATCGTCTAATGGTAGGACAGCGGACTCTGACTCCGCCAGTCTAGGTTCGAATCCTAGTCCCCCAGCCACACGCAAAAGAAGCGGGCCGCAAGGCCCGTTTTTTTTGCGTGTGGCTGGGGGACCGGCCTTGATGAGAACCTACCGTTCGACCGGTTCGCGGCGCGAACCGGGACGCCGGAGCGCAGCGACGGCGCCCCGACTCACCCACGTACGATGGCCAGCACCTCGTCGCGCCGCCGCTCCATCGTCGCGCGGTCGTCGGCTTCCAGGTTGAGGCGTACCAGCGGCTCGGTATTCGACGAGCGTACGTTGAACCACCAGTCGTCGAATTCGATACTGAGGCCGTCGAGCTCGGTCATGCGGCCATCTGCATATTCGCGTTTGAGTGCGTCGAACACCGTGGCGGCGTCGTCGACGGTCGAATTGATCTCGCCGCTACCGACATAGCGCTGGATCGGGCGCACCAGCTCCGACAGCGGTGCCGCGGCGTTGCTGACCAGGTTGGCGACGTAGAGCACGGCCAGCGCGGAACTCTCGGTGAAGTAATTCTCCCGGAAATAGTAGTGGCCGGAGAGCTCACCGGCGAAGAGCGCATCCGCCTCGCGCATCTGCTGCTTGATGAAGGCGTGGCCGACGCGTGACATCATCGGCTCGCCCCCCTCTTCGCTGATCACCTCGCGCACCGCCTTGCTGCTGCGCAAGTCGTAGAACACGCGCCCCTTCTGCTCCTTGAGCAGCATCTTCGCGATCAGCGCGGTGATGATATCCATCGGCACCACGTCACCTCGCTCGTCGACGAAACCGACACGATCGGCGTCGCCGTCGTAAGCGATGCCGAAATCGAAGCCGCCTTCGCGCACGCGTTCCTGCAGTGATTCGAGGGTCTCGAGATCGAGCGGATTGGCCTCGTGATTCGGGAACGAACCGTCGAGTTCATCGAACAAGGGAGCAATCTCGAACAGGCCGTCGAGGGCGCGGTGCTCGACGATACCCATGGCGTTGGCGAAATCAGCCGCGATACGCAGGGGTCGACCGAGCGAGGCATGCTCGCGAATATGCGCGTGGTAGGCTGCGGCGACATCGGCACTTGTCACGCTGCCACGGCGCTGCGCCGCGCCGAAGTTGCCGGCGGCGACACGCGCCTCGATGTCGGCGATGCCGGTCGCACCGCTGATCGGGATGGCCTGCTCACGACACATCTTGAAGCCGTTCCATTGGCCCGGGTTGTGCGAAGCCGTAATCATGATGCTGGCGTCGGCGCCCAGCGAGCCGTTGGCGAAGTAGCACATCGGCGTGCTGCACAGGCCGACGTCGACGACGTCGGCGCCCTGCTCGGTGAGACCGCGCGCAAGCGCGGCGAAGACCGCCGGCGAATGAGACCGCATGTCGCGGCCGACCACCACCGTGCGACAGCCGAGGAAATCGACGAATGCGCGCCCGATGGCACGGGAGATGTCGTCGGTGAGCGTATCACCGTAGATTCCGCGAATGTCGTATGCCTTGAAGATTCCAGCCACGAACGGGTGCCCCTGTTGACGATAAACCCCGCAATTCTGCCACGAGACGATGACGGGTTCGCGGCCACGCAAGACATTCGGCGTGCCGGCAGTGGCGGCGTCACGCGTGCCAGTGCGACGGCGCGCAGCCACCAGTCGCCAGGTATCGCGACTTTGTGCGTCATGGGGCACTCGTCTGCCCCGGCAGCCTCGGCAGTGCGACCGTGCGATAGGTCCTGGCAGGCCGGGACATCACCCACGCGCACTGCAGATTCGTCCGATTGCGACCCACTTGCGCCAGGTCAATCGTTCAGGCTCGAGCACATGGGTAGCATCGGGGTTTCGCAGGATGATGCCGGCAAGGCACGCAAGCAGGAATCCAACCATGGAAGAACGACTCGAGTCCCACGCCGGCGTCACCGCTGCCGTGACAACCGCGGATACCACGCCGATGCCGGCCGTCGACAAGGCTGCCGCGGCTCATCACGAGCTCGCCGAGATGCGCCACGATCCGGATGCCATCCGCCGTGCCTTCGAGACCGGCGAGTACCCCTACCGCACGCCCATGCGTCGTGCCGCCTACGAGAAGCAGAAGGCGGCATTGCAGGTGGAGCTGCTCAAGGCGCAGCAATGGGTGCGCGATTCCGGTCAGAAAATCGTGATCCTCTTCGAAGGGCGCGACGCGGCCGGCAAGGGCGGCACCATCAAGCGCTTCATGGAGCATCTCAATCCGCGCAGCGCGCGCGTGGTCGCGCTCGAGAAGCCAACCGAGGCCGAACGCGGCGAGTGGTTCTTCCAGCGCTACGTCCGCACCCTGCCGACCACCGGGGAGATCGTGCTGTTCGATCGCAGCTGGTACAACCGCGCCGGCGTCGAGCGGGTGATGGGTTTCTGCACCCCCAACGAGTACCTCGAATTCATGCGCCAGACGCCCGAGCTCGAGCGCATGTTCGTGCGCAGCGGTATCCGCCTGTTCAAGTACTGGTTCTCAATCACCCAGGAAGAGCAGCGCCGGCGTTTCGATGCGCGCCAGACCGATCCGCTCAAGCAATGGAAGCTGTCACCCATCGACAAGGCCTCGATCGATCGCTGGGACGACTACACCGAGGCCAAGGAGGCGATGTTCTTCTATACCGATACCGCCGATGCGCCGTGGCATATCGTCAAGTCGGATGACAAGAAGCGCGCGCGCATCAACTGCTTGACGCACTTCCTGTGGAGCCTGCCCTACCCGGGCAAGGACACCCGCGTGGTGCACCAGCCCGATCCGCTGATCGTCGGCCACGGCAGCCACGTGGTGCACGCCAGCGACCACATCCTCGGCAAGAGCCTGCACCCGGACGCACGCCGGCGCTGAAGCGCCGGCTCAAGTGGGCGTGGCCTGGCAGGCCGGGCACCAGTAGAGCCGGCGCGAACCCATCGTGACGCGTTCGATCGTCGTACCGCAGTCGTAGCACGGGCGCCCGTCGCGGGCGAATACCGCGAAGCGGTAGCGGCTCCGCGAGGCGCCGGCCGCTTTCAACGCGGCGACGCGGCGCGGCGGATTGGTCACGCCGCGCGTGCGGTAGGCGCGTTGCGTCACGGCGAGAGAACAGCGTGCAAGACGCCCGCGTTCACCGCGGCTCAGTTCGCGCGGCTTGCGCCACGGCGCCAGGCGTGCGAAGAACAGGATTTCCGAACGCAGGTAGTTGCCGATGCCGGCGAGGAAGCGCTGGTCGAGGTAGAGACTGCCGAGCGCCCGGCCACGGAACTCAGGCGCATCGAGACGCGCGGCCAGGGTGCGCCAATCGAGCGCCGGCGACAGCGCATCGGGACCGAGACGGGCAAGAAAGCGGTGGCTGCCCAGCGCGGCGTCGTCGAGCAGCTCGATCGCGGACGCGCTGTAGAGCAGCGCGCTGCCGCGCGCGGTGTGCAGCGCCACGCGCAGGCTCCGCGCGGTCTTCGGGAGTTCGCCGCGCCGGCGTACGAACCAGCGCCCGTAGAGCTGGTTGTGCGTATACAGAACCTGGCCATTGTCGAAATGGGTCAGCATGGCCTTGCCGCGGGTCTCCACGGCACTCACGCGACAACCGACCAGTGCACGCGCACGCTGCTGCAGCGTTGCATTGGCAAACCATGCCTCCTCGATCGACGCGCCCTCGAGCACGCGGGCGATGCGATCGGCTTCGAGACGGATTTCCGGGCCTTCCGGCATGTTCCCGATCACCTGCTGCGAGCGCCGCCGACGGACGCTACCATCGCGGGATTACGTGTGCCGGCGGGCGCGGGATCAGGCCCGGCGTCGCGCGCCGTCGGCACGCGGCCACACGCGGTGACCGGCGCCGCTCCGCGCGTACGCCGGCTTCTTACGATCCCATACGGACGATCCCCCTTGCCACTCGAAATCCTCGCCATCCTCGCCGTGCCCGCACTCGTCGCCGCGTGGCCGTGGCTCACGCGGCGCCTGCGCGAGCGGCGGCGGGCGCGGCTGCGTGCGACACCGCTACCCGAGCATTGGCTGCACATGCTGCGACGCGTGCCACTCTACCGGCGGCTGCCGCGCGAGGTGCGCGAACGTCTGCACGGCGACATCCAGATCTTCCTCGCCGAGAAGCGCTTCTACGGCCAGGACGGCCTCGAGGTCACCGATCTCATGCGGCTCGCGATCGCCGCCCAGGCCTGCCTGCTGCAGCTCAACCTGCATACCCGCTACTACCCCGACTTCACGTCGATTCTGGTCTACCCGGATGCCTTCGTTGCCGTCGAGACGGCACACGACGGCCTTCTCGAGTCCACCCAGCGTCACGTGCGCTCCGGCGAATCGTGGTACCGCGGCCCGGTGATCCTTTCGTGGGCCGACCTGCGCGCGGATCTCGACCATGGTGGTGACGGCCACAACGTGGTACTCCACGAGTTCGCGCACAAGCTCGACGAGCAGGACGGCCTGGTCGATGGCGCGCCCGAACTCGATACGACCCAGGCGCGACGCTGGCCAACGCTGTTCCAGCACGAGTATGAGCGTCTCGAACGGGCGCTGGCGCGCGGGGAGCACACCCTGCTCGACCCGTATGCCGCCAGCGCACCGGCGGAGTTCTTCGCGGTAGCCGTGGAGACCTTCTTCGAGCGCGGCGCGGCGCTCGAGCAACACCATCCCGAACTCTATGCGGCCTTGCACGAGTTCTTTGCACTCGACCCGGCGCGCTGGCGACAACGTGGTGCGCATCATGCGCACGGCGCCCGGTGAGCATGTCCTGCAGGGTTCCCGCCGGGCCACGCGCGCATACAGCCGCGCCGATGAGGTGTGCCGTCGAAAGCTACGTGGCAGTTCCCGCACCCACCGGAACCAGCCGTTTCTGACGGGCTGGACGCCGCCGGTCGCCTCCTTTGTAATGTCGACCAGCCGCCTCCCGGCGGCAGCGAGAGTCCCGGAGCACGCATGACCGCACCCGCCTACCTGTCCGGCTTCGGCAACGAGCTCGAGTCCGAAGCCCATGCCGGCGCACTGCCGCGCGGGCGTTTCTCGCCACAACGTGTGCCCTTCGGTCTCTACGCCGAGAAGTTCTCGAACACCGCCTTCACGGTGCCGCGCGCGGACAACCGTCGCACCTGGCTCTACCGCATCCGCCCATCGGTGACGCAGGGTACTCATACCCCGCTCGAGCACGACGGCTGGTTGGCCGGACCGCTGCACGGTGCTTTCGCACCACCCGACCCCCTGCGCTGGGATCCGCCGGCTCTCGACGATCGCGGCGATTTCGTCGACGGCATCGTCACCGTTGCCGCCAATGGCGACGTCGCACTGCAGCTCGGCATCGGTGTGCATCTCTACGCGATGACGCAGCCAATGGCGACGCGCTGCCTGGTCGATGCCGACGGCGAGCTGCTCCTACTGCCGCAGAGCGGCGCCATCGTGGTGCGCACCGAATGCGGCGTGCTGGAGGCGGAACCGGGCGAGATGGTGCTCGTGCCGCGTGGCATGAAATGCAGCATCGACCCGCGTGACGGTGCCGCGCGTGGCTACCTGTGTGAGAACTACGGTAACCCGCTGCGTCTGCCTGAACGCGGGCTGGTGGGCTCGGATGGCTTCGCCAACGACCGCGATTTCCTCGCCCCGGTCGCGGCATACGTTGACGCCGATACGTCGTTCGAGATTGTCACTCGCTTCCACGGGCGGCTGTTCCGCGCTGCTATCGACCACGACCCGTTCGATGTCGTCGCCTGGGTCGGCAACGCGCTGCCGTGGAAGTACGATCTGCGCCGCTTCAACACGATGGGATCGATCAGCTACGACCACCCGGACCCGTCGATTTTCACCGTGCTGACTTCTCCGTCCGACACGCCTGGCATCGCCAACCTGGATCTCGTCATCTTTCCGCCGCGCTGGCTGGTCGCCGAGGACACCTTTCGTCCCCCGTGGTACCACCGCAATGTGATGAGCGAGTTCATGGGGCTCGTGTACGGCCAGTACGACGCGCGCAAGCGAGGCTTCGAACCGGGAGGGATGAGCCTGCACAACGCGCTCGTGCCGCACGGCCCCGAGGCCGGCGTGTTCGCCGACGCTTCCAGCGCCGAACTGGCTCCCGCCAAACTCGAGGCCACGCTCGCGTTCATGTTCGAGACGCGCTACCCGCTCGTACCGACGCGCTGGGCATTGGAATGCCCGGCGTTACAGGATGACTACGCCGCCTGCTGGCAGGGACTCGGCCGCCCCTTCGTCGCGCCGACGTGACGACACCAGCGGCATGAGCGGCGCCGCACCGCCTGGAGCTCGTTCATGGTGAGATTGATGCGGCGCCTGCTCGCGACCGGCCCGCGCGGCCGGCGCCGCGCCGCGCTGGTACTGGTGGTCGTCAGCCTCGCCGCGCTCGCTGCCCTGCCGCGGCTCGGCATCGACCGCAGCGACGACCGCCTGGTCAGCACGGACGCACCGGGCTGGCAGGACTTCACCCGCATGCAGGCCGACTTCGGCGCCGAACAGACGCTCATCGTCTACCTGCGCGCCGACGACCTGTGGTCACGGGAGCGTCTAGAGCAGCTCCAGCAGCTCGCTTTCGAACTCGAAGATCGTCCCGAGATCCTCGCCGTCAGCAGCCTGCTCTCGGCCACGAACATCCGCGACAAGGGCGAGTACGTCGATGCCGGGCCGCTCGCGACGGTCGTGCCGCGCGACGCCGAACGCATCGCCGAGTTACGCGACGATGCCGCCTACAGCCCGATCATGCGCCGCAATTTCATCTCCGCCGACGGCGAGGCGACTGCGCTCAACCTGAGCTATGCCGCGCGCCCGCGCGACCCCGACTGGGAGCTCGAGGTGTATGCCGTGGTGGAGAATCTCGTCGCACCACTGCGCGACGACTTCGACATCGCCTTCCAGCTCGGCCGCCCACGCCTCAACGTCGAGATCGGGCGTGGCATGACCAACGACCTGCGCCTGCTGATCCCGCTGGCACTCACCGTGCTCGTCGTCGTCGTGGCGGTGTTCCTCAAATCGGCCCGCGTCATCCCGATTCCGCTCGTGACGGCGGGACTGAGCGTGCTGTGGACGCTCGGCTTCATGGCACTCGCCGGCATACCGGTGACGCTGCTGACCGCGATGATCCCGGCGCTCGTGATCGTGATCGGGGCCGTCGAGGACGTGCACCTGGTCTCCGCCTACCTCGAGGCGCTGGACACCGAGAGCGGCGGCCCGCCTGGCGGTGACGACACCGCCCGCGGCATGCACGCCGCCGCCGCCAGTCACATGGCGCGCCAGGTCGGACTGCCGGTCCTGATCACCTCGCTCACCACGGTGATCGGTTTTGCCGCCAACGTCATCACCGAGATCCCGCTGATTTTCGAGTTCGCCATCGCGAGCGCATTTGCGATGCTCGCCAACTTCGTCGTCACGGTGCTCGCGGTGCCGCTGCTGCTGGCCTGGATCGGTCCCCGCGAGAGCCGTCTGCGCAGCGCCAACGGGCTGCCGGGCGGGCTGGTCGGAGTGGTCGTGCGGGCGGTCGAGTCCGCCAGCGGACGCGCGCCGCTGCTCATCGTCGGCGGCACGCTGATGGTGCTCGTCTGGTTCGGGGTAAAGGCGCTCGACGTACGCGTGAACAACGATCCGCTGTCCTACTTCCCGGCCGACCACGCGTTCGTGCGCGATGCCGCGCGCGTGCACGAGGACCTGTCCGGCCTGCACGTCTTCAGCGTGGTCCTGCGAGCTGACGAAGACGGCTATTTCCGCACACCGCGAGGGCTCCAGACCATCGCCGCGGTACAAGCGCTGCTCGACAACCAGCACCTCTACGACAAGACGCTCTCGCTCGCAACGCTGCTCGCACTGATGCACCAGGAGATGAACGCGGGCAATCCACGCTACTACCGTATCAGCGAACAGCAGGAGGACGTCGATCTCTACCTCTCCACGCTGACGCGCGACGATCTCGAACCGTTCGTCACCGAGGACTTCGCCACGGCACGCATCAGCGTGCGCCACAACGTTACCGACTCGGTCACCCTGAACGCCGCCATCGACGATCTCCAGCGCATCGTGCCGCAGGTCGTCGGCAAGCAGGTCGAGGTCGCGTTCACCGGCAAGAACCTCATGGTCAATCGCGCCGCGGCAGCATTGATCGAGGGGCAGCTCGCCTCGCTCGGGCTGGTTCTCACCATCATCTTCCTGCTCTTCTCCATGCTCTACACCTCGTGGCTCGCAGGACTGCTCGCGCTGGTACCCAACGTCATCCCGATCGTGATGAATTTCGGCCTGATGGGCTGGCTGGGCGTGCCGCTCAATCCCGGCACGGCAATGGTCGCCGCGATCGCAATCGGCATCGCGGTCGACGACACCATCCACCTGATGACCCGCTTCGGCCTCGAGAGCAAACGCCACATCGACGAGCGCGAAGCGGTGCGCTGGACGGTGCGTGGCGAAGCGGTACCGATCGTCTCGACCTCGCTCGCCCTTGCGCTCGGTTTCGGTACCCTGGCGCTGTCGGAGTTCAGTGTCGTCGCCCAGTTCGGCCTGCTCGCCGCGGCGACCATGATCTACGCGGCGCTCGCCGATCTGTTCCTCATGCCGATACTCCTCATGCACCTGCGCCTCGCCACGGTGTGGGACATCATCGCGCTCGAGCTCGACCGCGAGGTGCTGGTGAGCTGCCCACTGTTCGCCGGCATGTCGCGGTTCGAGGTCAAGAAGGTCGTCGTGCTGTCGGATATCGACACCTTCAGCCCCGGCGAGGTGGTCATCGCGCAGGGCGCCGTCTCGGGTGGCATGTACGTCATCCTCAAGGGGCACGGCGCGGTCACCCTGGAGCGCGATGGCGTGGTGCTCGACATCGACGAGGTGGGCCCCGGCGATATCGTCGGCGAGATCGGCTTCTCGGGCGACGGTGTCGAACGCACTGCCACGGTCACCGCGAGCGAGCCGCTCACGGTGGTGCGTCTCGATGCCGACAGCGCCCACCGCGGCCTGCGCTTCTATCCGCGCATTGCGTCCCGCCTCCATCGCAACATCTCCAACGTACTCGGTGCACGTCTGGTCGAGTCGCACCGGCGGCTTCTCGACACGCTGCGCACGCACGCCCGGTGACAGGCCCCGCGCAGTGCCACCAATTGTTTACAAAAGGCGGGCGGCGCCTTTGCTAGAGTCGATCGTGTCAGGAGGGACCATGCGCGACGAATCCAGCACCGATTACGGCCAAGGCGTAACCTACCGTGGCGCCCTTCGCGAGCCGCGGGCGGCACGCGTGACGCTGTCTATCGACGGCGCCTGCTACGCGGCGTCCGACGTCAGCGAACTGTCCGCGCGCGGCGCGCGCCTGGAGTACGCATTGGTCGACGCGCCGCTGTTGCAGGGCGGTGAGGATGTCGTGGCGCTGGTCCAGGCAGCCACCGACGACCGTCCCCTCGAACTCGCCGCGACAGTGCTCTTCGTCTCGGGGGACGGCGTGCGCATGACGCTCGCGCTGCGCTTCGACCCCCTGTCCGGAGACGCCGCCGATACGATCGGCCACGCGAGTGATCGTCGCGAGACACCGCGGGTAGCCACCGCGCCGGCGGCGCAGCTTGCGCGCCTCGCGCTCGGCAACGGTAACGCGGTAGACATCCAGGTGCTCAACCACTCGCCGGCCGGTATCGGCTTCGTGGTCGATGCCGCCACTGCCACACTCCTGCACGAGCGGGACGTCCTTACCCTCGACCTCGGCGGCGCCGCCGCGCCACGCGCGGTGGTGGCACATGTACGTCATCGCGCCCGTCGCGACGACCACGTCTATTTCGGCTGCAGGTTCGCGAACTTCGCCTGAACGCCGCACCACCCGCGCGCCGACGCGTCGCGTGCCATCGTCCCGCCGGGACGGCTGCTGCACTGCCCATGCGCAGCCGCCGCACAAGAGTTTTGCCGGTGCGGGCTGTACCGGAACGGCCGGTCGGCCGCTATTGTTGCAATGCAGCAGTAATCGCCGTCCGAGTGGCGGCAGGTGACCCCCCCCGTGAACATCACCGCAAGTCCCGATTCCCCCGGAGCACCCGTCCGCACCGAGACTTCCCATGCCGCACGCGCGCCCGCCGTTGTCCGGGGCGCGAAACCGGCTCTCATCACCTGCCGCAAGCTCGGTGCGGATGAACATGGTCTGCATGCCGCCCACCTGCGCCGCCTGAGCGAGCACGACCGCGCCATGCGTTTCATGGGTTGCGTGCCGGATGCTCATATCGACGACTACTGCCAACCGCGCGAGGCCGGGCGGCGCGTGGTCCTAGGGCACTTCGAGGCAGGCGTCCTGCGCGGCGTCGCCGAGGTCGTGTTCGATGCCTGGCCGCCGTGGAACGGCGGCTGCGAGCTCGCTTTCTCCGTCGAAAGCCAGTGGCAGGGGCGCGGCATCGGCACCGCGCTGATGCGCCGCGCCGTCGCGCTGGCGCGCAACCGCGGCGCAGCGCCTGTGCGCGTGCTGTTCCTGCGCGAGAACCGCCGCATGCGGGCGCTCGCGCTCAGGCTCGGCATGCAATTGACCATCCGCGATGGCGAGGTCGAGGCGACACTGCGGCCGCCCTGGCCCAACCAGTTGTCGCTGCTTGCCGAGGCGCTCGGCGACGGCCAGGCTTGCTGGACGCGCTGGCTGACGGGTCATACAGCCGGCACGCGCGCGGCCTGAGGCCGCGCGTCAGCGCGCGGCGTCCGTCGACGACCAGCCACCCGCAGCGAGGACTGGCGGCGGCACGCTCAGCACCAGCCGCGCGAAGGTCGGCGCCAACGCGAAGGCGTCCGCCGCCCGTGCGGTCATGCGCGCCGCATCACCGAGCTCGCGCAGGGCAAGCGCAACGAGGTCGGGGCGATCGGCATGAACCTGGTGGCCGGCCCCGGCTGCCAGCCAGTGGTCGGCATGACGTGACAGTTGCCGCATCGCGGTCTGCATCTCGCCCCACACGTGTTCGGCATCGGAACCACCGGCGGCGGGCCCGAACTCGTCGCGTGCCCGCGAGATGACCACCAGTGGCGCCGTAATCGCACCCGCGCCCTGCGACATCAGGCGACGCGCACTGTGCTCGAAGTCACGCATCTCGGCCCGGTAGGCGAGGCGCGCCTTGGGCAGCATCATGAGCTGGAGGCCTAGCGTACGCTGGGCCGCGGGAAAGCCGGCCGCCGCACGCGGCATCGAGAAGACGCGCCCGCCGCCACCGAGAGCGGCAAGATAGGCGCGTGGCAGCGCCGCCGCAGGGAGGCGCGCGAACTGCTCCGGCGCCGCGGCATCGATCAGCGCGACACCGGCAACGGCGTGCGGCCAGCGCGCCGCGAACTCGCGCACGATCAAGCCGCCGTAGGAGTGCCCGGCGAGCAGGTAGGGGGGCGCTTCACCGGCGGCCGCAAGCAGCTCGTGCAGCTCGGCCGCGGCGCCTGCGGCGGTGCGTGGCCCATTCGCTGGCTCGCTCCAGCCATATCCGGCGCGGTCGTACGCACACACGCGCGTGCGCGGGGACAACGCCGCCTGCACGGCGCGCCACTCGAGCGAGAAGCCACCGATGCCCGATTCCAGCACGATCACCGGCCCGCCACGGCCTCGGCAATCGATATGCAGGTCGTGACCGCCGACATCGACCAGGCGCCCCGGGTAGCGCTCGAGCGGCGAGGCTTCGTCGGCGGCCACGCCACGCGCGACGACGAGAGCCGCGAGAGCGAACGCGCCCACCAGCAGACAGCTCGTGAACGCGCGGACGCAGCCGGCCGTGACGGCAATGAGCGGTGCAACGGCGACTTCCCGCTCCCGGTGAGACTCGCGTCGGGCGTGCATGGCGATGTCCTCCTGCGCAGGCCACGTGATTGGCTCCATTGGCGATGCAACACGGGTGCCAGCAGCCCGCTCGAGAGGGACTCGCCGTCAAATCAGTCGCTTGCCACCGTCTTATGTCGGCAGCGGCCATCCAGAGGCGGGCCGGATATGCCGCATTGCGCAGCATGGGCACCGTCATGGTGCATTGCAGCATGACAATCGCGCCGCGCGCGGCCGCTGCCATCCACGGCGCCGGCGGACGCGCCATTGCGCCGGCCCGAGTACGTCCCGTATCGTGGCGGGCGGACAATTCCTCGCCACCCCGCACCCGCATGAATCAGCCCGCACCCGCCTACGACAGCGCCGAACTCACGCTCGGCATCGCCGGATTCACCTATGCCGATCTTTATGAGCCACAGGCGCTGGCGAGGCTCACCGAGGTGTTCCACGACCACCTGGCCGCCGCCGACGGCAGCGTCGCCGAACGCTTCCATGCCTACCGCGACTGCCGCGGCGAGGGCATGAGCCCGGAGGCGGTGTCCGCGGTGCTGGTCGACACCGCTCCCCACCTCGGCCGTTTTCTCGCGCGCCTGTTCCGTATCGAAGGCGCCTGGCAGGCCCAGCACGCACACATCCGCGACGAGGACGCGACCGTGCTCGGTTTCCGCAACGCGTTCGTCGCTCCGCTCGCCAAGGCCTACAAGGACGCCGATACCGCGGGCTGGGACCGCGAAGCCCTGGCCATCGAGGTCAGCGTACTGCGCGCGGCGGCGCGCGAGGGCGCCGTCCATGCGGACGACGACGAGTACCTGGCGGCACGTGCCGCCGGCATCCTCGACGGCCGCCTGCCACGTCCCGCGGGCTTCCTGGCCGCGTTACGTGCGCACCACGACGCCTGGTCGACACTCGACGACGACGAGAGCCTCGTCGCAACCGCGCGCGAGGCGCTCGCACGCTGGTGTCACCTGGTGCGCAGCGAGCCGGATTTCGAGCCGCTCGCCGCCACGACCTGGGTGGGATTCAAGGAGCCCGCGCGTACCGACGTCAACCACCTCGTGCACCATCCCGAGCGCGAGCACGCCGGCTACACCACCTGGGCGGCGGATTCCGGCCATCGCCGTCGCCGCGACGGCTTCTCGTTGACCGATCCGCGCTACCCGCTGCGCCGCGTGATGTACGAGGTGGATCACTGCATCTACTGCCACGACCGCGACAACGACACCTGTGCCAAGGGCATGCCGAACAAGAAGACCGGCGGCTTCAAGACCAACGCGCTCGGCGTTGCCGTCACCGGCTGTCCGCTCGGCGAGAAGATCTCGGAGATGCACGTGGTCAAGCGTGGCGGTGACAACATCGGCGCACTGGCGCTGATCGTCGTCGACAACCCGATGTGCCCCGGCACCGGCCATCGCATCTGCAACGATTGCATGAAGGGCTGCATCTACCAGAAGACCGAGCCGGTCGACATCCCGCAGATCGAGACCAACGTGCTGACCGACGTGCTCGCGCTGCCGTGGGGTTACGAGGTCTACGCGCTGCTGACGCGCTGGAACCCGCTCAACGTGAAGCGCCCCCACATGCTGCCCTACAACGGCCGCAAAGTGCTGGTGGCCGGTCTCGGGCCGGCCGGCTACACGCTCGCGCACTACCTGCTCAACGAAGGCTTCGCGGTGGTCGGCATCGACGCGCTCAAGCTCGAGCCGCTCCCGGCGGCGCTGACCGGCTCGGCGCATGCACCGCCGCAGCCGGTGCGCGACTTCAAGACGCTCTACGAGGACCTCGATACGCGCACCGTGACCGGCTTCGGCGGCGTCGCCGAGTACGGCATCACCGTACGCTGGGACAAGAACTTCCTCAAGGTCATCTACCTCACGCTGCTGCGCCGGCGCACGTTCCGCGCCTACGGTGGCGTGCGCTTCGGCGGCAGCATCACGCTCGACGACGCCTGGGCGCTCGGGTTCGACCATGTCGCGCTCGCCACCGGTGCCGGCAAGCCGTCGATCATCGGGCTGAAGAACAACCTCATCCGCGGCATCCGCAAGGCGTCCGACTTCCTCATGGCGCTGCAGCTGACCGGCGCCGCCAAGGACGCCTCGCTGGCCAACCTGCAGGTGCGCCTGCCGGCCGGCGTCATCGGTGGCGGACTGACCGCCATCGATACGGCGACCGAGGTGATGGCCTACTACCCGCGCCAGGTCGAAAAGGTGCTGCATCGCTACGAGCGGCTCGTCGCCGACCTCGGCGCCGACACCGTGCGCGCACGCTACGACGCCGAAGAACTCGCCATCCTCGACGAGGCGCTGGCCCATGGTCGCGCGGTACGTCGCGAGCGCGAACGCGCCACACTCGCGGGAGAACGGCCGGATTTCGCCAGCCTGGTGGCCGGCTGGGGCGGGGTAACGCTGTTCTACCGCAAGGGTCTCGAGGATTCGCCCGCGTATCGCCAGAACCACGAGGAGGTCAACGAAGCCTTGCGCGAAGGCATTGAGATCGCGCCCTGGATGAGCCCGCTCGAAGCGCTCGCCGACGAGCACGGTGCGCTGGCCGGGGTGCGCTTCGCGCGCGCCGCACCGGACCAGGAGCGGCAGGAACTCGAGATCCCGCTGCGCAGCCTGTTCGTGGCCGCGGGGACTTCGCCCAATACCATCTACGAGCAGGAGCACCCGGGTAGCTTCACCCTCGACGGCAAGTTCTTCCGCCGCTTCGATCGGGCCGACGGTACGCTGGTACCGGTCGCCGACGATGCCACGACCATCCCGAAACTCGCCGCCCCCTCGCCGTTCACCTCCTACTCCGAGCACGGCCGTCACGTCACCTTCTATGGCGACAACCACCCGGTCTATGCCGGCAACGTGGTCAAGGCGATGGCGAGCGCCAAGCATGGCTATCCGCACATCGTGGCGCTGTTCGCCGGCGACATCGCGCGCCTCGAGCCGGCGGCACAGCCGACCCGCGAGGTCGACCTGCATCACTTCTTCCAGGCGCTCGACGAGGCACTGGTCGCGACCATCGTCGCGGTCAACCGCCTCACGCCGACCATCATCGAGGTCATCGTGCACGCGCCGGCCGCGGCCGCCAAGTTCGAGCCGGGCCAGTTCTACCGCGTGCAGAACCCGGAAGCCTTCGCGCCGCGCATCGAGGGGACCGTGCTCGCGCCGGAAGGTCTCGCGCTGACCGGCGCCTGGGTCGACAAGGCGCAGGGTCTCATCTCCCTGATTGCGCTCGAGATGGGGGCCTCGTCGCGCCTGCTCGCGCGCTGCCGCCCGGGCGACCCGCTGGTCGTGATGGGCGTCACCGGCGCGCCGACACACATCGCGCAGGACGGCACCGCGCTGCTGGTCGGCGGCGGGCTCGGCAACGCGGTGCTGTTCTCGATCGGCAAGGCGCTGCGCGCGGCCGGCAACCGGGTGCTCTATTTCGCCGGCTACAAGCGCCCGCAGGACGTCTTCAAGATGGCCGACATCGAGGCTGCCGCGGACGTCGTCGTGTGGGCGGTCGACCCGGGCCCCGAGGTCACGCCAATCCCGAGCGGCCGGCCGCAGGACCGCAGCTTCGTCGGCAACGTCATCGAAGCCCTGCTCGCCTACGCCCAGGGGCAGCTCGGCGAGGTGACCATTCCGCTCGATGCCATCGACGAGCTCATCGTGATCGGCTCGGACGGCATGATGGCGGCGGTCAAGCAGGCGCGCCATGGCGTGCTGGCGCCCTACCTCAAGCCGGAGCACGCCGCCATCGGCTCAATCAACTCGCCCATGCAGTGCATGATGAAGGGCGTCTGTGCGCAGTGCCTGTGCAAGCATGTCGACCCGCAGACCGGCGCGGAATCGTTCGTCTACTCCTGCTACAACCAGGACCAGCCGCTCGATCACGTCGACTTCCCCAACCTGCGCGCGCGGCTGCGTCAGAACTCGGTGCAGGAGAAGCTCTCCAACCTGTGGCTCGATCACCTGCTGAACCGCGGCGGCGGGTGAACCGCCCGGTGGGCCGGATGCGCGGCTCGAGCCCGGCATGATGGGCCGGCCGGCTGCCATGGCCGCTGTCGTCACCGGGCGGACCCGCGTATGCTTGGCCGGCGCAAAGTTCGCGCCGCATCCGGGGGGAGTCCGACCATGTCCGCCACCGCTACCTGCCTGCTCGGGCTGATCGCCTGGGCGCTCGTGCTGACCCTGCTGCTGCTGACGGCGCGCACCGTCGCGATGCTCAAGGGTCACGCCATCAACACCTTCAGCCAGGACGGCAGCGAGCTGGCCGCGCTCGGGCAGCGCGTCACACGCGCACACGGCAACACGCTCGAATGGCTGGCGATACCGGTGGGCCTGCTGCTCTATGCGCAGGTCGCCGGCCTCACTGCCGTCACCGACGGCCTGGCGATGGTCTTTCTCGGCGCGCGCGTGGCGCAGTCGGTCGCACACATGATTTCGACCAGCCCCGTCATGGTGCTCGTGCGTGCGACCTTTTTCACGGTGCAGCAGGTCATCAGCATCGTCTGGGTAGTACGCCTGCTGGGCTGACGGCGCCGACGCCCACGCGGAACCCTGGGCGCGCAAGGCGGTCGAGCCGGACATGGATCAAGCGCCAGCCTGCGGTCGCGCGTTATGCTAGGAGGATGAGCAGCAGCTCCCCCACCGCCGATACCCTGCCCGCCAGCACCGGCACATGTTGTGCCGGCAAAGCGACGGCGGGCGCGGACGTGCATGCGCACCGCGGCGACGGCACCGCTCCGGCCGGCGAGGCTGGTGCGGCGCCGCACGCCGCGCAGGCTGCGGGAAGTTGCCATGCGACCGAGGCGAAGCCACGTACGGTCCCCGCCTGCTGCGCGCCCGCGCCCGCCCCGCGCACCCAGCCGAGTTGCTGCGCGGGTGACGACGCGACCGCGCCGGCGCGCCGCATCGACTGGCTGCTGGCGACGAGCGCGGCACTCATTGCCATCGGCTACGTCCTGCATCTCGCTTTCGCCGCCTACGACGTCGAGGTGCCGGTGCTCGGCCGCTACGCCATGGGCATCCATCACGTCGTCAACACCATCTGGTGGGGCGTATTGCTCGGCATGCTGATGATCGGCATGCTCGCGCGCGTGCCGCGCGAGTTCGTCATCGGCACGCTCGGCCCGGCGGGCGTCGGCGGCATCGCGCGCGCGACGCTGGCCGGTGTACTGCTCGACCTGTGCAGCCATGGCATTCTCATGGTCGCCTCGAAGCTCTACGAGCGTGGCGCGAGTACGGGGCAGGTCATCGCCTTCCTCATCGCGAGCCCGTGGAACTCGTTTTCGATGACCCTCATCCTGTTCGCACTCGTCGGCGTGCCATGGACACTCGCCTTCATCGTGCTCTCGATGGCCATCGCACTCGTCAGCGGCCTCGTCTTCGACCACCTCGTCGCCGGCGGCCAGCTGCCGGACAACCCGCACCGGCGCGATTTGCCGGCCGACTTCCGCTTCTGGCGTGAAGCACGCGCCGGCCTGGCCCGGGCCGACTGGGGGCCACGCACCTGGCTCGACGTGCTGCGCAGCGGCGTGCGCGACTCGCGCATGGTACTGCGCTGGATCCTGCTCGGCGTGGTGCTCGCTGCCCTCATCCGCACCGTGTTCGACGCCGAGACCTTCGGCACCTGGTTCGGCCCCACGCTCGGTGGCCTCGCCTTGACGCTGCTCGGTGCGACCATCATCGAGGTGTGCTCGGAGGGATCGGCGCCGATTGCGGGCGACCTCTTCGCGCGCGCCGGCGCGCCCGGCAATGCGTTCACGTTCCTGATGGCGGGCGTCGCCACCGACTACACCGAGATGCTGGTGCTGCGCGAAGTGACGCGGTCGTGGAAGTTCGCACTGTTCCTGCCACTCGTGACGCTGCCACAGGTCCTCGCCCTCGGCTGGTTGCTCAACCAGGTTCCGGCCTGAGCCCTGGCATTGCGCGGCTTCGCGCGCACCTCGCACGCGTTAGACTGGCGGGGCGCCGCGCGACCGCACCGCGCTGTCGCCCGCCAACGATTCCGAGGGAAAAGCATCGTGGAGCTCATCGACGTCATCCGCACCACCCACGCCTGCCGTCACTACAAGCGCGACGACGTCGCCGACGCGCTGCTCGTCGAGGTGCTCGACGCCGCGCGCTGGGCACCGACCGGCTCGAACAAGCAACCGGTGACATGGGTGGTGGTGCGCGACGCCGACAAGCGTCGCGCGCTGCACGAGCTCTATCAGCCGCTATGGGACGGCATCATGGCGAAGTATGCCTCGGGCGCGATCGGCGCCGGCTTCCGGCCGGGTTTTCTCGAGCACGTCGATCATTTCGCGAGGCATCTGCAGGACGTCCCAATCATGATCGTGGTGTGCGCCGCGGTCGACGAGATTACCCCCGTCGATGCCGATCTCGGCCGCCTCAGCGTGACCGGCGGCTCGTCTATCTACCCGGCGGTACAGAATCTCATGCTGGCGGCGCGCAACGAGGGGCTCGGCACCACGCTCACCACCATCCTGTGCCTCGCCGAAGCAGAGGTGAAGCGCCTGCTCGGCATACCCGACGAGCTCGCCACCTGCGCGATGATTGCCCTCGGCTGGCCGGAGAAACCGTTCCCGAGGAAGCTTCGCCGCAAGCCGCTCGCCGATATCGCTTTTCTCGACAGCTACGGCTTGCCGCTGCCGGGGGCCTGATCGCTCCGCGTTCAGCCAAACGGGCGGACGAGCTGCGGGACGGCAATCAACAGCAGGCACAACAGCAACATCAGCACGGCGAACGGCGCCGCACCGCGGAAGATGTCGCCGAGCGCAATGCGCGTATCGTCGAGCGCCGCCTGCAGCGTGAACACGCTGAGGCCGAGCGGCGGGGTGAGCAGGCCGATCTCGACGCCAATCACGGTCAGCACGCCGAACCACACGAGATCACCACCGAGCGCCTGCACCGTGGGCAGCGCCAGCGGCACCATGATGAGCAGGATCGAGGTCGAGTCGAGCACCATGCCGAGCAATATCAGCACGATCAGATAGAGCACCGCGTAGGCAGCGAGGCCGAATCCGGCCGCGGCGACCGCCGCCCCGAGCGCAGCCGGAATACCGGACAGCGTCAGCAGCATGCCGAACGCGGACGCCGCGATGACGAGGAACAGGATCGCCCCCGACGTCACCGCACACTCGATCAGCAGCGTGCCGACCGCACGCCAGCGCAGCCGCCGCATGGCGAGCGCGATCGTGAACGCCAGCAGGCTGCCGGCAGCACCCGCCTCGGTCGGCGTGAAGAGCCCGCCGTAGATACCACCGAGTACGGCTGCGCCGAGCAGCACGATCGGCGTGAGCCGTCGCAGCGCTTCGCCACCGCTGCCGGCCATCGACGTCGCCGCACCTGCCACGCGCGGTGGCCGGCGCCAGGCGGCCACGACGACGGCGAAGGCGAAGGCTAGCGTGAGAACGATGCCCGGCGTTACCGCGGCCAGGAACAACGCGCTGATCGAGACCTCCGCGATGAGCCCGTAGATGATCAGCAGCAGGCTGGGCGGAATCAGCATGCCGAGTACCGAAGAGCCGGCGACCAGGCCGACGGCGAAGCGCGGCGCGTAGCCCTGCTCGACCAGCGGCGGCACGGCGACCTTGCCGAAAATCGCGGCGGAGGCGATCGAGATGCCCGTCATCGCCGCGAACAACGCGTTGGCGAGTACGGTCGCGACGCCCAGCCCGCCGGCAACGCCACGCAGCATCCAGTGCGCGGCGGCAAGCGCGTCGCGACCGATGTCGGCGCGCCCCATCACGAGCCCGAGCAGCACGAACAGCGGCACCGCGCCGAACACGTAGGACGACACCGCGCCGCCCGCGGCGAGACCGAGTGCGTTGGCTGCGATGACGACGCTGCTCTTGAGTGCGGCGATACCCACTGCGGCCACCGCCAGCAGGGCGAAGGCGACAGGCATGCCGAGTGCGATGAGAACCAGCAGCAAGGCGACCGCCAGCGCACCGATGCCGTGGCGTGAATCGATCAGGAGAAATGGCACGAACAGCAGCGCCAAGGCCACCAACGCGAGCGGCACGGCGCCGTGCGCGCGGCGCCACAGCCATGCCAGCTGGGTCCGCCCACCGCGTGCGAGGTGCAGCGTCAAGACCAGGCTGCCGAGCACGATGGCAGCGAGGGCAGGCCACGACGGCACGGTGAAATCGCCGGCGACACCGAGGAACTCGCCGTCGCGCAGCGCGCGCCAGGCAAGCGGCAGCGTGACGAGCGCAATGGCCAGCGTAACGGCGACGCCGATGAGCGCGAAGACCATCTCCAGCCCGCGCGCCGACGCCTCGCGCGAGGTGGCGAGCCAGCGCGCGACGAACCCGGCGCGCACCAGCGCACCGCGTTGCCAGGCGCAGGGCAGTACCAAGAATACCCCGGCCGGCACGGCCAGCGTGACGAGCTCGGCGACGCCGCGCAGGGGGCGTGCGAACAGCGCGCGGGAAAGGATGTCGGCGCCGATGAGCAGTGTCACCATGGCGACCAGCGCGGCCGCAAGCATGGCGAGGAGACCCGTCTCAGGCGCCGGTAGCAGTGTGGCAGGCGCCGCGGCGCGCCGTGTATCAGGGGCCAAGACCCTGCTCCCAATCGTGCACCGGGTCGACACCCGCCGCGCGCAGCGCTGCCATCAACGCGCCGAGCATCGCACGGGCCGGCAGGCCGCGCGCCTCGTTGCGTGCCACCCATTCCACGGCGAGCGGCGGCAGTCCGTCGATCCAGCGCTGCTTCTCGGCTGCGGGCAAGGTCACGATGTGCGCGCCGTCAGCGGCGAGCGCGGCGAGCGCACGGTCATAGCGCGCGACCACCTCTGCAGCGGCGATGGCGGAGTACTCGCGGCCGAGCCGCGTCAGCAGGGAGCGTGCGGCGCCCGGCAGCGCCTGCCACGCGTCGCGGTTGGCAACCAGTGCGCCGGTGCACTGGGCGCCGATGCCGACCAGCGTCACGTAGGGCGCCACCTCGTGAATGCGGAAGGGATGCGCACCGGTCAGGATTGACAGCACGCCGTCAGCGACGCCGGTGCGCAGCTGCGTGTAGTAACTCGACAGCGCGCCATCGACGGCGATTGCGCCGGTGCCGCGCAGCCAGGTGGCGGCAGCGCCGGGGGCGAGGATACGACGCCCGGCAAGGTCGTCGAGCGAGCGCACCGGGAAGGTCGTCAGCAGGTGATAGGTATCGACACCACTCGCGCCGAGAAAATGGGCGCCATACTTCTCCCAGCTCGCGCGCAGGGCAGGCATCTCGTCGTGCAGACGATTGATGGCAGTGAGCAGCGCCGGCAGGTCGTCGGTGATGAAGGGCAGCGCGTAGGTCACGTTCTGCAAGGGCAGCCGCGAGGACTCCCACAGGCTGCCGACCCAGCCGATGTCGGCGAGCCCGCTCTCGACCCCGGCGAGACTGTCGTGCCACTTGTACAGCGTGCCGAAGGCCGGCGTCCAGGTCAGATGGATGGCCGGACGCTGCGCGGCGAGACCCGCAACCAGTTCCGGCATGACGTGGTCGCGGATCACGCTGACCCAGGGCAGCGTCGGTGGATGCGTGGTGGCAACGGTCAGGTGCAGGTCGCGCGCGCCAGCAGCGCACGATGCGACCAGCAGCAGCACGGCCAGCGCCCCCGGCGCCGCGACGCGCGCGACAGCGCCCGTGTTGATCGAGATCAAGCGCGCCTCCCCCCGGCCCGACCGACTCAGCTTGCCCATTGTCGCGCAATACGCTGACAATCGCAGGGCATTCCGCCAGCGCCCTTCCGCGGGCGCTCCATCCGTTCATGCAGGGGAGAGATCGCATGAAATTCCATTGGTTCAACCTGATGCCCTGGCCGTACCTGCCGGACGACTTCACCGAGAAGCACCGCAGCGTATGGGTCGACGTCGACTCGCGCCTGTTCGACCCCGTCAAGGCCAATCGCATCTACAACGATTACCTCGACCTGCTCGAACTGGCCGAGGACGTCGGCTACGACGGGCTCGGCATCAACGAGCATCACCAGAACGCCTACGGCCTGATGCCGTCGCCGCAGCTGATGGCCTCGACGCTCGCGCGCCGTACGCACAAGGCGGCCATCCTGCTGCTCGGCCAGTCGCTCGCGCTGTATGACCCACCCACCCGCGTGGCCGAGGAAATGGCCATGATCGACTGCATCTCCGGCGGCCGCCTGATTTCGGGCTTCCCGGTCGGCAGTTCCATGGACGACAACTACGCCTGCGGGGTCAACCCGGCGACGCTGCGCGAGAAGTACCACGAGGCACACGACCTGGTGCGCCGCGCGTGGTCGGATCCGGACGTCTTCGCCTGGAACGGCAAGCACTACAAGCTGCGCTACGTGAACCTGTGGCCGCGACCGATCCAGACGCCACCGCCGATCTGGATCCCGGGTGGCGGCTCGGTCGAGACCTGGGACTTCTGTGCCGAGCACAAGTACAACTACAGCTACCTGTCGTTCCAGGGCTACGTGCGCGGCGCGCAGCTGATGGAAGGCTTCTGGCGCCGCATGGAAGAGCTCGGCAGCGACTTCAACCCCTACCAGGCGGCTTTCGCCCAGCAGATCTGCGTTGCCGACACCGACGCCGAGGCCAAGCGCCTGTACGAGAAGCACGCGCGTTACTTCTTCTCGCGCTGCCTGCACGTCTACCCCGGCTACGCCGATGCCCCGGGCTACCGCACCGAGCCGACCATCCGCGCCGGACTCGTGTCGCAGATGGCCGGCCAGTCCTCGGCACTCAACCAGGCCGCCGCGCTGTCGTGGGAAGAGATGATCGAGAAGGGCTTCATCGTCGCCGGCAGCCCGGACTCGGTGGCCGAGCAGATCGAGAAGGTCGCGACCTCGCTCAAGGTCGGTCACCTGGTCTGCCTGCTGCACTTCGGGGACATGCCGAATGCGCTCTGCCAGCACTCCACGCGCCTGTTCGCCGAGAAGGTCATCCCGCAGATGCGCGGGTTGTGGAAAGACTACGAAGACCACTGGTATCCCAAGCCGATGCCGCTCGAGGATCGCGCCATTCCGCGCACGGTCACCGTGCCGGACACCGCCGCCGGCCGCGAGATGCGGCTCAAGGAGGTGGGCTGATGGACATGCAGACAATGCAGGTCGGCCCCGAGCAGCGCGACGTCTGGTACTACCGCGCGGGTCAGGGTGAACCCCTGCTCTATCTCCACCACATGCTCGGCATCCAGGGCTTCGAACCGGCGCTGGCAAAGCTGGCCGAACGGTTCGACGTCATCGCCCCCTACGCGCCGGGCTGGGGCCCGGCCAAGGATCAACTGCCCGACTTCGACGAGGGCCCGCTCGATCTCACGCTGCACTTCTGCGACATCCTCGATGCGCTCGGCATCGAGCGTGCGCACGTCGCCGGGATCAGCATCGGCGCGTGGATGGCGGCCGAGCTCGCCGCCATCGAACCCACGCGCGTCGCGCGCCTGGTGCTGGTCAACCCGCTCGGATTGTGGCTCGACGAGGCCGGCGGCGAGGACCCGTTCGCGCAGCACCCGGGCTTTCCCTCGCAGGTCCTGTTCACGGCCCCCGACGGCCGCAAGCTGCACCTGCTCGAGGGTCGTGACAAGGTCGATGCGCATGTCGAGGAACTGCTCAACCTGCGCGCGAGCGCCAAGTTCCTGTGGCCGATCCCGGACACCGGCGTGAAACGCCGCCTTCCGCGCATCAAGGCCGAAACGCTGATCGTCACCAGTGACGGCGACGCCATCGTGCCCGCGGCCTATGGCACTGCCTGGCGCGACGCCATCGCCGGCGCTCGCTTGACGACGCTGGCCGGCGCAGGGCACCTTGCGGAGCTCGAGCAACCGGACGCCTTCGCGCGCACGGTTGGCGATTTCCTCGGCGACGCGGCCATCGCGGCCGTCGCCTGAGCCACGTGGCCGGCCCCATCGGGCGCCGGCCACCATCATCGATGGGGAGCACGATTCCATGAGCAATACCTACCAGGGCAGCTGCTTCTGCGGCGCCGTCCAGCTCGAAGTCAGCGGCGATCCGGCCGCGATGGGCTACTGCCACTGCCGCGACTGCGCGCACTGGTCGGCCGGTCCTATCAATACCTTCACCCTGTGGCCGCCGGAGAACGTCAAGGTGACGCAGGGCGCCGACCAGATCGACACGTACAACAAGACAGAGAACTCCTACCGAAAGTGGTGCAAGCAGTGCGGCGGGCACCTGTTCAGTGAGCATCCCGGCATGGGCCTCACCGACGTCTATGCACCGGTCATCCCCGACCTGCCGTTCAAGCCGATGATGCACGTGTTCTACGGCGAGAAGATGGTCAGTGTGAAGGACGGCCTGCCGAAGCTGAAAGACGTGCCGGCCGAGATGGGCGGCTCGGGCGAGACCCTGCCCGAGTGAGTTCAGCGCCCGCGCGGCGCCTGCGCCGCGCGGGCGCCCCGAGCCGGTGCCTTCAGCTACCGGCGTAGAGACCGCCGTCGAGTGGCAGCACCATCCCGGTGACATAGGCAGAGGCGCGCGCGGCGAGATAAATGGCCGTACCGGCAGCGTCTTCGAGACCCCCCATGCGCTTCAGCGGCACGTTGGCGAGCACCGTGTCTTCCCCCATCGATTCCACCATCGGCGCCAGCATGTCGGTATGGAAGGGGCCGGGCGCGATGACGTTCACGGTGATGTTGCGCGGCGCCAGGTGCGAAGAAAGCATGCGCGAGAGGTGGTGTAGCGCGGCTTTCGACGGTGCATAGGAGAAGTTCTGGAAAATCGACGTGTGCATGCCGTCGACCGAGCCGACGTTGATCACCCGCGCCGGATCGCCCGCGCGCGCTGCCGCCTCGAGCAAGGGCAGCAGCTTCTGCATCAGGAAGAACGGCGACTTGACGTTGAGGTCCATGACCTTGTCCCAGCCCTTCTCGGGAAAGTCGTCGATGGTCGCGCCCCACTGCGTACCGGCGTTGTTGACGAGCACATGGAGTTCGCGCTCTTGTTGCGCAAGCGTTTCCGCGACACGCTCGATCTCGTCCATGCGCGCGAGATCGGCGGGCAGGGCGATGCATTCACCGGGGCCGGACAGGGCGGCGGCCGCTTCCTCGCACTGCGCGGCCTTGCGCGCCGTGATGTAGACGCGCATGCCGGCCTCGACGTAACCGCGCGCGATCATGTGACCGATACCGCGGGAGCCGCCGGTAATCAGTGCGACCTTGCCAGTCAGGTCGAACAGCTTCTCGATCATCGTTGCTGTCCTCACAGGCTCGCGAGGAACTCGAAGGTGCGCTCGAAAGCACCCTCGTCGACCTCGGCAATGGCGGCATTGAAATCGGTCGCACCCGCATCACGGGCCCGTGCGATGCCGTCGCGCAGGGCCGCCTCGTCGCCGACGATGGCAAGCTCGGCCGGGCTGCGCGCACCCTCGCGGTCGAGCATCGCGCGGTAGCTCGGCAGCTGCCCGTAGATGGCAAGGGCAGCATCGATACGCCGACGTGCTTCGTCCGCCTGGCTGGTCAGCACGATGGGGAAGCCCGCCACCACGCGCGGCGCCGCGCGGCCGGCCTCGCTGGCCGCGCCGTTGATGGTCGGGACCACGTGATCGGCCAGCGTACGCGGCCCGACCATCCAGGTGATGGTGCCGGCGGTGTGACGCCCGGCGAGCCTGAGCATCTGCTCGCCGAGCGCGGCGACGATGACGGGTACTTCGCCGGCGCCGGCCGCGCCCACGGTGAGCCCGTGCACGCGGTACTGCTCGCCGTCGTAGTCGACCTGCTCGCCGCGCAGCAGCGGCGCGAGCACCGCCAGGTATTCCTTCATGTGCCGTGCTGGGCGCGCGTAGGACATCCCCAGCGCGTCTTCGATCATCACCTTGTGGGCGAGCCCGATGCCGAGCACGAAGCGATTGTTGCAGGCTGCCGCCGCTGTCACCGCCTGCTGCGCGATGGCGGTCGGGTGCCGCGGGTAGGTGGGGGTCACCGCCGTGCCGACCTCGATGCGGGTCGATTCGCGCCCGGCGATGCCCATCGTCATGATGGCGTCGAGCGAGAACACGTTCGCCATCCACACGTTGTCGAAGCCGGCGGCCTCGGCGCGGCGCGTCAGCGCCACCACCTCGTCGACCGTGGTCGAGCGGCCGATGGCATTCACGTCTTTTCCGCTCGGACGTGCGCCCGTCATGATGCCCAGTTTCATCGTCTACCTCCCGCTTGCATGCCATGGTGGACCGTACGGCCCGGCTGCCCATGAGACCACAGCGTACGACCTCATCACAGGGGCGATTGCGCGCGCATCACGGGCTGCCGCCATCGGGGCAATCGCCGCCACAGAAGGTGTCCCGGATCGGATCCGACTGCATGCGCATCACCGCCTGCGCGTAGAGCGGGATGCCGTCGCGCGCTTCGCCGTTCGGCTTGCGCGCGGCAACACAGGTGGCCGCAAAGCTGTTGGCGATGGGCTCGCCGAAGTTCTCCGGCTGCAGTCCGCTCGGCGGCTCGGCGATCATGCGCGCGATCATCTGGTCGACCAGGGGCACGATCAATTCGTAACAGAAGCCGACGTGGACCTTGATCAGGTTGGCATCCTGCACCGACTGGCCGGAATCGGCGCGCACGATCGCGCTGCGGTACATGAGGTTGTCATTGGGAATGACTTCGGCGCCGTCGGCACCGAGGTAGCCGTGGTCGGAGAACGAGGCCGGCCCGGGGTTGACCAGGGTGATGCGCACGAGGCCATCATTGACCATGTCGCGGACGCGTTGGCGCGCGCACTTGACGTGATCGAGGTCGAACGGCACGTCGGTCGGCCGATCGACACCGCCGGCCGGCTCGGGCGACGCGTCGAACGCGTAGCTGATGCCGTTGCAATCGTCGTCGAGGTACGGCGTGGTATAGAGCGGCGCCATCGCGCGGGCGAAGGCGAGTTCCATGGCCCACATGCGGGCGTTGTTCAAGGCTCCGGCACGCGCGGTCTCGAAGGCCGCGTAATTGAGCTGGATCTTGGCGTGGTAGATGAGCGCGAACTGCAGCGTGCCGAGGATCAGGAGCAGCAGCACGAACACGATGATGCCGAACTCGACCATCGCCTGGCCACTGCTGTGGCGGCGTTCATTCATCGCGCCCGCCGGAAGCTGCCGTCTCCGCTCCGTCGCCGCCCTGGCGCCCCAGGATGACCATGATGGCCTCGTAGGCCTCGGCACCCTGACGGGCCACGGGGTCGGCAGGATCGACGTGCGCGCCGAGCTTGAGGAAACTGTTGGCGGCCTGGCGCAGTTGCACCACGCCCATGTTGAACCAGGCCTTGGCCAGGTCACCCTCGCGCACCAGCGCCTCGCGGTAGGCGGCAACCGCGGCATCGGGCTTGTCGACGCGGGCGTAGATGTTGCCGAGCCGGAACCACAGCTCGGCATCCTGCGGGATGGCGGCGACCAGCGCACGGTAATGCGGCTCGGCGGCCGCCCATTCGCCCGCCGAGTAGGCGCTTTCGCCGGCGGCCCGCGCGGCGGCAATCTGCTCCGGGCCGGGCGCGGACTCGCCGCCCCCGGTGCTGGCACAGCCGCCGAGCAGGACGACGGCAAGCGCCAGCGTGACCCGCCGCCGGAGGCGCCGGCGCCCTCGCATCAGAACGTGCCCTCGCTCATGAACTTCATCACGATGGGGAAGGCAAGCACGATGAAGGTCACCGGGAAGATGAACAGGATGAGCGGGCCGACCAGCTTGATCGGAGCCTCCATGGCGAGCTTCTCGGCGCGCTGGAAACGCTCGTTGCGTCGTTGCTCTGCCTGCACGCGCAATACCGTGGCGAGGCTCGCGCCCATGCGTTCGGCCTGCACGATGGCGCTGACGAAGCTGGTGACCTCGGTGATGTCGAGGCGATCGGCCATGCGGCGCAGCGCATCGGCGCGCGTCAGCCCCGAGCGCAGGTCGCGCAGGACGATGGCGAACTCGTTGCGCAGGGGCCCGGGGGGCGCTTTCTCCATCGCCTGGGCCAGTGCGCCGGACAGGTTGAGACCGGCCTCCACGCACATGGTGATGAAGTCGAGATAGATCGGCATCGCGCGGATGACCGCGATCTCGCGCCGCTTGCGCGTATCGGACAACCACACGTTGGGAAACAGGAAGCCGAGCAGCGGCGCCACGATGATGGCGAGCGGAAACGACTCGTGCAGCGCGACCAGGCAGATCCACACCAGCAACGGTGTCACCAGCGCCATCAGGATCTGCAGGGCGACGAACTGTTCGGCCGTCAGCAGGTAGCCGACCCCGGTGCGCTGCAGCCGGGTCTCGGTGTGCTCCATGTACTCGTAGGGCAGGAAACTGCACACGAAGTTGTCGATGATGCGGATGAACGGCCATACCAGCTTGAGCAGCGGCGGCAGCGGGTCCATGAACGCACGGTCCTCTTCCTCGACCAGCGAATTGATCCAGAACACCAGCAGCATGAAGCAGGCGCCGCTGAGCGCCCAGGCCGCCATGATGACCCAGGGCATCGGACCGTCGAGCAGGGGTTCCACGCGCGCGCTCCCGGACGTCCGTCAGACGTCGATGGTGGTGATCTTGCGGATCATGAAGTAGCCGAGCATCTCCATGACGATGATGATGGCGAGCACCGTCCAGCCCACACCGGTGGTCCACAGCTTGGCCATCGCCTCCGGCTCGAGGAAGTTGAGCAGCACGCCGAGCAGTATCGGCAGGCCGGTCATGACGATACCCTGCAGCTTGCCCTGCGCCGTGAGGCTCTTGATCTTGCCTTCCATGGTCGACTTGCGACGCAGCGTGTCGGCCAGCGATTCGACCGTCTCGGCGAGATTGCCGCCGACCTCGCGATTGATGCGCAGCGCCGTTGTGAGCATGCGGAAATCCTGCATCGGGATACGCCTTTCCATGTTCGCGAGGGAAATGTCGAAGTCGACGCCGAGACGCTGCTCCTTGGTCAGGATCTCGAACTCCTGGCTGAGCGGCGGCGGCTGCTCGGCGACGAGATTGTCGAGCGCGATGTTGAGACTGGCGCCCGCGCGCAGCGATCCCGCCACCATCGTCAGCGCATCGGGCAGCTGCGCCTCGATGCGCGCAAGACGCTTCCGGCGCATCGAGCGGTAGACCCAGGCCGGCATCACCAGCAGCAGCACGAACACGCCGACGGTGGCGACGAAGTCGCGCACCAGCAGCCACACCAGCAGGGGGATGACGACCAGCGCAATGAGATTGAAGCGGAACAGGCGGTTCGGATCGAAGAACATGAACATGTCGGCCATGTTCGCCGAGGCGGATGACGTGAAGTCCTCGCGGTAAGCGGCCAGCTTGTGCTGCGCCTTGGCCGCGATGACGAGCCAGCCGATCGTGGTCGCGAGGAACACCGCCACCACCGCCAACGGCAGTGCCAGCGTGCCGACCGTACGGTAGAAGAGTTCGATCATCGCGCCTTCACTTGCCGAAGATGCTCATGTCCACCGCGATGCCGCGGCGGCGCAGGTCTTCGTAGAACTCCGGCACGCGGCCGGTCGCCTTGAAGTTGCCGGTGACCTTGCCGTTGGCGTCGAAACCGGTCTGCTCGTAGACGAAGATGTCCTGCATCTGCACCGTGCCGCCCTCGACGCCGGTGATCTCGGTGATGTTGACGATCTTGCGCGAGCCGTCGGAGAAACGCGTCTGCTGCACGACGATGTCCACTGCCGAGGCGACCTGCTCGCGGATGGCCTGTACGGGCAGGTCCATGCCGGACATCATCACCATCACCTCGAGGCGCGAGATGAGGTCGCGCGGCGTATTGGCATGCGCCGTGGTGAGTGACCCGTCGTGACCGGTGTTCATGGCCTGCAGCATGTCGAGAGCCTCGCCGCCGCGGCATTCGCCGACGACGATGCGGTCGGGGCGCATGCGCAGGCAGTTCTTGACGAGGTCGCGAATGGTCACCTGGCCCTTGCCCTCGAGGTTGGCCGGGCGCGCCTCCAGGCTGACCAGGTGCGGCTGTACGAGCTTGAGCTCGGCGGCATCCTCGACGGTGACGATGCGTTCGTCGGGCGGAATGAAATTCGACAGCACGTTGAGCAGCGTCGTCTTACCCGATCCCGTGCCGCCGGAGATGACGATGTTGCGGCGCTGTTCCACCGCCACCTTGAGGAAGGCCACCATCGCGGGGCTGATGGCGCCGAACTTGACCAGGTCGTCGGCGGTCAGCTTCTGCTTGGCGAACTTGCGGATGGTCAGGCAGGGCCCGCGCAGTGCGAGTGGCGGGATGATGGCTTTGACGCGCGAACCGTCGCGCAGGCGTGCGTCGACCATCGGCGAGCTCTCGTCGATGCGCCGGCCGAGCGGCGAGACGATGCGTTCGATGGCCGACATCACCGCGTCGTCGCTGGAAAAGGTCACTTCGGAGCGGGTCAGCTTGCCGCTGCGTTCGACGTAGATGTCGTCGTAGCGGTTGACCATGATCTCGGTGACCGTCTCGTCGTCGATGAGGTCTTCGAGAGGACCGAGACCGACCGCTTCGTCGAGTACCTCCTTGGCGAGACGCTTGCGATCGACGTCCGGCGGCAGGCGCGTGTCGAGCTCGGTGATGATGTTCTGGATGAGACCCTTGACGTGCTTGCGCAGCTCTTCCTCGCTCATCGAGGTGACGTCGGTGCGGCGCAGGTCCATGGCCGCGAGCAGTTCTTCGTGGACCCGGTTGCGCCACTTGAACTTGTCCTTGTGGCGCAGCTCGAGAATGGTCCGCGAAAGCTGCTCTGACTCCTCCAGCGCGGCGTGGTGGGGCACGCCGATGATGGTCTTCAGGAACGGCTCCTCGTCATCCTCCGGTTCGTTCTCGAGGCTCTTGACGATGGTCGCGCCGAGCGGCTTCTCCTTCCCCTCGGCGCGCTTGCGCATCTCGCCGACCTGCAGGTAGTAGCCGGCGATATGGATCTGGTCGGTGGTGTGCAGCGGGCCGTAGTGCTCGATCGGCTGGCCATTGACCTCGACGCTCGCCTTCTGCGCGATGCAATCGACGAACAGGCCCTCCGAGGTGCGGTGGATCTCCGCGTGCTGCGGCGCAACCTTCCAGCCGCGCAGCTGGATGAGGTTGCTGCGCGACTTGCCGATGGCACACACGTCGACCGGGCACTCGACGTTGCTCAGGACTTCTCCCTTACCGTTCTTGATGATGACGTTGAACATGATCTCAGGCGAACCTCACTCGACGAGATTGAAGGTCGAATCTCGCATGGTGTTGACGAAGCTCTCGGTCTGCGCACGCTCGCGCGCGATCGCATCGAGATTCTCCTGATCATCGGCATCATAGACGACGGGTGTAACGAAGATGACCAGATCGGTCTTGGAATCGCGGAAGGCACGCGAACGGAACAGCGCACCGAGGATGGGGATCTGGCTGAGCCCCTTGAGCCCGGTGTCGTCGCGACCGAGTTCGCGATCGACCAGGCCCGACATCACCAGCGTCTGGCCGGAGGCGAGCAGGATGTCGGCGGAGGTGCGACGGGTCAGGAAGCCCGGGGTGTTGCCGACAGCGACCGACTGGTCGACGGCGCTGATCTCCGTCTCGACGTTGGCGCGGATGTTGTCGTCGCGATCCACCTCCGGCTTGATGTTGAGCAGGATGCCGAACTGCTTGAACTCGATCGCGGCGCTGGTCGGGGTGACGATCTCGATCGGTACTTCGCCGCCGGCGAGGAAGCTGGCCTCGCCGCCGCTGCGCGCGACCAGGCGTGGCTCGGCCAGGATCAGCGCATCGCCCGAGCCGACCGCGAGGTTGATGCGCGAGGTGATCTCGGTGGCGATGCCGAAATAGCCGAAGGACGGCTCGGTGTTGGCCGGATCGATTGCCGACAGTTGTCCCGGCGCGTTGGTGCCCTGGGCCGCGGTATTGCCGGTGGCGCGTGACGCACCGAAGCCCTCGGTGGCAGAGAAGGCCGCGGCCGGGCCGGCGAAGCTGTTTGTCCAGTTGATGCCGAGGTTGTCGGTGGCGCTCTTGTTGAACTCCGCGATCTTGATGTTCATCAGGACCAGCTTGTCGTCCGGCAGCTCGACCACCTCCTTGCGCGTCAGGTCCATGATCTCGGCGTACTTGCCCTGCACGGTCTTCAGGATCTCGCCGTAGCTCTCGTCGATGGTGCCGGTCAGCACGATGTGGCTGCCCACCAGCTTGATCTCGAGATGCGGCACGTGGCCGAGAATCTCCTTGACCTCGTGGAAACGCGCCGGCGTGGTGAGATCGAGCACCTCGGGGTAGGCACCCTTGACCGCGGTGACCAGCTCGCCAAAGGCACCGTCGTACTGCCCGCTGAGCACGATCTTGTCACCCACCAGGGTCGTCTCGACGCCAGGTACCTGGGCCAGCATCTCGTCGACGTAGCGCTTCTTCTGGCGCAGCACGCCGCTGTTGACGGCAAGCGCATAGTCGGCGGCATCGACGGTGACCTCGAGGTGGCTCTCCTGCCCGTTCTTCAGCCACAGGTGCAGGGTGGTCACGCCGGGTGCTTCGCCGAACACCAGCAGCTGGCCGTTCTTCAGCAGCGAGGACGAGATCACCTTGGCGTCGCCCACGGCGACGCGGTCGATGTCACCCGGGCGCAGGATGCGCATCTCGCCGACCTTGAGGCTGACCGCCTCCGCGATCCCGGCCACGCCCAGCAGCAAGCCCAGCAGCAGCGCCAGCCCGGCCAGGCGGCGGCGCGCCCCGCGCCGGCCGCAACGTTGGTTCCCCGCATCGAAGCTCATCAGCTCGTCCTCGTCATCGCGTTTGTCGTGTTGTGCGTCATGTGGTGCGTCAATCGAGCACCGGCAGGCGGCCGACCCTTGCCGCTCCGTCGCTGCTGCGGCCGCCGGTAATCAGCTCGACCGTCGGGCCTGCGCCGGTTGGCGCGCGGGTACCCGCATCAACCGCATCAACCGCGTCGTCGTCGCCGTCAGGCGTCGCGGGCGTCAGCAGCGTGGGTCCGCTGTCACCCGCCTCGCGCGCGCTCGACGGCGTCGGCGGCGTGGCGTGCGCCTCGAGCACGACGCCGCGGCCAGCCTCCGCGGCGTCCACGCAGGGCGCCAGCGCCCCCAGCAGGCCGAGGCTCAACGCGGTCACCAGGCAGCAGCGCCCGACGCGTCTCATTCGCTTGTCCTCAGCGTCGTCGTCTTGGCCACGCCATCCTTGCTCGAGCCGCCGATGATGAGGTCGATACGGCGGCTGCCGCCACCGATCGGCGTGTTCGCGGCAACCTGGGCGACCTCCTTCGCATCGAGCACACGCCCGCTCTTGTCGACCACCCGGCCCTGCGCATCGACGCTAAGCCCCGCCGCCTCGAGCTGTGCCTTGCTGAGAACGCCGTTGGCGGTCATGACGAGCTCGTCGGCGGCGATGACGTTGCCATCGGCGTCGACGATCTCGCCGTTCTCGTTCAGCGCGAGGCCGGCCGCCGCCAGTGCCGCCGTATCGATGACCTTGCCGTTCGCATCCGTGACGAGAGTGGACGGGTCGACCACGCGGCCGTTTGCGTCGACAATCTCGCCCTTCTCGTTGACCCTGAGGCCGGCTGCGGCGAGCTGCTCGGCGGACAACACCTCACCGTTGGCCGAGACCACCAGCGAATCAGGGTCGACCACGTTGCCGTCCTTGTCGACGATCTCGCCGTTCTCGTTGAGTGTCAGTCCGGCGGCCGCGAGCTGCTCACTGGTCAGCAGCTTGCCGTCAGCGGTCTTCACCATCTTCGTGGTGTCGACGACGCGCCCGTTGGCATCGACGACCTCGCCCCGCTCGTTGACGCTGAGCCCCGAGGCGGCCAGTTCGGCCTTCGTCATCACGGTGCCATCGGCGGCGACGACGAGATCCTCGGCACCGACGACGTTGCCGTCGCGGTCGACGATCTGCCCGCTGGCATTGACCGACAGGCCGGCTTCGGCGAGCGCCTCGCGGCTCATCACGCGACCGTCGGCGGTGACCACGAGGTCGTTCGGATCGACCACCTTGCCATTGGCGTCGACCAGCTCGCCATTCTCGTTCACGCGCAGGCCCGCCGCTTCGAGCTGCTCGCGGGTCATCAGCGTATTGCCGGCGGCATCGACGAGGTTGCCGCGGCGATCGACGCCGGCCGCGGCACTCACCCGCGCGCGCTCGGCGGCCGCAGCCTGCGCCATGCTGAAAGCGTTGGTGAACAGGTCGCGTGCGGACAGCGTGGAGAAGTCGGCCAGCGTGTCGTCGTCACGATTGCGCAGCAGCGCGAGCAGGTCGCCCTTGTCGAGCGCGGCTGTCAGCAGCGCCGCCTCGCGCGCCGTGACGTCGACGGTGATGGTGGAGAAATTGCGTTCGCTGCGCACCTGCGGGTAGCGCAGCGCATCGAGCTGCTCGCGGTAGGGATCGCGCCCGGTCGCAAGCACGCGCACGTGCTGCAGGACGGGGAGGATGACGTCCTTGGGCAGTGCGCCGGAGAGCAGCGTCTGCATGTTGGTGTCGGCACTGTCGGCGGTGCGCGCGACCTCGAGCAGGGATGGCGGAATCGCCTCGCGCAGCTCGGCGGGCAGGGTATCGACGAGATCGGGCGTGACGAAACCGCCGGAGAAACCCGAAAAGCCGGACGGGATGTTGACGAACAGGTCGACGCGGTTGCCCGGGCGCAGGAAGCCCGCGATGGCGTTCATGTCGTCAACCTGGATGGTCATCGCACGGCGTCCGAGCGGCACGGTGTCGGAGAAGTCGACCGGGAAGCTGTCGTCGAGGAAGCTCTTCAGGATCGGCTTGCCGGCGGCGACGTCGACCTCGACCGCGCGCCCGAGGTATTGCTCGTAGTCGCCAGCGGCAATGGCGTCGGCATGCGCGAACTTGGCCGGGATCTGGCGCTGCGAGAGCACCTCGCGGCTGAGCAGCGCGCCCTTGCGCAAGTCCTGGGCGGCAACCAGTACGGTGACCGGGCGCCCTTCGCGGCCGGCGTACTTCGCGATCAGCGCCTTCTCTTCGCTCTTGAGGTAGATGTAGGAAAGCAAGGCGGCGGCGAGGCCGAAGCCGATTGCGCCGATCAGCAGCGGAATGCCGAACACACCCTTCTTTGCGCCCACTTCGGCCATGCGAATCGTCCCCCGTTTGCCGCGTCGCGCGCAGCTCCATTCATGCTCGCCCATCCCGCGCACGCCGCGCGGGCAGGCCCGTTATCGTTGTCTTGCGTTCAGAACGGCGATACCGCGTCGCGCAGCATCTGCGCCAGGATCTCGTCGATGTCACCCAGCCCGTCGAGCAGACCGCTGATGTCGTCGAACTGCTGATAGGCGTCGGATACCGGCTGCAGCGCCTGGTCGACCTGCTCCTGTACCGGATCCACGGTGAGACGCGCGAGCGTGGCATCGTCGAGCGGCGGGTCGAGATTGAGCCCCTCGATGTAGGTGGCGAGTTCCGGCCCCGTGTCGAACTCCGGCAATGGAGAAAGCGACATCGCGTAGGAATACCCCCGGTACTTGTTCTGCAGGACCATCGCGAGATCCTTCAGCACGTCGCCACCCGGCCCCATCAGCAGCAGCACCCCGAAGGCGAGTACCACGGTGTACTCGACCATCCCCTGCCCTGCCACCCGGAAGCGAATTTTAATTTTATCTTTCAATTGGTTGCGAGATCTTTCTGTTACAAAAGATCATGTTTTATCGAGTTTACCACTATCTGTGAACCGTCACGAGCCTGGTGGATGGTGATGATCACCTCGTGGCGACCACGACGAAACGCGAGCGCGTGCAGGCTGTCGTGGGCGAGGCCCTGGTCGATGTCCTTGCGCCAGTCACGGTAATGCTCGCGGTAGAAGTTGACGTTGCTCGCGAGCGAATGCGTGTTGACCAGCATCGCCGTGTGGGCGGTTTTGCCGGCGTCGTCGCTGACCACGTGCGACTGCAGCTTGCTGCCGCTCATGGCGGGTGGCGCCGGCGGCGCTTCCGGCGGCCCGTCGCCGGGATCCGGCAGGCGACCGAGCGCGAGGTAGCCGTAGGTGCCACCGCTGGTGCTCGGCTGCACCTGCACGGTCATCACGTAACCGTCCTCGACCCGCGTCAGTAACTGCCAGGGCGCCATGGCGTCGGGTTCGTAGGCGACGCCCGGCGCGCCGGGCACCGGCGGCTCCTGCCACAGCTCCTGGTAGAAGGCGACGATGTCCTCGACCGGGTCGTCACTGAGGAAGGCACGCACCGCCATGCTGCGCCCCTGCACCGTCATGGAATCGGCAACGACCGAGACATTGGCGCCGTCCGGGGCCGGGAAATCGGGCGGCCCGGCGTACACCGTGCCGCTCACGAAGTACGCGAGCGCGGCGACGACGACGGTTGGCGAACGCATGCGAAGCCTCCTCACAAGGTGCACGGCGAGTGCGACAAGGGCGGGTCGAGCGCCTGCACGCTGTCGTCCCACACGCAGCGCCCACTGTCGTCACAGACATGCGAGCCGAGCCGGTCGTCCGGGTTTTCGCCCGCCACCGAGAGACGGTCGGGATGCACCACGTCGCCGTCCACGTAACCGAGCCAGAGATGTCCCTCGGGTGCGGCGAGCGGCGACTTGATCAACGGATCGGGGGGGGCGCCCGGACCACCCGGATCGCAGCGCGACAGTTCGGGCGCGATGAAGCTGATGAGGTCCCAGATCTGGCTCAGGCCGGGCAGGTTTAGCAGCTCGTTGACCAGCGTCGAAGGCGTCGTACCGCCGACCTGCAGGTAGGTGTGTGCGGTACCGCCGGCATTCCAGCCATCGGCAAGCACGCCGGCGCGTGCGTTGAAGCCGAGTTCGCTGCCGCTGAAATCGGCGCTGCCGACGAGGCCCGAACGGGTACCGACGCGGTTCTGGTAGACGCGCGCCACGGCATCGAAGTCGACGTGGGTGTAGCCGTCGTTGTTGATGGCGGAGAATCCCGCGCTGCCGGCGAACGGGTCACCCGCACCGGGCAGTGTCGAGCCATCGGCCTGGTTCTGCCGCGAGAAGGAATCGAGCAGGTTGATGATCGCTGCGACCGCGTCGAAGCCGACCTGGAAGATGTCGACGAGGGTATTGAGCCAGGAGCCGACGTCGACACCGAACAGGGTCATGGTCGGCGTGTCATCGTCGCTCTCCGCCGCGTTGACGTCGGTGGTGCCATCGAAGAACGGCAGCTGGCGATGATCGCGCCACAGGCGATTCGGCGTGTAGCTCGCGACGGCATCGCTCGCCCGGATCGGTTGGATAGCGCCGACCGGCGTGGAGCCGGTTTCGGACGCATAGCTGCCGACCGTCGACATGGTACGCACACGCGCCTCGTCGCGCGTCACCGCGAGCGGCTTCTCAGGCATGCGAAAACCGGCGTCGCCCGAATTGAAGTTGTCGAGGATGTCACGCTCGTCGATGTCCTCGTACCAGACGGTGTACTCCCAGGCCTGGTAGCGCGCGTTCTGGATCGCGGCATGCTTCAAGTCGATGTACTTGCCGAGCAGCGGCACGAACACGAACAGCGGCACCAGCACGTAGGTCGCGGCGATGGTGAACTCGGTCATCGCCTGCCCGCGGCAGGCGCGTCGCCCGGCCTTCTGTGGAAGCCTCGTCACAAGTCCCCCATCACGCCCTGGATCCAGGTCAGCAGGGATTCGACGTTGGGGTCGAGGGTGATGCCCTGGGCGAGTTCACCGTGCTGCAGCAGGAGTGCGACGACGCGATCGGCGTGGCTGGTCTCGATCAGGCGCGCCTCCCAGTAGGGATTGAAGGCGCTGCCGTGCTCGACGTAACCGTCGCCGCGCGCGAAGTAGTCGAGGTCGAGCGGACGGTCGAAGTACACCTCGGATTTCGCTATCGCCGACATCGAGTCCCAGCCGAAGGCCTCGTCGAGATCGAAGCGCCCGGTCGGCTCGCGGCCGCCGTGATCATCGTAGTGCGCGGCCTCGAAATCGTCCTCGTCGAGGGTCAGGCCGGCGACGAAGAAGGGACCACCGGACTTCCACATCGGCTCGGCGCCGGTGGTGTCGATATAGCGCGGCAGGCCGCGATAGGCCGTGCCGACGTTCTGTGTCGCGTTACGCGGATCGCTCGGTTGCCAGTAGACGCCCTTGGCAAACGCGCCGGGCGGGTAGTACCAGCCGATCAGGCGCTGTGCGGCATGGCCATAGGCATCTTCCTTGATCGGCCCGGTCGGGGTCGGGAAAGGCAGCCCGAGCTCGACCTCGGTGCCCATGTGCTGGGGCGCGGACGTCAGCACGTTGCTGTTGGTGCCGCTCTTGCCGCTCCACACGAAAGCGGCGCCGAGGGGCGCGGAAGTCGGGAACGAACCGTCGTAGATGACGACGTCGGCGCTGTCCGAGACCGACTCGCACTGCGGTTCCTCGTCGTCGTTGTCGGGGTCGTCATCGAGCGTCGGATCCGAGCAGCCTTCGCCGCTGCCGCCGAAGCCGAAGCCGATGAACATGCGTTCGTCGGCCACCTGCATGACGACGTTGGCGCTGATGAGATCGATCTTGCCGATGAACGGGATACGGATCCAGGCATCGAAGCCGCCGCCGCCACGGAAACCGAGATCGAAGTTGGTCGAATCGGCACTCGACCAGGCGAACAGGTCGCCGGCCACCTTGTCGCGATTGGCGCCGGCGATGGGAATCGTCGCGCGCAGCTCGCTACCGCCCTCGCGCAGCATGCGGAAGCGAATCTGCAGGTAGAAATTGACGTCGGCACCGATCACGCCGAAATCGATGCCGGCATCGACCTCGAAGCCGAGCCAGCCGCCACCGAAATGGCCGACGTCGATGCCACCGCGAAACGGGCCGGCGTTCAGTCCGAGGTGCAATGGCGGACTGGGTATCAGCCCGGCATCCGCCATCATCTCGAAGAAATTGATGATCCAGCCGCGCCCGGTGAGATTGGGGTCGTCGTGGTGAGGCGGGTTGTGCCAGCCCTTGGTGAACGGGTCACCGGAATTATGGATGGTCGCGGCGAGCCGCCCGAAGCCGCCCGCATCGGTTTCGCCGGTGGTATCGGCCTGCCACTCGTCCTTCGGCGTGGCCGCCGCGGCCGGATTGTACGAACGCGTGAACTTCTCGGTGATCGGTACCGGCAGGCTGCCGTAGCTCGACAGGTGCGCGAGCAGCATGAGCACGCCGTAGCCGGACATGTGCGCGTCGTCCGGCGCGTTCGCCTCGATCGACTCCTCGAGCAGGCCGAGCGCGTTGATCACGCTGGTCAGGTGATAGACCTGCTGGGCGATGCCATAGGCCTTGTTGACGTTGTGATTGACCGCGGTCATCGCCTTGGCGTAACCGCGCATCAACGTGATGAAGATGCCGCCCGGGATCTGGAACCCCTGGGCCAGCGGCTGCAGCACGGCATTCGAGATTCCGAGTGTGGGTCCGCTCAGGTAGTTGTTGTACTCGAGCAGGAAATCGCCAATCGACTTCCAGTGGTAGGCCCACGACGCCATGCCGATGGCCTGCCCGATGGCCACTTCGTTGGCGACCATCGCTCGGTTGGTGTAAGCCGCGAAATTGAGATCACGCGCCTCGACCGTGGACACCCCGTAGGCGAGCGCATCAGCCGCGTTCTGCATCTCCATCTTGTCGGCGGTGAGCCGGCCGGTACGGAACAGCGAGAGCGCGGCGAGCACCAGCACGGTGGCGAAGATGTAGGCCAGCACCGCCGCCTGGCCGCGCTGATGACGCGGCGGCGGCGTGCCGGGCAAACGGTGACGGCGACGGGTCGCGGCGCGGGGTGTCATCGGCGGCCGATGCCCGCGTCCCTGCCGCCCCGCGCCGCAGCAGGATTACTGCGTGCCTTCGGAGAAGTCGCTGAGGCCGCGCGCCTGGCTTGCGGCATCGGTGTCGGGATCCGTCACCGAGGCCGTTCCGGTCTGTCCGGCGAGTTCTTCGGTCATGATCCCCATCTGGCCGCGGATGGTGTCGCCGAAAATGCCGTAGATGGCAATCGCGGCGATCGCAATGAGGGCGACGATGATGATGTATTCCGTCATGCCCTGGCCAAGCTGGCGGAGTTTATGCTTCAACATGAGGGAGGTCCTCCAAGGTTCCAGCACGGCCCGACCGCGCTGGAGAAATCGTTAGCTGCCCGGCAAAGATAGCCGAAGGTCCGACCACCGCCAATACGCGAGCAGTCAATAAAAGTTCAGACGGCCCATTCGGTTGCCGAGAACTGATGAGAGACAGGATCAAGCGGGCGGCGGCGCGTTGCTGGAGGTGTAACGGCTGCGCCGCGGTTTTTTTTGAGCACTCGGGGAAAGCACATGCACGTCGGTAGCCTGCTCGCGGCCGGTGGCGGAGACGCCCTCGTGGCCACGGTCTATCGCACCACCAATGCCTGGGAGCGCTTGCGTGGCCTGCTCGGCCGGCCACCGCTGGGTGCCGACGAGGGCCTGCTCATCGAGCCCTGCGGCAGCATCCATACGTTCCTCATGGGCTACCCGATTGATGTCGTCTACCTCAACACCCGCCTGCAGGTGCTCCAGGTGGTCGAGGCACTGCCGGCCTGGCGCATGTCGATGTGCTTCGGTGCCGGTCTCACGCTCGAGCTCGCCGCCGGGTCGGCGGCGCGCGCCGGTCTCGCGCCTGGCCAGGCCCTCGCCTGGCAGCACCGCTGTACGTTGTGACCGCGGCGCATGGCGCTGCGGCCCCGTGATTAGGTACTCTCGGGGCCACTGCCGCCGGGTGCGGCAACAGCAGTCAGGTCACGGGAGGTCACTATGAGCGAAATCGGCACGGTCGGTACCACCAAGGTTTTCGAGAACGACAAGATCATCGTGTGGGAGTTCGTACTCGAGCCCGGTGCAGAAACGCCGATGCATCGTCACGAGCACGACTACATCTTCTACGTCCTGGACGGTGCACCGCTGCAGGTCTTCGACGCCGCGGGCAAGGATCTCGGGACCCTCGATGCAAGCGCGGGCTCGGTGTTCGCCCTCAAGATGGATGGCGACGATCTCGTCTCGGTCGATGGTAAGGGCCATCGCGTGCCCGCCCTGCACAAGGCGAAGAACGTCGGCACCACGCGCTACCGCGAGATCCTGGTCGAGTCCAAGTAGCCGGCTGGCGGCTGCGCCGGCGTGGCACGATCGTGGCCGCCGGCGCGCGACCGGCGGGCACTGACAACGGAGAATCCTGCGCGATGGCCTACGGCGATGGCGATGCTTCCTTCCAGGCCGCAGGCGGCGAAGCGGGCCTGCGCCGCCTGGTCGACGACTTCTACGACATCATGGCAACGCGGCCGCAGGCGGCGACGATTCTTGCCATGCATCCCGCCGACCTCGCCGTCTCGCGCGACAAGTTGGCGCGCTTCCTGTGCGGCTGGCTGGGCGGCCCGCACCGCTACAACGAGAAGTACGGCCGCATCACCATCCCCGGTGCGCACAGTCACCTCGATATCGGTGCGGCGGAACGCGACGCCTGGCTCGGTTGTATGCGCGAGGCGATCGCGCGCCAACCGTGGGAGGCCGAGTTCAAGGACTACCTGCTGCGCGCGCTCGCCGTACCGGCCGAGCGCGTGCGCCTGGTGTGTGAGCGCGTGCGTGCACTCGAGGGCGGCGCCACACCCGGTGCGTGAGCGCCGCCGGCGGCACGGGTATCATCGTGCGCTGACCACGACACAACCACCCGCATGACCGAACCCCTCCCCGACGATCCGCAGCTGCTCGCCGAAACTGCGGCGAGCCAGATGCATGCGCGCGACCGCGCCTCACACCATCTCGGCATCGCCCTCGAGGAAGTGCATCCGGGTTATGCGCGCATGTCGATGGAAGTCGTCGAGTGGATGTTGCAGGGGCACGACATGTGTCACGGTGGCATTCTGTTCGCGCTCGCCGACACCGCGATGGCTTTCGCCAGCAACTCGCACAACGTGCCGCACGTGGCATTGAACGCCAACGTCGACTTCCTGCGTCCCGCGCTGCACGGCGATCGTCTCGTTGCCGAGGCACGCGAGGGCAACCGCACGCGCCGCACCGGCATGTACGACGTCAGTGTGACCAACCAGCGCGGCGAGGCGGTGTGCCACTTCCGCGGCCGCACCTACGGCAGCGGCGGCTCGGTGATCCGGCCGACGTGAGCGTACCGCGCAATGCGTGACTTGCTCGGTATGCTCGCCATCGCGCTCGGCGTGGCACTGCAGTTCGTGCCGCTCTACCGCGCACGCCTGGCCCCGCTGGTCGAACGCTGGCCGCTCGCGCGGCTCGTGTTCTCGCGCGCGGTGCAGCTCGTCGCCGGCTTCTTTCTCATGCTGGGCGGCATCAAGCTGCTTTGAGCGACGCTGCGCCCACGCCGCGCGCAGCACGGTGAGCATGTCCGCGAGTATCCGCTCTCCGGCCGCGTCGGGCAGCGGAATACTGAGCTACACGTTGGTGACGAGGCCGCCATGGGGGCGCGCGAGCTTCTCGTCGATGGTGCCACAAGTGCCGGTAATGCGGTGACTGATGTCCCGCGCTCCGATGACGGATAATGCGTTCTCAGCCCTGCTTGCACTGCCGACTCACCGCGCCCCGACCATGCCAGCCCGCCGCCGCGCCCACCTCCTTGCCGCACTTGCCGCGCTGCTCTTCGCGAACGCCGCGGCCGCTACCGATCTGCGCATGGTGATGAGCTGGACGACCCGCTACGAAGGCGTCCAGGCCATCGCCGAGCGCTATGCCCGCAAAGTCGCCGAGGGCTCCGACGGGGCAGTCCGTTTCAGCCTGTACGGTCCCCAGGCGGCGCCGCCACGTGACCAGCTCGAGCTGGTGCGCATCGGCATCTTCGATGTGCTCTTCACGCACGGCAGCTTCCATGCTGCGACCACGCCGCTGGGGCTCGCGCTCGATGCCGTGCATGCCGATCCCGCCGGCATGCGCGAAGCCGGCGTATGGGGCGCGGCCGAGGCCCACTACGAGAGCCTCGGTCTCAAGCTTCTCGCGCTGCCGGTCTCGCGCAGCGGTCACCACCTGCTGCTGCGCACACCGGTCGCCGCCGACTGCACCTTGGCCGGGCGGCGCATCCGCAGTGCGCCGATCTACCACGCACTGCTGCACGCCCTCGGCGCCGAGCCGGTCGAAATGCCAGTTGCCGAGGCCAGCGCGGCACTGGCCAGCGGCGACCTCGACGGTATCGCCTGGCGGGTGGTCGACCCGCTCGATCACGCCTGGCACACCTCGACGCGCTATTTCACCCGACCTACTTTCGGCACCTACACGCACCTGCTGCTGATGAATCTCGAGACCTGGAATACGCTCGACGAGGCCACCCGCGAGCTGTTGCGCACGCGCGGCGTTGCGCTCGAGGTGCGTACCTGGAAACGCTCGCGCAAGCGCACCGCGCATCACGATGCCGCGCTCAATCGCCACGGCCTGCAGGCTACCCAGCTGTGCGGCGAGCAGGCCGAGGCCCTCGCGCACCACTGGGCCGAGAGCGCGTGGGCGTTTACCATCAACCAGGGTGGCGCGCCCATCGCCGCCCTGCGCGAACTCGCGCGCGCCGCCGCGGTGAGCGAGTGAGCACCGCATCCGGCCACGCTGGCCGCATCATCGACGGGAAGCACTGACGCCACCATGAAGACCCACCTGCCCCTGCTGAAGACCGCCATGACGCCGTTTCCGTACAGCGTCGACGTCGCGGCAACCCTGGACGAAGCCCGCGCCGTGCTCGCGAGCCACGACTTCCACCACCTGCCGGTGACCCGCGACGGCCAGGTCACCGGCATCGTGCATGCCGAGGACGCCGCCGGGGCCGGCGGCGATACGCCCGTCCACGCGCACTATCGCGCCGATGCCTACGTCGTCGACATCGAGACTCCGCTCGCCGAGGTGCTCGAGACGATGCTCGCGCGCCACGTCGATGCGACCATCGTGATGCGGCACGGCAAGCTGGCCGGCGTCTTCACCACCACCGATGCCTGCCGCGCGTTCGCCGCGCTGCTCAACGAGCTGTCGCCGCCACCGGGCGACGACCTGGTCGCCTGAACGCGGCGACGGCGCACGCGGCGACGGCGCACGCGGCGGCCGCGCCGCATGGCGGCATGCACGGATGACCGACCTCACCCGCATCGACGATTGCACTGCGGCGCGCACGGCGTGCACCAGCGCAGCCCTGTGGGCGTTGTTCGACGGCAACCGCGAACGCATGAACCTCGCCCACGAGTGTCTCGATCGCCACGCTGACCGCGGTACCGCGGTCAGCGTCAAGCGCGCCGACGGCGGCATCGAGCATTACGCCTTCGCCGAGCTGGCGCGCCGCGCCAACCAGTTCGCGCACTGGCTCGACGCGCATGGCGTTGGCGCCGGCGAGCGCGTCGCGGTGGTACTCGAACCAGGCCTCGCCTTCTATGCCTGCCTGTTCGGCGCGATCAAGCGCGGCGCCATCGCGGTGCCGATGTTCACCCTGTTCGGACCCGACGCGCTGGCCCTGCGCCTCGATGACTGCACGCCGCGCGTGGTGCTGGTCGAGGACGGCGCGGGCGAACTCGCCGCGCGCTTTCGGGGACCGACGTTCGTTACCGCCGACGCCGCCTTCCTCGCCACCCTCGACGACTTCCCCGGTGACTACGTGCCGGTCACCCGGGCCGACGATCTCGCCGTGTTCCAGTACACCTCGGGCACCACCCGCGCGCTGCCGGAGGCGGTTCGCCATACCCAGCGCAGCATCGTCACGCTGATGGTGGCCGCGCTCTACGGCGCCGGCCTGCGCCCGGGCGACCGCTATTTCTGTCCGTCCTCACCGGCCTGGGGCCACGGGCTGTGGCACGGCACCCTGGCGCCGCTCGCACTGGGTATTCACACCGCCACCTACGCCGGCCGTTTCGATGCCGCGCCGGTCTATGCCGCGCTCGAGGAACTCGGCATCGACAACCTCGCTGCCGCGGCGACGGTCTATCGCATGCTCCGCGCGAGCGGGCTCGAACACACCCACCGCGTGCGCCTGCGCAAGTGCTCGTTCACCGGCGAGCCGCTCGACCCGGACACCTTCGACTGGATCGAGCGTACCTTCGGCGTGCCGCCGGCGAGCATGTACGGCACCACCGAGGTCGGCGTCATCCTGGTCGACTTCCCGGGTATGCATGGTCACGCTGTCCGCCGCGGCGCGCTCGGCAAGCCGGCACCAGGCAACGAGGTGGCCGTCATCGACGATGACGGGCGCGTGGTCGGCACCGACGTGCTCGGCGAGATCGCAGTCAAGCGCCGTGGCGAGTGGTTCCGCGTCAAGGATCTCGGTCGCGTCGATGCCGACGGCTACTTCTTCCACGCCGGGCGCGCCGACGACGTCATCATCTCGGCCGGCTGGACGATGAGCGCGGTGGAGATCGAGAACAGCCTGCTGACCCACCCGGCAGTGCTCGAGGCCGCCGCGATCGGCGTGCCCGATGCGCTGCGCGGGCAGGTCGTCAAAGCCTACGTGGTGCCGCGCCCGGGCACGGTCGTCGACGTCAGCGACGTGCAGCGCCACATGAAGACGCGGCTGTCGCAACACGAGTATCCGCGCCACGTCGCGGTGGTCGACGCGCTGCCGAAGACGCCGGCCGGCAAGATCAATCGCAAAGTGTTGCGCGACCGCGCACGCGCCGAGTCCACGGCGCACGCATCACCAGGGGAGACAGACCAAGCATGAGTGAGCAGCTCAACCGTGAGTTCGTCGGCATCACCGACGCCGCCCTCGACAGCCTGCGGCGGCGCATCGGCGTCGTCATCGAAGACACCCTCGAGCCGTGGTGCTACGAGGCGACCCGCGACAACATCCGCCACTACGCGCATGGGATCGGCGACGACAACCCGTTATGGTGCGACCCGGCCTATGCCCGCGGCTCGCGCTACGGGGACATCATCGCGCCGCCGTCGTTCGTCTTCGCCTGCGACCGCGTGGTATCGGGCTACGTCGGGGGACTGCCCGGCGTGCACGCGATGTTCGCCGGCTGCGACATCACCTGGCTGAAGCCGATCGCGCGCAACAGCGAGATCTCGACGCGAGCCTACCTCAAGGACCTCGTCGAGCACGAGACCCGCTTCGCCGGCCGCTCGGTTCAGCAGATCTACCACGTCGATTTCTTCGACCACGAGGGCGACCAGCTCGCCGCCGCCGACACCTGGTGTTTCCGTACCGATCGCGACATCGCGCGCGAGTCGGGTTCGAAGTACAGCGCGCTGAAGGCGGGCTTCGAACGCGACTACAGCGAGGAGGAACTGGCCGCACACAACGCGCTCTACGCCGCCGAGGAAGTGCGCGGGGCGACGCCGCGACGCTGGGACGAGGTCGAAATCGGCAGCGCGCTGCCGCGCATGGCCAAGGGGCCGATGACGGTGACCGGGTTCATCGCCTACGCGCAGGGCTGGGGCGGACTCTACATCCGCGCCAACAAGCTCGCCTGGAAGCTGCAGACGCGCCATCCGGCGGCCGGCATCAAGAACCGCTTCGGCATCCCGGACTGCCCCGAGCGCGTGCACTGGGAGGAGGCCTTCGCGCGCAAGGTGGGCGCGCCCGGCGCCTACGACTACGGTCCCGAACGCTGCTCGTGGATGAGCCATGCCATCACCAACTGGATCGGCGACGACGCCCGGCTCACCCACCTGTACTGCGAAATCCGCCGCCACAACCTCGAGGGCGAGCTGCTCACCATCGATGGCCGCGTAACCGGCAAACGCGAGGAAGACGGCCGCCGCCTGGTCGACTTCGAACTGGTGGCGCACAACCAGGACGGCGAACTCTCCGCGCGCGCCCGGGCGAGCGCCGAGCTGTTCCACTGAGCGACCGGCAGCCGGCGTGGCGTTACGCGGCCTGCCGGCCGGGCTGGCCTCAGTAAGGACTCTCGCCGACCTCGCGCCCGAGCGCGTGCGCCTGCTCGATGTTGCCGAGGAAGAGCTCGTAGAAGTCGACCAGCATCTGGTCCATCTGCGCCGACGGCAGCGCGCCCTCGGTGTAGTGACCTTCCCAGCTCACCTCGGTGGTGTCGCCGGTGCCTGCGGCCAGCGTGACGACGGCAACGTAGTCGGTCATAGGCAGCGGGTAGTTCTCCACGATCGAGTAGACGATCACGCTCGGTTCGTGGGCGACGTCGAGACGCTCGATGATCTGCCCTTCGACCCCAAGCGCCGGGTTGAACCGCGCGAAGCGGCGCGCGCCGACGTGGTTGCCCTCGCAGCTGAACTCGGTCAGGTTGCCGGGTGGGTGCAGCTTGTCGAGCGCGCCGAAATCGGCGAGCCAGTCCCACACGTAACGGTGCGGAGCTTTCACGGTGCGGCGCAGGGTGGCAATCGGCATGGGATCCTCTCCTCGGTTGTGACGGGTGCTGAACGGCTGCCAGTATACGCAGCCGCCACGTGCCAGCCGGCTGTCTCAGTCGCCGGCGAGCGCGTCGAGGAAGGCCGCCCCGTAGCGCTCGAGCTTGGCTTCGCCGACGCCGCTCACCTCGAGCATTTCGGCCAGCGTACCGGGGCGACGCGCGAGCATGTCGCGCAGGGTGCGGTCGTGGAAGATCACGTAGGGCGGCACGCCCTGCTCGTCGGCGAGGCGTTTGCGGCACTCGCGTAGTCGCTCCCACAGCGGTTCGTCCGCGGGATCGATGGTGTCCGGGACGCTGGTCGCGCGGCGCCGCCCGGCAGCCTTGGTCTCGCCGCGATCCTCGCGCACGCGCACCGCGTGCTCGCCGCGCAGGATACCGCGCGCCTGCTCGCCCAGGCGCAGCGCGCCGTAACCCTCGACGTCGGCCCACACGGCGCCCGTGACCATCAGCTGGCGCAGCAGCGAGCGCCAGTGATCGTTGCCCTGCCCGGCGCCGATGCCGAATGTCGATAGTGCGTCGTGGCGGTGCTGACGCACCTTCTCGGTATCGGCACCACGCAGCACGTCGATGACGTGCGCGGCACCGAAGCGCTGGCCGGTACGGTAGATGCACGAGAGCAGCTTCTGCGCGTCCTCGGTGGCATCGAAGGTGCGCGGCGGCTCGAGGCAGTTGTCACAGTTGCCGCAGGGCTCGCCGCGACGTTCGCCGAAGTACTCGAGCAGGGGCAGTCGGCGGCAGGTGGTCGCTTCACACCAGCCGAGCAGCGCATCGAGCTTGTGCCGTTCGATGCGCTTGTGCTCGTCGTCGGCGCTGGAGGCGTCGAGCATCTGGCGCAGGCGGACGACGTCCTGCAGGCCGTAGACCATCCAGGCGTCGGCGGGCTCGCCATCGCGACCGGCGCGCCCGGTCTCCTGGTAATAGGCCTCGACGCTCTTCGGCAGGTCGAGATGCGCGACGAAGCGCACGTCCGGCTTGTCGATGCCCATGCCGAAGGCGATCGTCGCCACCATCACGATGCCGTCCTCGCGCAGGAAGCGTTCCTGGTGGCGGCGGCGGGTGAGGTCATCGAGCCCGGCATGGTAGGGCAGCGCCGCGATGCCCTGCGCGTCGAGCCAGCTCGCGATGGTCTCGACCTTCTTGCGCGACATGCAGTAGACGATGCCGGCCGCGCCGGCGTGGCTGGCGAGGAAGCGCTTGAGCTGCTCGCGCTCGTTGACCCGCGCGCGCACCGCGTAGCGGATATTGGGGCGGTCGAAGCCGCCCACGAACCAGGCCGGGTCGACGAGCGCGAGTCGCGCGGCGATGTCGGCGCGCGTGCGCTCGTCGGCAGTCGCCGTCAGCGCCATGCGCGGAACGCCGGGGAAATGAGCGGCCAGGGCATCGAGCGTGAGGTAGTCCTGGCGAAAGTCGTGGCCCCACTGTGAGACGCAGTGCGCTTCGTCGATGGCGATGAGCGAGACACCGGCGTCCTTCAGCAGGGCGAGGGTACGCGGCTGTTGCACGCGTTCCGGCGCGCAGTAGAGCACGCGCAGTCGTCGCTCGGCGAGCGCGCGGGTGATCGCAGCCTGCTCGGCCGCGCTCTGCGCCGAGTTGAGACAGCCGGCGGCGACACCGAGCTGCTCGAGCGCGCCGACCTGGTCGTGCATCAGCGCGATCAACGGCGAGACGACCAGCGCAAGGCCGCCGCTCGCGAGCGGTGGCAGCTGGTAGCAGAGCGACTTGCCGCCGCCGGTCGGCATCAGCACCACGACGTCGCGCCCGGCCAGGGCCGCAGCAATCGCGCCGGCCTGCTCACCGCGGAAATCGGCATAGCCATAGACCTCGCGCAACAGGTCGCGGGCGCGCGCGAGGGCGGCATCCGACGTCGCGGCCGTCACGGTCGCCATGGCGGCACCGGCGTGCGGGCGTGGCGGGGCCGCGCGCGCGGAACGGAAATCGGTACGGGCAGGGGCACGACCGTATTGGACCGTAGCCGGCGCCAGGCTGACAAGCGGCCGCGACGGCCCGTCCTGTGGTCTAATCCGGTCGCTGTCAGCGTTGCACGCGCGTGCGCGCAGCACCCTTATCGTCACCCCGCCATGCGTGGCCGCCACGGATGGCCGGCAGGCAGCGCGGCGGCGTCCGCCCGCCGACAACCGGAGGTCCTCTCATGCCACGTCTCGACAACAAGGTCATCCTCGTCACCGGTGCAACCGGCGGCATCGGGCTCGCCAGCGCACGCCTGTTCAGTAACGAGGGCGCGAAACTCGTGCTGGTCGATCTCGACCAGGCCCGGCTGGACGAAGCTGTGGGCGCGCTCGGCGGCGACGTCCTCGGCATCGCTGCCGACGTCACCGATGCCGCCGCGACCGCGGGCTGTTTCGATGCCGCCGTGGAACGCTTCGGACGCCTCGACGGCGTATTCCTCAATGCCGGTATCGAGGGCGCCATCGCGCCGATCGAAGACTATGCTCTGGAGATGTTCGACAAGGTCATGGCGGTCAATGTGCGTGGCGTGTTCCTCGGCCTGCAACAGGCAGTTGCCCGCATGAAACAGGGTGGCGGCGGCAGTATCGTCATCACCTCCTCGCTCGCCGGCCTGCGCGGCTCGCGCAAGCTGTCCGCCTACGTTGCGTCCAAGCACGCGGTGGTCGGCCTGATGAAGGCTGCCGCGCTCGAATGTGCACCGGCCGGCATCCGCATCAATACCATCAACCCGGCACCCATCGCGACGCGCATGATCGAAGCGCTCGAGCAAGGGTACGCGCCGGGCGCGGCCGACGTCGTCAAGCAGAAGATGGAGAAGGCCGTGCCGCTGCGCCGCTACGGCCAGCCCGAGGAAGTGGCCAACCTCGCGCTGTTCCTGCTCAGTGACGAGGCGAGCTACATCACCGGCAACACCTACCCGGTCGACGGCGGCATGTCGGCCGGCTGAGCGGCGTGACGTGGCGTTCGAGCTCGATCCCCACCTCGTCCGTGAGAGCACGCGGCTCGGGCGCCTCGGCGGTGCCCACCTGCTGCTCATGCACGAGGCGGCGGTACCCTGGTTCCTGCTGGTGCCGGAAACCACGGCGGTCGAGCTGTGCGATCTCGATGCCGGTACCCATGCCGCGGTGTTCGGCGCCGCGCATGACCTCGGCCGCTTCGTACGCACACATTTCGCCGCCGACAAGCTCAACGTCGCCGCCATCGGCAACATCGTGCGCCAGCTCCACGTGCACGTGATCGGCCGCCGCGTCGACGATCCCTGGTGGCCGGGGACGGTCTGGGGGCAGAGTTCGGGCACGCGCCGCGATGCCGCGGCGGTCGCCGCTATCCGCAGCGCACTCGCCACCGCCCTGCCCGCCTTCGAGACCGCGACGCATGGCTGAGGTCATTCCCTTCCCGCAGGGACCGCGCAAGAAGAAGCGCAAGTCGGAAGGCAAGACGCTGTGCCGGCGCGGCTTCCACAAGTGGGCGGTCGACCAGCACAAGCAGTTCGACGTCAAGCAGGGCAAGCTCGTCACCATCGAACGTTGCGAACGCTGCGGCCAGACGCGCACCGTGCTGCGCTGACGCTGCGCACCGCCGGCGGCCCGCCACCGGCGGCATTGCTGGTAACATGCGCGCCGCGTTCACCAACCCCTGGCGGGAGACCTGCATGACCCTTCGCGTGATCGGCGCCGGTGTCGGCCGCACCGGCACGGCTTCGTTGAAAGCGGCGCTGGAGCGCCTCCTCGGCGGCCGCTGCTACCACATGTTCGAAGTGGTCGAGCGACCGCAGGACATCGAACCCTGGACGCGCGCTGCGCACGGCGAGATGCCCAACTGGCAACGCTTCCTCGCCGACTTCGATGCTGCCGTCGACTGGCCGGCGGCGGCGTACTGGGAAGAACTTGCCGCAGCCTTCCCCGAAGCAATCGTGCTGCTCTCGCATCGCGACCCCGAGGCATGGTGGAAGAGCGCCTCGAGCACCATCTTCCCGGCCTGCCGCGAAGCCGAGGAAAGTCCCTGGCGACGCATGGTGTTCGACATGTTCGCCGCCCGCTTCACCGCGGACATCGACGATCGCGATGCCGCGATTGCCGCGTACGAAGCGCACAACGCTCGCGTCCGTGCCCGCACGCCGCCCGCACGCCTGCTCGAATGGCAGCCCGGCGACGGCTGGCAACCGCTGTGCACGGCGCTCGGCGTGCCGCTACCGGACGAGGCGTTTCCGCACACCAATTCGGAGGCCGAGTTCCTCGAGCGCCTGCGCGCGCGCCGGGAGGGGCGCCGCTGAGCACCATGCTCGATTGCCGTCCCGGCCAGCGCTGGATCAGCAACACCGAGCCCGAACTCGGTCTCGGCATCGTGTTCGAGGTCGTCGACCGTCGCGTGGTGGTGACCTTTCCAGCCAGCGAGCAGCGCCGTACCTATGCGCTCGACAACGCGCCCCTGACCCGCGTGCGGTACCGCGTCGCCGACCGCGTGCGCGGCGAGGACGGCACCGAGATGATCGTCGGCAGCTACACCGAGATCGAGGGCTGCGTGGTGTATCACGGCGTCGACGCGCGCGGCGAGACGGCCGACCTGCACGAAATCGATCTCGACAGCTTCGTACAGTTCAACCGACCGCTCGATCGACTCTTCACGGGACACTGCGATCGCGCCGCACGCTTTCGTCTGCGCGCGGCCACGCTGGCCAACCAGCATGCCCTGCAGGTATCGCCGGCGCGCGGCCTGATCGGTCCGCGCGTGCAGCTGCTTCCGCACCAGTTCTACATCGCCGATGAAGTCTCTTCGCGGCATGCGCCGCGCGTCCTGCTGGCTGACGAAGTCGGCCTCGGCAAGACCATCGAGGCCGGCCTCGTGCTGCACCGCCTGCTCGTCCTGGGCCGCGTGCGGCGCGCCCTCGTGCTGCTGCCGGACAACCTGGTGCACCAGTGGCTGGTCGAGATGCTGCGCCGCTTCAACCTGCAGTTCTCGATCATCGACGAGGGCATCGCCGACGAGCTCGAAGAGTCGGGTGAGGACAATCCGTTCGAGTCCGCGCAGCTCGTGCTGGCGCCGCTGCGCCTGCTCGCGCGTTCACGCGAGCGTCTCGCGCAGGCCGCCGCCGCCGGCTGGGATCTCCTGGTCGTCGACGAGGCCCATCACCTGGCGTGGAGCGAGCAGGCGGTGAGCCCCGAGTACGAAGCCGTGGCGGTGCTCGGCGCGCGCGTGCCAGGGCTGCTGCTGCTCACCGCGACGCCCGAGCAGCTCGGTGTCAGCGGTCATTTCGCGCGCCTGGCGCTGCTCGATCCGCATCGCTACGACGATCTCGGCGCCTATCTCGAGGAAGAACGCCGCTACGGTGCGGTCAGCGCACTGGTCGATGCGCTCAGCGACGGGGGCGCCGCACCGGACGCCGCACTGCTCGCCGAGGCGGCCGGCTACCTCGGCCGCGACCGTGTCGACGAACTCGCCGTCGACGATGCCGGCGCGTTCCGCGCCCGCCTGGTGCGCGAACTGCTCGACCACCACGGCACCGGCCGCGTGCTGTTCCGCAACTGCCGCGAGAACATCGAGGGCTTTCCCGCGCGCCACCTCACCACCTATCACCTCGCGTTGCCCGCCGCCTACCGCGAGCGCGCGCCGCAACTTTCGGTGAGCGCACGGCTGACGCCCGAATGCAGTCTCGGCGAGGAATGGCTTACGCTCGACCCGCGCGTCGAGTGGCTGGCCGACTGGCTCAAGGCACACCGCACCGACAAGACCCTCGTCATCTGCGCCGCGGCCGAGACCGCGCAGGATCTCGAGACCTGGCTGCGCGTGCGCCGCGGGCTGCGCACGGCGGTGTTTCACGAGGGCCTCGACCTCATCGGACGCGACCGCGCCGCGGCCTACTTCGCCGATCCGGAAGAGGACTGCACGGCGCTGGTGTGCTCGGAGATCGGCAGCGAGGGGCGCAACTTCCAGTTCGCGCGCCATCTCGTGCTGTTCGACGTCCCGGCCAATCCCGACCTCCTCGAGCAGCGCATCGGACGCCTCGACCGCATCGGCCAGCGCCATACCGTCGAGATCCACGTGCCGCTGTTCGAAGGCAGCGCGCAGGCGGTACTGGTGCGCTGGCTGCACGAGGGCATCGATGCCTTCGAGCACATCTGTGCGGCCGGACCGGCCCTGTTCGCCGAGTTCGCCGACGACCTCACGCGCTGCATGGACGACCCTGACGACCTCGACGCGCAGGCGACGCTCCTCACCGGTACCCGCGCGCGCGCCGCCGAGATCCTCGAACTGCTGCAACGCGGTCGCGACCGCCTGCTCGAACTCAATTCGCTCGACCGCACACGCGCCGCCGAGGTCATCGCGCGGGTCGAAGGCGCCGAGCGTACCGAGGCCTTGCGGCGCTACATGGACCAGGTGTTCGACGAGTTCGGCGTCGAGCACGAGGAGCACGGCGCGAGCAGCCTGGTGCTGCAGCCGGGCGACCACATGAGCTGCGAGCGCTTCCCGGGTCTGCCCGAGGGCGGCCTCACGGTCACTTTCGATCGTGGCGAGGCGCAGTCGCGCGACGACATGCACTTCCTGACCTGGGAGCACCCGATGGTGACGGGTGCAATGGACATGGTGCTTGGCAGCGAGTTTGGCAACGCCAGCTTTGGCGTGGTGAAGTCACGCGACGTCACCGCCGGCACACTGCTCGTCGAATGCCTGTTCGTCATCGTCTGTCCGGCGCCGCCCGGGCTCGGTGTCACTCGCTTCCTCGCCCGCTCCAACCTGCGGGTAGTGGTCGACGGTGCCGGCGAGGACGTCACCGCGCGCTTCGCGCGCGCCTGGCTGGATGCCGCCGTGCGCGACGTGCCGCCGGCCACTGCACAGAAGGTCGTGATGCGCATGCACGACCAGATCGAGCAGCTCGTCGAGCACGCGACGCACCTCAGCGAGGTGCGCCAGGAAGGCATCGTGCGCGAGGCCATCGCGCGGATGCGCGGCGAGCTCGACGAAGAGATCGAGCGCCTGCGCCAGCTCGCGCGCGTCAATCCCAACGTGCGCGAAGACGAGGTAGCGGCGCTCGCCGACGACCGCGACGCCTGCGCGCATTACCTCGCTGCGGGCCAGCTCAAGCTCGACGCCGTGCGCGTCGTCGTGGCGACCTGAAACGTGGACAGCGACTCCGCGCGCACCCTGGCCGCCTGGATCGAACGCGCCGCACTCGAGGTCGTCGGCGTGCTCGGCAGCGACCTCAACGGTATTGCGCGCGGCAAGCAGTTACCCGCGGTGCGCCTCGCCGCCGATCCCGACGCGCTGCGCTTTCCCGAGCTCGTCACGTTTCTCGATTGCGCCAGCCAGCCGGTGGCCGTACCTGCAGACGACGCGCGCTGGTGGCCGTCGTGGTGCGGCGGCTTCCCCGACCTGCGCGCCACCATCGACGCGTCGAGTGCGCGCGTGGTGCCATGGCAGGAACACGGCGGCCTGGTCCTGTGCGACTTCACCGCCCTCGACGGCAGCGCGCGTTACGACTTCCTGCCGCGGCCGATGCTGGCGCGCCTGTGCCGCCGCGCGGAGCGCCTCGGGTTCAAGGCACGGGCCGCGTGTGAACTGGAGTTCGTCGTGTTCGGCGAGCCCAACGCGGCCGCGGGCGCGCGCGAGTATCGTCACCTCCAGCCGCTGTGGTCGACTCCGCAGGCCTACGCGATGACGACGCAGGGCCGTTACGAAGGCGTCGTGCGGGCGCTGCACGACAACCTCGCCGGCCTCGGCCTCGCACTGGAGAGCTGGGGCCTGGAAGCGGGCCCGGGCCAGCTCGAGTACAACCTCGCCGCGCGCGACGCCGCCGGCGCCGCCGACGACGGTTTCCTGCTCAAGCACGCGGTGAAGGAAATCACCGCCGCGCTCGGGCTCGGCGCCACCTTCATGGCGCGCTGGGGACGCGGCGCCTTCGGCAACGGCCACCACGTCAACCTCTCGTTGTGGCGGGACGACGACGTCAACGCGTTCTTCGACGCCGCGCGGCCCGGCCGGCGCAGCGCGCTGATGGAGCACTTCATCGCCGGGGTCGTCGCGACGCTCGGCGACTTCGCCGTGCTCTACGCGCCGACCGTCAACTCCTACCGGCGCTTCGAACCCTATCGATTGACCGGCATGCTGGCGGCCTGGGGTGAGGACAACAAGACCGTCGCCGTGCGCGCGGTGGGCGAGACGCCTGCCCGCACGCGAATCGAGTGCCGCAGCGCCGGCGCAGACGCCAGCCCGCACCTCGCGCTGGCGGCCTGCCTGGCCGGCGGGCTGCACGGCGTCGAGTCCGCGCTGGCGCCGCCGCCGCCGGTGTCCGGCGACGCCTACGCGCGCGACGACCTCGCGCGCCTCCCGGCGAACCTCGACGAGGCCATCGCGCGCTTCGAAGCGAGCGCGGTGGCGCACGAATACTTCGGCGAAGCCTTCGTCCGTCTCTACGCCTGCAGCCGCCGCGCCGAGGCCGCGGCCTTCGCCGCGGCGACGGCCGGGCGCAACCTCGATGACGAAGTCACCACCTTCGAGCTCGCGCGCTACCTCGACAGTGCCTGAGCGACGCGCCGTGCGCGGAACGCGCTAGCCGGCAGATACGCGCGCAGGCGCTGCCGGGAACCACCGGCTCAGCCGGCGGCACCGAGCAAGGCCGCGTTGCCGCCGATGGCGGCGGTGTTGTCGCTCACCACCTGCTCGACCGCGAAGCGCGCCAGGTAATACGGTCCGCCGGCCTTGGGACCGGTGCCGGAAAGGCCCATACCGCCGAAGGGCTGCATACCGACTACCGCGCCGACCATGTCGCGGTTGATGTACACGTTGCCGACACGCGCCTGCGCGGCGATGGCCTGCGCACGCGCTTCGATGCGGCTGTGCACACCGAGCGTGAGACCGTAACCGAGTGCATTGATGTCCTCGACCAGCGCCTCGAGTTCGTCGGCGCGGAAGCGCACCACGTGCAGGACCGGGCCGAACACCTCGTGCGCGAGGTCGCCGGCGCGGTCGAGCTCGATGATGGTGGGCGGATGGAAGTGCCCGTCCCGCGCACGGCATGGCGCCTGCCACACCGCATGGCCGGCGGCGCGGCAGGCTGCGACGTGTGCCGCTACCGCAGCATGCGCATCGCCATCGATGAGCGGCCCGATGTCGGTTTCGCGCGCTGCCGGCGGGCCGATCACGCGTGTCTCGACATGCGCCCGCAGGAGTTCCAGCACGCGCGGCGCGACGTCGTCCTGCACGCATAGCAGACGAAGTGCCGAGCAGCGTTGTCCGGCGGCACCGAACGCCGACACGGTGCAATCGACGACGAGCTGCTCGGCGAGCGCGGTGCTGTCGGCGATCAACGCGTTGATACCACCGGTCTCGGCGACCAGCACTGCGAGCGGACCCTCGCGCGCGGCGAGTCGCCGCGCGATGGCGCGTGCCGTCGCCGTCGAGCCGGTGAACGCGACGCCCGCCACACGGGTGTCGTCGAGCAGTGCGGCACCGAGCGTCGCGCCGTCGCCCGGCAGGCAGGCCAGAGCCGCGGCGGGAATACCGGCCGCGTGCAGCAGGCCGGTCACGCGGTGCGCAACGAGCGAGGTCTGCTCGGCCGGCTTCGCGATCACGGTGTTGCCGGTGACGAGCGCGGCGGCGACCTGGCCGGTGAAGATGGCGACCGGGAAGTTCCACGGACTGATGCAGACGAAGACCCCGCGGCCACGCAGGCGCAGGCGGTTGCGCTCGCCGGCCGGCCCCGGCAGCGCGACTTCCCCGGCATGGCCGAGACGCACCACGGCCGCGTAGTAGCGCAGGAAGTCGATCGCCTCGCGCACGTCCTCGTGGGCATCGGCGAGCGTCTTGCCGGCTTCCAGCACGGTCAGGGCAACCAGTTCCGGCAGGGCGGTCACGAAGGCATCCGCGGCGCGCTCGAGCAGGGTCGCACGCGCGGCGGCGCCACGAGCATTCCAGTCCGGGAAGAATCCGGCGGCGACGTCGAGCGCGCGCGCGGCAATCGATGCATCAGCGTCGGCGACGACTCCGATACACGTCGCGTCATGGGCCGGGTCGAACACCTCGCGCGTGCGTCCCGCGCAGGCCGTGCCGTCGACCAGGGGTGCCGCGCGCCGGGGTTCGGCGCGCAGCGCCGCCAGGGCGTCGAACAACGGTACCAGGGCATCGTCGCGGGCGAAATCGAGCGCCGGCGCGCGCACGCGCGCGGGCCCCGTGACGAGCGACGGGCGTGCGACGGCCGGGTTGCGATGCAACGGGGCGTCGGCGGCGACCTGCGCGGCAGGGTCGGCAGCCAGCTCGGCAGCCGGCAGCGCGGCGTCGTGCAGACGATTGACGAAAGAGCTGTTGGCGCCGTTCTCGAGCAGGCGGCGCACCAGGTACGGCAGGAGCTCCGCATGCGCACCGACCGGCGCATAGACGCGGCAGGGCGGCGCCGTGACGCGCTCGGCCAGGCACGCGTACAAGGCCTCGCCCATGCCGTGCAGCCGCTGCGTTTCGAAGGCGCGACCGCGCGCCACGCTACAGGCCCAGGAGAGGGTGTGCGCATTGTGGGTGGCGAGCTGGGGATAGAGCTGCGGCGCGTGATCGAACAACGCCTGCGCGCACACGAGGTAGGCGAAGTCGGTATTGCGCTTGCGCGTGTAGACTGGAAAGTCGTCGAGCCCGCTGGCCTGGGCGTGCTTGATCTCGGTGTCCCAGTAAGCCCCCTTGACCAGGCGCACCGGGATTGTCCGCGCGCCTGCCGCCGCCAGCCGCGCCAGCCACGCGATGACCGCCGGCGCGCACTTCTGGTACGCCTGCACGGCGATGCCGAGACCGTCCCAGCCGGCACACGCCGGATCGCGGTAGACCTGCGCGAACACCTCGAGCGTGAGCGCGAGACGCGCGCTCTCCTCCGCATCGACGGTCAAGGCGACGCCGGCCTCCCGCGCGGCGGCGGCGAGGTGGCGCAGCCGCCGGGCCAGTTCCGGCACCACGATGGCCCGCTGGGCCGCCTCGAAGCGCGGATGCAGCGCCGACAATTTGACTGATATACCGTCGCGCTGGGACGCTGGCAGGGTCGACGCGACGTTCGCGCCGACGGCCTCGATGGCGGCCAGGTAGGCGGCCGCGAAACGCGCCGCGTCGGGTTCGCCGAGTGCCGCCTCGCCCAGCATGTCGAAGGAGAAGCGGCAGCCGGCGAAGGCACTGTCACGGCTGCGCACGAGCGCCGCCTCGATGGTCGGCCCCATCACGTAGGTCGCGGCCATCAGTCCCATCGCGCGGCGTAACGCGGTACGCAGCAGCGGTGCGCCGAGGCGCGCGAGAAGCCGTTCGAAGGGCGCGCCGCGACGTGCCTCGTCGGCCGCCTGTACGCGGGCGCCGAGCATCAGCGACCAGGTCGCCGCGTCGACCAGCCAGGTGTCGCCGGCACCGAGGTGGCGCTGCCAGTCGCCAGCCGACAAGCGATCGCCGATCAGCGCATCGACCGTCGCAGCATCCGGAATGCGCAGCAGCGCCTCGGCCAGGCACATCAGGATGACGCCCTCCGGCGTCGACAGGTCATAGTGCTCGATGAGCGTGCGCAGGGGACCGCGCTCGCCCCCCCGCGCGCGCACCGCCTCGATCAGGGAGCGCGCCTCGCGCGTGACGGCGCCGGCATCGACCACACCGAGCGGGCTGGCGCGCAGACGCGCCACGGCGACGTCCTCGTCGAGGAGACGCCCGGCGGCGATATCGACATTGGAATCATCGGCAAAGCGAGCCACGGTGCCTCCACTCGGTCGTGGTCTTCGCGAGCGTAGCAGCGCGCGGTGGTCGCTGCCGCCGCCGCGTCGACGTGGTCGGCTATCATGCCCGCGGTCATTGCCCGCAGGGAACCACCCATGTCCATGGAGAACAACCGCGCCGCGGTCGGCCCGCGCGTGCTCGACGACGTCCGCGTGCTCGATTTCACCGGCATCATCGCCGGCAGCTACTGTACCCGCATGCTCGCCGATCTCGGCGCCGACGTGCTCAAGATCGAGCCACCCGGCGGCGAGATGATGCGCCACATCGCGCCGTTGCGCGGCGACACCAGCACCGTGTTCAGCGCACTCAACAGCGGCAAGCGCTCACTCGTGCTCGATCTCAAGTCCGCGGCCGCGGTCGACATCTGCAAGCTGCTGGTGGCGCACTACGACGTGGTGGTGGAGAACTTCGCCCCCGGCGTGATGGGCCGCCTCGGTCTCGACTACGAAACCCTGCGCGAGGAGAACCCGGCACTGGTGATGTGCTCGATCTCAGGCTACGGGCAGACCGGCCCGGGCAGCGCGCGTCCCGCCTACGCGCCGATCGTGCAGGCGATGAGCGGCTTCGAGATGGTCACGCTGGCCGCGCAACCGGGGCTCGAGCGGCCGCTCAACATGGGCCTGCCGGTGGGCGACACCTGCGCGGCCCAGCAGGCCTTCGGCGCGATCTGCGCCGCGCTCTACTACCGCGCGCGCACCGGCATCGGTCAGTACATCGACATCGCCATGTTCGACAGCCTGCTCGCGACCATGCACCGCGATTTCCAGAGCGCCTTCAACCCCGATGTCATCGAACGCCGCTACGGCCCCATCGCGGCGCGCGACGGCTACCTCATGGTGATGCCGCTGAGCCAGGGGCAGTTCGCCGACCTGTGCGGCGTGATCGGCCGCGAGGACCTGCGCGACGACCCGCGCTTCGCCACCATGCGCGCGCGCTTCGACAATTACAACGCGCTGATGGCGCTGGCCGAGGACTGGTCGCGCACGCGGACGGCGGCGGAAGCGACGCGCGCGCTCGAGGCGGCGGGGATCCCCTGCACCCCGTACCGCGGCATCCGCGAGGCGAGCGAGGATCCACAGCTGCATCACCGCGGCATGCTGACCGAAGTGGTCGACGCGGAAGGCCCGTTGACGGTGCCGAACACGCCCTTCCTGTATTCCGCCACCCATGCCGCGGTACGTCCCGAAGTCGCCGCGCTCGGCCAGCACACCCTGAGCGTGCTCGAAGACGAACTCGGCCTGCCCGCCGGCGATATCGAGGCGCTCGCCGCCGGCGGGGTGCTCGGCGGCGCCTGAGTGCCCGAGAGGGATACAATGCGCCCGCCGCGCGCACGCCGCCCGCATCGAACGTTTCCAACGAGATCTGCCATGACATCGCGCCTGCCCCGATTGAGCGCCCTGCTCGTACTACCGATGTTGTTGAGCGGTTGCCTGCTCAACACGCAGGACATCCGCGTCAGCGCCGAGCACAAGACGGCGGTGAAGACGGTCGGCGTGGTTTCGCTGCTGCCGGTGCGCATCAACGTCAGTGCACTCGGCAGCTCGGCGCTCGAGAGCGATCTCGGCCACGTCACCGTCGCCGGCTGGAATCCCGAGCGCGTGGTCGCCGAAGTGCTCGTACCGCGCTTCGAGCGGGCCGGCTTCGCCACGCGCCTGGTGGCGCCGGACGAAGCGCTCGCCGCGGCGCGCGCGGCCGACTGGCGCGCGCCGCTCGCCAACAGCATCGCCCAGGACGCCTACGCCGCCGGCGCTGCCGCCGGCGTCGACATGCTCGTGGTGGTGCAGTCCCAGGTCGGCGAGGACTTCGTGACCGACACCAACCAGAACGTGCGCGGCTACGGCGTGCAGCGCGCCTTCGATACCGCGCCACAGGCCTATGCGACGGTGCTCGTGGAAGCCTTCGACGTCGACCGTCGCTTCGTCGTCGGTCGCGCCGAAGCGCAGCAGTCGGCGGCGGCCGCCGACGGCGCGTGGCACCCCGCGTTCGACACCATCGACGGTAGCGTCGCACTCGACGCCGCCGGCGGCGCTGCGCTGACCGAACAGCTCGCCACGATGCTGCGCACCACGATCGCCGTCGCGGCCCAGGAAGCCGGACTCTGAGCGTACAGGTCGCGTGCGCCGCACGCGCCTCGCGGCGCCTCCCTGCAGTCGCCGCGCGATGGCATCGCCGACGGCCTCGACCGCGTGCCGGCGACCCCGGTCGTCATCGTCCGGCAACGTCGCCGACACCGCGGCAATTTCCCGCGTTCCACGTGCTGTTCCACGGCAACATCATGAATTCCTGTCGTTTTTTCCGGGAACTGTGCGGCGCTCCCGGCGTCGCAAAGAGAAACCGCAGAAAAAACACAGGAGGAACCATGAACATCATCACCCACCGTGCCTCGCTCGCCGCCGCCCTGTGCGGGCTGCTGTTCGCCGCGGCGCCGTCCGCAAATGCCGCCGATCCCGATCCTGCGCTGCTCATCGCGGCGATGCAGGACGCACTGGTACCGAACGAGCCGCGTCTCGCGCGCGTGCGCGTGACGGTCTGGAAGGAGCAGGACGAACTCGCGCGGCGCAGCTGGGAGGCGCTCGTCGCGCGCCGTCGCTTCGATGACGGACCGCGCACCGCGGTGACGCTGATGGCGCCACCGGTGACGCGCGGCTCGGCCATGCTGACGGCACCCCGTGAAGACGGCGAGATCGGCTTGTGGCTGTATTCGCCCAGTGAACGCCGCGCGCGCGCGTTGGCGCCATTCGAGGCCGATCGCAATTTCCTCGTTACCGACTTCAACTACGACGACCTCGCGCTGACCACGCGCGACTTCGTCGAGCCACAATTGCTGGGCGACGAGGAACTTGACGGCCGCCCGACCTGGAAGGTCGAAGTCAAGCCGGCGGAGGAGTGGTACTACTCGCGCATCGTTACCTGGATCGGCAAGGACACCATGCTGCCCATCCGTCGTGAGTACTACGATCGCGCCTACCGCCTGTGGAAGGTGGTGGAGATGGATGACGCCATCATCGACGGTATTCCGACCGTGCTCGAGGTTGCACTGCACGACGTGCAGACCGATTCACGCAGCCTGTGGGACGTCCGCGCGGTAAGCTACGGCACCGACGAACTCGACCGCGAGATGCTCTCTTCCGAACAGCTCGGGCAGCTCGATCAACAGCCTTTCTGGCAGGCGGTTGGCCTCGGTCACGGCAATCCCACGGCGCTGAGCCTCGCCGACTGAGACCGCACTGGCAGACCGGCCGGGCGCCGTTGCGGCGGCGCCCGGCCACGGTCTCTTCACCGGCGTTCTGCCGAGGCCCTGACGGCACGACACGGGCGGCTATAATCGGCGCGTTTCCGAGCAACCGGGCCGGGAGTAGGCCGCGACATCGTGTTCGACTGGATATCCGCCTGGATCGCCCTCTTCGCCGGCGCCACCCTGGTCGCCATGCTTCTCGACGGTGAAAATCGCCGACGTAACGCACTTCCTGCGCTCGCACTGCTCGCCGTACTCGGCGTTGCGCTCTACGTCTTTCTCTACCGCGCGTGAGCGCACCGCAGGCCATGCCAGAACCGAGCGTCATCCTCACCCGCCGCGGCACCATTGCCACGCTGACACTGAACCGTCCGCACAAGCGTAACGCCCTCGACGACGAACTCCTCGCCGAGCTCGAAGCCGCAGTGCACGGGCTGGCCGACGACGGCGACCTGCGCGTCGTCGTCCTCACCGGTGCTGGCGCCGCTTTCTGCGCCGGCGTCGATATCAGCGCGCTGGCCGGCATCCGCGACAGCGAGGAGCGTCGCCGCATATTCACGCCCATTGCGGCACGCCGCACGCGCGTGCTGATCCGGGTGCTCGACGCGTTGCGCGCGCTCGCGCCGCTGACCGTCGCCGCCGTCAACGGCGCCGCCGCCGGCGGCGGCTTTTCCTTGCTGCTCGCGTGCGACTTCCGCCTCGTGGTCGACGGCGCGCGCTGCTGGTTTCCCGAGGTCGAACTCGGCGTGCCGCTCAGCCCGCCCTCGACTCGCCTCCTGCTCGAGGAGGTCGGCATGGGGCGCGCCAAGGACATCGTCATTCGCGGCAGGCGCCTCGACGCGACCGCCCTCACGACCCTCGGCATCGCACACGAGGTGGTCACGGGAGCCGATCTCGACATGCGCCTGGCGAGCCTGTGCGAGGAACTCGCCGCCCTCGCTCCCGCCGGCGCCCAGGTTTCCAAGGCCACCATCAACGCGCTCGCACGCGGCACCGCGGTGCTGCGCCCGGAGCTTGCCCTGCCCCCGCCGGCGAGCGGATGATGCGGCATCCTGCCGGCCGCCGCGCATGGCGTGCACGCGCGCAATGATTCGCACCGGGTGCATTGGCAGACCGTCTTTTTCCCCCATCCGTCGAGGTACAGCCAGCATGCTGGAGATCCGACCCAACTGCGAATGCTGCGATTGCGACCTGCCCCCCGAATCGACCGCCGCGCGCATCTGCACCTATGAATGCACCTTCTGTGCGGATTGCGTCGAGCAGGTCCTGAACGACGTTTGCCCCAACTGCGGCGGTGGCTTCGCGCCGCGTCCCGTGCGACCGCGCGTCGCGCGCCGCCCCGGCGTCGGGCTGGCCCACCAGCCTGCCGGCACCACGCGCCACCACCTTGCCTGGTCGCGTGACGAGATCGCGGTATTCGTAGCCGGTGTGCGCGACATCCCCGCCTCGCAGCGTTGACGCGGCCGGCACATCGAGCCTGGAGAGCGGATCATGAGCGAGTCACGCGCCGACACAGCGCGCCTGCAACGCATCTCACGTGCGTACACCGAGACTGCCGTACTCTACGCGGCACTCGACCTCGACCTCTTCACCCACCTCGACGGCGGTATCGCGACGCTCCCTGCGCTCGCCAACGCGACGGGTACCAGCCTGCTCAATGCCGAGCGCCTGCTTACCTGCCTGGTCGCCATGGGCCTGGTCGAACAGGACGACGAAACCTACGTCAACGCCGCCGACAGCGCGCGCTACCTGGTCCGCGGCAAGTCCACCTACGCCGCACCGTGGATGTGCTTCACGCGCGGCGACGTACCGCAATGGTTCCGCCTCGGTGAAATCCTGCGTGATCCCACGCCGCCGAGCACCCTCGGCATGTACGCCGACCTGACGGTCGAGGCGGCGCGCGCCTATCACGACGCCACCTACAGCATCGGCATGGGCGCCGGCCGGCGCTTCTGCCGCGAGGTCGACCTGGCTGACCGTCGCCGCCTGCTCGATCTCGGTGGCGGTTCGGGCGCCTACAGCATCAACGCGGTGGAACGCTATCCCGGTCTCCGCGCGGTAGTGCTCGATCTGCCGCCGGTCATCGAGGTGACCCGCGACTACCTTGCGCGCCACGGCGTGAGCGACCGGGTCGACACGCTCGCGGGCGACTTCACCGTCACGCCACTGCCGCGCGATTGCGACTGTGCGGTGATGGCCTCGAATCTGCCCATCTACGACGCCGCGACCATTGCGCAGGTAATCGAGCGTGTCCACGAGGCCCTGCTGCCGGGCGGCGAGTTCCACCTTGTCGGCGAGATGCTCGCACCGGACCGCAAGGGTCCGCTCGACGCCGCCATGTGGGGCATGTACGAAGCGGTCTGCGGCAGCGCCGGGCGCGCGCACAGCGTCTCCGAGTGCCGTGACTATTTCGCCGCGGCCGGTTTCACCGCGATCAGCGACGCGGTGTTCGTCGCCGGCACCCTTCACCGGGTCAGCGGGACGAAGGCGGCGTGAATCCACGCCGCTGTCGCGGCGACGTGCGTGCGGCACGCACCGCCGGCGCCTCGCCAGCGGTGTTCCAGCTGCAGCGTGCGCCGGCGCGGCTAGGTGGCGCGCCGGTGCCGCGCAACGCCCAGCAGCAGCGCTGCACCCGGAGCGAGCAGCAGCAGGCCCGCAGGTAGCGGCACCACCGTCGCGGCAATGTTCGCCGCCGGGTCGAGAGCGAGATTCGGCGTCGCGAACAGCACAAAGCCCTGTCCGCCGTGCGCGCCGTTCGAGTAGACGAACGGATCGAAGGCGACCGGCTGCGTGCTGAGCCCGCCGCCGGCGCCGCCCTGCGCCGACAAGGTCGCGCCTGCCGCCACCGCGATCGAGGTCGCCTCGAGCACGATGCTGCCACCGCTGCCGCCACCACCACCGCCGGCATTGGCGAACACGTTGGCGAAACCCCAGCCGGCATGCCCGCCATCGGCGAGGATGCTGCCGTTGAGGGTAATCGTGCCTGGCGTCGTGATCAGGAGACCACCGCCACCACCGCCGCCGACGCCACCGTCGAGCGGTACGCCGAACAGCACCGCGCCGCTACCGCCACCGCCGCCGGAACCACCCGAGGGGAAGCCGAACGCGAGCGCGCCGCCCGGTGTGCCCGGCTGGTTGTTGGTGTAGCGCACCGCCTGCAGCCCCGGCGTGGCATGGCCGGCGCCGCCGCCGGCATTGCCAAGACCGGAGGCGGTCGGGCCGCCACCACCGCCGGCCCCCGGGCCGTCGCCGGCAAGCCCGGCCTGGTTGCCGACACCGCGCGCGCCACCGTTGCCGCCACCGGGTCCACCGGTGGCGCCGAAATCGCCGGCCGAGACGTTCACCGTCCCGTCGATGACGACGTCCCCGGTCGCAGCCAGCACTACCGGTGTGTTGGCGGCATTACGCACGAAGGACAGCGTCGAGGTGACGTGGATCGTGGTGAAGTTGAAGATGCCGTCGGCATCGAGCGCGAGCGTACCTCCGCCGCTGAAGGCGCCGTCGGAGCCATCGGAGAGGATCGGTACGGCGCCGCCCGTTACAGCATGGCTGGCGAGCAGGAGCAAAGCGGCAAGGCGTGCCGCGCGGGAACATGCGGTCATTGTTGTAATGCCTCGTGAGCGTAGCGACGCCTGCAGCATAGGCACCGCGAGCGCGCTGCGTGCTGACCCCGGTCAGCTCGTGGTGCGCGCTCAGCCGTGCAGCTCGGCGTCGCCGGCGCGGCCGAGTACTAGGCGATCGTCGACCGACACGGACTTGATCAACGCGAATACGGCGCAGCCGCGCACGAGTGCGAGCTCGGCCGCCGCGGCGCGCGTGAGGCGCGCGCGCACGTGCGCCGCACCGACATCGACGAGCACCTCGGCGTAGGCCGTGGCCGGCTCCTCGACGATGTCGATCAGGGTGCCGTCCAGGACGTTGCGGATCGAGATGCCGCGCGGGCGCTCGATGGCGAGCGCGACATCGCGCGCGCGCACGCGCAGCTTGATGGCGTCGCCCGCTGCCGCGGTGACGCGTGGAATGACCATGGTCTGGCGACCGAGCGCGACGACGGTGAGCTGAAAGGCGTCATCGTGCCGCACCACGCGGCCGTTCAGCACCGTGCCGGCCTCGAACCGACCGGTCGCCGGTCCGAGGTCGAGACGCTCGAGGACGGTGTCGAGCGGACCGTGCGCGAGCACCCGCCCCGCGCCGAGGACGAGCAGGCGATCGGCAATGTAGGCGACCTCGTCCATGGCGTGCGAGACGTAGATGACCGGTACGCCGAACCGGCGCGGCAGCTCGCGCACGTAGGGCAGCAGGTCGGCCTTGCGCCCGATGTCGTTGGCCGACAGCGGCTCGTCCATCAGCAGCAGCCGCGGGCGTGTCAGCAGCGCGCGCGCGATGGCCACGCGCTGACGCTCGCCGCCCGACAGGACGCGCACGGGGCGCCCGAGCAGCGCCGCGAGATCGAAGGCGGCTACGACGTCATCGAAAGCGGGCCCGTTGGCCGTCGGTGGTGCGCGCCGGGCCGCGTATCCCAGGTTGCCGCGCACGTCGAGGAATGCCAGCAACTGGGCATCCTGGAACACGTACCCGATACCGCGCCGGTGCGGCGGCACGCCGATGCCGGCAGCGCTGTCCTGCCATACTTCGCCTCGGTAGATGATGCGCCCGCGCGCGGCGCGCTCGAGGCCGGCCAAGGTGCGCAGCAAGGTGCTCTTGCCCGCGCCACTGTGACCGAACACGGCGGTGATGCCGTGCGGCGCGAGCGTCACCTCGGCGGCGAGCGTAAAGTCCGCGCGCGCGAGTTCGACGTCGATGACGAGCGCGTCGTCTGCGGCAGATGGCACACCGCGGTCCGCGGCGCTGTCGCGGGAGGGGATGCGCACCTGGCTCATACCACGCGCAGCGCGTGTGCGCGGTTCAGCCAGTAGACCAGCGCCAGCACCGCAAAGGAGAAGCCGAGGAGCAACGCGGACAGCGCGTGCGCAGCGGCGTAATCGATGGTCTCGACATGCTCGTAGATGGCAATGGACAGCACGCGGGTACGGCCGGGAATGTTGCCGCCGATCATGAGGACCACGCCGAACTCGCCCACCGTGTGCGCGAAGGTAAGGACTGCCGCCGTCAGGTAGCCGCGCGCGGACATGGGCAGGGCGATGGTCAGAAAGGCATCGACGGGCCCCGCGCGCAGGGTGGCACCGACCGCGAGCGGCGCGCGGCCCATGGTCACGAATGCCGCCTGCAACGGCTGCACCATGAACGGCAGTGAGTAGATCACCGAGGCCAGCACCAGGCCGCTGAAGGAGAAGGTCAGCGTGTCACCGGTCACAGCCAGCCAGCCGGCACCGAGCGGCGCATCGGGATTGAGCAGGATGAGCAGGTAGAAGCCGAGCACCGTGGGCGGCAGGACCAGCGGCAACGCGACGATCGCCTCGGCGAGCGGGCGCAGGCGTGTGCGCGCGAACGCCAGCCACCAGGCGATAGGCGTGCCGACCACCAGCAGGATCAGCGTGGTGACCGCAGCGAGCCGCAGGGTCAGCCACAGGGGCGCGAGTTCGTGGAGGGTCAGCATGCTCACTCGGTGCGATACCCGTGGCGCTGCATGACCGCCGCGGCCGCCGGCGTGCGCAGGAACTCGAGCAGCGCGCGGGCAGCGGGGTTGTCGGCGCCGTGGCGCAGCAGCACGGCGTCCTGGCGGATTGGTGCGTGGAGTCCGGGCGGAACATCCCAGCGACTGCCGCCCGGGGCATGGCGCGGGTCGACCACGCTGGCGCGGGCGACGAAGCCGACCTCGGCGTTGCCGGTCGCGACCATCGAGTAGGCCTCGCCGACGTTCTGCGCGGTAACGAGCTTGTCGCGCACGCGCGCGCCCATCCCGAGCCGATCGAGCGTCTGCGCCGCGGCGACGCCGTAAGGCGCAAGATCGGGATTGGCGATCGCGATGTGTCGCACGGCCGGGCCGGCCAGGACCGCCGCCGGCATGTCGCTGGCGAGGAGCGCGGCATCGCGGCTCCACAGCACGAGCGCGCCCACGGCATAGGTGAAGCGCGTGCCGGCGACCGCCCGCGGGCCGTTCTCGAGCGCCGCCGGGCGGGCCTGGTCCGCGGCGAGGAAGACATCGTAGGGCGCGTCATGGGCAATCTGCGCATAGAGCTTGCCGGTCGAGCCGGCAGCGAGAACGAGCGTATGGCCGGAGGCACGGGCAAAGTCCGTTGCGAGCGTTTCCATCGCGACCAGGAAGTTGGCCGCGACCGCCACCGTCGCCTCGGCGGCGCCGGCTGCCGGCGCGCACAAATGCAACAGCACGGCCATGACACAGGCGCGCGCACGGCGCATGACGGCCGGTCGCACCCGGTCAGATACCCCCCGCCTTGCTGTTACCCCGATCATCGCCCGCGGTTCGCTCCTCGCATCCAGTCGCCGGTGGCGCTGTATCGTGAAGGATATTACGCGAACGGTACCGTGGTCAGCGCGATGCGGACCGCGCGCCGCGCCGCGGGTGCGACAATTTGTCGCATCCGCCGAGCGCCGCGAGCCACTAACATCTGCAGCCCGAACCGACCGAGGAGTCCACTGCACGATGTTGCCGTCCGCCTGCCGTCCCCACGCGCCCGTCCGTGTTGCGCTCGTCTGCGGCGTGCTCACTGCCATGCTCGCGCTCGTCACCCGCGCCGATCACGAGGAAATCGTGGTGTGGGGCGAACCGCTCAGCCCGTTCGGCGTCGACGAAGGCCTGGCGCCGCTCGCCGAGACCAACACCGCGCTGCTGCTCAAGCGCGTCGCCGGCGCCAACGTCAACTTCAACGGGACCCTCGCCGGGATCGCCCAGTACCGTGGCATGTATGCCGAACGCGTCAATATCGACGTCGATGGCATGACCATCGGCAACGCCTGCTCCAACAACATGGATGCGCCGCTGCACTACCTGCCGCGCACCTTCGTCGACCGCCTCGAGGTGATTCGCGGCATCGCGCCGGTCTCCAGCGGTCTCGAGACCATCGGCGGGACCGTCATCGCACGCTCGCGCACGGCCGAGTTCGGCACCGAGCAGGCGTTCGGGATCGACGGCCGCGTTGCCGTCGGCGGCCAGAGCGTCGACGGCGGTTACTCGGCCACCGGCGAACTCAACCTCGCCAACGACCGCCACCGCCTGCGCGCGGCGGCAAGTCGCGAGCATGGCAACCACCGCGACTTCGGCGACGGCACCATCCGTCCCACGCGCTACGAGCGTAACGCCTTCGATCTCGGCTACGCGACGAAACTGGGCACGGACGTGCTGCGCGTCGACTACCGTCGCAACGATACCGGCGAGACCGGCACACCGGCCTTGCCCATGGACGACATCTACTCGGATGCCGACCTCGTGCGCGCCGGCTGGAACGGCCACCGCGGCGCCGTCGATCTCTCCGTCGAACTCTACTGGAACGGCGTCGAGCACCTCATGAGCAATTACCGCATGCGGCGCGCCCCTGCCGGGCGGCGGCGTGACAACCTGGCCGAAGCCGATACCATCGGCTGGCGTACCCAGGCCGCCATGCCGCTGTCGGGCGGCACCCTGCGCGTCGGCGCCGACGGCCACCTGCTCGATTACGACTCGCTCATCACGAGCCCCGACAACGCGGCCTTCTTCGCACGCAATTTCGACGACGTCGAGCGCGATCGTTACGGCCTCTACGTCGAGTGGGAGCATCTCGCACTCGGCCGCTTCAGCGTCGAGCTCGGCATCCGCTGGACGCACATTGCGATGGACGCCGGCGCCGTCGATGCTTCGATGGCGATGATGATGCCGCCGTTGGCACAGTTGCGCGACGCCTTCAATGCCGCCGACCGCGACGCCGACGACGATAATGTCGACGCCGCGCTGGTGGTCGGCTACGCGCTCACCGACGGGCTCACCGTGGAGGCCGGGGTCGCGCGCAAGAATCGCGCGCCGACCCACCAGGAACGCTACCTGTGGCTGCCGCTGGAGGCGACCGGCGGCCTCGCCGACGGCAACCTCTACGTCGGCGACATCGATCTCGATTCGGAAACCGCCTGGCAGTTCGAACTCGGCCTCGACTGGCGCCTCAGCGGACTCAACCTCGCGCCGCGCGCCTTCTACCACCACGTCGACGACTACATCCAGGGCGTGCCGGCGACCGAGCGCGCGGTCATCATGGTCGCGACAATGAACGGCGACGCGACCCCGCTGCGCTACGCCAACGTCGATGCACGCCTGTGGGGCGTCGACGTCGAGTGGTCGGCCCCACTCGCCGCGGGCTGGGAGATCGGCGGCATCCTGAGCTGGGTACGTGGTGAGCGCCGCGACATCGACGACGACTTGTTCCGCATCGCACCCTTCAACACCCTGGTCGACCTCAGCTACCGCCGCGAACGCTGGTCGGTGACCCTGGAAGGCGAGTTCTACGCCGCCCAGAACGACGTCTCCGCGACCAACGACGAGCCGCGCAGCGCGGGTTACGGCCTGCTCAACCTCTACGGGCAGTACGCCTGGCCGCGCAGCGGCCTGACCGTCACGGCGGGTATCGAGAACCTGCTCGACAAGACCTACCGGCCGCACCTGAACGGCATCAACCGGGTCGCCGCTAGCGACGTCGCGGTCGGGGCGCGGATACCCGGCGACGGTCTGAACGGCTTCGTCCAGGTCGGCTGGACCTTCTGAGCGGAGCGCGCGCCCGCCCCTCACCACCCCGCCGGAGCGCGCCTGCCTGCAGGCGCCCCGGCCCCGCCCCGTCCGCCACGCTCAATCGCCGCCGCCGCCTGCCGTTACAGGAACAACGGCGCACCCGCAGCAGTCTCATGACAGTCTTCCCACCGCTTTCCGAGGTCAGTGACGGCATGCGCCACGACACCCTGCGCACGGCCCTGTGGCGACCCGATGCCGCCGCCGCCGAGGCCGGCTGGTGGGCCGATCTCGCGGCACACATGGTCGCCCACGGGCCGCTGTTCCTGATTGGCCTCACCCCGCAAGGCCGCGTCATCGCAGTGAATGACGCCGGCTGCCGCATCACCGGTTACTCGCGCGAAACCTTCTTCTCGAGCAACTACTGGGAACTGCTCTATCCAGGTGAGCTCGCGCACCAGGTGGATACCCTGCTCGCCGACTTCAGCGGCGCGGCCGAGGTGCGCGACTACCCCATGACGCTGGCGACGCGCAACGGGGGGCGCCGCGTGATCGCCTGGAGTTCGCTGAACCGCCACGCGCCCGACGGCTCGCTGCGGGAGATCATCGGTCTCGGCGTCGACATCACCATGGCCGCGGAGCATACGCAGGCCCTGATCCGGACCGAAGCGCGGCTCGCCGAAGCCCAGCGCGTCGCCCATCTCGGGACCTGGGAGCTCGACGTCGTGCACGACCGGCTGTGGTGGTCCGACGAGGCGCAGGCCTTGCTCGATCTCGGTCCCGACGCCCCGGCCACGAGTTACCCGGGCTTCCTGGCGCGCGTGCACGAGGACGACCGCACGCGCGTCGACAGCGCCTACCGCGAGGCGCTCGCCAGGCACACCGACTACGACATCGTCTACCGCGTGCGGACCCGCGACGGACACGTCAAGAGCGTGCACGGACATTGTCGCAACGAATACGACGCCGACGGCCGCCCGCTGCGCTCGGTCGGCACGGTGCAGGACATCACCGCCCTGCTCGGTCGCCAGGCGGCCCTGCTCGATCAGCTCACCGAGCGGGTGCGACTCGCCGAGTACACCGAGCACGTGGTGGCGAATACACCCGCTTTCGTCTTCGCGGTCGCGCCGGACGGCACGACGCGCGCGATCAACGAGGCCGGCTGCCGGCTGCTCGGCTGTGCGCGCCGCGACATCATCGGCCGCAACCTGTGGCGGGCGATGTACCCCGGCGCGCTCTACGAACAGGTGCCGCGACTGTTCGCGGCATTCGCACGCGACGGCGGCGTCGCCGACTACGAGATGCACATGCGCGCAGCCTCCGGCGAGGAGCGCGTGCTGTCGTGGACCTCGGCCAACCGCTTCGACGACGACGGTAACGTCATCGAGATCATCGGCATCGGACACGACCTCACCGAGCTTCGGCGCAACCAGGAATTGCTCCGCGAAGCACAGGAAATCGCCGGCCTCGGCGGCTGGGAGTACGATCTCACGAGCGGCCGGCTGAACTGGTCGGACGAGGCCCTGTGCGTGCTCGAGATCACGCGCGACGAGATCGGCGAGACGCTCGATGACGTGCTCGCCCTGGTCGACGCGGGGGAGCGCGAGGAGGTCGCGCGGCGCTACCGCGAGTCGCTCGGCGACACCGGCCTGGTCGACCTCGTCTTTCGCATCGTCACCCCGCGCCGGCAGGTCAAGCACCTGCGCGCACGCTGGCGCAACAGCCACGATGCCGACGGCCAGGCGGTACGTTCGGCCGGGACCATCCAGGACATCACCGGCGAGGTCGAGCAGCAGGCGAAGCTCACCGCGGCGCTGGACGAGACCGTGCGCATGAAGGCGTACCACGAGCACGTGGTGGAGAACTCGCCAGCAGTGGTCATGGCGACTACGCCGAGCGGCGTCCTGACGGCCGTCAACGAAGCCGGCTGCCGCATTCTCGGCTACGCGCGCGAAGACATCATCGGCCACCACCTGTGGTCGACCTTGTGTCCCGGCGACAAGTACGCGCAGGTGGAGGCGATGTTCCGGGAGTACGAGCGGGGCAGTGGCCTCAAGAATTTCGAGATGGTGATCGAGAACGCGCGCGGCGAGGAACGGGTGTGGTCGTGGAACTCCGTGAACCGCCTCGATGCCGACGGGAATCTTCTCGAGGCGGTCGGTATCGCCAACGACATCACCGAGCTCAAGCGCTCGCAGACCGAGCTGCAGTACCTCGCCCACCACGATCCGCTGACGGGCCTGCCCAACCGTCTGCTGCTGTGCGCGCGCCTCGAGCACGCCATCGAGCAGACACACCGGCGACGCAGCGAAGGCGCCCTGCTGTTCATCGACATCGATCGCTTCAAGAACATCAACGACAGTCTCGGCCATCCGATCGGCGACGCACTGCTGCAGTTTGCTGCCCAGCGTCTGCAGGGCTGCGTGCGGCGCACCGACACGGTGGCGCGCCTGAGTGGCGACGAATTCACCCTGCTGCTCGAGGACATCGATGGTCCGGAGGCGGCAGTGCAGGTGGCGGAGAAGGTACTGGCGGCATTCTCCCAGCCATTCTGCATGGAAGGCCACGAGATCGCGGTCACGCCGAGCATCGGCATCAGCGTGTTCCCGCGCGACGGCGCCGACATCGACAGCCTGCTGCGCAACGCCGACTCGGCGATGTACGAAGCGAAAGAGAAAGGCCGCAACGCCTACGCGATGTACTCGCAGCGCATGACCGAGGCCGCCCTCGAACGGGTACGGCTCGAGAACGATCTCAGGCGCGCACTCGACAACCACGAGCTGGTCGTCCACTACCAGCCGCAGGTCGAGCTCGACAGCGGACGCCTGGTCGGCGCCGAGGCGCTGCTGCGCTGGAACCACCCCGAACTCGGCCTGGTGGCGCCGGACCGCTTCATCCCGCTGGCCGAGGAAAGCGGACTGATCGTGCCGATCGGCGACTGGGTGCTGCGCACCGCCTGCCATGCCGCGCGCGCCTGGCTCGATGCCGGGGTTGCGCTGACGCGTATCGCGGTCAACGTGGCCGGTCCGCAGATCCGACGCGGCCGGCTGCCGCAGGCAGTCGCCGCCGCACTTGCCGAGGCCGAGCTGCCGGCATCACGGCTCGAGCTGGAAGTCACCGAGAGCTTCATCATGAGCGAGGCGGAGCATGCCATCGACGAACTCGATGCGCTGCGCGAGCTCGGCGTGAGCCTGTCGATCGACGACTTCGGAACCGGATACTCCTCGCTGTCCTATCTCAAGCGGCTGCCGATCAACCAGCTCAAGATCGACCGCTCCTTCGTCCGCGACATTCCCGACGACAGTGATGACATGGCGATCACCGGCGCCGTCATCGCGCTTGCCCAGAGTCTCCGCCTGGAGACTGTCGCCGAGGGCGTCGAGAGTGAAGCGCAGCGGCAGTTCCTGCTCGCCCAGGGTTGTCGCCACGGCCAGGGCTACCTGTTTCACAAGCCGATGCCGGCGGCCGATTTCACCGCCTGGGCGCTCGCCCAGGCGCATGCCGAACGTGCTCACGGGCAGCGTGCGCCGGTGTGATACCGGCACGGCAGGCTGTTAAGCTGCCTGTCATGCACTCGCACACGCTCGAACGCTGGCGACACTCGCACGACTTCAATCTCGATTCCGCCGCTGCGGAACGCAGCACCCTGCGCGTGATTGCATTGACGGCCGTCACCATGGTGGTCGAGATCGTCGGCGGCCTCGTGCTCGGCTCGATGGCCCTGCTCGCCGATGGCTGGCACATGGCTACCCACATCGCCGCGTTCGCCATCACGCTGTTCGCCTATCGCTATGCGCGCCAGCACGCCGACAACCCGCGCTACAGCTTCGGTACCGGCAAGGTCAGCTCCCTGGGGGCGTTTGCGAGCGCGGTTGCGCTCGGCGTGGTGGCCCTGGTGATGGCGCTCGAATCGGGGCTGCGGCTGTTCTCGCCGCACGCCATCGCCTATGGCGAAGCAATGAGCGTCGCCGTACTCGGCCTGGTGGTCAATCTCGCCTGCGGGGCGATCCTGGCCCGGGCCGGCGCCCACCACGACCATCACCACGCGCACGGCCCGCACCACGCCCACGGTGGCGGTGACGCGCGCGGCGTCGCCGACGTCCCGGCCGCGCCGGCGCGCGATCGCAACCTGCACGCAGCCTACGTGCACGTGCTCGCCGACGCGCTCACCTCGGTGCTCGCGATTCTCGCGCTTGCCGGCGGCATGTTGTTCGGCTGGGCAGCACTCGACCCCCTGATGGGCCTGGTCGGTGCAGCCATCATCGCGCGCTGGTCGTGGAGCCTGGTCGGTGACAGCAGCGAGGTACTGCTCGACGCGACGGTCGATGCGCGCACCCAGCGTGCACTGGTTGACGCGATCGAAGCGGATGCCGACAACCGCGTCGCCGATGTCCATGTCTGGCAGGTCGGTATCGAACAGTACGCGGCGGAGATCGTGCTGGTCACGCACCGTCCGCGTCCGCCCGAACACTACAAGCGCCTGCTCGACGGCTTTCCCGGCCTGGCGCACGTGGTCGTCGAAGTCAATCCGTGCCACGACCGCGTGTGCACGCCCTGATCCGCGCGCGCCATATCCAAGTGGCGTCATCGCCCCCTATACTTCGTGACAGTAAACGATCGACGACGTACGGCCGCTAGAAGTGCGGGCGCACCTGAGCCGTACCGCCCGCCTGGCGGCGCGGCGCGACGGGATCAGCAGTGAGATACGACGAGCCGGACATTCTGGAAAGCGAGGAGGACTGGGGCCGCCGCCGCGACAATATGCGGCACGAAGTCTCTCTGCCCGCCTTCATCACCGATCGTCTCGGCACGCGCATCTCGTGCGTGATCGAGGACATCAGCGCCACCGGCATGGCGCTGAACCTGGGTACGTTCACCCCCGAACCCGGTCGCGAGCCATTGCAGCAAGGTACGCTGGCGATGCTCGAGTTCGCGCCCGACCCCGAGCTCGCCCCCGCTGACAAGGTGCTCGTCGAAGTACGCGTGATGTGGCGAGCCCCGGTCGCCGTCGGCGTGCGCTTCACGAGCACCCCGCCAGCACTGCGCAGCGCACTGAAGGCGATCGCCGAAGCCGCCGTCATCGCACGCCTGGACGAGTCGGAGAAGCGGCGCCGTGACTTGTCCCCGGCGCAGCGCCGCGTGCTGCAGGCGTGCCGCAAGACGGTGCAGAGACTGCTGCCCAACCTGGTCTGGGTGGCACGCACGGAGCTGTGCAACCACTTGCGCCTGCACGCGCGGCAGGGCAGTCCGACAGAGACCCAGGAGGCGACCGCGGCAGCCGACCTGCTCGAGGCCAAGGCGATGGCCATCACGCGGACCATCGAGCTGCAGGTACTGCAGGGTTTCGCCGAGGCGAGCGACCTCGAGGAGACCCAGGAGCTCACCCTCATGCAACTCAAGGCCACGCGCTCCGGCCGCCGCGGTGGGGAGGACGACGCCCTCGGTATGGTCAGCGACCACGACACCGATCGCGGCGCCCGCATCGCCGCACTCGCGCACACCGTCGAAGAGCGCTACAAATCACAGGTGTTCGAGCTCAACGTGCGCCTCGCCAACGTCATCGGCCACCCGCTCGACCCGAACACCAATACGCTGCTGCCGGGCACCATCTGCCGCATCCTGTGGCAGGCCATCACCGACCACTGCAGTTCGCCCCGCGTACACAAGGCGCTGCAGCAGATCATGCTCGAAGACGTGATGCCGCTGATCGGGGAGCTCTACCAGGCGCTCAACGAGACGCTCGACGCCGAAGGGGCCGAGCGCATTCTCGACGTCCGCCAGGGCGCCGTCCGCCGACGCGAGTGAGCGCTCGGGACTGCGCTCAGAATCACCTCGTCAAACACCGTGGCGGCTCCGCGGTGAGCGTGGCAAGACGCAATTCGCAGGCCGTGGCGCCGCTCCTGGCAGGAACTGCACCGCCACCACGGATGTCCAGGAGCGGCGGCGTGCAGGGATAATCGCGGGCGCGATCCCCAGGCCGGCGCAGACGCCCGGATCAGCGTCGCAGTCCGCCGCCGAGGCTCTGCTCCACCATCACTTCGATGAGACGCGGGCCGCGGGTGGCCATGGCGCCAGCGAATGCCGTATCGAACTCCGCCACCGTAGCCACCCGCGTCGCGCTCACCCCCATGCCGTGCGCAACGTCGCACCAATCGATGACCGGGCGCGAGAGATCGAGCATCGACAAGGTCTTCGGCGTCGGTTCGGAGGTCTTCAGACGCATCAGCTCGACGTTGAGGATGGCGTAGCTGCTGTTGTTCAGCAGCACCACGGTGACGTCGGTGTCTTCGCGCGCCATGCTCCACAACGTCTGTACCGTGTACATCGCGCTGCCATCGGCCTGGAATGCGACCACCTTGCGCTCCGGGCAGGCGATGCTGGCGCCGAAACTGACCGGAAGCCCCTGGCCGATCGAGCCACCGGTGATGGCGAGCCAATCATGGGCGGGCGCGCCCTGCGTGCGCAGGAAGAGTTCGAGACCGCAGGTGATGCCTTCGTCGGAGACAATCGCATGCTCGGGCAGGTGTGCGCAGATGACGTCGCCGATCGCGGCCGGCGTCAATGCCGTGCCGATCGGCTCCTGCACCGTGCGCTCCTGCACCGCATACTCTCGCGGCGCGTCGAGGGCATCGGCGAGCGCCTGCATGGCGGCCGCGATGTCGTCGTCGACGCCTGCGAAGGAGATCATCGTGCAGTGTTCCGGGGCCAGCAGGCTGGCGACCCCCGGGTAGGCGAAGAATGCAGCCGGCGCCTGCGCGCCGACGAGAATCATCTGCTCGAAATCGGCGAGGAACTCGATCGCCTGCTCGGCGAAGTACGGGATGCGTGCGAGCGCGACACGCCCGGCGCCGCGCTCGAGCCGCGCCGGAAACGTCTCGCACAACAGCGTCGCGCCCGTCGCGGCATGGATACGGCCGGCGGCAGCGAGCGCCGGCTCGCGCAGCGCGCCGGCACCGAGTACGAACGCAGTGCGGCGCCCGCTGCCGAGCGCCGTGGCAGCCTCCTCGATCCGCGCTGCCGGTACCGCGTCGAGCGGCGCGGGAACGAGACGGTCGTGCGCGCGCTCGGCCGGCTCCCAGGCATGGTTGGCAGGCACGATGAGCGTCGCGATGCGACCGCTGCCGGAGCGCGCCGCCTGTACCGCCTCGGCCCCGGCGAGCGCGAGATCCTCCGCCGATTCCGAGGTGCGCACCCAGTGCGACTGCAAGCGCGCGTGGCCGGGGACATCGGACGTCAGCGGCGCATCGTACTGGTGGTGCCACACGGCGTGATCGCCGACGATGTTGACCACCGCCGAATGCGCTTTGCGCGCGTTGTGCAGGTTCGCCATGGCATTCGCGTAGCCCGGTCCGAGGTGCAGCAGGGTGATGGCGGGCTTGCCGCTCATGCGCGCGTAACCGTCGGCCGCGCCGCTCACCACCCCCTCGAACAGGCACAGGATCGGGCGCACGCGATCGGTCTTGCCGATGGCTGTGACGAGGTGCATTTCGGACGTGCCTGGATTGGCGAAGCAGATCTCGACCCCGGCATCGACCAGGGTCTCGAGCAGCGTATGGGCTCCGTTCATCGATGGTTCCTTGCTGGCTGAAAGCGTGCTCACGCGTGGCGACCACGACGGTCCGCCATCTTACGTTGCCCGCGATCACAGCGGCAAACCATGTGCCCGCTGCGGCGCCACGCGCAGCGCGCTACACTGCCGCGGGTGTCGTCGAGCCCACCCGGGGAGAGCCCGCATGAACACGCAGCTCGCGCTGCTCGCCGAATACCACCTGTGGGCCTACCAGGCACTCTACGAGAGCCTGTTGCCGCTTGCCGACGACGACTATCGGGCCGACGACGGCCTGTTCTTCCGCTCTGCCCACGGTACCCTCAACCACCTGCTGCTGGTCGAGCAGGTCTGGTACGGACGCTGTACCGGCGAAGCGTTCACCGTCGACCGCCTCGATACCGAGCTCGAAGTCGATCGGGCGCGCCTCGAGCAGGCCATCTACCGCGCCGCGGGACGCTGGCAGGAATGGCTGCGCCGCTACGACGACGAGACGCTCCTCGCGCCGCTCGACTACCGCACGCTCGCCGGTACCGAGTTCAGCAACACGCCAGCGGAGATCCTGAGTCACGTGGTCAACCATGCGACGCATCACCGCGGCCAGGTGTCGACCGTGCTCACGCGGCGCGGTCTCGCCGCGCCGGTGATGGACCTGATCTATTTCCTGCGCAGCGCGCGCACCCCGTTGCCGACCATCTGAGCGCAGCCGCTCACTGCCCGGCCGGGACCGGGACCAGCGCGATCAGCGCCGGCGCGTCGCCGACCACGGTCGTGCGATGTCCCCGCCCGCTGACGTCCTCGAGCAGAAACACGCTACCGCTGCCGAAGCGCTTACGCGCGCCGTCACCGGTTTCGATTTCGAGCGTGCCGCCGAGTAGCAGGCCGTACTGGCGGCGTGGCGCCGGGTGCCAGTCGCCGAAGTAGCCGGGGGCAAGGGAGACGAACGCCAGGTCGGTCGCGTCGAGATGCGGCGAGATCGCCACCGGCGGCGCCGGCGGTGCGTAATCGGCCAGCGCGAGCGGCACCGCACCGCTCGCAAAGCGGGTCGTGCCATCGGCGTCGCTGACGACACGAGTCACCTCTACCAGCGGCGGATGGATCGGCGGCTCGGCCGGCACCGGTAAGGCGACAACGGCCAGGAGCGTGGCGACAAGGAGCAGGTGCGAGACGCGCGTCGCGCGCTTGCGGTGGTCGTGCATGGGTCAGTCTCCTGCGGGAGGCGGGGATTCGTCGAGAGCATCGCAGTCCGCGCCGAAACGCGCCTGCACGCGGGCGAACTGGCGCCAGTCACCTCCGGTCATGGCGGTCATCACCGTCGCGGCATCGCCGACCAGGCGGTCGAAGTCGGCTGCGTCGAGATAGCGCAACGCGCGGTTGCGCGAGCGCTCGCCGGCGCCGTAGAGCGCTTCGTACTCGGCCATCGGGCGCGCGTTCGTGGCGTTGAAATAGTACGCGGTACAGGTGGCGAGCCGGCCGACCAGGTCGGCTACCGCCGGCGGCAGGTGCGCCGTCGGCCCGTCGGCCGCTACGGTACCCGCAGCCACGAGCAGCAGCCACGCCCAGCGCTCACAGCCTGAACGCAAGTGCGCTTTCCTCGCCGCGCTCGATCGCGGCACGGTGCTCGGCGTAGTTCAACATGGTGATCAGGCCGTCGCCACCCGCCATGCGCCGGCGCAGTTCGGCCTCGGCCGCGGCGATGGCCTGCGCGCGTGGCGCGAGCTGGGCGAGCTCGGCCGCGCTCGCGACGATGATGCCGTCATCGTCACCGACGAGCACGTCGCCGGGCGCGACTTCGACGCCACCGCACTGCACCGGCACCTGGGTCGCGAACAGTCGCTGCGTCGTGCCCGCGCACGGACAATGACTGCGCGCCCATACCGGCAGATCGAGCGAGCGCAGCGTGGCCACGTCGCGCACCGGACCATCGACGACGATACCGGCGAGCCCGCGCCGGCGCGCCTCGATCGAGAACAGTTCGCCGAGCACGGCGCGGCGGCTGCCGCGCGTATCGACCACCAGCACCTCGCCCGGGGCGGATTCGTCAATCGCCCGGATGACGGTGAGGAAATCCTCTTCCGCCACCACCGTGCGGGCGATACCGAGCAGCTTCAGGCCGGGCGCCAGCGGGCGCAGCTCCGGCCCCATCACGCGCAGGGACTTGTCGGCATCGGCGAGAACGGAGGTATCGAGCGCGAGCAGGGCCTCGCGTAAGGCGGCATTCATGGAGACGGCTCCTGGCCACGCAGGGTGGCGACGAGTTCGCGCGCGCCGGCCGCGAGCAACGCGATGTCGGCGCTGCAACAGAGCAGGTTGTAGCCCTCGGCGATGCGCGGGGTGACGAGATCGGGGGTAATGCCGTAGAAACCGAGCCGCACGCCGCGGGCGCGGCAGGTGTCGCGCACGTGCGCGATGGCCGCCTGTACTTCGCGATCGTCGAGACGCCCCGTACGGTTCATGCTGGCGGACAGATCGTAGGGACCGATGAGCACCGCGTCGATGCCCTCAACGTCGCAGATCTCCTCGATGTTCTCGACCGCGTCGACGTGCTCGGCCTGCACCACCACGGTGGTGCCCTCGTTGGCATTGGCGAGGTAATCGGCGAAATCGAGACCGTACATGCTGGCGCGGTTCAGACCGATTCCCCGCGAGCCCATCGGTGCATACTTGGCGTAGCTGACGACGAGACGGGCGTGCGCGGCGGAATTCACCTGCGGCACCATGATACCGGCGGCACCGGCGTCGAGCGCACGCTTGATCGAAATCTCGTCGCTGCGCGACAGGCGCACGATGCACGGCGTGTCGCGGGCCGCCTGCACCACGCGTTGAACCGCATCCGGCAGGAGCGGTGCGTGCTCGGTCTCGAGGAACAGCCAGTCGAAGCCGACATGACAGAGCAGCTCGACGATCTCCGACGCATCGAGCGTGACCATGGTGCCGAACAGCACCTCGCCTGCGCGCAGCCGCTGGCGGAAGCGCTGGTTCATGCGGTGTTGCGCGAAGCGATCATGGGCGTCGATTCTAGCCGATCGCAGTGGCGCGCGCGGCGTGGCCTCAACCGCTGATGGGGAAGCGCTGTTCCCAGGTCAGTCCTTTCGAGTCGACCACCTCGGCGCGCAGCTCGCTCGCGCCGTCATCGCGAAAGAAGAAGCGGAAACTCGGATCGGCGCTGACCGAGAAACCGGTCTCGGCGGTCATCAACAGCGTGTCGCCGCGGTAGAGCTTGATGGTCTTGACGTAGTGCTCGGGACGGATGAGCTGGGTCTTCTGATCCTTCTGCATCCCGGTCACGTTGGGATGGCTGAGCATGAACTGGCCGATACGCAGGTCATCCTCGCGCGGCTCGCCGACGGTGCGGAATTTCATCTCGCCGATATGCTCCATCGCCTCCGCGAAATCCGCCGCGAGCGGCGCCGAGCAGCCGCCCGAGGCCTTGACGAAATTCGTCACCAGGTGATGTTCGCCGGTGTTCAGCACCGCCACCGCGTGCACGTTGGTGTACTGGTCGATGCGCACACGCATGGCGAGATCGGCGCGCCCCATCGACGGCGTCAGGGTGAAGATGCCGACCAGCGGCTGCGGATTATTCTCGACGAACAGGTACAGCTTCTCGATGTAGCGCTGTGGGGTCTGTGGCATGGCCGCGGTGATCGAGACCGGCGTGAACGCCGCGTCCTCGGCGCGGTAGGGCGTCTTCATGTCGATGACCGAACGCCCCTCGACGAGCTCGGTATCGCCGAAGTACTTCGGTTTGAGCAGGGTCGCCCAGATGTCGATGGCCGACTGCTGCGCGAGCGCCGGCGCAGCCACCAGCATCAGCCAGCAGCCGAGTAGCAGGTGTGCAGTGCGAAACATGAGTCCTCTCCCGTAGTCGGCTCGGTCCGCGGCGCGGGACCTGTTGTTCAGACCAGGCGCGTCGCCAGCGGTTTCATCGCGGTGCGCGCGGCATTACGGTAATGTCTGCCCAGCCAGGTGACAATTGCTGGCGTGGTCCGCGCCCGGCCGTGCCGGCGGCGGCCGGCTGACAACGCGCGCAGTCCGTCCCGGCCCGGATCCCCGATCATGAAGAATGCACGTAATTCACTCGTCCTGGTGAGCGTGGCGACGGCCACCGCCCTGCTCGCCGCGTGGCTGGGAACATCCAATCCCCGCAACTCGGATGCCGAAGCCCCGGCGGCGGCATTCCGGCAACCTGCGGCCGCACTGCCCGCTGACGCCTTGCCCGCGCCCGAGCGACGGCCGGTTGCGGCGGGCTACTACTTCGACGTCACCGGCCACAGCGCCGACGAACTGCGTGCACTGCTCGAGCGTGCCGCCGCTGTCCATGCTGCGACGCCCGCCGTGCCGGGCGAGCCGCCCGCAGTCGTGCTCGTGCTGCATGGCCCCGACGTCGAATACTTCGCCCGGCACAATGCCGCGCGTCACGGCGACATCGTGGCACGCGCGGCGGCACTCGACGCCGCCGGCGTGCTCGATTTCAAGATGTGCGCGGCCACTGCCGCGCGCCGCGGCATCGATGCCAGCGAGGTGCCGCCGTTCATCGAGCTGGTGCCATGGGCAGGCGACGAGATCGAGCGTCTGCAGCAGGCGGGCTACGTGCGCCTGTGAAGGGCCCGGCACGGCCTCAGAAATGCCGGTAGCCGCCCGCGGCGAACCTGCGTTCGGCGCCATCAGCATCGAGGCAGCGCACGCCACGCCCTGCCGTGACTTCGCCAATTGCCGTGAGCGGCACGCCGAGCCTCGCGGCCGCCGCACGCGCCGCCGCGCACGCTGAGCGCGGCACGCACAACGCCAGTTCGTAGTCGTCACCGCCGCTGGCAGCGTACTCGAGCGCCTGCTCGCGCGCGCAGTGGCGCACGAGCGCCGCTGACAGCGGCAGCTGATCGAGGCGCACGGTGATGGCGACGTTGCTGGCCTGCGCGAGATGTCCGAGATCGGCCAGCAGGCCGTCCGAGACGTCGATCGCAGCATGGGCGAGCGGAGCCAGGGCGCGGCCCAGCGCGACCCGCGCCGCGGGGCGGAAATAGCGCGCCCGGAGCGCGGTGACGTCGTCGTTCGCGCGCCCGGTCACCGCCGCATCGAGGCAATCGAGCGCGGCGCGCGCGTCGCCGAGCGAGCCCGACACGAGGACGACGTCCCCGGCCTGCGCGCCGGCGCGTGTCAGCGGTGCCCGCTCGAGCAGGCCCATGAGCTGCACGGTCACACAGAGCGGTCCACGCGTGGTGTCGCCGCCGACCAGCGCCACACCGTGCGGGGCACAGGCATCGGCGAGCCCGCCCGCAAAGGTCTCCACCCACGCCGGCTCGGCCGCCGGCAGGGTCAGCGCGAGGGTCGCCCAACGCGGCTCTGCGCCCATCGCGGCGAGGTCGCTCAGGTTCACCGCGGCAACGCGGTAGCCGAGATCGGCCGGCGCGATATCAGCGGGAAAATGAACACCGTTGACCAGCGTGTCGACGGCCACGGCAAGCGTGTGCCCCGGCGGTACTGCAAGCACCGCGGCATCGTCACCGATACCGAGGACGACGTCACGTGCATCCGTGCCGAGCGGGGCGAAGCAGCGCGTGATGAGTTCGAACTCGTCCATCGATCAAGCGGCCTGGCCGCGGGATTGGTGCCGACGACTTGACGGCGACATCGTCGCTCAGTGCGAGGCGGCGATCTCCACCGCGCGCTGGGCCTGGGCGAGCCGATCGAGCACGCCGTTGACGTAGCGGTGGCCCTCGGCGGTGCCGAACATCTTGCACAGCTCCACGCCTTCGTTGATCACCACGCGGAACGGCATTTCGAGACAGTTGCGCATCTCGTAGGCGCCGATGAGCAGTACGCTGCGCTCGACCGGGTCAAGCTTGCCCCACTCGCGATCGAGGCAGCTCGCGAGATCTCCCTTGAGGGTCTCGAACTGGCGTGGCACCTCGCGCACGAGCAATTCGAAGTAATCGAGATCGACGTTGACGAGCTCGCGGTCGGCGACGAACTCCTTGATGATGTCGGGCGGCGCGTGCGCGGTCATCTGCCACTGGTACAACGCCTGCACCGCGCAGCGCCGCGCGCGGATGCGTCCCTGGTTGCCGGGGCGTCGCGCCATGCTCAGAACTGGCGCATCAGCGAGATCATCTCGAGTGCGACCGCAGCCGCCTCGGCACCCTTGTTGCCGGCCTTGGTGCCCGCACGCTCGACCGCCTGCTCGATGGTGTCGGTGGTGAGTACGCCGAACACCACCGGCACGCCGGTCTCCGTCGCGACCCCCTGGATGCCGCTGGCGCAGGGACCGGAGACGTATTCGAAATGGGCCGTGGCGCCGCGAATGACCGCGCCGAGCGCGATGACCGCGTCGTAGCGACCGCTCGCCGCCGCCTTGCGCGCCACGACCGGCAGTTCGAAGGCGCCCGGGACGCGCAGCACGTCGACGGTAGCCGTCGCACCCGCCGCCGCGTGGCGCGTGAGGGTGTCGATGCAGCCCTTTTCGAGCTGGTCGACGATGAAGTGGTTGAAGCGCGTGCACAGGACCGCGATGCGCGCGTCCTGCTCGAGGATCGGACGCCCCTCGATGATGTTGACCTCGGTCATGCTGCAGAGGCTCCTGTCAGGTGACGTATTCGACGACCTCGAGGCCGAAGCCGGAGATCGCATGGTACTTGCGCGGGTTGCTCATCACACGCATCTTGCGCACGCCCAGGTCGGCGAGGATCTGCGCACCGAGACCGACCTGGCGCCAGTCCATGGGATTGCCCTCGCGCCGCATCGCCGCTCCCTCCTCGTCGCTGGCGTAACGCATCACCTGGCGCACGAGGTCGTAGCTGTCGAGCTGGTTGGACAGCACCACCACGACGCCCTCGCCCGCCTCGCTGACACGCTTGAGCGCATCACGCAGCGGCCAGCCGGTGTCCTTGCGGATGCTCGCGGTGAGATCCTCGAACGGGTTGTGGATGTGCACCCGGACCAGGGTCGGGCGTTCCGGCGCGACCTCGCCCTTGACCATCGCCATGTGCACGTCGCCGCGGATGGCGTCGCGATAGGCGTAGAGATGAAAATCGCCGAACTCGGTCGGCAGCACCGAATCGGCCGCACGTTCGACGGTCTTCTCGTTCTCGATACGGAAGCGGATGAGATCGGCAATGGTGCCGATCTTGAGATCGAACTGCTGCGCGATGAGTTCGAGATCCGGCCGCCGCGCCATGGTGCCGTCGTCCTTGAGGATCTCGACGATGACCGCGGCCGGCTCGAGCCCGGCGCAGCGCGCGAAATCACAGCCGGCCTCGGTATGGCCGGCGCGGGTCAGCACACCGCCCGGCTGTGCCATCAGCGGGAAGATGTGCCCCGGCTGTACGAGATCGGCCGGCGTCGCATCCGGCGCGACCGCGGCCTGCACGGTGCGCGCGCGGTCGGCGGCGGAAATGCCGGTGGTGACGCCTTCGGCGGCCTCGATCGAGACGGTGAAGTTGGTGCGATGGGTGTAATGCGTGTCCTGCACCATCAGCGGCAGGTTGAGACGCCGGCAGCGATCCTCGGTCAGCGTCAGGCAGATCAGCCCACGCCCGTGCTTGGACATGAAATTGATGTGCTCGGCGGTGCAATGGGTAGCGGCGAGGATGAAATCACCTTCGTTCTCGCGATCTTCGTCGTCCATGACGATGACCATCTTGCCGGCGCGGATGTCGTCGATGAGTTCCTGGGCTGAATTCAGCTTCATGGTGCAGTGCGGGACCGGGTCGGGTTTTGGCGGACGGGGATTATATAGAACCGCTCAATCGCGCGGGGCAACGAAACCGGCGGCGGCCAGCCCGGCCAGCGTGAGCCCTTCGCCGCCAGCGCCGCGGCTGAGCAGGCGCTCGATGTAGCGCGCGATGAGGTCGACTTCGAGATTGACCACGTCCCCCTCGGCGAGGCTGCCGAGCGTGGTGCGCTCGAGGGTGTGCGGAATGGTCAGTACCTCGAAGTCGTCGGCGCCGGCGGCATTGACGGTGAGACTGACGCCGTCGATGCAGACCGAGCCCTTGAACGCGAGGTAGCGCGCGAGCGCGTCCGGCATGGCGACGACGAAGCGCAGGTAGTCGCCGTGCGGCTCGCGCGTGGTGATGGTGCCGATGCCGTCGACGTGGCCGCTGACGAGATGTCCGCCGAGGCGCTCGTCGAGGCGCAGTGCCTTCTCGAGATTGACGCCATCGCCGACCTTGCGGCGGCCCAGCGTAGTACAGGCAAGCGTTTCCATGGAGACGTCGACCTCGAAGCTGTTGTCGTCGAATGCGACCACGGTCAGGCAGGCGCCGGAGACGGCGATCGAGTCGCCGAGGGCGACGTCGCTCATGTCGAGCCCGCCGGCGTCGAGCGCGAGTCGCATGGCGTCCCCGGCAGGTTCGATGGCAGCGATGGTGCCGACGTTGGCGACGATTCCGGTGAACATGTTCAGGATTCCTCCGTGCGTGCTGGGAACGGATGCCCGTCAGGGACGGCGGGCACGAAAGTGAGCGCCGTGTCGGCGCCGAGGCGCGCGACGGCGACGGTCTCGAGCGTCAGCGCCTCGGCCAGTGCGAGCGGCGACGCCAGCGCGAAGGCGCGCCGCGCCTCGCGGCCGAGCAGCTTCGGCGCGAGGTGTACCACGAGTTCGTCGAAGACGCGCGCTTCGATGACCTGTCCCGCGAGCTGCGGACCGGCTTCGACCAGCAGCTCGTTGACACCCCGCGCGCCCAGCGCGGTCAATACCGCGGCAAGATCGAGCCCGCCCGCGCCGCGCCCGACCACCACCACCTCCGCGCCGGTGCGCGCGAGCTGCGCGTGCAGTTGCGCGTCCTCGGTAGCGGTGAAGATCAGGGTGCCCCCCGGCAGTCCGAGCAGGTGGGCCGTGGGTGGCGTACGCAAGGTGCTGTCGAGGATCACCCGCAGCGGCTGCCGGCCGCGCATGGCGAAACGCTCGTCACGCACGGTGAGCGCAGGGTCGTCGGCGAGGACGGTGCCGACGCCCGTCATGACCGCGCACGACTCCGCGCGCAGCCGCTGCACTTCGGCGCGCGCGGTCGGCCCCGTGATCCACTGGCTCTCACCCGACGCGAGCGCAACGGCACCATCGAGACTCATCGCGAGCTTGACGCGCACGCGCGGCAGGCCGCTGCGCATCCGCTTGATGAATCCGCGGTTGAGAGCGCCCGCCGGGACAGCGCCGACGCCACCCTCGACCGCGATGCCGGCTTCCCGCAGGCGACCGGCGCCACCACCGGCAACAGCCGGGTTGGGGTCGTCTTCGGCGTAGACGACGCGCGCGATGCCGGCCGCGATCAGGGCTTCCGCGCAGGGCCCGGTGCGGCCGTGGTGGTTGCACGGTTCCAACGATACGTACGCTGTCGCGCCCCGCACATCGACACCGTCCGCGGCAGCAGCGGCGAGCGCCGCGGCCTCGGCATGCGGCCCGCCGGCACGGGCATGGAAGCCTCGCGCGAGGATGGTGCCATCGCGCACGATGACACAGCCGACCGCCGGATTCGGCGAGGTCGAATAACGCCCCTCGGCGGCCAGCGCGATGGCTTCGCGCATGAAACGGAGATCGGTGTCACTGGCGGCGGGCATGCGGGGGGTACGCGGTACGTGCCGCGCCGGCTCAGCCGGGCTTGGCGGGCTTGGCGGGCTTGTCGGATGCGGCGTCAGGTGCGATCAGCTCGAGCTGCTGCTCGCGCAGGTCGGGTGGCAGCTCGTTCTCGAGACGCTCGATCTCCTCCAGGAAGGCGCGCACGTCCTCGAAGCTGCGGTAGACCGAGGCGAAGCGCACATACGCGACCTGGTCGAGTCCGCGCAAGGCATCCATCACCAGTTCACCGATGCGCACCGACTCGATCTCACGTTCGCCGCGCTCGCGAATGCGTCGCTTGATCTGATTGATGGCATTCTCGACGCGCTCCATCGCCACCGGGCGCTTCTCCAGCGCCTTGACGATGCCGCCGCGCAGCTTGTCGTCGCTGAAGGTCTCGCGGCGGCCGTCGCTCTTGATCACGCGCGGCAGGCTGAGCTCGGCGGTCTCGTAGGTCGTGAAGCGCGCCTTGCAGCTCTGGCATTCGCGCCGGCGCCGGATCTGGTCGCCGTCGCCGAGCAGGCGCGAATCGATCACGCGGGTATCCGCGTGGGTGCAGAAGGGGCAGTGCATTCAGCTTACCTCCGCGTACTGCCGGCCGGTTCGGGGGGGTCACGGTGATACATGCGTCTGCGCTCCTCATTCGTTGGCGCGGGCGCTCGCCGGCCGTCATTCGCGCCACCCGGCCAGCCTACGCCTGCGCCGGCGGTGGTGGCTGGGCAGCGCCCTGGACGAACGCCCGGGGACACTCGCGAAAACCTCGCGATTATCCGCGATCAGGCTCGCGGGCACAATCAAAACACTTTGAATTTACTGGATTTCTCGGACACCGCGCAGGTGTCCTGCACGGCCTGCCTCGGCTTCAGTACGAACGCCACCGGCCGCTATGGTCGGGCATGAGTACCGCCGCGCCCCCCGAGTTCGATTTCAGCGAACAGTCCGCCATCAAGCGCTTCGGCATGGTCAACCGGGAACGCCTGCGCCGGGTCGTGGAAAGCCTCAGCGCGCGCCAGCGCGAATTCATCGAGCTGTTGCCGCTGCTGTTTCATATCAACCATCCGCTGCTGCCCGGCTACGTCGCGCGTGACGCGCCCTTCGGCATTTCCGATTACACACCGACCGCCGCCAGCTTGCGTGCCGCGCGCCGACTCGCGCGCTCGTTCGAGATCGACCGCCGCTCGCCGCCGCGCTACGCCATCCGCGGGCTGTACATGATGGGCAGCCCGGGCACCATCGCCTATTCACGGACCAGCGACATCGATTTCTGGCTGGTGCACCACCCGGAGCTGCCCGCCGAAGCGGTGGACACCCTCGCCGGCAAGGCACAGCTGATCGAAGGATTTGCCGCCGAGATTGGTCTGGAAGTGCACTTCTTCGTGTTCGACGCCGATCGCTTCCGGCACGGCGAGACCCTCTCGCTATCGGACGAGTCGAGCGGCAGTTCGCAGCACAGCGTGCTGCTCGACGAGTTCTACCGCTCGGGCCTGCTGGTCGCCGGTCTGCCGCCGCTGTGGTGGCGGGTGCCCTCACGCTACGACCCCGTCTACGACGCCTATACCCGGTGCGCCATCGAACGACGCGTGATCGACGCGCGGGATTACATCGACTTCGGCGGCCTGCCGACCATCCCGGCCGAGGAATTCTTCGGCGCCGCCGTGTGGCAGCTCTACAAGAGCATCGAGTCACCCTACAAGTCGGTGCTCAAGCTGCTGCTGATGGAGGCTTACGCAGCCGAGTATCCCCACATCAAGCTGCTGTGCAGCCGATACAAGCAGAACATCGAGGCGGAACAGGGCGATCTGAATGCCCTCGACCCCTACATGCTCATGTATACCAAGGTGGAAGAGCACCTCATGGCGCGCAACGATGCCACGCGCCTCGACGTGCTGCGGCGCAGCTTCTATCTCAAGGCCAACGTCCGCGTCAGTGAGCTCGGTCTCGCCCGCAGCATCGACTGGCGAGGCGAGATGCTGCAGCACCTGGTGGCGGCCTGGGGCTGGTCACAGGGGCGCACGGTACTGCTCGACCAGCGCGATGCCTGGCGTATCGGCACCGCCATCGAAGAGCGGCGCGATCTCACCAACACGCTCAAGGAATCCTACGCCGCGCTGTCCCTTTTCGCGCGCAACCACGCCAGTGAGCTCAAGATCACCGAGCGTGACCTGCACGTGCTCGGCCGCAAGCTCTACGCGGCGTTCGAGAAGAAACCGTCCAAGATCGAGATCATCACGCGCGGCATCTGCAACAATCCGCACGAGCCGAACCTGTCCCTGCACGAGGTGAAGCTGGGCGACGCGAGCTATGTCTGGCTGCTGTTCTCAGGCACCGTCACGCCCGCGGAAGCGGCCTTCCGTCGCCCCATGAAGCGTTCGTCGGCGGCCGCGGAACTGGTCCTGTGGTGCCATCTCAACCGGCTCGCCGACCTCACCACCACCTGGCACGTGTTCACCAGCGCGACGGCACTGTCCGGCATGGACATTCGCCGCATGCACGAGACCATGGCGGCCAGCCTGGACGATGGCGAGCGCCTCACCACGGCCGAGGAGCTGGCCGCGCCCCCACGCATCACGCGCGTGCTGCTGCTCGTCAACGTCGGCGTCAACCCGTTCGCCGGCACCCTCGCCGACGGTGCGGTGCTGACCAGCGACCACAGCGACCCGTTCCACTACGGCGGCCGCGGCATCAATCTCGTGCGCAGCGTCGACCTGCTCTTCACGACGAGCTGGAACGAGGCGTTCGCCTTTCGCTACGACGGCTCCGCGGCACTGCTCGACGCGCTCGGGGAATGCCTCGGGTGGAACGGCGGCGACAACGACGAACGACTGCTGCCGAGCGTCGAGTCGCGCTGCTTCAGTGCCGATCATGCTGCCGCGATCGCGGCGCGCGTCCAGGCCACTTTCATTGACACGCTGCGCTTCATGAGCCGCCGCGTCGACGGAGAGACACGCCAGTTCGTGATGGAAGCCGGCAACGAGTTGCACCAGCTGCGCTTCGAAGCCGGCGCGCCGCGCTATGACGTGCACGCCTCGCAGGCGCCGCTGCTGCGCGCGCTCGGCCACGCCAACCATGACAACGCCTTCCGCCGCGTGCGATTCGATCACGGCTGCACCCGCCTCGGCGCGCTGTCTGCAATCTACCGGCACAACCAGCCGCACAAGGTCCAGGTATTCGCACGCCAGCACGGCGACCGCGCCGACGCCTATATTCTCGATGAGCGCGGCCTGCTGCTGGTGCAGCGCCACGAGTGCGACTCGATGCCAGCCCTGCTGGAGCACTACCAGCGCTTCCTCGACGCCGCGCTGGCGCGCTGCGTGACGCTCGGCGACAGCGGGCACACCACCGCCTCGCTCGCCGTCGAGACTGCCGAGATCATCGGCAGCGGCGACGCCGTTCAGCTCAAACCCTACCCGGTCGAAGCCTCCGCGCTCGGCAACTACCTGGCACTGCAGGTGCTGGCCGATGCGGACTCGCGCGGTCACCAGCAGTTCACCATCATCGCCGGCGCGCGCGAGTTCTCGACCTGGGAGCACGGCGGTTCGCTGTTCATGCAGGTCGCGGAATTCGTCCACGCACACCGCCGCCACGGCGAGACCTACCCCATTTACATCACCGATCTCGATCTCTCGCGGCGGTTCCGCCAAGTGAACGGAATCCAGATGCTGCGACCATTCGACCTGCTCACCTTCAAGAAACGCATCGAGCTGCTGCTCACCCGTGCACTGCACCGCGAGGTGCCCGGCAATGTCGTACCCATGGCTTCCTGAGGGCTCACCACCGCCGACGATGCAGTAGAATGCCGGGCGCAGCGTTTCCCGGGTATCCCAGTTGAGCAAAGCAGAGAAGTTCTTCCGCCGCGCGGAGCGTCTCGTCGAGCGCCTCGAGCGCCTCGTGCCGGGCGGCGTCCCGGCGCGAATAGACCCTGCCGACGCGGTCGCCTGGCGCTGGCGCACGCGCGGCGGGCACGGCCGCCTCGAGCCGATCCGCCGCTTCAACCGCGTACGCCTCGACGATCTCCTGCACGTCGATCGGCAGAAGCAGGCGCTCGAGCGCAATACCCGGCAGTTCCTCGCCGGCCTCCCGGCCAACAACGCCCTGCTGTGGGGTCCGCGCGGCACCGGCAAGTCGTCACTGGTAAAGGCGCTGCTGAACGACTACGCGCCGCAGGGCCTGCGCCTCGTCGAAGTCGACCGCCTAGACCTCGTCGACCTGCCGGACATCATCGACTGCCTCGATGGCGACGCCGGCCGCTACGTCATCTACTGCGATGATCTTTCGTTCGATGACAACGACGCCACCTACCGCGCCTTGAAGACCGTACTCGACGGATCGGTACTGGACACGCCGGACAACGTCGTCATCTATGCCACGTCCAATCGCCGCCACCTGATGCCTGAGCACCAGAACGACAACCAGGGTGCGCGGGTAATCGACGGCGAGCTGCATCATACCGAAGCGGTGGAGGAGAAGATCTCGCTGTCGGAGCGCTTCGGACTGTGGCTGTCCTTCCACCCGCTCAGCCAGGAACGTTACCTCGACATCGCGGCGCACTGGCTGGCCGCCCATGGCGCGCGTGACGACGACGACGCGCGCGCCGCAGCGCTGCAATGGGCGCTGCTGCATGGCTCGCGCAGCGGTCGCACCGCCTACCAGTTCGCGCGCGATCACGCCGGCCGACTGGCCCTGGAGGGCGGCGATGAGTGATGACCCGGTCGGCGTCGAGCTCGATCGCGTGCGCGCCAGCGCGCGCTGCCTCGCCGACGGCGCGGCGATCGCGCGCGCGGTCGATCGCATGGCGGTCGAGATCACCGAGAAGCTGAGCCAGACCAATCCCCTGCTGCTCGGCGTGATGACCGGCGGCGTGATGCCGCTGGCAATGCTGCTGCAACGACTGGATTTCCCGCTGCAGGTCGAGTACACGCACCTCACGCGCTACGGCCTGCGTACCACCGGTGGCGAGTTACGCTGGGTCAAGCGGCCGCCCGAGAGCGTCCGCGGACGCACCGTGCTGGTGGTCGATGACCTTCTCGATCATGGCATCACGCTGCAGGCGATTGTCGATGCCTGTCGCGACCTCGGCGCGGCGGAAGTACTCACGGCCGTACTCGTGACCAAGCAGATAGAAGATCGCGCCGGACTCGCCGCAACCGATTTCTCCGGACTGACCGTGCCGGATGCCTACCTGTTCGGCTACGGCATGGATTACAAGACCTGGCTGCGCAATGCGCCCGGCATCTTCGCCGTCGCCGGCGACGACGCATGAAGCTTGCGGTCATCGGCGGTAGCGGGCTGTACGAGCTCGCAACGCTCGGACTCGTCACCGAGCACCGCGTCATGACTACCTGGGGCGAGCCGTCGGGGCCGATTACGAGCGGTACGCTGGAAGGATTGCCGGTCCTGTTCCTGGCGCGACACGGTATCGGCCACCGCTTCCCGCCGCACAAGGTCAACTACCGCGCCAACGTCGCCGCGCTCGCCGAACTCGGCGCCAGTGCAATCGTCGGAACCGCCGCGGTCGGCGGCATCGGCGTCCCGACCGGTGCGATCGTCGTCCCCGCTCAACTCATCGACTACACATGGGGGCGCGAGCACACCTACTTCGATGGTTCCCAGCCGAGTCCCGAACACGTCGATTTCACCACGCCGTATACACCGTGGCTGCGCAAAGCGCTGCTCGATGCGGCAGGGTACAGTGGCATCGAGGCTATCGACGGCGGCGTCTACGGCACCACCCAGGGCCCACGACTGGAGACCGCCGCCGAGGTCGATCGACTCGAGCGTGACGGCTGCACACTGGTCGGGATGACCGGCATGCCGGAGGCCGCGCTCGCACGCGAGCTCGGCCTCGATTACGCGAACGTCTCGCTGGTCGTGAACGCGGCCGCCGGGCGCGCCAGCGGCCCCATCACGATGGCCGAGATCGAGCGCGAACTTGCCACCGGCATGCGCGCAATCCGTCGACTGGTGAGCGCCCTGGCCGCGGCGCTTGCAAGCACCGGACAACCCGGGCGCTGACTGCCGTCTGCGCGCGGCGCGTTCAGGGCGCCGTCGCTGCCGGTATTTCGGCGCCGTCCGGATCGTCCGGTTCGTCGGCGCCAACCGTGCTCGTTTCGTCGACGTCGGGCAGGCTGTAAGGACTCACCTGTACCACTGCCCCGAACAGCGGGTGATCGAAATAGTGGATCTCGCGCAGCTTGACCCGGCGGGTCTCGCTCAGGCGCACCGGCACGCCGTCATGGTCGAGGACGAGATCGAGCTCGACGTGCAACAGGCGCGCGACCTTGATGGCGACGGTGCCTTCGACACCCGGCCTGGGCAGCGCAGCGAGCTCACCCGGCGGCGGCGCGAGGGTATCGGCTGCCACCATCGTGCCTGCTTCCTCGCGATCGCTCACGTAGACACGACGCGGCTGCGCAGTGCCGAAGCCAGGCTGGCGCCAGCCGGTCGCGAGCAGCAGCTGATAGCCGCCGCCGTCGACACGCCGCGCGACGCCGGCCAGGCGCCGTTCCGACGCTGCGAGCGGCGTGAACGCGACCGGGCCGGTCGGCTCACCTGCCGCCGCCGCGGGCGGCTCGTCATCCATCGGTGGCAGGTCGCGCTGCAGCCTCACGGCCCGGCTGAAATCAGGTTGTGCGAGGAGTTCCGGCCATAGCTCGTCGGCACCGGGTGCACCGGGTGGCTGGCGGAACACGACCACCTCGACCTGGTACCAGCGCGCGGCAGCACCCTGCGTGGCGAGCGCGAGCACGATGCCGAGCAACAGCCCCAGGCCGTGCGGGCGCCGGGCGCGGCGACGTGCACACCTAACCCCCATGGTCGCCGGCGAAATGCCTGAGCAGTGCCGCCAGTTCCTCGAATCTCGCCTCTGCATCAGGCAGTTCCTTCACCACTTTGAGCTTGTCGCCGCCGTCCATGCGGTATTCGACATGATTCTGCACGAGCTCGATGACGGCCATCGGATCGATCGCCGGCTTGGGGTGGAATTCGATGCGTCCGCCACGGCTGCCGAGGTCGATGCGGCGTATGCCGAGTCGCTCGGCCTCGAGCTTGAACGATGTTACACGAAACAGATTCGCGACCGGCGTCTCGAATGTGCCGAAGCGGTCGATGATCTCTTCACGCAGGTCGGCGAGTTCGTCGGCGCTGCGCGCGCTCGCGATGCGCTTGTACAGAATCAGCCGTGCGTGAACGTCGGGCAGGTAGTCCTCGGGTAGCAGCGCCGGCACGTGGAGTTCGACCTCGACGCGTGCATCCATGGCCTCGTCGAGTTCGATGCCGCGCCCTGCCTTGAGCGCACTGACGGTGCGGTTGAGCAGCTCGGAGTAGAGTCCGAAACCGATCTCCTGAATGTGCCCGCTCTGCTCGTCGCCCAGGATTTCGCCCGCGCCGCGGATCTCGAGGTCGTGGGTGGCGAGCGTGAAGCCGACGCCGAGCTCTTCGAGCGACTCGATCGCCTCGAGACGCTTGATCGCATCCTTGGTCATCGACTTGCGATGAGGCACCAGCAGGAAGGCATAGGCACGATGGTGCGAGCGCCCGACGCGACCGCGCAGCTGGTAGAGCTGGGCGAGACCGAACTTGTCGGCGCGATTGATCACGATGGTATTCGCGTTGGGCACGTCGATGCCGGTTTCGATGATCGTCGTGCACACGAGCACGTTGCAGCGACCGTGGTAGAAGTCGAGCATGATGCGTTCGAGCGTCGATTCGCGCATTTGTCCATGGGCCACCGCGACGCGCGCCTCGGGCACGAGGCCACGCAGCTTCTCCGCCGTCTGCTCGATGTTCTCGATCTCGTTGTGCACGAAGTAGACCTGGCCACCGCGACCGATCTCGCGCAGCAGCGCTTCACGCAGCAGCGGGTCTGACCATTCGCGCACGAAGGTCTTGATGGCCAGCCGCTTCTGCGGCGCGGTCGCGATAATCGAGAGTTCGCGCGTACCGGACAGCGCCATGTTGAGTGTGCGCGGGATCGGCGTCGCGGTCAGCGTCAGGATATCGACATCGGCACGCAACGCCTTGATCTTCTCCTTCTGGCGCACGCCGAACCGATGCTCCTCGTCGACGATCAACAAGCCGAGCTTCTTGAACCTGACTTCCTTGCCGAGCAGCTTGTGCGTGCCGACGACAATGTCCACCGTGCCATCGGCGAGCCCGGCCAATGTCCCCCGCGTCGCGGCCGAATCGGCGAAACGTGAAAGCTGCCCGATCTTGACCGGCCAGTCGGCAAAGCGGTCGCGCAGCGACTCGTAGTGCTGGCGCGCGAGCAGCGTGGTCGGCACCAGGATGGCGACCTGGTGACCATCGTTGACGGCGACGAACGCGGCGCGCATGGCGATCTCGGTCTTACCGAATCCGACATCACCGCAGATCAGGCGGTCCATGGGCTGCTCGCCGGCCATGTCGGCGAGCACCGCCTGAGTCGCCGCCACCTGGTCGGGCGTATCCTCGAACGGGAAGGCCTGCTCGAAGCTCTGGTAGGCATGACGGTCGAGCTGGAAGGCGTGACCGCGTCGCGCTGCGCGACGCGCATGGATCTCGAGCAATTCGGCGGCGACATCGCGGATCTTCTCCGCTGCCTTGCGCCGCGCCTTGTCCCACTGGCCGCTGCCGAGCTTGTGCAGCGGCGCGCGGTCGGGGTCGACGCCCGAGTAACGGCTGATCAGGTCGAGGGCACTGACAGGGACGTAGAGATTGTCGCCGTCGGCATATTCAATCTTGATGAACTCGTTGCTGACGCCGCCGACCTCGAGCACCTCGAGCCCGCGGTAGCGGCCGACACCGTGGCGCTCGTGTACCACCGGTGCACCCAGGTGGAGCTCGGTGAGATTGCGGATGACAGCGTCGTTGTCGGTGCTCGCACGCCGCCGGCGGCGCTGTTGGGCGCGCTCACCGAACAGCTGAGCTTCGGTCAGCAGGCTGAGCCGCGGTTGCTCCAGCTCCGCGCCCTCGGCAATCGCCCCCACGGCGATACCGACCGGGGCATCAGCGGCGAGAAACTCGGCCCAGGATTCGAATGCGCGCGGGCGAAACGGCTGATCCTGGAACAATTCGAGCAGCGCCTCGCGCCGGCCGAGCGAGTCGGCAAGGAACAGCACGCGTCCATCGACGCGTCGTACGTGCTCGGCGAGCAATGCGAACGGGGCCTGTGCGCGCGCGTCGACCGGCACCCGCACCGGCGCGCGCGCGGCAAACACGCACCCATCCTCACCCTCGACATCGAGCCCGCACATCTCGATGCGGCTGAAGGGATCGAGCGCTTCGGCAAACTCGACGTAATCGAGAAACCGCCGGGATGGCGCCAGGATCGGCCGTTCGGTGTCGTGGCGCAGCGATTCGTAGCGCTCGGCGACCGCCTGTCCGAAGCGCTCGCCGCCGGCGGCGACGCCCTCGTCGAGGACGACCACGGCCGTCGCCGGCAGGTAGTCGGCGAACTGTCCCGGCTCGTCGAAGAAGAGCGGCAGGTAGTACTCGATCCCCGCCGGCGCGAGCCCTTCGGAGACGTCGGCGTAGAGCGAAGCATTCTGGCCACGACTGTCGAACTCGACGCGCCAGGCGCGCCGGAACTCGCGCCGCGCGGCATCGTCGAGGGGTATCTCCCGCGCCGGCAGGATATCGAGCGTGTCGACCTCGTCGGTGGAGCGCTGGGTGTCGATGTCGAACAGGCGCAGCGTGTCGATCTCGTCGTCGAGGAGGTCGATACGGAACGGCGCCTCGGCGCCCATCGGAAAGACGTCGACCAGCGATCCACGCACCGCGAAGTCGCCGTGCTCGCCGACCTGCGCGCAGGCGCGGTAACCGCCGGCCTCGAGTCGACGCCGGAAAGCATCGCGATCGAGCACGTCGCCGCGACGCAGGCTGAACGCGCGGCTCTCGAGCCAGCTGCGTGGCGGCAGGCGATGCAGTACCGTCGGCACCGCGACGATGACGATGCCATGGGCGAGCGTCGGCAGACGGCTGAGCGTGGCGATGCGCTCGGAGACGATGTCCTGGTAGGGACTGAAACGGTCGTAGGGCAGCGTCTCCCAGTCAGGCAGCACCAGGCGGGGCAATTCTGGTGCGAAGAATGCAAGCTCCTGTTCGAGTCGCGCGGCGGCAGCGGGGTCGGCCGTCAATATCACCCAGGGTCGCGCCGTGGCGCGAGCCGCGCTGGCGATGGCGAGCGCCTTGGCGGCACCGTAGAGGCGCGTCCAGCGCACCCCGGCAGCGGCCGCGCCCGGCGCCGGTGGCGCGAGGGGGCTGGGTACCCTGTCGTCCGTCTGCTCGGCGCGGGCGACACGCGCGGCCGGTCCGCTCATGGGGCTACCGCCGCGCGGCACTCGGCGGCGATCGCGGCCACCGCGGCGGCGGGATCGGGTGCGCGCGTCACCGGCCGGCCGACCACGAGGTAGCTGGCGCCGGCCGCGACGGCGCTGCCGGGCGTCGCCACGCGCACCTGGTCGTCCGTGCTGGTACCGGCCGGCCGCACCCCCGGCGTGACCAGGGTGAAATCCTTGCCGAGGCGAGTGCGCAGCGGCGCAATCTCGAGCGGGGAGCAGACCACGCCGTCGAGCCCACTGGCCTGCGCGAGCGCGGCGAGGCGCGTCACTTGCGCTGCCGCGCCGCCGGCGACGCCGATCTCGGCCAGCGCGCCATCGTCGAGGCTGGTCAGGACGGTCACGCCGATGAGCAACGGCCGCGAAGGGCGGTCGGCCAGCGCAGCGGCCGCTGCTTCCATCATCGCTCGCCCGCCTCCGGCATGCACGTTCACCATCCAGCAACCGAGATCGGCGGCAGCGCGGCACGCCCCGGCGACCGTGTTGGGGATATCGTGGAACTTGAGATCGAGGAACACCTCGAAGCCGCGCGCGGTGAGCGCGTTGACCGCGGATGGGCCGCAACGGGTAAAGAGTTCCTTACCGACCTTGGCACGGCAGTCCGCCGGATCGAGGCGGTCGGCGAGCGCAAGAGCGTCGTCGAGACAGGGGAAGTCGAAAGCAACGATGACGGGGGTGCGATTCACTTGCATGGGTTCGGCCGGGGGCCGCGCCGCTGGCGGCCCGAGAAATGGTCACGGTCGTGCGACGGGCGCGGACGCCGCGCCGGTGCGGGCGGCTATTCTCCTTCGATACCGTGGACGGGCTTTACGGAGTTCCAGAACTTGCAGCTCGGACACTGCCAGTGCAGCTTGCGGCCGCGGAATCCGCAGTTGCTGCACGTGTAGCTCGCCTTCTGCTCGATCAGCGCCATCGTCAGCTCCTTGAGCAGCAGCAGGTTCTGGCGTGATTCCTGGTCCGCGCCGGCCAGCGAGTAGTCGACCAGGCGGTCGATTCCGCGCACGGTGGGGCGGATCTTGAGTTCCGCGACCAGGCGTGACCTGGCATCCTCGTCGCGACCATTCGCGCTCAGGGTCTCGGCCAGTGCGAGCACCGGGCTGATCCCGACGTGCAGGTCACACAGACGTTCGAGATGCGCGACCAGGGCACTCTGACGCCCGAGATGCCGGTAACACTCGACCAGGCGGCCGACCGCTTCGGGAAGGAACGCGAGGTCCTGCGACTCGATACGCTCGAGGTGGCGAATGGCAGCCTCGTAGGCGCCACTGACCATGCACAAATCCGCTTGTGCGAGACTCGCACGCACGCAGCCCGGATGCGTCGTGAGCGCTTCGCGCAGCTTCGCGCTGCCGGCTTCGACGTTGCCCTCGGCGATGAGCACTTCGGCTTGCTCACACAGGAAATGAGCGCGGCGCTCGGCGAAATTCCGGTTGGCGAGCTTCTCGAAACGTTCCGTGTACTCGAGTGCCTTGTCCCAATCGCGCTCCTGCTGGTAGATGTCGACCAGATGGCTGATCGCCTGCCGCTGGTGGGCGCCGATCTCGAGCAGTTCCTTGAACAGGCTCTCGGCGCGGTCCAGCAGCCCCGAACGCATGTAATCGAGACCGAGCTCGAACAACGCCGTGGTGCGATGTTCGAAAGCCAGTGAAGGTCGCGCGACGAGATTCTGGTGAATGCGGATGGCGCGATCGACTTCACCACGTCGCCGAAACAGGTTGCCGAGGGCGAGGTGCGTCTCGACCGTTTCGGACTCGACCTCGAGGACCTTGAGAAACACTTCGATCGCCTTGTCGGGGCGGTCATCGAGCAGGTAATTCAGGCCGCGGAAATAATCGGGCGAAATACTCGGCACGTTGGCCGGGGCGCGGCGGCGTGCGTCGCGCCGGCCGATGTACCAGCCGGAAAGGGCTGCTACCGGCAGCAGGCAGACGACGATCGCAAAGAGACTTTCAACCGGCATCTTTGAGCGCGACGGCACGCAGGCTGTCGAGCTCGCGTTCGGCCTGCTCGTTACGGCGCGCCAGGCGGCGCGCTTCGTGCCGGGCGCGCAGCAGACTGCCACTCATGCCGAGTACCCCGAGGAGCACCCCCACCAGCAGCGTCGCCACCATGATCCACGACAGCTCGATGTCCAGCTTGCCGGCGACGTAATCGAGCGTGATCGGCTGGTTATTGCGGACGTGGAAGGCGAACCCGGCGAACGCGACCAGAATGGCGAGCGTGAGATACAGGACACGTGTCACAACTGCTCTGCTCCGTTGATCGATGCGCTTGCCGGAGCCCTAGTCGTCCGCTTCCTGCTCACCGTCGCCGTCGCGCGCCGGCCGAATCACCGGGGCGTTGGCGGCACCCAGGTTGACCCGCTCGCGCAGCTCCTTGCCCGGCTTGAAATGCGGCACGTACTTGGCCGGCAGCGATACCGGATCCCCCGACTTCGGGTTGCGCCCGACGCGCGGGGGACGGTAATGCAGCGAGAAGCTCCCAAAGCCACGGATCTCGATGCGCTCGCCGGCGGCGAGCGTCTGCCCCATGTGCTCCAGCATCGTCTTGACCGCGAGTTCGACGTCGCGATAACCGAGCTGGGACTGCTTTTTCACGAGAGACTCGATGAGCTCAGACTTGGTCATTCTTGTTCTCGATGCAAATCTGTCGGGATCGAGGATCCGCGTCGATGACGCTTACTTGGAGTCGAGCTGCTCCTTGAGCAGGTCGCCGAGAGTGGTGCGTCCCGCCTCCCGCTCGGCGCTGTACTCCTGCAGCGCGGCAGCCTCCTCCTCGCTTTCCTTGGCCCGGATCGAGAGGTTGATCACGCGCCGCTTGCGATCGACGCCGACGATCAGTGCCTCGATGTCGTCACCTTCGCGCATGATCTTGCGCGCGTCGTCGACCGGGTCGATGGCCATCTCGGATGCGCGCATGGCGCCCTCGATACCGTCGCCGAGCTCGAAGCTTGCACCCTTGGCGTCGACCGCAACGACCTTGGCCGTGATCGCGGTACCGCGCGGATGCTGCGCGAGGAAGGTCGAGAACGGATCCTGTGCGAGCTGCTTGACGCCCAGCGAGATGCGTTCGCGCTCGGCATCGACGGCGAGCACCACGGTCTCGAGCTCGTCGCCCTTCTTGTAGTTGCGCACCACCTCTTCGCCGGGCAGGTCCCAGGACAGGTCGGACAGGTGGACGAGGCCGTCGATGCCCCCGTCGAGCCCGATGAAGATGCCGAAGTCGGTGATCGACTTGATCTTGCCCACCACGCGGTCGTTCTTGTTGTGGGTCGCGGCGAACTCTTCCCACGGGTTGGCGCGGCACTGCTTCATGCCGAGCGAGATGCGGCGACGCTCTTCGTCGATGTCGAGCACCATGACCTCGACCTCTTCGCCGAGGTGCACCACCTTGGACGGATGCACGTTCTTGTTCGTCCAGTCCATCTCGGAGACGTGCACGAGGCCTTCCACACCGTCCTCGATCTCCACGAAGCAGCCGTAGTCGGCGATGTTGGAGACCTTGCCGAACAGGCGCGAGTGCTCGGGGTAGCGCCGCGAGATATCCACCCACGGATCGTCGCCGAGCTGCTTGAGTCCGAGCGATACGCGCTGGCGCTCGCGATCGAACTTGAGCACCTTGACCTCGACCTCGTCGCCGATGTTGACGACCTCCGAAGGGTGCTTGACGCGGCGCCATGCCATGTCGGTGATGTGCAGCAGGCCATCGATGCCGCCGAGGTCGATGAACGCACCGTAATCGGTGAGGTTCTTGACCAGGCCCTTGAGCACCAGCCCCTCGGTGAGGTTGTCGAGCAGCGCCTCGCGCTCGGCAGAGTTTTCGCTCTCGACCACGGCGCGGCGCGAGACGACGACGTTGTTGCGGCGACGGTCGACCTTGATGACCTTGAATTCGAGCGGCTTGCCCTCGAGGTAGCTGGTATCGCGCACCGGGCGCACGTCGACCAGCGAACCCGGCAGGAAGGCACGGATGGTGTTGATGTCGACGGTGAAACCGCCCTTGACCTTGTCGCTGATGACGCCGGTGATGGTGGCATTGTCTTCGCAGGCCTGCTCGAGCTCTTCCCAGGCCTTGGCGCGCTTGGCCTTGTCGCGCGAGAGCTTGGTTTCGCCGTAGCCGTCCTCGACCGCGTCGAGCGCGACGTCGACGACATCGCCGATGGCGATCTCGACCACGCCGTCGTTGTTCCTGAACTGGTCGATCGGGATGACGCCCTCGGACTTCAGTCCGGCGTTGACGACGACGAAGTCAGGCCGTACGTCGACGACCATGCCCTGCACGATGGTGCCGGGGCGCATCTTCGTCTCGATCTGGCTCTGTTCGAATAGTTCCGCGAAGCTCTCCGCCATAATGTTGATTTCGAAGGTTTCCACCAGGCCACGATTGGATCATCAGCGGCGTTGACGGCAGAGTCCCTCGTCTCCTGTGTGTCGATTGATGGGACGATCCGGCCGGGCGCGCCGGGCGTCAGACCCGGGCCAGACCACGTTCGAGCACCAGTTGCCGCACCTGTTCCTCGACGGCGCGCACGTCGGCGCTGGTGGTATCGAGGATGACGGCATCGGGTGCTGGTCTCAAGGGCGCCACGGCGCGCTCGGCATCACGCCTGTCGCGCTCGGCTATATCCCTCGAAAGCCGCGCGAGGTTAACACCCATTCCTTTTTCTATCAACTGGTTATAGCGCCTCCTCGCGCGCTCCTCGGGAGTCGCGGTGAGGAAGATCTTGAGCGTCGCATCGGGGAACACGACGGTCCCCATGTCGCGGCCGTCGGCGACCAGCCCGGGGGCGCGGCGGAAGTCGCGCTGGCGTGCGAGCAACGCTTCCCGCACGGCCGGATGCGCGGCAACACGCGAAGCGAGGGCGCCGCAGGCCTCGCTGCGGATGGTGTCGCTGACGTCGCGGCCGGCGAGGCGCACACGCGTCGCGCCGTCGGCCTCGATGAAGGCGATATCGAGGTCACGAGCCAGCGCAGCCACCGCGGTGGCGTCGTCGAGATCGAGCCCATGCTTTTCGGCTGCGAGCCCGGCGAGGCGGTAAAGCGCCCCAGAATCAAGCAGATGCCAGCCAAGCCAGGCGGTCAGGAGGCGCGCGATGGTGCCCTTGCCGGTACCGCTCGGGCCATCGATGGTGATGACGGGCACCGCCCCGGCGGCCACCGTCACGAGGCGATCCGCAGCCCCGCAGCGCCGGCGCACGCGGCGAAACCGGGGAAGGAGGTCGCGATGGCCGCGGCATTGTCGATGACCACGCGTCCGCTCGCGCGCAGCGCCGCCATCGCGAACGCCATCGCGATACGATGGTCGCCGCGCGCGTCGACGCGCCCGCCGCCGATCGGCCCGCCGCTGATGGCGATGCCGTCCGGGTAGGTCTCGACGGCGACGCCGAGCGCGGTGAGTCCATCGGCCATGACCGCGATGCGGTCGGATTCCTTGTGCCGCAGTTCCTCGGCACCACGCAGCACGGTAGTCCCCTCGGCACAGGCAGCGGCCACGAAAATCGCCGGAAACTCGTCGATGGCCAGTGGCACCGCGTGGGGCGGGATGGTGATGCCGCGGAGACGCGCACCGGCGACGCGCAGGTCGGCGACCGGCTCGTCGCCACAGCGGCGTTCGCCGAGGCGGGTGAGGTCGGCGCCCATCGCAGCGAGGATTTCGAGAATGCCGGTACGCGTCGGGTTGACTCCGATCGCTGGCAACAGCAGGTCGCTCTCGGCCGCAATGCTTGCGCCGACGAGGAAGAAGGCAGCGGACGAGATGTCGGCGGGGACGCTGACCGAGGTCGGGCGCAGGCGCTGGCCACCGCGGATCGATGCCTGTCCACCACCGTAGGTGATGTCGACGCCGAATGCCCCCAGCATGCGCTCGGTATGGTCACGTGTCGGCGCGGGTTCGCGCACGCGCGTCTCGCCGTCGGCGAACAGCCCGGCCAGCAGCACCGCCGACTTCACCTGCGCGCTCGCCACCGGCAGCGCGTAATCGATCGCACGGAGGCGGCCCACCGGCTGCAGTTCGAGCGGCGGCGTCCCGCCAGCGGCAGTCGTGATACATGCACCCATGCTGTTCAGCGGGTCGGCAACGCGGCGCATCGGCCGCCGGCTCAGCGAAGCGTCGCCGGTGAGGGTGGCGCGGACGCCGGCGCCGGCGAGGATGCCACACAAGAGCCGCATCGAGGTGCCGGAATTGCCGAGATCGAGCGGCGCCGCCGGCGCCTGCAGACCGTCGACGCCAACGCCGTGGACGGTCAAGCGCCCATCACCATGCTCGTCGACGCGCACACCCATCGCGCGAAACGCGTTGATGGTGGAAACCACGTCATCGCCCATCAGGCAGCCATCGACCGCGCAGCTGCCGTCGGCGAGCGCGCCGAACATCACCGCGCGGTGCGAGACGGACTTGTCACCAGGCACCGCGACGGTGCCGCGCAGGGCCCCACCGGGGGCAACTTCAAGGGTATCAGCGAGGCTCATTGGACTCCGGCACGATGCAGGTATCGCGCGCTGTCTTGGCGCGCGTGAAGGCGTTCTCCAGGGTGTCGCGGTCGCCCGCCTCGAGCGCGCTGACGAGGGCGTCGAAACGTGCGCTGTACTCGCCGCAGGCGGCGAGCAGGGCTTCGCGGTTGGCGAGCACGATATCCGCCCACATGGCGGGACTGCTCGAGGCGATGCGGGTGAAGTCACGGAATCCGCCGGCGGCGAACTCGAACACGGCATCGGCATCGGCACCGCCGGCAAGCGCATCGACGAGGTTGTAGGCGAGCAGATGCGGCAGGTGCGAGGTGCGCGCAAGCACCGCGTCGTGCGTGGCGACATCCATCTCGACCACCGTCGCGCCGGCGGCGCACCACATCGCGCGTACCCGTTCACACGCGCCGGCGCGCGTCTCCGGCAGCGGCGTCAGCACCACCTTGTGGTCGTCGTAGAGCTCGGCGAAGGCGGCGTCCGCCCCGCTGCGCTCGGTGCCGGCGATGGGGTGGCCGGGCACGAAGTTCGGCAGGTGTGCACCGAGCGTGGCGTGCGCAGCGGCAACCACGCTGGCCTTGGTGCTGCCGACATCGGTGACGACGGCGTCGGGGGCGAGCGCGGGCGCAATGCGCGCAAACACATCGCGTGTCGCGCCGAGCGTCACGCCCACCACGACCATGTCCGCACGCGTGACCGCGGCGGCCGGATCGGTGGTGAAGCGGTCGACGATGCCGCGCTCGCGAGCGCGCTCCAGGTTGGCCACACCGCGGCCGGCGCCGACGACCTCGCCGACCACCCCGGCGCGGCGCAGCGCGAGCGCGAGGGAACCGCCGATGAGGCCGACACCGATCACGGCAAGACGCTCGATATGCAATACGCTGCTCATGGGCCAGGCTCAGAGCACCGCGCGCGGGCAGCTGCCGAGGACATGGAAGACCGCTGCGCGCGCTTCCATCTCGGCCAGCGCCTCGGCGATGCCCGGATCGTTGGCGTGCCCGAGCAGCTCGACGAAGAAGCGGTAGTGCCACTTGCCGGTATGCAGCGGACGCGACTCGATGCGCGACATGCTGATGTCACGTGCGGCGAGCACGCCGAGCACGCGGTGCAGCGCGCCGGCCTCGTTGGCCGTGCTGAAAGTGACGAGCGTGCGGTCGTCACCGCTCGGCCCTGGCATGCGCCGGCCCAGCACGACGAAACGCGTGGTATTGTCCGGGTCGTCCTCGATGTTCGCGGCAAGCGTCGGGAGTTCGTACAACCGTGCGGCCTCGACGCCCGCGATGGCGGCCACATCGTGCTCGTCGACCGCACGTCGAGCGGCTGCCGCGTTACTCGCCAGTGCGAGCAGCTCGCAGCCCGGCAGGTGGCGCTGCAACCAGCCGCGACACTGTTCGAGCGCCTGCTCGTGGGCACATACGCGGCGCACCTCGGCTAGGCCCGCCGCATGGCCGAGCAACTGGTGATGCACGCCGAGCACCACTTCCCCGCACACCTTGAGCGAGGATTCGGCGAGCGCATCCAGCGTCTGGTCGACCGAGCCGCCCAGCGAGTTCTCGATCGGCACCACGCCGTAATCGCAACTGCCCGCGGCGACCTCGCGGAACACCTCGCCGATGGTGGCCTGTGGGCGGGGCGTCACCGCGCCACCGAAATGCTTCAGCAGCGCGGCGTGCGTGTAGGTGCCGGCGGGACCGAGATAGGCGATTTCGAGCGCCTGCTCGAGCGACAGGCAGGTCGAGATGACTTCGCGCACGAGGCGCGCGAGATCGGCATCCGGCAGCGGCCCGGGGTTGGCCTCGAGCAGGCGGCGCAGGATCTGGGCCTCGCGCTCGGGGCGATAGAACTCGACCGCCTCGCCGGCAGCGCGCTTGACCTCGCCGACCTCGATGGTGAGACCGGCGCGGCGATTGAGCAACGCGAGCAGCTCGTCGTCGACGGCGTCGATGGCCTGGCGCAATTCGGCTAGTTGCTGCTCGGAAGCCATCGCTCAAGATTCCCCGCGCGTCCACCCCGGCGCCGCGCCCGTGCCCTGCTCCCCTGCTGGTTGGTGGTGACGCCAGCTCAATCGGCGGCGTCGCCGTCGTCCGCTGCATCGCCGTCCGCGCTGCCGGCGTCGCCATCGGCAGCCGACTCATCGCCGGCGTTGCCTTCTTCGCCCTCCTCGCCACCGCCGAGGTCGGCAATCGGCTCGACCCCGACCAGCGACTCGCCATCGCCGAGCGAGATCAGGCGGATGCCCTGCGTATTGCGGCCGATGACCGAGATGCCGGCAACCGGTGTGCGCACCAAGGTACCACGATCGCTGATCAGCATGATCTCGTCGTCGTCGGTGACCGAGACCGCGCCGACCACCGCGCCGTTGCGCGCATTCGCCTGGATCGCGATGACGCCCTGGGTGCCGCGCCCCTTGGTCGGGAATTCGGCGTAGCGCGTGCGCTTGCCGTAGCCGTGGGCGGTGGCGATGAGTACCGTGCCTTCGCCCTCGATGGGAATCAGGGCGATGACCTCGTGGTCCTCGCCGAGGCGGATACCACGCACGCCGCGCGCGGTGCGTCCCATCGGGCGCACCGTCTGCTCGGAGAAACGCACCGCCTTGCCGGCCGAACTGACCAGCATGATGTCGGCGGCGCCCTGGGTCAGCGCGACGCCGACGAGGTGATCACCTTCCACCAGGTCGACCGCGATGATGCCGCTGGTGCGTGGGCGCGAGAAGTTGTCGAGCGAGGTCTTCTTGATGATGCCGTGAGCGGTCGCCATGACCACGAAGAGCTCCGGATCGAACTCCTTGATCGGCAGCACCGCGGTGATGCGCTCGCCCTCGGTGAGGGGCAGCAGGTTGACCAGTGGCCGGCCGCGCGCAGTGCGCCCGGCCTGCGGCAGCTCGTAGACCTTGAGCCAGTAGAGCTTGCCGTGGCTGGAGAAGCACAGCAGGGTGTCGTGCGTGTTGGCGACGAACAGTTTGTCGACGAAATCCTCGTCGCGCGTCGTCGTCGCTGTCTTGCCCTTGCCGCCACGGCGCTGCGAACGGTATGCCTCGAGCGGCTGCGACTTCGCATAGCCCATGTGCGACAGGGTGACGACGACGTCCTCCTCGGAAATCAGATCCTCGAGCGAAAGGTGCTGCTGGCTCTCGATGATCTCGGTGCGGCGTTCGTCGCCGTACTGCGTGGCGATTTCGCTGAGTTCGTCGCGAATGACCTGCATCAGGCGCTCGGGACGCTCGAGGATGTCGAGCAGGTCGTCGATGCGCGCGAGTACTTCGCGGAACTCGTCGAGGATCTTGTCCTGCTCCAGCGCGGTGAGGCGCTGCAGGCGCATCTCGAGGATTTCCTTCGCCTGCTGCTCGGAGAGGTGGTAGCCGTCGTCCTTGAGGCCGAACTCGGGACCGAGGTCGAGCGGGCGCGAGGCATCCGCGCCGGTGCGTTCGAGCATGGTCAGCACGAGCCCCGGTGCCCATGCGCGGCTCATCAGGCCTTCGCGCGCTTCCGCTGGCGTTGGCGACGCCTTGATCAGCTCGATGATGGGGTCGATGTTGGCCAGCGCGACGGCGAGGCCTTCGAGAATGTGGGCACGGTTGCGCGCCTTGCGCAGTTCGAACAGCGTGCGCCGGGTGACGACTTCGCGGCGGTGGCGCAGGAAGCAGTCGAGCAGCTCGCGCAGGTTCAGCGTCTTCGGCTGGCCATCGACCAGGGCCACGGTGTTGATGCCGAATACCGATTGCATCTGGGTCTGCTGGTAGAGATTGTTCAGCAGGACCTCGGGGCTCTCGCCGCGCTTGAGCTCGATGACGACGCGCATGCCGTCCTTGTCGGACTCGTCACGCAGACCGTCGGGCCGGATGCCCTCGATCTTCTTTTCCTTGACGAGCTCGGCGATTTTCTCCAGCAGGCGCGCCTTGTTGACCTGGTAGGGCAACTCGGTGACGACGATGCGCGGGTAGTCGGTATCGGCGTCTTCGATCTCGATGCGCGCACGCACGTAGATGCGACCGCGGCCGGTGCGGTAGGCCTCGCGGATGCCGGCCGAACCGTTGATGATGCCGGCGGTGGGGAAATCCGGGCCGGGCACGTATTCCATCAGTTGGTCGACGCTGAGATTCGGCTCGTCGACCAGCGCGATGCAGGCATTGATGACTTCGCGCAGATTGTGCGGCGGGATGTTCGTCGCCATGCCGACGGCTATGCCGCTCGAACCGTTGACGAGCAGGTTCGGTACGCGCGCCGGCAGCACCGTCGGCTCCTGCTCCTTGCCGTCGTAGTTGGGCGCGAAATCGACCGTCTCCATGTCGATGTCGGCGAGCAGTTCGCTTGCGATGCGATCGAGCCGGCACTCGGTGTAACGCATCGCCGCCGCCGCATCACCGTCGATCGAGCCGAAGTTGCCCTGGCCGTCGATCAGCGTGTAACGCAGGGAGAAATCCTGCGCCATCCGCACCAGCGTGTCGTAGATCGCGCTGTCACCGTGCGGATGGTATTTACCCATCACGTCACCGACCACACGCGCGCACTTCACGTACGGTCGATTCCACACGTTGTTGGCCTCGTGCATCGCGAAGAGCACGCGGCGATGTACGGGCTTGAGCCCGTCGCGCGCGTCGGGAAGCGCCCGGCCCACGATTACGCTCATGGCGTAATCCATGTAGGACTGGCGCATTTCGTCTTCGATGTTGACGGGCAGCAGCTGGCGTGCGAAATCGGCCATCGGCAGCAAATTAACTTATTGATTAGGGGCGGGAATTTCCCGTGACCGGGAAGGCGGCATTATAGCACCAAGTCGGCCCGCTGGCGCACTCTCGCGGTGCGCCGGTTTCAGGCTTCGAAAAGGCGCGCGATGGCGGCCTCGTCGGGATGCTCGATGACGCCCTTCTCGGTTGCGATGGCGTCGATGAGATGCGCCGGCGTGACGTCGAAGACCGGGTTGAGCGCGTGCACGCCGGGTGCGGCAACGGCGCGGCCGGCGAGATGGGTGAGCTCGTCCGGGCCACGGTGTTCGATGGGGATGTCGGCGCCGCAGCGGGTCGCGCGATCGATGGTCGACAGTGGTGCCGCGACCATGAAGCGGATGCCATGCGCGCGGGCCAGGGTGGCCAGTGCATAGGTGCCGATCTTGTTCGCCGTGTCGCCGTTGGCGGCGATGCGATCGGCCCCGGTGACAACCCACTGTACGCGCCCACTCGCCATCAGGTGCGCAGCCGCGCCGTCGGCGATGAGGGTGACGTCGATGCCGTCGGCAAGGAGTTCGAAGGCCGTCAGGCGCGCACCCTGCAGCCATGGGCGCGTCTCGGTGGCGAACACGGCTTCGATGACGCCGCGGCGCCAGCCAGAGCGCACCACGCCGAGCGCGGTGCCGTAACCGGCCGTGGCGAGCGCGCCGGCATTGCAGTGGGTCAGCACACCGCTGCCCGGGGCGATCAAGGCGGCACCGAGTTCACCCATGCGACGGTTGGCGGCAAGGTCTTCCGCGTGCATCGCGCGGGCCTCGGCGAGCAGGGCCGGATACGGATCGCCGTCTGCAGCGGGAATCGCCGCCACCATCCGGTCGAGCGCCCACATCAGGTTCACCGCGGTCGGGGGGGGGGGGGGGCGCCCCCCCCCCGCCCCCCCCCCCCGCGGACGCCCACCACCCCCCCCGCCGGACCCCC
>JAVJVZ010000053.1:0-20975 GCA_040220855.1 Gammaproteobacteria bacterium | reverse complement strand
CCTCGCGCTGCTCGGTCTACAATCGACATACTCGGGTGCCTCTCTGGTCCGGTTGTTGGAACAGGTTTCGTCACCCTTCCAGATCAACCAGATGCACCCGAGTTCCCTTAAGTGATCTGCATTTCGGAACAGCTATTTAGTAGTAGTGCCCGATTACCGCGCCAGATTCATCGAGGACCTCGATGCCCTTGCCGGGGATGTAGCGCCCGAAGTTCTCGAAGCCCTCAGCGCGCGCGCGGTCCATCGCGTCGGTCTCCTCGGTCCCGGCAGGGTCAACACCGCCGCCCTGGCCGGCGGTAGGCTCGCCCGTCGGCACCGGCTCGCCCGGCCGCGCAATGGCCCAGAGCTGCTCGGCGCGCTCACGAATCTTCTCGGGCGGGTCGTACTTGCGTGACGTGGTGAGCTTGCCGACGAGCTCGGCCCAGGCTTCCGCGGGCGGCTTGCGGCCGGTCTGCAGTTTCCACAGGAGCGCCTCGTTGGGCGGGATGTTGAGCGTCCTCGCGATGAATGCCGTATCGCTCTGTAGCGCGGTGCCATCATCGCCCCCCGGCTCGGAGACGAGCGGATCGCCAGACATGGTGCCGGCCGGCGAGTAATCGAACCCGCCCTGCGCATTCGGCACCGCGTCGTAGAAAGCCTGCGAGCCATCCCGGCGGTTGACCTTGACGCGCTGCGGCTTGGCGACGGTGCGCTTATTGACGACATCAGCGGCAACGAGCGGATTGATTGGCTCGCCGAGGATGTCCTCGATGACCTGGTTGCGGAATCCCTCGCCAGCGGCGCGCTCCCGGTTGTAGTCAGCAAGCGCGTCCGAGTTGCCGGCGCGCGCGGCGGCTGCCAGGCCCTCCTGGCGGCGTTTCTCGGTCAACGCGTCACCGGCACCCGTTTGCGTGTAGTCGCCGGTGTAGCGGTTGCCGATGCCATTCGCGCTGAACCGGAACGGCGAGACTTCCTTGCCACCGAGCGCGTCGAGGTAGGCATACGGGTTGATCTGGCCGCCGCGGTAGAGGTCTTCCACTGCGCCGCGACGGAGCTCGGTGTCGCGCGTCGCCATGATGGCGCTCGGATCAATGCCGGCTTCACGCAGCCCAATCATCGCGTCGACGAGCTGGGTCTCGTAGTCGCCGCGCGCTGCGCCGGCCGCCTTCGCCGCCTCTTCGTTGCGCACGAGCGCCTCGAGGTCGGCGTCGGTAAGCTCGGGCGAGACCCCCAGGAAGGGGGACGGCGCCTGCGGCAGCGAGCGGCCCGCGGCGAGCGTGTCGCCGAAACGCTCGCGCGCCTGGCGCAAGCGCTCGGCCGCCTCGCGCTCCGCGCGGCGCTTCGCGAAGTCAAAGTCGAAGTTGAAGAGCGCCACGGTCAACCAAATCCGAAGTTGAAGCTGAACGGGTTGTCGAGGTTAAACTGCGAGGTCCTGGTCTTGCCGCTGGACGTGCTCTCGCTCCGCGTGCTCTGCCCCTTGCCGCCGAAGAAGATTTCTGCGAGCAACGCGAGGTCGTCACGGGTGCGGCTCGCGTTCGAAGTGCCCGCCTCGTACTGCTTCGCCGCCCGCTCGAACGCGAGCTGCGTGATGAGCGCCTCAACCTCCTTGTCGATGGCATCGAGACTGCCGGACGCCTCACGATTCGCGAGCTGGCGCGAGCGCTGGGCCTGCGAGGTCGTGAGGGACGGGTCCGCCGCGATGCGCGCCATCTCGTCCTCGAGGGCGCGCTCGACATCGAGCCGGCGCGTCGCGCCCTGGCCGCCGAGCGCGGCAAGCTGCGCATCGGTCGGCGCAGCGTAGGCAGTCGCCGGCGTGCCGTTGCGCGCGAACTGAAAGAGCCGCCCGGAAGGATTAGCGCCGCTCTGCGTCCGCGTGTTCAGCTCGTCGAAGTAGGCGCCAACCTCGGCCGGGCCGAGCGGCGTGCTCGTCGCGGTCGACGTGGATCTGTGATCCTGCTTGCTCTTACTCTTGCCGCCCATTCTCTAAACCCTCAGTGGAGCGGCGCCTCGCATTGCCGACGACGCCACCAGACAGGCTCGCCGTGATTGACACGCATGGCGAAGCGCTCGCGGCCGTCACGCTTGCGCATGTGCCCGGACAGCGACATCGCATCGGCATTGAGCTGCCCGACGAGATCGATCAAGAGCCGGTAGGTGCAGCGTGGCGCGCCAGGCGCCACAACGACATCGGCGATGTAGCAGTGCGGCCCCTCGGTCAACACCGGGTAGCGCTTCTCACGCACCCAGTCGTCGGCCTCGCCCCGGCGAAGCGCGCCGAGGACCTCGTCATCGACGCGATACCAGGCGACCCAGCCGAGAAACACGCCCTCGTCGGTGACCGTCACGTGCTGACCTGTCGAGCACTCGAACGCGAAGCGGGGCCGCACCACGGCCGGGTCTTCCCCAGCGTGGCCGCCCCGCCCCGGCGCGACGAAGAGCGCAACCAGGTCATCCACGAAACGGTCGTCCGCGGTCACGCTCAGGCCGTCAGATCTTCCGCCATGTAGCCGACCATGCGAACCTCGATCACGGCGTCATCGAGCGTCGCTGCGCCGGACGGCGTCTTGACGCGGAGCTCGGTGTCGGTCGGGAAGTACGTGCCGGCGACATACGCCTCGGTGCCCGCGAGCGCCACGCGCGCGTTGGCAGAACCATTCATGTTGCCACCATCGAGAAAGCCGTCGTCGTTGGCCTCGGTCCCGATATCGAGTGTCGCGGTCGTGCCCTCGGGCGTGCGCAGGATGGGATCGCAGCGCTCGTGGACATAGCCGCCCGGCAGAATGCCGATTGCCGCGTCCTCGCCAGCCGCGAGGCCGGTACCGTCGCCGAGCGTATTGAAGTCGACCAGGTAGACGAGCTCACGACGCCGCGTTTGCTGCGGCTGCGAAAGGCCCTTCACCTGAGAGATTGCGTTGAAAGTTGCCGCAGCCATAGCCTTTACTCCTCAGTTGCGGTCAGAGCAACACCAAGCGCACAGAAGTCGTGGCACTCGGCACCAAGACCAGCTCCCGCGACGAGTCTGCCGTCGGGTCCTGGACGTAGAAGTTGCAGATGGCGGCTTGCCAGACGACCAGCCAGCCGACCACCTGCCGCCCGAGGCCGTGCGGGATGCGCACGGCCTGGCTCGCAGTGACCTCGAGCTCGATGGGCTCGGAGGAGAGCTGCGGGACGCGGGGCGTGTTCACGAAGTCGCCATCTGCTCAGCCGCCTTGATGGCGGTGAGAATGTCGTTCAGCGCGGTCTGAATGGCCGTCACCTGCGCCTGCGTCGGCGGGTTCGAGATGCTCTGCGCGAGCGCCGCGACGTTGGCCGCCCGCTTGACGGCGCCGCGGACCGCCGCGGTCGCGGCCGTCGCTTGTGTCACGACCGGCGAGCTGTCGACCAGCAAGGAGGGGGCCGCCACTTGCCCGAGGAACGTGCCGCCCGCTTTCGGCATGTACTGGGGCGAGTCGTCCACCACGACGCCGAGCTGCAGCACATCGTCGCCCGCGAGTGCATTGATGGCGGCGACGATCGACTGCATGTTCGCGTTCAGCTTGTCGTAATCGAGCGGGTTGTCCTCGTCGAACCGATTGAGCACTACGGTCGGCATCAGGCCCCTCCTCGATACTTGGGCTCGAAGCGCCGGATCTGCATATAGCAGGGCGCCGAAATCGTGTGGCGGAACTGCTCGCCGGCGAGGCGCGGCACGAGCTCCCGACGCACCGCCGGCGTCGGCCAGGCTTGCCAGGTCTCGCTGCCGTCCATGTCATCGGACCAGGTATCCACGACGCCGTCGACCAGGTCGAACGACTGCTCGAAGCTTCGCGCGCCATTGGCGACGCGGTAGGTGGCCTGGCCGCGCGCCGAGCCTGCGATGTCGAGGAGCGTGCGCTCGCAGAGTGCGCGCCCGTTGCCGCCGAGGTTCGGACGCTGCTCCCAGGTGTCGTAGACGCACGTGAACGGCCGCTCGGTGCCGTCGAGAAGCTTGTCCGCGGTGTCGCGCCCCATGAGGAGCCAGACGCCGTCGTTGCCATACCAGCCGACGTGGTTCTGCGTGCGGATGAGGCCGGTTGCGCCAGTACCCGTGATCTCGCCCCAGAGACCCGGCTTCTTGAGGTGCGTCACGAAGAGCCGGCCGGCGACCAGCACCAGCACGAGCTGGCGGCGCGTATCGAGCACGAGCTCGCCGATGCCGATCGGCACCGTGAACATCTCGCGGATGTCCTCGGAGATCGAATCGGGGCTGTTGCCGAGAAAGACACCCTGCGGCGCGAGCACCGCGAGGCGCGCACCGTCGCCGTCGATGGCATTGCTGCCGGCGACGCCAATCTGCAGGACCTCGCGGCGGTCCCAGTTGTACTGGCTCGTGCCCGTGATCTCCCACACGGCATTCTGCAGGCCCACGCCGAGCGCCTCGCCGTGGTCGATGATGGCCATGACGCGCGCGGGCTCCTTGCCCTGGCACTCGACCGTCCAGAGCGGGTCCCATTCGTCCGGCCGGTCGAACTGGCAATGGCGGACGCGGTTGTTGCCGTCGGGGATCCACAAGCGGTTACGCCAGGTCGCAATCGCCCACGGCACCGGCAGCGGGTACGGCACGCTGTCGTCATCGAGAATGGTGTTGACGACGAACTCGCGCTCGTAGACGCCACTGCGGCGCGCCACGTACCAGAGCGGATTGACGCCGTCGGCGACGTAAGCGCGGCTCTCGCGCAGGCCCGCGCCGGTCAGCGCTTGGAAGCTCGTCGCCTGCAGCACGGCGCCGGCTGCGCAGAGGTCGTTCTCCGCGCCGTCCCAGACGACGATGCGCCCGCCCTTCTCGGCGATGATGCGGTCGCCCCATGGGCGCGCCGCATCGACCGCGCCGGCGATAATCTGCAGCCCGCCGGGGCGCGTTTCGAGGCCGCCCTCGGCCGTCGGCAGCAGGTTGCCAGCGGCGCGCAGTCGGTCGTCTCTGTGATGAAGCGAGAGCATTACCAGGTCAACGCCTCGACTTCCGCGACGGTGCGCGCCGACTGGAGCGCCGCGTCGAGCGCCCACGAGCGCGTCCACACCGCGCGTTGCGCGAGCAACATCATGGCCGACAGGACGCGACCCTCGTCCGGCGTCAGCTCGTGCACGACGTTCGCCTCGTCGCGCCAGGGAATCGTGCTCGGGACTTCGATGCCCTCGGGCAGCAGCTCGAGCAGCTTCGCATCCTCGAGCGCGCCGACCGCGGCATCGAGCCGGTTCTGATCGTCTTCGCGCGCCTGCCACGTCGCGCCGTTGAACTCGCACGTCAGGGTGACGTTCAGCAGCGTGTGCCGCTCTTGCTTGAACTCCTCCCAACGCTCGCGGCGGCGGCGCGCCAGGCGCTCGGGCGCCGTCTCGCGACGCACCGTCTCGCCGTCGTCGTCGAGCACATGGCCGGTCGGATCTTCAAACACGAGCTCCTCGCCCTCGAAAACCGGCTTGCCCTCGAGCGTCTCGCGAACGAGCACCGTCTCACCGGCACCGCGCTTGCGAATAGCCCAGGCGCGCCGTGGCGCCTCGGGCTCGGGCTCGAGGCGCCACTCAACGCTGGACTTAGCGAGCTCTTCGACCCATTGCAGCGGGTGCAGCGGCGCGGCTTCGCCGACAGTCGTCCTGTGGTGCTCGAGCGCGCGCTGAAACTCGGCGACCTCGGCCTCGAGGTCCTCGGCCGTTCCTTCCCACCAGTGACGCGGAATCGTGACCATGGCTCAGTACACAATGAAGATGCCGACGACGGCCGACTTTTGCATGATGTTGACGTTGGCGTTCGCGCTCATCCCTGCAGTCGTGAACGTGTCGGAGAACGAGTGATTGTGCGGGCCGGTGAAGGCCGTTCCGGCCGAGCCGGAAATCGTGGCAATCTGGGGCTCGGTCGAGGTCGTCCCGCTCACGCTACCGTCATGGGTATGCGCGACCGACTCGCTTTCGTTACCGCCGTAACTGCCAATGGAGTTCGCAAGCGTGCCCGATCCTGCACCGCCCGAGCCGACCGGCGTGCGGCGACGGAAATCCGGCAGCGTGAACGTGGTACTGCCATCGCCGGCGCCCCAGGTCGTGCCAATGCGTGCGAAGAGCCGCGCGTAGGTTGTCCGGGAAACGTTCTGCCCGATACACGACAGCGTGCCGACCGGCGTACCGCTGCCGGCGTAGAACACGAAGTCGCCAGGATTGGCACCGACCAGGCGCCACACCGCGGCGCCGACGCTTGCCGAGAAGCAACACCAGCGCAGCAGGTTGGTCGTGTCCCACCACTCCGAGCCGACGGCGTAGCCGGCCGACGAGTCATCGTTGACGGTCGGCGCCGCCGAAGCAGCGAAGTTGTGCTTGCGCGTGAAGGGCGAGCCGCCGGTGAGCTCGCCGAGAGTCTGGCGCGCTTCGGCCGCGTTGGCGTCGTCGAGAATCGTCGCGGCGAACGCCGTGCCACCGAGCGTGCCGAGGCCGACCGCGCCGCCCTCGTCGACCGGCAGGAAGATGGACGCGTCGATGTCGGTGATCGTGTTGTCGGCAACCGCGTCGGCGAGCATCAGCGTCGTCGAGTTGCTGCCGCTGCTGTAGCTCGCGCTCAGGACCTCGGTGTAGACGTAGCCCGAATTGAGCGTCAGGCGCAGCCGTCGGCCGACGATGAAGATGGCTTCCTGGTTGCCCGAGAACGCGAGCTCGTCGGTGTCGACGTAGCCTGGCGTCGCGCTCACGTCGGCCCAGGCGTTGACGGTGGTCAGCGCCTGGACTTCGGTCAGGTTCTTGGCGCTCGCCGCCGGCAGCACATCGGGCCAGTCGGAAAAATCCGCATGCAGGAAGGCGTCGATGAGCGCGGCGAAGTCGTCGCCCGTCGGGCGGTCCTTCGTCTGGAAGCGCAGCTTGAGCTCGTCTTTGCTGAGAACGGCCATCACGCGACCTCGAGCGGGTAGTAACCGTCGGCGATGTTCTGGTAGCCGATGCCGAGCACACTCGCCGGCACCAGGAGCTCGGTCGAGCCACCCTCCGCGGCGAGGCTCGTGCCGCTCTGCGTTGCGTGCTCGGCCATCCAGAGCTCGATGCGCTCGAGGTCGAAATGCCCCGTGGCGACCGGCGAGCGCATGAGGCGTGCCTCGTAGCGCTTCTCGAAGTCGGCCGGGTCTTGCGTCAGCGCGTCGCGATCGAAGTGGCGACCGTACTTGCCAAGGATGCCGTCGAGGAGGATGCCCTCCCAGTTGTCAGGGACGAGCGAGACGTGCATCGGGCGCGTGTAGTAGACGCAGAAGGCCGTCCGCTTCGCCGGCGCCGGCCACAGGTGGATACGCCGGCCACCCTCGAGCGCGTAGCGGGCCGGCTCACCGGCGTTCGGGCGCCCATTCGCGGCCGCGTCCTGGCGCCATTCGAGGATCTGCGCGAGCGGGGTGCGCGTCAGGCGCAGCGGCGCCCATACCGCGGACACCGCATCGACATGGCCGACGACGTCGATCGCGTCATCGCCGACGTTCAGATAACGCGCGGCAACCGCCTCTAGGAACCACCAGCGGCGACGCTCGGCCGCATCCCACAGCACGTGCTGGATCCAGCGCTTGACCTTGCGTGTGGTCTCGGCGCTCGGCGAGGACTCGTGCAGGAGGTCAGCGACATCCTGCACGATGCGCGCCTCGCGCTCAGAGTCGATGAACGGGAAACGCGCCGTCAGCGACTGCATCGGCGGCTTCTTCGCCGCGATGGCGCCGTAGCCGCGCCCGCCGATGCCGATGTGGGTGAGGCGCGTCATCAGCTCACAACAAAGCGGTTCCCGTTCGCCGGCGCGCTTGTGAGCGCGGCGACCGTGAAGGTCGAGCTGCCGCCGTTGTAGCCCGTGATCTCGACGGACTGGCCCTTGGCTGGGCCTTCGACGCAGGTCAGGTAACGGCCGACGAAGTGATTGTCGTCGTAGGTGTTGACCAGGTCGCTCGGGATCGAGGTCGTCGTCGCCACACCATCAACGGCGCCGATGATGAGCGCCTCGGCGCCCCGCGCGAGGTTGGTCGCGGCGTCTGCGATGCCGGCGAGCTCGCGCGAGTCGACCTGCAGCAAGTCGCTGCCAGCGAGCGAGTCGAAGACCTGCGCCGGCACCACGAGAAAGTCCTCGACGTGAGGGCGCACCTGGTCGTCATCGCGAATGACGAGGCGCAGGCGGCCGAGCGTGTTCACGTCGCCCGTTGCGAGCGTCAGCGTGTAGGTACCGCCGGCGCGGTGCGTGAAGGTCGTGGTCGACTTGATGTCGACCGCCGCGGTCGCGTCGTGCTTGTAGAGCGAGATTTCATCGACCGCGCCGCCGCCGGTCGCGACAAGCGTCGTCACGGGCGAGTAGCCATTCGCGTTGTCGACGAGGACGCCGACCGCAATCGTCGCTGCCGTGTTCTGCCGTAGGAGCTTCATTTCATCGCCTCTTGTTCGCGGTGCTCAGGCAACCTTGACGGGTTCGTAGACGAGCGCGTTCGACCCGGCGTACTGCCGCCCAGCGCGGCGCTTGAACATCCCCCATCGCTCGACCTGCCAGTGCTGCATCCCGTCCGGATGAATGTCGACGATGCCGAATATGCCGTTGCGGTCGCTGCCCACATTGCCGGTGCCGCCGCGCAGGTAGAGCCTGCCATCTGCGTCCCATCCGCCCGCGGCCTGACTGAACGTCGCCCGCACAGGGCAACACTCAATGCACGGAATACCGTTGTGCATACTGACGTGCGTGTGATGCAGATCGCCGGCAATCCAGGCGAGGACGTTGAACCCCTCGAGCGCCTGCATGATGACGTCACGTTCGCCCGCGTCCGAGCCATCCGCCGTTTGCGGGTGCGCGGCGGTTTCCTCTGCGGCTGTGCGCCACACGCCGGACAGCGCGGCCGGGGACGAAATCAGCTTGCTCGTCGCCGTACTCGCGGCCACCTGCGCCGTCAACCACGCACGCTGGGTATCGCCGACAATCTTGCGCACGTCCGCCGCATCGGCAGCCTTCGTCTTGTATTCCGTCGTGTCGACGAAAAGCATCTCGAGGTCATCGTTGCAGCGCAGCCGAAAGTAGGTCTGGTCGTCGTCGTCGTAGTTGCTGTCGTTGTTCGCATCGCCGTTGCTCGGGTTTCCGATGTAGTAGGCTTGGAACGCCTCACGGCAGATGTCGAACACTTCGTTGTTCTGGTCGTTGTTGGCGACGATCACCACCGGCGGCGAGCCGGTGCTGTTCATTTGCGCGTAGTCGTCCCTGGTGACGTTGTCGCCGGGGCGCTCGTGGTCGTCGGCCTGCCAGATTGTGGCGTAGCGCTCGATGATGCGCTTGACGCCTGGCGTGCGGCGGAACGCTCGGTGCACGTTGTAGGCTTGCGCCTTGATGAGCGCACGCTCGGTCGGATCGGTGTAGTCGTAGTTGGCGACAACCCCGCCTGCCTCGCTGTCGATGCGGGCGCGGATCCAATGCAGCAGCCCGCGCGAGGTCTCGCCCCACATCGCCTGCTCGGTCGTCGGCACGTCGATGTACGGGGTATCACCCTGGAAGACGACAAGCTTCACTGGCACAGGATGAGCTGCCAGCGCGTCGGCGACCCACTCGGCCGTGTCCTGGTTATGGAAGAGACAGGACAGGTAGGCGATGGCGAACGGCGTGCCGGCGACGGGCAACGTGTCACAGAGACCTGCGCCAACCCGCGCGCCGGCCTGCACAATCTCGTACTCGTAGGTGCGGCCTGGCGCGAGCCCCGGCACATCAAGGCGCACGACACCATCATCAACGGCCGGGTCGGCGACGACCGACTCTGAGCGCGCCGACCCAACGACCGCGTAACACGCGCCAGCCGCGGTCGCCCGGTAGCAGACGCTTACCGAGTCTTGCGCAGATTCGCCCAGCCAATGCATCGCGGTCAGAACGGCGCTTCGGCGCGGAAGTTGTAGAACTTCTGCATGAGCGCGACCGCTTCCGCGTCCGTGGCGCCGTTCTTGCGCCAGAGCATCAGCGCCTCGAGCTCGGTGTCGGTATTGGTGCCGAGCGCTTCGCTGGTGACCAGCGTGCCCGGCGGGCTCATGCGCGCACCGATAACAACATGGTTGGCGGCTTCGGGCATCTGCAGCGGGCCAGCGCCGTTGACAGTGAATGAGTTGGCTACCTCAACGGAGCCATCCAGGAACATCTTGTAATCGACCGCGCTCCCGTTGCTATGGAGGATGATGCCGACGTGATGTCGAACCGGCCCTGCATTGCCAAGCGTGGTCGGGATTGAGACCGATTGATTGGCGGGCGCGCTGTTGTTGTTGGCGGCCGCATTGCGGTAGGTGAAATTGGCGCGGATGTCGGTCGTGACGAGGTCGAGCCGGAAATGCCCTGCAATGGGCAAGGTCCCGGCAACCGTGCCGTGCGTGCCGACAGCAAACACCGTGTCCTGGCCCGACATCGTGGCGTTGTTGATGGTGAGCCAGGCCGCCACGATGACACGACACTCGTGTTGCAGTTGGAACACCTGGTTGACCGCCGCTGGCAGCCACGCGCCGCCGTCGCCGGCGAGCTCGGCGCCGTACTCGCCGAAGGTCGGCGCCGTCCCAGTATAGGCGGCGCTGTCCGCGAGCCCGTTGACCTCGGCGAAATCGGCACCGCTGCCATCGTGGAGCAAGTAGCCAAAGAACGCGTCGGCCTGCGATTGACTCCAACGCGAGCTACGCGGCACCGTCCCGCGAACGATCGCCTTACGCATCTTTGCCACCCCCGACAGAGAGCAACCCGTAGGTCACGCTCGAGATCTGGTAAGCGTCGTGGCAGGTGAGCTCGATGAATTTCGTGCCCGCCGGAAATGGGAACTTGGTCATTGCCGTCCGGGTCGCCGACTCTGTAGTGCCTGTCGGCAGGATGGTACCGGCGGCATTCGCATAGGCGACGTTGGCGACGCAAGCCACGTAGATATCGAAAGCGTCGTCGGTCAGCACCGCATGCTGCACGGTGTCGCCCGGCGACAGTAGCCAGGTGTCCTCGAGCTGCTCCGCGAGCCGTCGACCAGCGGCAATGTCGTCGCCCGGCGCGATGGTATAGCGAAAACCGATGATGGTACTGCTCGCCGCGTTGGTGTTCTTGATGATCTTGCGTGCCGGCCCGGTGCTGAGCTCGGGCGTCACGGACAAGCGCTGCAGGCCGACGGTGTCGCGCGAGAGGATATTGCCCTCCGAATCCACGAGCACCGGGATTTCCCGGATGCCCCCACCTGCCTCGACGTGCGTACCCTGTAGAGGCCCCATGGCCGTTACCTCCGTTGCTCGAGAAACCGCTCGGGCGCCGGCTGCAGAGCAGGCGGCGCCCGAGACTCCCTCTGCGCCCGCTCTTACGAGAAGACGATCTTCTTGTTGGCCTTGCGGCTGCGCGAGTACACCGAGACGTAGCAGAGCAGGTCGCGATACTTCGTCTCGACCTTGTTCGGCAGCAGGTTCCACTTCGTCCAGATGAAGTTGGTGCCGCTGTGCACACGCACCCGCACGCCCTGGTCCAGATCGAGGAACCAACCGTGCTTCGCCGAGAGCGCCGGCTCGTAGATGATCGTCTTGCCGTTGAAGTCGAACATCTCGTAGTCGCCCCAGCCGGACGAGTCCTTGAGCTCCGCCATGGTGAGGCGCATCGCCGTTTCGGCCCATTTCTGGTGCTCGTTGTAGAGGTCCTCGCCGCACAGCAGAACGTGCTTGGCGAAGCGCATCTTCCCGTCCTTGTCGCGGCCGAGCACGCGCCCGCCGGCGCTCACGGACGCATGGCGGTAGACCTTGCGCATGCCGTCGCGGAACTCGGTCGACAGCGAAAAATCCGTCGTGCCAGTCTTGTAGATGCGGTCCGGCTTCCAGGTGGGATCGTCGCCCGGCGCGAGGCCGGCGACCGTTGCGGTCTCGTCCATGATGCGGCCGAGGCCGAGCGGCATGCGGCCGTCCGCGTCCTGCGTACCGATGAGCGCGGTCGCGAACTCGTCCCGCACGTCCGTGTACGCCTGGCTCGCCTTGGCCTCGACGAGGTCGATGAGCTGAGAGCCCTGGTTCTTGACGAGCTCTTCGCGGTTGTACATCTGCCGGCCGGTGATGTGGCCGTAGGGGAAGCGCACTTCGCCGAGGACCTGCGCCGGCGTGGAATCAGCGTCGTCGTAGCCGCTGTGCCACTGCACAGTCGGATTGCGGTGGAGGCGGCGACGGACCGGGACGTGCGTCGCGATCTCCTCGCGATACTCGACCAGGTCGTGGCGCGTCATGTACTCCCAGAAGGGATGGGCAATCGGGAGGTCGTCGGTAACCTCCTTGTCCATCTCTTCCATCGTTGCGATGAACATGTCATCGACGTCTTCGATACCCGCGAATAGCGGGATCCCGGTGCTGACAATGGCCATGGATGTTGGCTCCTGAAGTTGGTGTCAGCTCGGTTACGCGTGGCTTGCAGCTTCTTTCCGCGCGCGGGCACGCGAGACCGCGCGCTCGGCCGGATTCCCCGTGCGCTTGCCGGTGTCGGCCGTGCCGTGGCCATTGACGCCGCCGCCTGGCGGCTGCGTCTGGCGCTTGCGCATGGTCTCGACTTCGGCTTTCGCCGCGGCGAGCTGCTGGCGCAGCGTCGCGGCCTCCTGCGCTTGCTCGCGCAGCGCAGGGACGGACACGAGGTTGTAGGCGTCCTCAATGGAAAGCGGCTGGATCATCCGCTCCATGACGGCGGTCTGCGCCTTCAGGAACGGTTCGCCATACTGCTTGCGGGCCGTCTCGAGCTCGGTGCGCAGTTGCGTCCGATACTGCTCGCGCTGGGCTTCCTCGGCCTCGGCCTGCGCCTTTTTCTCGGCTTCGGCCTGGACCTTGGCAGTCGCTTGCTGAGTCGCCCACTCCGCCATTTCGGCCGCGGAACTGAACTCGGGTACCGCGCCCTCGGGCAGCGGTCGCTCGAAGAACACTTCCACGTTTGCCAGGGAAGCGAGATGCTGCAGGACTTGGCGCGGGTTCTTGTTGAACTCGGCGTCGAGCTTGAGGAGCCGCCCTGCCTCGGCAGGATCGGCGCCGTGCTCTTCGACCACGCGCACCAGGTCTTCGTGCTCTTTGCGTATCCGAGCGACCTGTTCGGCTGACTCGGAAAATTGCCGGTGCATGTCCTTGTAGAAGTCCAAGGTCACCGCACGGGCGTCATCGTTCGGCAGCGCCGCGAAGCGTGCCTTGTAGTCGTCCGGCCAATCGTCCGGGGCTGATACCGTGCTGCCACCTGTAGCATCGTCTGCACCAGGTGCGCCTGCGGCCGCCGTACCGCCATCGCCGTTGTTACCCGCCGCCGGTGCGCCGGCGGGGGCGGCGCCCTCGCCGCCCCCATCGCCGGACCCCCCCCCCCCGGAAGAACCCTTGTCGCCGCCGGCGTCGCCGGGGGCTGTGCCGCTCTTTCGCGCGGCAGCGCGCGCCACTGCACCAGCGACGCCTGACTGCTTGCGAGCCCGCGCAGGCTTCTCACCGGCCGGCGGTGCGGCCGTGCCGCTGTCGCTCGTGCCAGCCGGGGGCGCGCCATCGCCGGCAGGCATGCCGGTGGTCGGGGCTGCGTCGCCTTGCGGGGATGCGGGGGAAGCTGTTTCGCTCATAACAACACCTTACTCGTAAAAGTGGCTACTGGCGCGATTGCTCACCAGGTAGCGTGAATAGTTGAACGTCGAAGCCGAGGGCGTTCGCCCAGTCGCGCAATGACCGTAACGGCGGCTGAGCTTGCTCGTTCTCCCAGCGGTGCACCGTGTTGTAGCCATACCCCATGCGCTTCGCGAGCGCGTGCAGGGTGTAGCCTTGCGCGACCCGCGCATCGACGAGCGCGCGCACGATGGGATCTTTCGGCGCACCGCGCCGCGGAGCTCGCGGCGACTGCCGGCCATCAACACTGGGCTCAACCACGTTCAGTAGCCGAGCGGCGGCATCACGCGCCAGTCGCTCGCGAGGATGTCGCTCTGCGAGGCGATCCACGGAACGCAGCTCCCATCGGCGGCGCGCATGTCGATGTGCGGCCGGTAGGTGATCTCAGTGCCTTCCGGGAAGATGCCATGCAGTGGAGGACGATTGACCTTGAACGTCGAGCCGTCGACCAGGTAGACGAACATGCCTTTGCCGTTCCAGCCTTCGCGCTGCAGCAGGAGGCCGTCTTTCAGGCGCTCGAGCGCCTCGCTGAAATTCAGTCCAGTTCCGGTTTCCATCGTTGTGCTCCTTCGCGCAGGGGATGCCGTGCGCTCGTTGTCTCGTGGTCGGGAAGTAGTAGCGTGCGGTCGAAATCAATCAGCAGCTCGAGCTCGCGCGCGATGGTGATTTCGAGCCACGCACCACGCGATCTCTCCCAAGCGTCGAGCACATAAAGCGCGTCGCAACGCGCGATCTGCGCCAGAGATAAGCGCATGAAGCCTTGCCAGGTGCCGCAGGGCGGCGTCTCATTCTCGGCCGGGTTTTCCACGCGATAGCCGGCCGCGCGGAGCTGCGCGGCGGCCGCGTTGAAGGCCGGATAGTTGAACTCCGGCAGCCCGGTCATCGGGCCGCTCACGTAGACGGTGTCGATACCTTCGAGCTTGCTCATGGCGGCGGCGCCGCGAAGCCGCGGCAGGTGTGGTAGTAGTGCTCAAGCTCGCCGATCGCGGCGAGGAGCTCGAGCCAGGCGTCGTAGGTCAGGCAGTAGTCGCCGAGCGCGGTAAAGGCCGGGCGTTTCGCGCGCAACGGCTCGAGCAGCTCGGGCGGGACCTCGCGCGGCGTCGCGACCGGGATGTGTACGGTTTCGGTGCGCGTCACCACTCGCGTTGCCGCTGGCTCGCACGTCGGCTGGGCTCCGCACCCGGTGAGTGCGGCCAGCGCCGCGGCGGCTATCAACTGCCTCATCGCCATAACCACCCCGCGCCACGCTCTTGCATGATTGCGTTCGCCTCGGTAACGCTCGGGCGCGCGTCGGTGGGTCGCGCCGCGAGCTCGGCATTCGCCGCGTCGCGCTCCTGCAGTCGCTCGCTCGCGGCCGCGCGCACCGCTGCGAACGCTTCCTCAAGCCGGCGCGACTCGCGCGCCAGGTCGCCGGCGTAAGCGTGGCACTCGCGCAGCGTCTCGAGCTGGCTCGCGTTCGCGCTCTCCCACGCGGCCATCGCGTCGTTGCCTTCGCGCACTTCGCCGGCGAGACGCTCGGCCCGTTCGGTCGCGCGATCAAGCGAGCTCGCGAGCTCGTCGACCTGGTCGCGGTACCACACGACAAGGCCCGCTAGCGCCAAGATCGCAATGCCGCGCCAGCCAAGTACTGTCACAAGCGCGCTCATGACTCGCGCTCGGCCTCCGGCTTGGCATCAGGCTCCCAAGGCTCACCGCCCATCGGCACCGCCGGCGCGCCGGTCAGGCGTCGCGTGTAGAACTGCTCGAGCTGAAAGATGGCGCGGCTGCCCATGTGCCCGGAGATTGCGATCAACGCCGCGCTCAAGAGCGGATTGAACCGCGCCGCCTCGCACAACAGGAACGTGCACACGCCAACGAACCCGCTGATGATGATTTCGCCGATGAGCTCGGCGAAGTTGAACGGGCGCGCGGCGCCGGCCTTCAGCTTGCGGAAGAAGTTGGCGACCCCACCGAGCATCGAAAGCGCAAAGACCCAGCTATAGGTTATCCACCCGTAGCCGGTCAGCGTTGAGCCGAAATCGAGCGTCTCCTTCTCGTGGCTCATGCAATGCTGCCCTCGTTGACGGCGTTGATGGCCGACCGGATTGCCTGGCCGTTCGACTGGTCGCCCGGACGGAAGCTATCGGCGCGCGCGCGGCCGTCGACGCCGGCACCTGGCGGCGCCATGTACTGCATCGCATCCATCGGGATTGCCTCGAGCATCGCGTTGATGTCGCGGAAGTCCATCGCGGTCAGCAGTTGCCGCGCGAAGATACGGTCGAAGCGCGGCGAGAATCGGCCGAGGAAGAGGTTGGCCGATTCGACCATCATCTTCTGCTTGACCGGGCTGACCGTCGTCGCCTCGCCGCCCGGCAGGATCTCGAGCTCGAACTCTCCCTGGAACGCCTCGCGGCCGTACACCTGCGTCACCGCCTGGCCATCCGGGCCGACGACGACGATGTGCTTGCCGGGCGGGTCGAACTCGCGCCGGAACGCGAGGTGCGTTTTCGCGACTTCGGTGTAGAACGACAGCAGCAGGCGACGCTTACGATTTGGCCGCGCGCCGCCGATGGCCATTTGGTTCTCGCTCTCGGTCGCCGTGTCGGAGCCGCCGAAGGGAACTTCGCTGACACCCGACGTCCACCGCACGGTCTCCTCGGCTTCCTTGCCAGCCTGGTACAAGTCGGCGTCCGGCCGCGGCAGCGGCAGCTCGCCGAAGATGTCTTCCGGCTTCTCGCCATCCTGGATGTCGAGGCCGACCGGCTCCTGGCTCGTACCCTGAATCGCCGCGTTGAGTTGCTCCGGGTCGATGCGTTCCTTGCGGTACCACGGGATACGCCGCGTCTGGCGCACCATGTTCGCGAGCCGCGTGCGTGTCTTGTCCGCTTCCATCGCCGGATTGCGGATGTGCTCGATCTGGCTGATGCCCCACGGGAAATCGTTGGCCGGGATGGGGATGAAGAAAGAGAACGGCGAGTCGTCCGGGTGGTCGAACGTGACCGGCCAGCTCTCGACGCGCACCAGGTGGATCTTGAGGTCGGGGGCGCGCTTGTTCTTCGCCGGGCGCTTGCGTCCGCCAGTGGGGCGGTCGTCGTAGCCCTCGATGAACGTGAGCTGCTGGGTATGCGCCTTGTCCCAGATGACGATGATGCGGTAGCTGTCCTCCTCGATGTAGTCCTCGCGGCCCTGCTTGCCGTAGAGGTCGCGCACGATGAATGAAGTCGGGCGGATCCCCTCCGGGATCTGAATCGTCGGATCGGCCTCGACCTCGGCGGCTGTGACGATCTTCTCGAAGCCCTGCCAAGAAGCCTTGACCATGTTTCGCGCGGCGGCATCGAACAGGAACTCGAGCGGCGACACATGCTCGTCCTGGACGTTGTCCCAGACGACGCGTTTCTCGGTCAACGGCTCGAACGTCGGCTGGCCGTTCTCGTCGAGCACTGGCACGAAGGCCCCGTCCTCGCCCTCCTCGAGCACGGCCACCTGGCCGAGCTCTATCTCACGCTCGACCGAGCGCCACCATGAGTAGTTAATGCCGTGCCCGATGATGACACCGTCGCGCTTGACGGCGTCGACCTCCTCGGAGCCTTTCACGAACCCGGACAGCTTCAAGCTCCGCACGAGCGCCGCCTCGACGACGCCCTCGCGATGCGTGTCGTCGGCGGTCAGCTCATCGGTCGAATCGACGGCGGTCGCACGCACGCCGACCTCGGGCACTTCGAGGAGCGCCATGGTCTGCTCGACGTTGCGGAACACGAGACCCAACTTGACCTGGTCGCCGCTCGGCAGATAGACGAGCTTCTCGTCGTTCGCGCTCTTGCTCGCGATGTACGCGTTGGTGTGCAGGCGCGCGTACTCGCTCCAGAGGTCAAGCCACTCGTCACGCCGGCGGCGCGACGCCTCGATACGGTTGGCCCAGGTTTCGGGGGCGACCTTGGGCTCCATAATCAGCACTCGCTTAGCGGGGTGAGGCAGTGCGCCGGCAGGCCAGCGCAGCCACAGCGCGCACGGTGCAAGCATTCGCCACCGTCGTTGTGATAGCCCTCATGGTGCCCGCACGGACACTCGCGCGGCCCGTTCTTGTAGCACCAGCTCGGGACGTAAGGAGTACCGTCCGATCGTCCTTTGAAGCTTTCACTAATCGGCCCAGGCATAACTACCTCCTCGGTGGCTCGGTGCGATGTTGGATGCGATGGCGGTACCAGCCGTACAGGTTGATTTCCTGCGACGGGTCGCGCAGCGCAAGCCGGTAGTAGTGGTACTCCTGCTGCGTCTCGAGTACCTGGAAGACGAGCCAGCGTCGCTCGGGGTGCTTCAGGCTCGCGAAGATGGCATCGGCAGTCTTCGCGCCGAGCTGGCCGTCGATGACGATGTCGGGCCACAACGTGCCGCCGAGGTTCGCGACATTGAGTGCGGACTGCAGCCAGCCGACGACCGACGTGCGCGAGCAGTTCACCGCGGCGTCATAGAGTTTGTCGGCGTACTCCTGGTCGGGAATGATGCTGCCGTTCAAGTCGTCCCAGAAGTAACGCCGGAAGAACTCGCGATGAAACTCGTGGAGCTTCGCAGTCTCGGCCTCGGTCGGAAAGAAACCGCCGTCGGGGCTGCGCGCGAGGACGGCATCGACGATGGCCCAGCCGAGCCAGTATTCACCCGGCTTGCGTCCTCGGGCGATGCCGCCGTAGGTCATGCCGCCACGGTCGGTCGCGACGTTCGAGAGCACCATGCGCTCACGCAGGTTGGTCGCACGATACGGTTGCTCGAAGTCAGCCATGCGGCGCCTCCTCCTCTTCCGCGTAGAACTCGCCCCAGTCGAAATTCGTGCGCGGCTTCTCGAGCACCATTTCGCGCGGCGTCAGCCAGTGCGTCTGCAGGCCCCGCAGCCAGGCGAGCGTGTAAAGGACGCACACGACGAAGACGCCCCACTGCGCGCCGGTGAAGGCGGCGTAGAACCAGAATGGTTGCCCGGCGAGGCCGAACAGGCACGCGTAACGACGCCGCTCCTCGTTCGCCGACTGCGTCAGCCATACCGCGATGACGCCGGTCAGCATGATCCCGATCTGGTCCAGGCTCATCGGATGAAGACTCCTGTTTCGGCCGCGCGCTGGCGGCGCAGCATGTCGAAATGCCGCTGAAACACCGGCGGGTGTACCGGCTTCGCGACGGGCTTCGGCTCCTGGCGCGGCACATGAACCATCAAGGTCTGCAGCACCGCATCGGCCGCGTTGCCCGAGCGCTCGTTGGTGAGGTCGTAGACCTCGGTCTTGGTGTCGACCCGCACGCGGTTCGCGGCGTCCTCGTGGAACTCAACGACGGTGAGCTGCTTCTTGAGGCCGGGGAACACGGGGATGCTCGTGCGCGGATTGGCGAAGAAGACGCGCCCGCGGCCGTGCCACATCTCGTCGCGGCGCCGCATGTAGCGCTTCGAGTCCATGGCGCCCGCGCCCGCGTTGAAGAAAATCACCTGCACGTTGAGCTCGGGCCGCTCGGCGTAATACTTCGCGAGGTACTCCATCGCGCCGCGGCCGACACCGTTGCTGTCGCCGATGATGTACTTGGCGCCGTAGAGCTCCTGCCACTTGATGGCCCGATTGGCCGCCTCGAGCGTGATCTGCGCCGGGTCGTCCGACTTCAACCACTCGTCAACATCGCGGACGTTGTAGCCCTGGCGGCAAGCGATGCCGTGCTTGTCCGACGTGAGGCCGAAATCGAGGCCGATGATGGGCGGCTCGGCGACGCTCTCGGCGTCGGGGGCGCGCTTCTCGGCGTCTTCGACCCAGGCCGTGCGGATGACCTGCTCGGTCGCCGATCGCGGCTTCATGCCGCGCACGCGAACGCGCACTCGGTCGTGGTCTTCGTCGCCGTCGCACTCGCGGAGGATGTTCTCCCAGTAGGTCGGCGAGACGAATCCACGCATCGAGAGCGTGTGCTCGTTGCCCCCGAAGTCGCGGTAAGGCAGCGTGTAGCGCTTCGTCCGGTCGCTCATGCGGCAGTCGAGACTATGGATGGCATAGCGCTCGCGGTTGTCCATCGCGTCCGCAAACCAGCCGGTCGGCCGCGTCGGGTTGCCGACCGCGAGGAGCTTCGCCCCCTCCTCCGACAGCGCGCCCTCGAGCGTCTCGCGTGTCGAGTCGGCCACGCCGGACGCCTCTTCGACGATGACCATGATGCCGCCGGTCGGCACTTCGTCGATGACCTCGCCGAAGAGCGCGGCGAGCTGACCCTCCTCGTCGTCGGCATCGAGCGCGTGCGCGCCCTGCATCGACTCGGGCGAGTCGGGGCGGGAGGTTCGCGCAATCGTGCTCCAGTCGGCGTAGTCCGCGTTCTTGTGCCGGATGCTGTCCGACATGACTTCCCAATCGGCCGCGAGCAGCGGCCAGTTCTTTGCGAGCCGGCGGCGCATCTTGCGGATCTCGCCGAAGAGCTGGCCCGTGATCTGGTCGCTGGTCGGGGCAGTGATGAGCCGCTTCGAGAAGGCGTGCGTCAACTGGTGATGCCAGGTCGCGACCGCTTCGACGCGGGTCTTGCCGAGACCATGGCCCGAGGGGACCACCACCTGGTTCTTCGGGTTGGTCGAGTCGAGCTCGTAGAAGTCGTAGAGGTCCTGCGGCGCGTCGTTCAGGTCGAGCAGGATGTGCGCCTGGTAGCGCTGCAGGATGATGCGCAGCGCCTCGACCGCGAAGCACACCGGGTCGACGCGCCAGCGCAGCAAGAGCCACGCGAGGTGTTCTTGCTCGGTCGCCGGCTCAATGGTCCAGTACCACGCCGCGCACTCGTCGGGCGTCATGAAGCGCGCGGCGGGCATCAGCGCTTCTCGCCCCGCAACGGGACGACGTTCGGGCTGCCGCGCGAGGCGCGCGCGATGGCCGCATGGTCGCCGTGACCGAGCTCGGCGAGCTGCGCGTTCCAATCGTCGATGGCATCGAGCAGCGACGCGCCGCGGCCGTAGGCGCCGCATGAGCACAGCAGCGACCATTCGCCGCTGGTGAGGTCCATCGAGAGGCGACGCTCGTGGCTGCAGCCGAGCCCGAAGTAGTCGGTCGTGGCGGCGTTGAGCACCGCGCAGTCGTGCATCGCGCCAAGCGCCTGCGGATCGGCGCCGAGCGCGCGAATGCGGGAGCGCGTGAACTTATCGAACATCGCGCGTTCCTCGAGGAACCGGAAGCCCGGCCCCGCGACCGTGACCCGGTTGACTGCTACTCGCAGAGGTTTGCGCCGCGCCGGCCCCGCGCCCGCCGAGGCGCGCATCGAGCCACCACAATGCGCATGGCGCGCCGGCGTCGCACAAGCCCCCGCACCCGCACAACGGCGGCCACACGCCAGGATGGGCGGGCGGGTTCGCGCGGGCGATGGCGGCCTGATCGGGGCGAGGCGTCATGCGGCGGCCTCGTCATTTTCAGATTTTTCAAGCGGAGCTCTGCCGGGGTAGGTAGGGGGGGTGG
>JAVJVZ010000052.1:0-63514 GCA_040220855.1 Gammaproteobacteria bacterium | reverse complement strand
CCCGGACATCCGCGCCGCCGAGCGCGCCCTGGCCGCGGCCGCCGCGCGCAACGGCGTGGCGACGGCCGATCTCTTCCCGACCGTCAGCTTCGGCGCCAACGTCGGCGTGGGCAGCGCGCCGCTGTCGGGCCTGTCGTCTGTCGGCGCACCCTTCTTCGCGCTCGGTCCGGCGCTCAACTGGAACCTGTTCGATCGCACCGCGGTATGGGCACGCATCCGCCAGGTCGACAGCGGCGCGGCGGCGGCCATGGCGCGCTACGAAGCGACCGTGACGACCGCGCTCGAGGAGGTCGATACCGCGCTCAACGGCTGGCTCAACGAACGCCAGCGGCGCGCCCGCCTGGCCGCGGCGCGTGATGCCAGCCGCGACGCCTGGCGCCTCGCCCAACTGCGCTACCGCGAAGGCGTGGAGGATTTCCTCACCGTGCTCGATGCCGAGCGCAGCCTGCTCGCGATCGAAGACCAGCTCGCAGTCTCCGAGATCACGCTCGCACAGCGCCTCGTCGACATCCACCTGGCCCTCGGCGGTGGCTGGGAGAGCGCACAGCCACCGGCGCACGCGCCCTATACGGACGCCGAGTGACACCGCGCCGCGGTGTGCGCGCTGGCGTACACTGCGGCCCGCTGATACGCCCGCAACGATTGTGACAGAGAATCCCGGCTCCATGGCTTCCCCACGCATCGGCTTCGTCAGTCTCGGCTGCCCCAAGGCGCTGGTCGATTCCGAGCGCATCCTCACCCAGCTGCGCCTCGAGGGATACGAGATTGCGCCGACCTACCACGACGCGGCCCTGGTGGTGGTGAATACCTGCGGCTTCATCGACAGCGCCAAGGCGGAGTCGCTGGAGGCGATCGGCGAGGCATTGGCGGAGAACGGCCGCGTCATCGTCACCGGTTGTCTGGGCGCGCAGGCCGACGACATTCGCGCCGTGCATCCGGCGGTGCTCGCGGTGACCGGCCCGCACCAGTACGAGGCCGTGCTCGAGGCCGTCCACGCGCATGCGCCGCAGCGGCGCGAGCACGATCCACGTCTCGACCTGGTGCCGCCGCAGGGCGTCAAGCTGACCCCGCGCCACTACGCCTACCTGAAGATTGCCGAAGGCTGCAACCACAAGTGCAGTTTCTGCATCATTCCCGGCATGCGTGGCCCGCTGGCGAGCCGCCCGGTCGGCGAGGTGCTGGCGGAAGCCGAGCGGCTGGTCGCGGCCGGTGTGCAGGAGCTGCTCGTCATCTCGCAGGACACCAGCGCGTACGGCAGCGATCTCGGCTATCGCACCGGGTTCTGGGGCGGGCGACCGGTCAAGGCGAGTTTCGTGGCCCTGGCCGAAGCCCTCGCGGGTCTCGGCGTGTGGGTGCGACTGCACTACGTCTACCCTTATCCGCATGTCGACCAGGTGCTGCCGCTGATGAGCGAGCAGGGGCTGCTGCCCTACCTCGATATCCCGTTCCAGCACGCGAGCCCGGACGTGCTCAAGCGCATGCGTCGCCCGGCTGCCGCCGAGCGTACCCTCGAGCGCATCGTGCGCTGGCGCGCGTTGCAGCCGGACCTGGCCATCCGCAGCACCTTCATCGTCGGCTTCCCGGGCGAGACGGAGGCGGATTTCGAACTCCTGCTCGACTTCCTCGAGGCGGCCGAGCTCGACCGCGTGGGCTGCTTCGAGTATTCGCCGGTGGCGGGCGCCGCGGCCAACGCGCTGCCGGATGCCGTGCCCGAGCCGCTCAAGCGTGAACGCTGGGAACGCTTCATGGAGACGCAGGCGGCGATCAGCGCGCGCCGCCTGGCGCGTAAGGTGGGACGACGTCTCGAGGTGCTGATAGACGAGGTCGATGCCGCTTCCGACCAGGTCATCGCGCGCAGCAGCGCGGATGCCCCCGAGATCGACGGGATCGTGCGAGTCGCCGGCGGCGGCAAGCTCGCGCCGGGCATGCGCCTGGCGGTCGAGATCACCGGCGCCGACGACTACGACCTCGACGCGCGGCCGCTCGGCGACGCGGCCTGAGTCGCGCGGCCTTTCGCGCGCCCCCGCACGTGGGCGACACTGCGCGGGTTGCGCGGCGCGCGCGGGCCACCCGCGCACCGCGCCGTCAAGCGAATCGAGAGGAGGGGAGCCCGATGACCGAACGACCTGAGATCCTCAGCCACGAGGCCACGCGCGCGCGGCCCTCGGCGGTGCGGCCATGAGCCGGGTCGCCTTCATCGGCCTCGGTGTCATGGGTTACCCGATGGCCGGGCATCTCGCCGCCGCCGGGCACAGCGTGACGGTGTACAACCGCAGCGCGGACAAGGCCGAGCGCTGGTGCGCCGAGCACGGCGGGCAACGCGCGCCGAGCCCGGCCGCCGCAGCGCGCGGCGCCGAGTTCGTGTTCTCCTGCGTCGGCAACGACGACGATCTGCGCGCCGTCGTGACGGGTGCGGACGGTGCGCTCGACGGGCTCACGGCAGGCGCCGTGTACGTCGATCACACCACCAGTTCCGCCGCCGTCGCGCGCGAGCTCGCCACGCGGCTCGGGGCGGCCGGGGTGGAGTTCATCGATGCCCCGGTGTCCGGCGGCGAGGCAGGTGCGCAGAACGGCGTGCTGACCGTGATGTGCGGCGGTACCGAGCATGCCTTCGAACGCGCCCGGCCGGTCATCGCGGCCTATGCGCGCGCGTGCGCCCTGATGGGCGCGGTGGGGGCCGGTCAGCTCGCCAAGATGGTCAACCAGATTTGTGTCGCCGGCGCGATCCAGGGGCTCGCCGAGGGCCTCGATTTCGGCCAGCGCGCCGGTCTCGACATGCAGGCGGTGCTCGAGGTCATCGCCAAGGGCGCCGCGCAATCGTGGCAGATGGAGCACCGTGGCGAGACCATGCTCGAAGGGCGCTACGACTTCGGCTTCGCGGTCGACTGGATGCGCAAGGATCTCGGCATCGTGCTCGACGAAGCGGCGCGCAACGGCGCGCGCCTCGAGGTGACACGTCTCATCGACGGCTTCTACGCCGAGGTGCAGGCACTCGGCGGGCGCCGCTGGGACACCTCGAGCCTCGTCGAGCGCCTGCGGCGCGACTGACGTTGCGCGCTGCGCTCAGTTGACGTTGCGCGTGCGACCTTCCCAGTAGGGCGCGCGCAGCTCGCGTCGCAGGATCTTGCCGGACGGGTTGCGCGGCAGCGCGGCGACGAAGTCGATCGACTTCGGCACCTTGTAGCCCGCGATGCGCGTGCGCGCGAATTCGATGATGTCGCTCGCGCTCGCATTGTTGTCCGCGTGCAGCACCACGACCGCCTTGACCGCTTCGCCCCAGCGCTCGTCGGGCACGCCGATGACGGCAACGTCGGCGACCGCGGCGTGGCCGAAGATGGCATTCTCGACCTCGGCGGGATAGACGTTCTCACCGCCGGAGACGATCATGTCCTTGACCCGGTCGTGGATGTAGAGATACCCGTCCTCGTCGAAGTAGCCGGCGTCGCCGGTGTGGAACCAGTCGTCGCGGATCGCGTCGGCGGTCGCGTCCGCGCGGTTCCAGTAGCCCTTCATCACGACCGGGTGACGAATCACGATCTCGCCGACCTCGCGCGGCGGCAGGACGCGCCCGCTGGCGTCGCGCACTTCGACGTCGATGCCCGGGTAGGGCTTGCCGCACGAGCGCAGCTTGCCGGCTGCATGGCCGGCCGGGTCGAGGCAGGTACCGGCGCCCGAGGTTTCGGTGAGGCCATAGAGCCCGAAGAACTGGCAGCCGAAGACGTCCTGGGCGGCCGCGAGCAGGTCCTCGGCGATGGGCGAGGCACCGTAGAAGAGCTTCTCGAGCGAGCCGAAGTCGCAGTCACCGACCGCCGGATGCTGGGTGAGGACCAGGATCACGGCCGGCACGAACAGCGCGTAGTTGATGCGGTAGCGCGGAATGAAATCGAGAATCGCGTTCGGATCGACCTCCTTCATCACCACGTTGGTGGCGCCCTGGGCGAGCGAGAAGACGCCCATGTTGGCGCCCGCGATGTGGAATACCGGCATGCAGGTGAGCGTGGTGCCGCCGGCCGCGAAGAGCCCCCACTGCGCACGCTCGGCAACCTCGAACAGCGCGCGGAAGTTGGCATTGCTGAGCTGCACACCCTTGGGGTGGCCGGTGGTCCCGCTGGTGTAGAGCTGGATGACGTCGTCGTCGTCAGCGATCGGCACCTGCGGATCGGTGGCGGCGGCGGCGTCGCGCCAGTCGGCGAAGCAGGGCCAGTCCGCATGCGGTGCGTCCATCGCCACGATGCCCTTGAGCGAAGGACAATGGGCGCTGATCGCGGCGGCCGTGTCGTAATACTCCGCACCGACGAAGAGCAGCTCGCAGCGGGCATCGTTCAGGATGTACTCGATCTCCGGTGGCGCCAGGCGCCAGTTCACGCCGACCACGACCGCGTTGGCCTTGCAGGCGCCGAACAGGAGCTCGAAGTAGTAATCGGAGTTCTTGCCGAGGAAGCCGACGCGCGCCTGCGCACCGACGCCGGCAGCAATCAGCGCATTGGCGACCTGGCTCGTATGCCGGTCGAAATCGGCAAAGGTCGTCTCGCGTTCTGCGAAGATCTGCGCGATGGCATGTGGCCGTTCGCGCGCCTGCAGGCGCGGGACATCAGCGACGGTACGGATGTTTTCCAGATCGAACACGGATTCCTCCCCGGCACGGCGCGGACTGCGCGTCGCGGCAGTTTACCCTGCAAGACGCCAAACGGAAGGCTGGTCATCGCCCATGCCACCGTGGCATGGGCGCCAGGCGAGGACTGTGCGAGGATGCGCGGGGCGCGATCGGCGCCGGCACCCACGGGTGGCGTTTGACGATGGCACGACAGGCAGCATGGATGGCGGGGCGGATGGCGCGCTCTTGGGGGCGCATCGGCTGTGCGGTAGTGACCGTGCTGCTGGTGGCCGGCTGTGGCGACGAGACGCCGCCGCCGCGTGCGACCCATCCGTGGTTGACCGCAGCACCGCCGGCTGACGACGGCGCCATCACGCTGCCCGCCTGGCTGGTGCATCCGCTCGCGCTGGCGCGCCGCGCCGAGGCCGCGGACGAACTCGGCGACGAGCCCTACGTACAGATCAGCCCCGGCAGCGCCTCGCATTACGCGGGCCGCGAGATCGGTGTGCCGGCCGAGCTGCGCCCGTTCCTGGTGCGCGCCGTGGCGCCACCAGGGGCCGCCGCCGAGGTCGGCGTGGTGCAGCGGCGCGATGGCCTGTGGGTACGCGTGCGCGGTGCGCCCGTGCTCGAAGCCGCGCCGCTGGTGGTGTTGCTCGACCCGACGCCGCAGGCAATCTACCTCACTGTCGACTAGCGCGGGCCGCAGGGGACGCGGCGTGCGTGTCGTAGCGCCATCCGGGCCGTGCGCCGGCTTGCGTCCAACGACGTTATCGCTCACCTGTGTAAACTGCGCTCGCGTTGCCGTGCAGGGCCACATACCGGGGCTCGGCAGTGGTGGCGACGAGCGATCGACAGGCCCTAGAATAAATGCCCCGCCCGCACTCGAAGGAGACCGCCCGTGAGCTTTCAACCCGGCAGCCTCGCCGCCCGCGACCTCGCGGCCGTACTGCATCCGCAAACCCACCTCGGCCAGCATCAGCAGACCGGCCCCATGATGCTCGAGCGCGCCGAAGGCGTGTACATGTACGACAACGCGGGCAAGCAGTACCTCGAAGGCCTGGCGGGGCTCTGGTGCACGGCGCTCGGCTACGGTAACGAGGAACTCGCGCGCACCGCCTACGAGCAGATGAAGAAGCTCTCCTATGCCCAGCTGTTCGCCAGCAAGAGCCACGAGATCGGTATCCAGCTCGCCGAGAAGCTGAAGGAGATGGTGCCGCTGCACGCGTCGAAGGTGTTCTTCGGTAACTCGGGCTCCGATGCCAACGACACCCAGGTCAAGCTGATCTGGTATTACAACAACGTCATCGGCCGCCCCGAGAAGAAAAAGATCATCGGGCGCATCAAGGGCTACCACGGCATCACGCTGGCGTCCGGCAGCCTGACCGGCCTGCCGCCGTCGCACCAGGGCTTCGACCTGCCGCTCGCCGGCGGGCGTTTCCTGCACACCGATCTGCCCCACTACTGGCGCGGCGCCGAGGCGGGCGAGAGCGAGGAAGCGTTCGCGACGCGCCTCGCCGCGAATCTCGATGCGCTCATCGAGCGCGAAGGCCCGGACACCGTTGCCGCCTTCATCGCCGAGCCGATCATGGGCGCGGGCGGCGTGATCCTGCCGCCGGCGACCTACTTCGAGAAGATCCAGGCGGTGCTCGCCAAGCACGACGTGCTGTTCATCGACGACGAAGTCATCTGCGGCTTCGGGCGCACCGGGCAGCCGTTCGGCGCCGACACCTTCGGCATCCGTCCTGATTCCATCTCACTCGCCAAGGCGCTCACCTCGGCCTACCAGCCGCTGTCCGCCGTGGTCATCAAGGACGAGATCTACCAGGCTTTCGTCGATGCCGCACCGGAGATGGGCATGTTCGGCCACGGCTTCACCTACAGCGGCCACCCGGTGGCCTGCGCGGTCGGACTGAAGACCCTCGAAATCTACGAGCGCGACAAGCTCTTCGAGCATGCCGCGACACTCGCGCCGCAATTCCAGGAGCGGCTGCGCCGCTTCGCCGATCACCCGCTGGTCGGCGAGGTGCGCGGCACCGGCCTCATCGGTGCGGTAGAGCTGGTCGCCGACAAGCGCAGCAAGGCGGCCTTCGATCCGCCCGGTCGCGTCGGCGCCGAGGTGCTCAAGCACTGCCACGCCAACGGTCTCATCTGCCGTGCGATCGGCGACGTCATGGCGTTCTGTCCGCCGCTCATCATCACCTCGACACAGGTCGACGAACTGTTCGACAAGTTCGAGCGCGCCATGGCCGCGGCGCTCGAGTGGGCCAATGGCGAGGGTCTGCTGGCCGCCTGAGCCGTCATAGCGCGGGCGCCGGCACCCCGGCTTCGGCCACTGGCGTCGGTGCCCCGTGCGGGTGCCGATGACGTCCGAACGCGAATTCCTTACCCTGCCCGACGGCCAGCGCCTCGAGTGCGCGCGCATGGCCGGTACGCGGCGCGGTCCGACCCTCGTGCTCCTGCACGAGGGTCTCGGCTGCGTGGCGCTGTGGAAGGATTTCCCGGCGCGGCTAGCCAGTGCCACCGGGCTCGGGGTGTTCGCCTGGTCTCGCGCCGGCTACGGCGGGTCCTCGCCGGTCAGCCTGCCACGTCCCCTCGATTTCCACGCGCGCGAGGCGTTGAGCACGCTCGGTCCGCTGCTCGATGCGGCCGGTATCGACGACTGCGTGCTGGTCGGTCACAGCGATGGCGCATCGATCGCGCTCGTTTACGCCGGCCGCGTGGATGACCCGCGCGTGCGCGGCGTGGTGGTGATGGCGCCGCACGTGCTGACCGAGGACAAGACGCTCGCTACCATCGCCGAAGCGGATCGCGCCTTCCGCGCAGGCGGGCTGCGCGAGCGCCTCGCGCGTTACCACGGCGACAATGTCGATTGCGCGTTTCGCGGCTGGTGCGATGCCTGGCTCGATCCGGGCTTCCGCTCGTGGTCAATCGAGGATTCGGTGGCGGCGATTCGTGTACCGCTGTTGTGCATCCGTGGCAACGACGATCCCTACAACACCGTCGTCCACGCCGAGCGCATCGCCGCGCTCGCTGCCGGCCTGGTACGCCGCGTCGATCTCGCGGATTGCGGCCACGCACCGCATGCCGACCAGCCGCAGCGCGTGGTGGCGGCCATGACCGGTTTCGTGCGCACGCTCTGAGAAGGGACGTCCCGCCGGGAGACGCTGGCGGGCGCGAAGGTGTGCGGCTCGGCGCAGGATCCTCAGTCGGGCAGCACGGTGATGGTGATGGTACCCGACATCAGCGGTGGGTCGAACGGTACGTGGCGCGCATCGCCGAGTACCAGCTGCAGCGTGTAGGTGCCGGGCGCGAGCTCGAGCTCGGTCTCGGTCTGACCTTTGCCGAAGTGACGCACGCTGTCGCTGCTCGGCAGCGGTTGTGCAAGATCGGGCAGGGGATCGGCATTGACAAGCAGGTGATGGTGGCCGGTGTCCGGCATTTCCACCCCGGCCGGTGCGACGCCCATGCCGCGCAGGCCGAACTGCACGCGCACCGGGCTCGTGAGCTGGGCGCCGTTCATCGGCGCGATGAAGTAGAGCTCGGCACCCGCCGGTGGCGCGGCGCGCTCGGCAGCCGCGACGTGGCTAGCGAGGGCGCCGAAGGCGGACACGGCGAGAACGGCGAGCAGGGCCCTGGGATTCGGCATCGAGGTACTCCGGAGTTTGTCGTTCACGAACAGCGGCACAGTGTCACCGAGCCGGGCGATGACCTCAAGCCGCCCCCTCGTCGCGCAGCAGGCGGATGACGTGGCGCACCGAATCCATGCCGAAGGCGGCCGGCTCGAGCGCCGTGAGCGGCAGCCATTCGGCGGCGGCGACGTCATCGGCAGCTGTCACCGCCGGACGGACAGCGGGCGCCAGCCGGTAGAAGAGGTCGCAGGTGGCGTAGCGCACGCCGGCATAGTCGTAGCGGTTCGGCCGGGCGTGGAAGTAGCACGGCGCTGCCGGTAGCGTGCTCCAGCCGAGCTCCTCGGCGAGTTCGCGCGCGAGGGCGTCGACGGGGTCTTCGCCGGGGTCGACGAAGCCCCCCGGCAGGTCGAGGGTGTCTGCTGCGGGCGCCTGTGCACGATGCGTCACGAGCAGGGCGCCATCGTGCAGCACGACCGCGGCGACTGCGGCGGCAACGTTGTGGTAGTAGCGGAACGCGCACGCCGGGCACACGAAGCGGCGGCCATCGTCACCCGTGGCCGCCGGCGCCGCGCAGCGTGGGCAGTGGCGGAACAGCGGCAGGGGGTAGGGCGGGCGTTCCATCAGCACAGGCCACCGTCGCCGCGGGGAGACGCTGCTCGCGTCACAGCGTGCCCATGGCCTGGCGGCGGCCGAAGACGAACTCGGGCGCGGCCTGGCGGTGGTCCTGCATGCGACAGGTGAAGCCGGTCGGCAGGGTCGGTGCACGCAGATACTGGTCGAGCGCACCCTCGATCTCGAAGCCGTCCCCGTCGGCCGCGCGCGCATAGCGGGTCAGCGACAGGGTCGCCTGCTGCGGGTTGGTCAGGCGCTCGGTGACGCGCTGCGCGCAGTGCAGCGCCGCGCAGCGCAGCTCGGCATCCGCGTTCGCCGGCGCATCGCAGTTGCGTACGTAGACGATGACGCCGTTGCGCCAGCGTGCATAAGGCGCGTCGTCCTCGGCCGGCCGCCGCGCCGTCCAGGCCGTCGCGAGCAGCGCCACGAGGGCGAGCAGGGTCAGTGTGGCGACGGGCAGCAGGCGACGCATGGCGCGGTGGTGCAGGCGGGCATGCGGCGATTCTCGCATGCAGCTCCAGGCCGGCCAACGCGCGCGATGATTCACCCAGAGCGACGGCTGGGCGAGAATCGCGCCACGCCAGCGCCTCCGGATCCCGCATGACCACCGACATTCCCAGCCTCAGCGCCAACCTCGCCCTCGGCACCATGATGGGGATCACCACGGTGTTGATTCACTTCTGGGGCCTGCTCTACCTGACCCACCTGATGCGCCGCCATCGCCACCGCCTGCGGCCGACGGCGGACCGCACGCACCAGTCGCTGGTGCTGCTCATCGTGGTGTTCGGCATCTTCATTCTGCACACGCTCGAGATCTGGGCTTATGCCGCGCTGTTCGTGTTCCTCGACGAGTTCGAGAGTTTCGAAGCCGCGCTCTACTTCTCGACCTCCTCGTTCACCACCGTCGGTTTCGGTGACATCGTGATGACCCCGCGCTGGCGCGTACTGTCGGCGATCGAGGCGGCCAACGGCTGGATCCTGTTCGCCTGGTCGACCGCCTTCCTGCTCACCGTCACGACCCGCCTGAAGCTGCTCGAGCACGAATGGCTCGAGGGCGACGACTGAGCACCTCCGGTCCACCGCGTACGAGCCTGGGCGGGCGGAGCTTCAACGACGTCCGGCGGCGAGCTCACGGCGGTAACGGCCGGGGGTGGTGCCGTACCAGCGCCGGAACGAGCGCACGAAACTGGTTGCATCGAGGAAGCCGAGCGCGGCGGCGACGTCGCCGACGCGTTCGCGCGGGTTGGCGAGCAGTTCGCGCGCGCGCTGGCGGCGCACGTCATCGACCAGGGCCTGGTAGGACGTGGCGGCGTCGCGCAGGCGGCGATTGAGCGTGCTCACCGAGACGTGCAGGTGGGCCGCCATCTCGGCCAGCGTCGGTGGGGTGCGCCCGCCCCATGGATGCTCGAGGCTGTCGTATAGCGCTTCCATGACCTGGCTGACCAGGGCGGCGCCGGCGTGTTCCTGCGCGGACGCCTCGCAGCGCCGCAGCGCGGTTGTCCACAACACCTCGTCGTAGCCGGGGTTGGGCAGCGCGCGATAGCCGTTCGGCATGACCATGGCGGCGCGCGCGGCGCCGAACTCGAACACGCCCGGGAACACCCGCTCGTAGTCGGCGATGGCGGTGAGCGGCGCGTGCGGAAACTCGAAGCGTACCTCGTCGAAGCGCCCGCCCTGCAGGGTGCGCATGTAGGAGCCGAGCGTGAGCAGCGGCACTTCGAGGAGCAGGGGGCCGATGTCGCCGAGATCCATCAGCGCGCGCAGCTCGACCTGCCAGGCGTCGGCGACGGTACGCGTGCTCCAGCGCAGGTAGGGAATGCGTGTCGGCACGTAGCGGATGAAGACGTCGAAGCCGTCGCCCAGCGTCGGCGCCGACAGCCAGGCCGCCGTGATCGGGCCGTGGAAGCGCTCGGCCACGCGCAACACCCAGGCGAGATGCCAGTCCGGGCGCGCCATCATCGCCGCCGAGTTGCGCGCACACACGAGCTGCTGCCACACCGCGATGGCACTGTCGCCCTCGAGCACCTCGGCCGGCGTGAGGCCGCTGCCGGCGAGCAGGCGCGCCGGGTCCGAGGAGGCCTGCGCCATCAGCTTGACGTAGGTGTTGGGCATCGGGAGCTGGGCGATTGCTGACATGTCAGGCCGTTTGTGACACGAAATGCCTAAAAATTGACAGCTCTGCCGCTCACCTGTCAACCAGTGGCTGCCTATAGTTGATGCAGGTCAAGCCCGGCGCCGCACGCTGTGCTGGGCGCTTTCCGCATTTCCGAGCCGAGGAGGTCGAATCACATGCACGTCGGAATGGCATCCATCTTCCAGAATCCACAGAACAGCGAGGGCGTCAGCGACTACGCCATCTACCAGCAGGACATGGCGCTCGCCTTCGCCGCCGAGAAGCTCGGCTACGAGTCGGTTTGGGGCGTCGAGCACCACTTCACCGACTACACCATGACCCCGGACCCGGTGCAGTTCCTCGCCGCGGTCGGCGGTCACAGCAAGAACATCAAGCTCGGCACCATGGTCGTGGTGCTGCCCTGGAACGACCCGATGCGCGTGGCCGAGAAGATCTCGATGCTCGACTGCATGAGCGACGGCCGCGTCATCTTCGGCATCGGCCGCGGTCTCGGTCGTGTCGAGTTCGAGGCCTTCAAGGTCGACATGAACGAGTCGCGCGAGCGCTTCGTGGAGTCCGCCGAGATGGTCCTCACCGGCCTCGAGCAGGGTTACTGCGAGTACGACGGCAAGTTCATCAAGCAGCCGCGTGCGCGCATCCGCCCGGAGCCGTTCCGCAGCTTCAAGAACCGCACCTATGCCGCCTCGGTGTCGCCGGAATCCTGCGCGCTGATGGCCAAGCTCGGTGTCGGCATCCTCATCATCCCGCAGAAGCCGTGGGAAGAGCACGCCCAGGATCTCGCTGATTACAGTGGCATCTTCCGCCAGGTGCACGGCGTCGACGCACCGCCGCCCTACGTCGCCGGCTGGGTCTGTTGCGACACCGACGCCGGCCGCGCCGAGGAGATGGCGCGCAAGTACATCGTCGGCTACTGGCAATCGGTGGTGAAGCACTACGAGATGCAGAGCTCGCACTTCGAGAAGACCAAGGGCTACGAGTACTACAAGAAGCTCAACGAGACCATCGAAGAGCACGGCATCGACGGCATGGCGCAGTTCTTCATGGACCTGCAGGTCTGGGGTACGCCCGAGCAGTGCTACGAGAAGATCAAGGAGATCCACCGCCGCACCAACTGCTGCGGGTTCACTGGCGTATTCAGCTATGCCGGCATGCCGGGCGACGTCGCCATGAAGAACCTCGAGACCTTCGCCAAACACGTGGTGCCGGAGCTGAAGAAGCTCGGCGATCGTCCTGCGTTCGACATGGATACCGACCAGGCGCCGGCGTTCCTGCGCGCGGTCGGCTGAGCCGGTGCGGCGGCGGCGTACGCGCCGCCGCCGGCATCCGCGAACGAGCATTCGACATCACGAGGGGAAATCCATCATGAACATCGGTATCGAACAGGTCATGCAGAGCTGGGGCTGGACCGGCATCAGCGATGCGCAGGTCTACGACGAGGAAATCGCCATTGCACTGATGGCCGACGAACTCGGTTACGACGACGTCTGGGTCGTCGAGCACCACTTCGAAGACTACTCCTTCTGCCCCGACAACTTCGTCTACCTGGCCCATCTCGCCGGGCGCACAAAGCACATCAAGCTCGCCACCGGCGCGGTCATCCTGCCGTGGAATACGCAGCCATTGCGCGTCGCGGAGAAGGCTGCGCTGCTCGATCATCTCTCCGGCGGTCGCGCCATCCTCGGGCTCGGGCGCGGTCTCTCGCGGCGTGAGTACGACCAGTTCGGCATCCCGATGGAAGAGGCGCGCGGACGTTTCGACGAGGCTGCCGCGATGATCATCAACGCGCTCGAGACCGGTGTCATGGAAGAGCACCACGGCACGTACTTCGACCAGCCGCGCGCCGTGATCCGGCCGAAGCCGCAGGCATCCTTCCGTGATCGTCTCAAGCAGGTCGCGATGTCTCCCGATTCGATCGAAGAGGCCGCGCTGCTCGGCGCGCAGATGATGCAGTTCACCTACAAGCCGATCGAGACCCACAAGGCCGAGATCGAAACCTACACCAAGGCCTTCCAGGAGCATCACAAGCGTCCCGCGCCGCTGCCCATCATGACCGACATCACGGTGTGCGACACCAGCGCCGAGCGCGCTGCCGAGAACGCCAACAAGTATGTCCGCGACTACCTGCTGAGCGTGATGCACCACTACGAGATGATGGGTGACCACTTCAAGGAGGCCAAGGGCTACGAGGCTTACGGCGATACCGCGGTCGCCATGCGCGAGATGGGACTCGATGCCGTCGCCGAGGCCTACGTCGAAGGCCAGGTGTGGGGCACGCCACAACAGATGCTCGACAAGTTCGAGAAGCGTCGCGAGGTCATCGGCGATTACGACATCCTCATCATTCCGCGCTTCGCCGGCATGCCGTTCGAGGTCGCGCAGCGCACGGTCGACGTGTTCGCCAAGGAGGTCATGCCCGAACTCCGCAGCTGGGACACCGCCAAGACCCGCGCCGCCTGAGCGCTTCGTTTTCGCTGCCGGTCTGCTTCAGCCGGCCATTTTCGAGGCCCCTTCCCCCGGGGCCTTTTTTTTCTTCGCCGCGTCGGCGGCTGCCGACGCCGCGTCCTGCCAGCGATAGCGCGCACGTGCCTCGCGGCCGTCGTCGCTGTAGTCGAGCGACTCGCACAGCGAGCGCACCAGCGCGATGCCGCGGCCGGCGTAGCCGCGGTTCTCGTCGAGGCTGACGACCGTCGGAGCCCGGTGAGTGTGGCCGGCGTGCGACTGGCGTACGACGACGTCGAGTATGCCCCCGTCTGCCAGTGGCCGATGTTCGAGCTCGATGCTGATGCTGCCGCGCTCGAGGGCAGCGAGGCGCTCCTCGCGCAGTTCGTAGTAGTTGCTGAATCCGGAAGGATCGCGTTTCAGCGCCGAATCGAGCGCGAGCAGGCCATGCTCGAGCGCATTCGAGAAGAGTTCGGTGAGGATCAGGAAGATTTCCGCCGTGCGTGCGCCGAAGCCCTGCAACTGGTCCATCAGCGAGCCGAGCAGTGGTACCGGGTCGGTCTGGCGCAAGGTGTCGTGGCCGAACTCGACCAGGCAGCGCCAGTGCCGCGCGGGGCGGACCTGCTGCGCGCGTGCCGCTCCTGCCGGCGGTGCGAGCATGGTGTCGCGTTCGAAGCGGACCTGCAGCATCGACAGGTCATCATGCGGCGGCAGTCCGCCGGCATGCTCCGCGAGCGCGGCGTCGAGAGTCGCGATGAGCGATGCCGGCGGGGTCTGCGCAACCACTTCGCGCACGCGCTCGAGACCGAACATGCCGTCCGCGCCGGCCATCTCGATGACGCCATCGGAGCAGGCGAACAGCAGGTCGCCCTCGTCGAGCTGGCGCCGCACGGGCGTCGGTTCGAACGCGTCCGGCTCGAGGATGCCGAGCGGCAGGCTGGTCGACGGAAAGCCGCGGGCCATCGAGCCGTCGGCGCGCCGGTGCAGAAGCTCCGGCATGCCGGCGTTCCACACCGTGGTCCAGCCGGTGTCCGGGTAGATTTCGATGAGCACCGCGGCGAGAAAGCGGTCGCGCGGGAGCAGCTGGCGCATCTTGCGATTGAGTTCGCGGGCGATGGAATCCAGTGCGTGACCGCGCGAGACCATCGCACTGAACACGCCGTGAGCAACCAGGACGCCGATCGCGGCGGGCAGCCCGTGACCGGTGAAATCGGCGACCATGAAGCAATGCGCGCCGGCCGGCGTGCGCCCCGCGATCATCATGTCGCCGTTGAGCGTCTCGAGCGGGCGCAGCAGGTAATCGACATTGGGCTGCTCGAGCGTTTCGACCGCGCCGACGTTTCCGATGATGAGGCCGGCGACTTCCTTGTCGCGCTCGCTCTCGGACTGGTAGCTGGCCAGGCGGTCGCGCTGCGCGGCGACGGTGGTGCGCATCTCGTGCAGGCGCAGGATGACGCGCAGCCTGGCCTGCATCAGGGTGGCGACGACCGGCTTGACGACGACGTCGTGTCCGCCGGCGTCGTAGCATTGCAGGATGGTGTACTCGTCGTGTGCCGGCAGCAGGAACACCACGGGAATGGCATCCTGCGGATGGTGTGCCTGTACGGTACGCGCGAGCGCGCAGCCGTCGAACGAGCCCGGTGCGTGGGTGACGACGATGAGATCGGGGCGGCGCGCGCTCGCCAGCATCAGCGCGGCGTCCGCGCTGGTGGTGGCCTCGACGACGAGGTCGTGCGCACGCAGTATGGCGGCGAGCGCTTCGAGATCTTCCGTGCACGGATCGACGACGAGCGCGACCAGGTTGCGCAGTTCTTCCGGCGACGAGTCGGTGATGATTGCCAAGGTCTTCCCTTTACCAGTAGCGACGACCTTCCAGAGGTGTCGTTTGTCTCTGAGGATACGTGGGCGTACGGGGCCTGCCCGGGAGGGTTGTCGGCCTCGTGCGGAGCGCCTTGAGGAGGCGCGAGGCGCATTCACCGCAGCGGGTGAGAATGGACTATTTCGAGACAAATCAGAAAGTTGCGAAATTCGCTCGAGTCGAAGAAAACGTCATCGGATACGCGTGTCGTTGGTGGCGCCGGCGGCTCGACACGCGGCCGCTGGCACCGCACGATGTGGCACGACGCGCATGACGCAGGCAGCGCTTGCCGCGCCCGCTGTGCGCCACGTGAATGACCTGGTGGAGGAAAGGCGGCTGGTGAGTTCTCCGGAGGATACCGCGCAGACCACGGTATACCGTGACAACGCTCGCGCAGGCGGGCGTCCGCGGCGCTGCGAGCCCGGCTGGGATGCAGCGATCGCCCGCCTTGTCGAGCGCGACTACGCGTTCCTGCCATTGCGCTACGGCGGCGCCGGCATGCTCTTCCGCGGTATCGCGAGCGGGCTCGGCGCGGCGCTTGCCGCGGGGCGATTCGCTCTCAGTGCGGACGCACACGCGCTCAACGCGCTCGAACGCGAGACCGGCGTGCTGTTCGTCTCGCAGGACGTCTCCGATGCCCTCGCGGTGTCGCGCTTATGGGAGGCGCCGCGCGACGGCGCCATTCTCGCCATCCCGGCCGCGCACTTCGCGCGCGCACACGCGGCCGGCAGCGCCGCCGTGCTCGGCTTCGCCGATCCGGGCGTGGTGTTCCGATATCCGTGTTTCGCGCCGCCGCTTGAACTGGCCGACGTCGCCCACGTCATCGTGCACCCGGCCGCTGCCACCACGGTGGCCGGGCTCGCGCCGGGCCGCGCGCTGGTTCTGCCCCGGGGCCTGCCGCGCGAGCGCACCGCGGTCGCGGACGCGCTTGCAAGCGCGCTCGCTACCGCGGGCGTCATCGCTGCCGTGGCGGAGAACGGGGCGCGTTTTCCGCGCCCGGCCTGAGCGCGCAGCGCTACACCGGCTCCGCCAGGATGGCCGCGAGCGTCTTGCCGCTGACGTCGTTCACGGCGAGGCGCGCATGGTAGCGCACGGTGATGCGCAGGAAGGCGAAGCGCCAGCGCTCGGCTTCGCGGCGCAGGCGGTGCTGGTAAGTGCCGATGAGCACGGTGTCGTTGGCGACGATCTCGAAGAAGTAGGCGAGAGTGGTGGCCTCGTCGCCAAGGTGCTCGATCTGCATGTTGGTGCTGAGGTGCCCGGTGCAGAACAGCCCGGCGCCGACGTCGCAGGCGCCGGCAATGGCCGGCTGGTAGAAATCCTCGATGATCGCGCGCCGGCCGTGGAACACGCCGTCGCTGCCCGGTAGCAGGCTGTCCAGCCCGCGCATCTCGAGTGTGCCGTCGCTGCAGTAGACATCGGCGAGGCCGTTCCAGTCTTCGCTGTCGAGGCACTTGCAGTAGTCCCGCCAGGTGGTGCGAATGGCCTCGAGATCCTCGAGATATTGCAAGCGCTGGCAGATGCGATCGATTTGGTCCTGCATGTCGTTCCTCCCCTGTCGAACCGAAGCCGTCCTGAGTGACGGGCACCCGCCATCCTCCCGGTCGCACTTGATGCAGGTCAAGCAGCGTTGCGGACGCGCCCGTTTTAAGAAGTATTTCAGTTGCATCTTAAAGCGCCGCTACCCACAATCATCGACGCTTCTTCACTGCATTACCGCGAGGTCACCATGCATCCCACACGCAGACTCTGGACGGGGCTCGGTATCATCTTCGTCCTCTCTTTCGCCGCGCTCGGCTGGCTTGGCCGCGAGATCTATCTCGCCGCGCCACCGGTGCCCGCGGCGGTCCTCACTCCGGACGGCACTACCGTCTATACCGGCGAGCAGATTCGCTACGGTCAGCAGGTGTGGCTGGCTGCCGGCGGCCAGCAACTCGGTACCGTGTGGGGCCACGGCAGCTACGTGGCGCCCGACTGGTCGGCCGACTGGCTGCATCGCGAGGCAATCGCGCTCGCTGCCCGCTACACGGTGGATGACTACGCGACCACCTACGACGCCCTCGGCGCGACCGGCAAGGCCGCCGTCGATGCGCGCGTCCGCGAGGAGATGCGCGCCAACACCTACGATGCCGAAGCCGATGCCGTCACCGTCTCAGCGGCACGCGCCGCCGCCATCGGCGAAGTCGCCGCGCACTACGACGCCGTGTTCGGCAACGCGCTCGAGGCGGCGACGCTGCGCGAGCAGTACGCGATGGCCGATGACACCGTGCCGGCTGCGGGCGATCGCGCGGCGCTCGCCGCGTTCTTCTTCTGGTCGGCGTGGTCGGCGGTGACCGACAGGCCCGGCGAGACGGGGCTGTCCTACACCAGCAACTGGCCGCACGAGCCGCTCGTCGGCAATACGCTGACGACGAGCGCCGCGCTGTGGAGCGTGGCGAGCATCATCCTGCTCATTGCCGGCATCGCCGCGATGCTGTGGTACCACTCTGCGCACGGTGACGAGGCCGATCCAGAGCCGCCGCGAGCGGACCCGCTGCTCGGTGCGGTGCCGACCGCCTCGATGCGCGCGACGCGCAAGTATTTCTTTGTCGTCATCGGGCTGTTCCTCGTGCAGATCGGCATGGGCGCGCTCACCGCGCACTACGCCGTCGAGGGCCAGGCCTTCTTCGGTCTGCCCTTGTCCGAATTCCTGCCGTACACGGTGAGCCGCAGCATCCATACCCAGTTCAGCGTGTTCTGGATCGCGACCGCCTGGCTCGCCACCGGGCTCTACATCGCGCCGCTCCTCTCCGGCTACGAACCGCGCTGGCAGAAGCCCGGCGTCGACGCCCTGTTCTGGGCGCTGATCCTCGTCGTGGTCGGCTCCACCGCCTGCGGCTGGCTCGGCGCGCTGGCGCGCCAGAACGTCGATTTCAGCTTCTGGCTCGGCATGCAGGGGCTCGAGTTCACCAACATGGGCCGCGTGTGGCAGGTGCTGCTGTTCGTCGGACTGCTGTTCTGGCTGTTCCTGATGGGGCGCGCCCTGTGGCCGGCGCTGCGCAAGCCGTCGGAGACGCGTGGTCTCATCGCCATGGTGTTTCTCTCCGCCACCTGCATCGGCGGCTTCTACGCCACCTCGCTGACCTGGGGCCAGCACACCCACTACGCCATGATCGAGTATTGGCGCTGGTGGCTGGTGCACCTGTGGGTGGAGGGCTTCTTCGAGGTCTTTGCCACCGCGGTCATCGCGCTCATCTTCACACGGCTCGGCCTCGTGCGTGCGACGAGCGCCAATCGTGCCATCGTCATGGAAACCACGGTGTTCCTGTTCGGCGGCATCCTCGGCACGCTGCATCATCTCTACTGGACCGGCACGCCGACCTCGGTGATCGCAATCGGCTCGGTGTTTTCCGCGCTCGAAGTGGTGCCGCTCGCGTTGCTCGGGCTCGAGGGATGGCGTAACTACCAGCGCAGCCGCGCGGCGCCGTGGGTGGCGGCCTATCGCTGGCCAATCCTGTTCTTCGTCGCCGTCGGCTTCTGGAACACGGTCGGCGCGGGCCTGCTCGGCTTCGCCATCAATCCGCCGATTGCGCTCTATTACGTGCAGGGGCTGAACCTCACGCCGGCGCACGGCCACGCGGCGCTGTTCGGCGTCTACGGCATGCTCGGCATCGGGCTGATGCTGTTCTGCCTGCGCGGGCTCTACGATCGCCTGCACCACGCCGACCACGTGCTCGCCTGGACGTTCTGGACGCTGAACGGTGGTCTCGCGATGATGGTATTCATGTCGCTGCTGCCGGCTGGCATCTACCAGGCCTGGGCGAGCGTGGCGCACGGCCTGTGGTACGCGCGCTCGCCGGCGGTCGTGCACTCGACCGTGATGGAAGCGCTGGTGTGGCTGCGCGTGCCGGGCGACATCGTGTTCGCGCTCGGCGGCGTGCTGCTCGCGGCCTACGCCTGGCGACTGCTGCGCCCGGCACGGCCTGCGCCGGCAGTCGCCGACGTCGTGCGCTCCGCCTGATCGATGCCAGGCCCGGGGGCGCCGTACGCGCCCCCGGGCTGCAAGGAGGGACCATGCGTCTCAACAGTTTCACCGACTACAGCCTGCGCGTGCTGATGTACCTGGCCACCGAACCCGACCGGCGTGCGACCATCGCCGAGATCGCGGCGGCTTTCGAGATCTCGCGCAATCACCTGATGAAGGTGGTGCAGTTCCTCGGCCAGCAGGGCTGGCTGCACAACGTGCGCGGGCGCGGCGGCGGCCTCGAACTCGCCTGCCCGCCCGAGCGCATCAATCTCGGCGCAGTGGTGCGCGCGGCCGAGGGGGACCCGTTGCCCGCGGAGTGTTTCGACCGCGCTCACAACACCTGCGCCATCGCGCGCACGTGCAAGCTGCGCGGGGTGCTGGGCGAGGCCGTCGACGCCTTCCACGCCGTGCTCGATGGCTACACGCTGGCCGACATCACGCAGGACATGCGCCCGCTCGGGCAGGTGCTCAAGGTGGTGCAGCGCGGCCTGCGCGACCCGGGCGGCAGGCGCTCGTGATCGTCGATCTCGTCATTGCCCGCGCCATTCACGTGCTTGCCGTGGTGCACTGGATTGGCGGCGTCAGCCTCGTCACGCTGGCCATCCTGCCGGGACTGCGCGACCTCGACCCGGCGAGCGAGCGCCTCGCCTTGTTCGAGCGCATCGAAGGGCGCTTCGGCAGCCAGGCGAAGGTGTCGGTCACCCTGGCCGGGCTGAGCGGCTTCTGGCTCACCTGGCGGCTCGACCTGTGGGCGCGCTTCGCCGAGCCGGGCTACTGGTGGATGCATGCCATGGTCGCCGTATGGCTGCTCTTCACCGTGGTGCTGTTCATTGCCGAGCCGCTGTTTCTTCACGCCTGGGTGCGCCGCCGCCACGCCATAACGCCGCGCACGACCTTCGCCGCTATCGAGCACCTGCATCGCCTCGCGCTCGCGGCGAGCGCGGTCACCGTGTTCGCCGCCGTGCTCGGCGCGCACGGCTTGTTGTACTGATCATTCGTGAAATCATCGCCTGCCGGTAACGCGTCCGGACCGATATTCGCCATGGCCCCGCCGGTGGCGATGGCCGCGATGACGCCGTCGGAACACTCGCTCGCATCGCTGCGGAGACAAGTATGAACATCACCTTATTCGCGCTCGGCTTTCGCGCCTTCTTCCTCGCTGCCGGCGCTTTTGCGGTCGCCGCGATGGTGCTGTGGAGCGGGGCGTGGTTCGCCGGCTGGCCGATCGGCATGGTCAACCCGGTGGCCTGGCACGGCCACGAGATGCTGTTCGGTTTTGCCCTCGCCGTAATCGCTGGCTTCCTGTTGACTGCCGTGCGCAACTGGACCGGGCGCGCGACCGCGCACGGCGGTGCGCTGGCCGCGCTGGTCGCGCTGTGGCTGGCCGCGCGCCTGCTGGCGGCCTGGCCGGGGGCGCCGCTCGCGCTCGTCGCCGCCGCCGATCTCGCTTTCAATCTCGCTTTGCTCGGCGCCGTGGCGACGCCCATCGTGCGCGTCCGCCAGTGGCGCCAGGCCGGCATCATCGCCAAGCTCGTCTTCCTCACCACCGCCAACGCGGTGTTCTACGGCGCCGCCGCCGGCCTGCTCGGTAGGGGGGCGATGATGGGCGCGTTGCATGCCGCCTTGTTCCTCGTCATCGCGCTGGTGCTGACCATCGCCGGGCGTGTGCTGCCCGGTTTCATCGAACGCGGTGTCGACGTGCCGGTCACCATCCGCGACCACCCGTGGGCGGCGCGCGCGAGTCTCGCTGCCTTCCTCGTCTTCTTCGTCGCCGAACTCGTCGGCAACCTGCCGACCGTGGCTGCCGTCGGCGCCGCGGGCGTCGCCATTGCCAACGGCATCCGTCTCGTCGCCTGGCACACGCCGGCCCTGTGGCGCCGGCCGCTGCTGTGGGGACTGTTCCTCGCGCTGCTCGCCATCGAGGGCGGTTTCGTGCTCTACGCGCTCGCGCCGTGGTGGCCGGTACCGCGTACCCTCGCGCTGCATGCGCTCGCCATGGGCGGCATCGGCCTCGCCACGCTCGCGATGATGGCGCGCGTCGCGCTCGGCCACACCGCGCGCGACATCCGCCAGCCGCCGCGTACCGTGGCGCCAGCGCTCGCACTGCTCGCCGCCGGCGTGCTTGCGCGAGTCGCCCTGCCGCTCGTGCTGCCAGCGCATTACGCCCTTGCCATCGGGCTTGCCCAGGCCTGCTGGATCGGTGCCTTCGCGCTCTTTCTCGGCGCTTACCATGCAGTGCTGACGAAGGTGCGCGTGGATGGCCAGCCGGGGTGAAGGGCGTGCCCGGACGCGATCAGAAAACGCCCAGCGGCCCCGGTGCGCAAGTGCAGCAAACCGGATTAGAATAGCGCCCGCTCACGTGGGGCCGTAGCTCAGCTGGGAGAGCGTCGCGTTCGCAATGCGAAGGTCGGGGGTTCGATCCCCCCCGGCTCCACCAATCAGACTTCCGGGGATGTCCCGGGAAGTCCAGAAAGCCCGCGGAATGCGGGCTTTTTTGTGCCTGCGGCGTCCGGCGGGTTCCGGGGCTCATTGAACCTTGGCGGTTCTAGCAATTGCGCGAGATCGCGGCGCCGTTGGCTAGTCGCCGTGTTGCCTACGTTAGTGTGGCGCTGCGCAGATTTGAGTGTGCATGTGATGAGATTCACACTGTACGGAACCAACTCAATCATCGGCTGATTCGAGAAGTAGTCGATATTGTCGGGCATGATCCTGCTTCAAGGTAAATGGCGATTGACTGAGCGGAGGACACGTTATGGAACATCAAGAACATTCCATGCGCAACGCACGCAATCCCTGGAAGATAGGCGTGATCGCGACCGCTGTCGCGTTGGTGCTACTTGTTGCCGGCGGCCTGACGTTCGCAGCCTTGAATGGAACTCTCGCTCCAGAATCGGATGAGAATGTTGCCGACACAGCGTCGAAGCAGCCGGCATCGAAAGGCGTCGAGTCTGCTCCGAATAATGCGGAAGCTGTGACGCAGCCAGCTGCGGCGCCGCGCGAGGATTGCAGCCGCTACCTCGCGAGTGCCCAGCGAGATACGACGCGTGTAGCGAAGGACGGCGCAATCGGTGCGATGGTGGGCGCCGGGACCGGCGCTGCCGGTGGTGCAATCGCCGATGGCGGCAGCGGCGCTGGTAAAGGTGCGGGAATTGGGGCGATTGTCGGTGCCGTCGCCGGCGCTGCACATGGGTTCACGAAGGAGAACGACCGCGTCAGTGCGGCCGAGCGGGCTTACGCAGAATGCCTTGCGCGGAACGATAGGTGATCAGGGAGCGAGCCTTCAGGTCGGGAAAGCGCACGCTTCTCCAAAGGCGCAATCATCCGGCGACGCAAGGCGTCGTGGGTGGATTCCAAGAGCGCTGAGTGCACCCCACGCCCGGTGGCGGGGCATTGAACACGTTGCACTGCTGCCGCAGCGCTCCCGCACTGCATGCTGAAGATCGCAACCCCAAACCAGAGGATGCGTGATTACTCCCCTTTGCGCGCATGGAAGGAGCCATCTAGGCTCGACGTGCAAGCGAGGCACGGCTGGTTCCACATTGGCCAAATACGTCGGGGGTGTCCTCGTGACCGCTCGGACGTGAGGGAAGAATCCATGGCGAGGCCGTTTCAACCGATCGATCTCTCGGGCCAGTACCCCGACGAGGCCAATGCCATCGAAATACTGACGAGGACGCACCCGCCGGCCCAGCCGGTCGCCGTCTATCGTACCCATGACGACGAAGAGCCGCTGCAAATGTCGGATGGGGCGACCACGATCATCGGGAGGCCCGTCGAACAGGTGCTGTACGCCGAGCCGCGAGACGACTGCGAGACCTGTCTCATCGAGGTCGTCGCGTGGTACGCGTAATCATGGTGATATGTCCATGCAGCAAATCGCCGCCCGCCCCGCGCTACCCTGGTTAATGCCAGGCAGACTGCTGTCTCAGCGAAAGTAACGCGTCACTTTCAGAACGTACGAAACGGTGCCAGGCCGAGCGCGACTGGTGATGGGCGTATTGACTGGCGTATCGAACATGGCTTTCTGACCATCTCGCAGGTGCAAGAGCGCGTCGCCTGCCATGAGATCGATCGCGCCGTGGGGCGGCTCGGTCGAGATGTGGACTTCAATCGCTTTCGCTCCGGCTGCGAAGCATGCTGAGAGATCGTGCGCGGTGACGTCCGTTCCACCACTCCAGTGCGGGAAGGCCATTGACTGACGCTCCTGGAAGGGGTGACTCGGGGCTTTAGCGACCGCAACCGTTCTGACTTGATCTCCGCTGATGGCTCTGTGGTTGTTGGTCTTCAAGCCGTACGACTGATCGCTCTACGAAGATCGGTGAACTGACCGTTGACCTGTGTCCTGCACCAATGTTCTACCCTAGGGTCAAGAACATAAAGCAGGTACGAGGTCACCATGACGGTTGCAGAATTGGCTCGCGCCAGCGGCGCCACGACCGACGCGATTCGGTATTACGTTCGGATGGGCATGCTCCGCCCAGAGCGTGATGCGAGTAACGGCTACCGGCATTTCCGCCATGCGGATGTCGTGCGCGTCACGTTCATTCGCCGCGCCCAGCTTTTGGGATACCGATTGGACGAGATCGCCGAACTGCTGTCGACGAGTGAGCACGGTGGGTCGCCGTGCCCGAGGGCGCGCGAGATCCTGGCGCGACGCGTCGAGGAGAACCGCGCGGCGCTGGAAGAGGCGCTGGCCCTGCAGGAGCGGATCGAGCATGCCCTTGCGACGTGGCGCGAGCTTCCGGACGGCACGCCGAAAGGGGATTCCATCTGCCATCTCATCGAAAGCGTCGTGCCGAAGCAATGAGGACTCGATCGTGACCTATACCTGCCCCATGCACCCTGAGATCCAGCAAAGCGCGCCGGGCGACTGCCCTCGCTGTGGCATGGCATTAGAACCGGCTGGCGTGCCTGTTGCCGCGACGCAGTGGACCTGTCCGATGCATCCAGAGGTTGTCCGGGATGCCCCTGGCGATTGCCCGATTTGCGGCATGGCGCTCGAGCCGATCGATGCAGCTGCGTCTGATGACGCCGAACTCCGCGACATGACACGGCGCTTCACAGTGAGCGCCATCCTGACGCTCCCGGTACTCGTGCTCGCAATGGCACACATGCTGCCCGGTAACCCGCTCGAGGGGCTCGTTCCGCGGCGTGTCGGTATCCTGCTGGAAGCGGCTCTGGCGACGCCGGTCGTGCTTTGGAGCGGTTGGCCTTTCTTCGTGCGCGGCTGGCGGTCGGTCGTCAACCGCAGTCTGAACATGTTCTCGCTGATCGCGCTCGGCGTCGGCGTGGCTTACGGATTCAGTGTGGTCGCACTCGTGTATCCACACGCGTTCCCGGCGTCGTTCCGTGGGGAATCGGGCGAGGTCGGCGTGTATTTCGAGGCGGCCGCCGTGATCGTGACACTCATCCTGCTCGGCCAGGTGTTGGAACTACGCGCGCGCAGCAGTACCAACGCCGCCATCCGTGCGCTGCTCGGGCTGGCGCCGAAGACTGCCCGACGGGTCGCCGAGGATGGCACCGAGGCGGATGTGCCGCTGGCGATCATCGTCGTCGGCGATCGCCTGCGCGTGCGACCGGGCGAGAAGATCCCGGTGGACGGTCTCGTGCTCGAAGGTGAAAGTCCGGTCGACGAATCGATGATCACGGGCGAGCCCATACCGGTCGCGAAGGCGACCGGTGACCGAGTCATCGGTGCGACGGTCAACGGCACGGGAGGTCTGCTCATCGAGGCGCAGCGCGTGGGTAGTGATACGCTGCTCGCGCAGATCGTGCATATGGTTGCCGAGGCACAGCGCTCGCGTGCACCCATCCAGAAGCTGGTGGACGTGGTGGCTGCCTGGTTCGTCCCCATCGTGGTTGCGATTGCGCTGCTGAGCTTTGCTGCCTGGGCGATGTTCGGACCCGAGCCACGGTTCACGTATGCCATCATCAACGCGGTCGCGGTGTTGATCATTGCTTGCCCGTGTGCACTAGGGCTCGCCACCCCGATGTCCATCATGGTCGCGACCGGACGGGGTGCCGCGCTGGGCGTGCTGTTCAAGAATGCCGAAGCGATCGAGGAGTTGCGCCAGGTTGACACCCTGGTTGTCGACAAGACGGGCACGTTGACCGAGGGCAAGCCACGCCTGCGCGCGGTCCTGGCTCGGCCCGGCTTCGACGAAAACGAAGTGTTACGACTTGCGGCGACGCTCGAGCGCGGCAGCGAGCACCCGTTGGCGGAGGCCATAGTCGCCGGCGCCCAAGAGCGCGGGCTTGGACTTGGCCAGGCCGAGGCGTTCGAGTCCGTCACCGGTAAGGGCGTCAAGGGCACGGTGCAGGGAACTGCCGTCGTGCTCGGTAACCGCGCCATGCTCGAGGGCCTGGGACTCGACTCCGCGGCACTCGACGCGGACGCCGAGCGTATGCGGCGCGAAGGACAGACGGCGATGTTCGTCGCAATCGACGGCCAGGCGGCAGGCATCGTCGGAGTGGCCGACCCGATCAAGGAGTCGACGCCCGAGGCCCTGCAGGCGCTCCACGAAGACGGTCTGCGCATCATCATGCTGACTGGCGACAGTGAAACGACCGCGCGGGCCGTTGCCGCGCGGCTCGGCATCGACGACGTGTTCGCCGGGGTGCTCCCCGATCAGAAATCAGAGGTGGTGAAGCGACTACAGGGCGAAGGACGCGTCGTCGCCATGGCGGGTGACGGTATCAACGACGCGCCTGCGCTGGCGCAGGCCGCCGTCGGCATCGCGATGGGCACGGGAACCGACGTGGCGATGGAAAGCGCGGGCGTAACCCTCGTCAAGGGCGATCTGTGTGGGATTGCCAGGGCCCGGCGGCTGTCGCGCGCGACGATGCGCAATATCCGCCAGAACCTCTTCTTCGCGTTCGTCTACAACGCCGCCGGCGTGCCCATTGCGGCTGGCGTGTTGTACCCGGTGGCGGGCATCCTGCTGAGCCCCATGCTGGCAGCTGCGGCAATGAGCTTGAGCTCGGTATCGGTGATTGGGAATGCCCTTCGCCTGAGGACGACTCGGCTGTAGAGCTCCGTTGCCCATGGTGGCAGCCTCATCCCAATGGCGTGATCTTTGCTGCGTAACTGCCAAGACGCCGGTGCAGCGGCAATTCGCATCGCGTCAATGTCCGCTCGCTGTAAGAGCGACAGCCCGGTGTCTATCTTTCCCGGCGTCGCACTGCCGAACAGGAGACCTCATGAAGCGAACGAGCAGATTCATCGCGCCGCTGCTGGGGCGGCGACGATTCATTTCGCAAACGCTCGCCGGCGCTGGTGCGATGGCGATCGGCAGCGCGCTTCCGCCATGGGTACGTGGCGCCGGCGTGTCGGCTGGCTCAGCAAGCGCAATCAGCGCCCCGTTGGAGTTCGACCTGGCAATCCGCGAGCAGCCCTTGGACATTGCGGGCGGCGTTGGGCGCGCGCTGACGATCAACGACACGGTGCCCGGCCCTCTCCTCGAATGGCAGGAGGGGAGGGAGGTCGTGCTGAACGTGACCAACCACCTGCGGGAATCCACTTCGATACACTGGCACGGCATCCTCCTTCCTTTCGAGATGGATGGCGTGCCTGGGGTCTCCTTCCGCGGTATCGAGCCGGGCGAGACCTTCCGCTATCACTTTCCGGTCGTACAGAGCGGTACCTACTGGTACCACAGTCATTCGGGCCTGCAAGAGCAGGCCGGCGTCATCGGCCCGCTGGTCGTGCATCCTCGCGATGCAGATCCCATCACGTGCGATCGCGATTACGTCGTGATGCTGTCGGACTGGACGTTCGACGATCCGCACCATGTGCTGTCCCGGCTCAAGAAGATGAGCGACTACTACAACTTCCAGCAGTTCACGGCGGCCTCCTTGTACGCCACGGAGGACATGACGGCGGTCGAGGCCTGGAAGAAGAAGTTCGCCTGGGACCGCATGCGGATGATGCCGACGGATATCGCCGATGTGACCGGCTCGACATACACCTACCTGATGAATGGAATCCACCCGGCGGGCAACTGGACCGGGCTGTTCGCGCCCGGCGAGCGGGTACGGTTGCGCTTCATCAACGGGTCCTCCATGTCGTATTTCAACGTGCGTATCCCGGGGCTCCCGATGACGGTCGTCGCCGCCGACGGGCAGTTGGTCGAACCCGTCGAGACCGATGAATTCCAGATCGGGGTCGCGGAGATTTACGACGTCATCGTCGAGCCCCAAGGTGAACCCGCGTACACGGTAATGGCTGAGAGCATGGACCGTAGTGGATACGCGGCGGGTACGCTGGCGGTGCGGCCAGGGCTGCGCGCGCCGGTGCCGCCGCTGCGCAAGCGCCCACTGCTCGACATGGTCGATATGGGCATGAAAATGGACACGCCGATGGCCGACGCGGCGGGATCTCCGTCCGGTGCATCCGGCCACAGTGGGCACGCCCACGTGGCTATGTCTGACAAGACGGGGCCCGTGGTTGCCTACCACGACGATGATCACCATGGCGCTGGCAATATCAGCATCGCGGAGGTCCAACGTGATCGCCTAAACGAACGCGGCACGGGGCTCGCCGAGGTGCCGCACCGGGTATTGGTCTATCGCGACCTCGTGCGCCGCGCCGACGACTTCGACGAGCGCGAGCCCGGGCGCGAGATTGAGCTGCATCTGACCGGGCACATGGAACGTTACATGTGGTCGTTCGACGGCAAGCAGTTCCACGAGGTCGACGGGCCGATCGAGTTCTATTACGGCGAGCGGCTGCGGTTGATTCTCGTCAATGACACCATGATGAACCACCCGATCCACCTGCATGGCATGTGGATGGAACTCGAGAATGGACACGGGCAGCATATCCCGCGCAAGCACACCATCAACGTGATGCCGGGTGCGCGCGTCTCTGCGCTCATCACCGCCGATGCGCCGGGCCGATGGGCCTTCCATTGCCATCTGCTCTATCACATGGAAATGGGCATGTTTCGCGTCGTGCGGGTGAATCGCGGAGCGGCGACATGAAGGCCACGCGCCTCGCTCTGGTAGTTATCGGTGCCACCTGCTCGCTTCGGGTCGCCGCCGATGACCCGGCCGGCACGCCCGAGGATTGGCCGCCTGCCATTCCGCGCTCCTACTATGGTCTGTTGTTGGGTGACCGGCTCGAGACGCGCTTAGCGGACGATGTCGATGCGTACGTGTGGGATGTCCAGGGATGGTACGGCAGTGGGCGCAACCGTGCCTGGGTCAAGACCGAAGGCGAGGGCGAGTTCGGCCGGTCACCGGAGAGCGCCGAGTTGCAGGTGCTCTACAGCCATCTGTTCGCGCCGTTCTGGGACTGGCAGGTCGGGATCCGCCACGACTTCAGTCCGAATCCCGAACGGACGCATGCGGTCATCGGCATCCAGGGCGTCGCGCCGTACGAGTTCGAGCTGGACAGTGCGCTGTTCGTCGACGAGGAGGGGGAGGTGACGGCGCGGCTCGAGGCCGAGTACAACCTGAACATCACCCAACGGCTGGTATTGCAGCCGCGGTTGGAAGTGAATGCGGCTTTCTCAGGGATTCCCGAGGTAAGCCGCGGTAGCGGGATCAATGCGACCGAGCTCGGCTTGCGCTTGCGCTACCAGATCCGCCGCGAGTTCGCACCGTACGTTGGTGTGTCATGGGAGCGTCTCTACGGCGACACGCGCGATATGGCCCGGCGCGCCGGGGAGCCTGTCTCGGTAACTGCGTTCGTGGCAGGCGTTCGCTTCTGGTTCTAGGGTGCGGTACGTAGTCCGCTCGAATGGCCGGAGAGCAGTGTATGTCGACGAGAGAGACTAATTATCAAGCTGGCAGTCTGAGTCTGGCCGGAACTGTCGCCATGGGGACCGGAGTCATGATCGGCGCCGGCATATTCGCGCTCACGGGGCAGGTCGCAGAACTCGCCGGACCGCTTTTCCCTGCGGCCTTCCTGCTCGCTGCGACAGTGAGTGGGTTCAGCGCCTACAGCTACGTACGTGTGACACGTCGCTACCCCTCGAGCGGTGGCATCGCGATGATTCTGCAGAAGGCTTACGGGCCGGGCGTCGTGACCGGCGGCTGCGCGCTGTTGATGGCTTTCTCCATGGTTATCAATGAAAGCCTGGTCGCGCGGACCTTCGCGACCTACACGTTGCAGCTCAGCGACGGGGAGCCGCCGGCATATGCGGTACCTGGGCTTGCGCTAGGCCTGATCGTGGCCGCCTTTCTCGTCAACCTGGCAGGGAATCGCCTCGTCGGTGCCGTTTCCAAGGTAACCGCGGCGCTCAAGGTCGCTGGCATCCTGGTGTTCGCCGGAGCGGCATTATGGGCCGGCGGCTGGGATTTCCGGGCGCTCGGCGCGGGTTCAGGGCAGTCGCCCTCGATCGCTTCGTTCTGGGCGGCGACGGCACTCGCGGTGCTCGCCTACAAGGGTTTTACGACGATCACCAATAGCGGTGACGAAGTGGAGGACCCTCACCGTAACGTGGGTCGTGCGATCACGTATTCGCTGGTCATCTGCACCATCGTCTACTTGGTCGTCTGCCTGGCCGTAGGTTCATCGCTCAGCATCGAGGAAATCATTGCCGCCCGCGATTACTCGCTGGCGGAGGCGGCGCGTCCGACGCTCGGCATCTACGGCACCTGGTTCACCGTTGCGATCGCGATCGTAGCCACCGCGTCGGGCATCCTGGCGAGCATTTTTGCGGTGTCGCGTATGCTGGCCATGCTGACGGACATGTCGATCATCCCGCACAGCCATTTCGGGATGCCGGGGACGATTCAACAGCACACCCTGGTTTACACGGTGGTGGTCGCCGGGGCCCTGGCTGTCTTGTTCGACCTGTCGAGAATCGCCGCCCTGGGCGCGGTCTTCTACCTGGTCATGGACATCGCGATTCACTGGGGCGTGCTTCGTCATCTTCGTCATGACGTGGAAGCGCGTCCGACCGTGCTGATGGTTGCCATCGTGCTGGATGTGGCGGCGCTTGTCGCTTTCGTCCTCGTGAAATGGCAAAGCGACGCCGTCGTCATCGCAGTCGCCTTCGCGGCGATGATTGCCATTTTTGTCTTCGAAGCCTGGTACCTGTCGCAGCGCGGGTAGCTGGCCGGTCGCCCCCCGGAGAAACCTCGCCGAAACTGACGACCGTACTCTCACGGCCGGATTCGGGTCCTTGCAGAAGCGCCGGTTACACCGGTCGGTCATCGCGGCTTCGGGCGCCGACGCGCGCCATAGCTGCGAGCTGTGCGGTGGTCAGCGTGCTCGTGCGGAAGGCGAGTTCCGGCCGTTCCCGTCTGCACGATCGGCTCAGTGTTGGGCGTAGACCTCACGTTTGCCTTCGCCAAAAAGCACGACAACATAGGGATCGCGCCGGTCACCTTGCTCCATTCCCGGGGAGCCAACTGGCATCCCCGGAACGGCCAGACCGCGCGCGTTCGGCTGTTCGGTCAACAGCCGGCGGATGTCCTTCGCCGGTACGTGGCCCTCGATGGTGTAGTTCCCGATCGCAGCGGTGTGGCAGCTTCTGAGCTCCGACGGCACGGCATGCGCTGACTTGACCTGGTCGAGCTTCGTCGGTTCAAGGACGGTGACGTCGAACCCATTGTTCTCGAGGTGTTCGATCCATGCCGTGCAACAGCTGCAGGTCGGACTCTTGTAGACGGTCGCCTCGTACACATTGCGATCGTCTTCGGCGTGTGCAACCGGGAAGTGGAGTGCGATGCCGAGAATCAATGCGATTAGTGTGCGGTTGAAATGTGGGAATGTCATGGCGCGTGTCTTCCTTACGGCCGTGAAGCCGCTGCAATCGATATACGCCCATACTACAAGTGCTTCGATGCCGCGCCCATCCACGTGTGCATTTCAACGAACTGGTGCGAAGCTATTGACCGAGAGTGCGGTAGGCGCTCTTTGCGGCAGATTAGGGGTTCGTTTGAGGGACATGCGGGAGGAATCTGCCTCCCTACGACGCATGACGGTCTATCGTCATTAACTCGTCGCCGCAAACGTGCGACTGCAGCGAGGATAGAAGCATCACATCAGTCAGGAGGCCCTGCGGCCAATGAGAATTGGTGCCATGAATGGGGGCAGATGCATATGAAAAAGCACCAAAAAAGAAATAAAAATAAATACTTATGAATATTTTTAGATGGCGAAGCTCCTAAGCCGCCGTACACCGAGGGGCATTGGAGACAAGCTTAGAGACGGAAGTAAAAAAAACCGATTGCCAGTCGGTGTTTCTTCTGGTTATGCTCCGCCACCATGGAGACCAACGACTTTGCGCTCGGGCCGCTCGAGATCGCCTGCCTCGAAGCGATGTGGCTGGACGGAGCGCTGGATGCGCGCTCCCTGCATGATCGTTTCTCGCGCGAACGGCGCCTGTCGTTGTCGACGGTGCAGTCGACGCTCGAGCGCCTGCATCGCAAGGGCCTGGTTTCACGTACCAAAGTCAGCCATGCGTACGTTTACGCAGCCGAGCTCAGTCGCGAAGCGGTAATGGCGCGCTTGGTCGACGTTGCGCTCAAGCCGTTCGCAAGTGCACCCGGGCAGGGACTGCTGGCGGCATTCGCGGAGTATGCGGCAGCTGCGGACGACGCTGCGCTCGACGAACTCGAACGTCTCATCGCGGAGCGCAAGGCGGCGCTGGCGCGCAAGCAGGAGCGGCGCTGATGCCCGATGCGCACGAGGCCGTCGCGGTCTTCGCGGGCTTGGCGACCAGTCTCGGAGTGGGCGCCGCGCTGGCATTATTCCACCCCCCGCTTGTGCGGTTCCTGCGTTCGTTTCCGCCGGAGCTGCGGGCCGCCGGTTGCGCGGCCTTCCTCGGAATGCCGCTTGCGATGGGCGTCTTGGCGGCCGTGCTCTGCAAGGTGGCTGCGGATGGTCTCGTCCTCGACCTCGTCACGCATCATTGCCACGCGAGTGCCGTGGGCTGCGAGCCGCACGCGGCGATGTCGACGACATTGGCCTTGATGATTGCAACCGGCGTGGTGGTCGCGATGCTGTTCGTATCGCTGGCTTGGCGCACGGCGTCGCAGGCCGTACCAGCACTGCGCGCACTGCGCCTGCTGCACGCCGCGAGCACGCCGATCCGGGCGTCCGGGCTGGGACTCGTCGACAGCGATGCGGCGGTCGCCTGCGCGACGGGACTGTTGAAGCCCCGTCTGTTTCTCAGCCGAGGCTTGTGGCGACGACTCGATCTGACGGAACTGAAGGTCGTGTTGCGCCACGAACGTGCGCACCTCGCGCGCCATGACCACCACGTGCGCTTGCTCGCCGCCGTCATTTCGCTCGGGCACTGGCCTGATGTGGCGCGGCGCCTTTTCGGCGAACTCGTGCTGGCCCAGGAACAGGCATGTGATCGTGTTGCGGCAAGATACTACGGCGCGCTGCGCACCGCCGAAACCGTGCTCAAGGTGGAGCGTATGAGCCGCGGCTCCGCGCGTGCCGCTACGATGTCGACGGCATTCGCCGATGCGCCAGTGGTAGCGCGTATCCAAGCTTTGCTGGAGCCGCACTATCGTTCCCCCGTCGCGAGCGCAGCGATGCTGGCTGGAACCGCGGTCCTGGTCGTTGGCGGCGTTGTCCTGGGAGTCGAGCCCCTGCACCACGCCGTCGAAACGCTCGTCGTCCACAGCCACGGTTGACGCCAGATGCGGATGCGTTCTCGCTGGGGGTCGAGAAAAAAACCGATTACGGGTCGGTTTTTTGCTGTGACCTTAGGGCTTTTTTCGATCGCGACAACAGCTTCAGGCGAGACGTTCACAATCGCAGATGTGACGCGCCTCGTGCTCGACGATCCCGACCGCGTGGCGATGATCAACGCGACGGTCGACGCCGCGCAGGGCGCCCTGGTCAGCGCCGAGACTTTGCCGAACCCAGTCTTGCAGTACCAGCGCGAAGCGGCCGGAGGGCTCGGTGGGCGCGGCAGCGAAAATTTCGCGCAAGTCCAGCAACAGCTTGATCTCGCCGGGCGTCGCGCACTGGCCGCGAGTGCTGCCCGCTCGCGTGTCGCGGCGGCGCACGGTGTCGCCGAAAGCGAACGCGTGATGGCCGTCGTCGCCGCTGGCGAGCGATTCTACGCGGCCGTGGCGGCCGAACGTCGGCTCGCGCTGGTGGGCGAGTTCGTTGGCGAACTCGATCGGCTCGAAGACCTGACCGCGCTACGCGCGTCAGCCGGTGACGCTTCGCGTTACGACCTCGAGCGCGTGCGTCAGGAGGCCGGTTACGGGCCGGCGGAGATAGCGCGCGCGCGTAGTGAAGTTTTCTCTACTCGTACCGCTCTCGGTGCACTGCTTGGCGGGGGCGGGATTTCATCGACAGCGGAACTGGTCGGAGAGCTCCTGCCACCCGAACCTATGCCGTCCGTCGAGCTCGTCGCGCTGGCCGAACGCGGACCACGACTCGCGGCGTTGGCGGCAACGGCCGAAGCGGCGGAAGACGAGCTGCGCGCGGCGAGCCGGATAATACCTCCGGTGACGGTCGGCGCCGGAGTGCGCGCGGTCGAAGGGACTGGGAGCGCGGGCCTCGTGTTCAGTGTCAACGTTCCATTGCCCGTCTTCGACCGCAACCAGGGCGAGATCGAGCGGACTGCCGCGCTCGCGAGCGATGCGGCCGCACGCCACGTCCTTGAACGCCGCGAGCTGCTGGCGCGGATCGAGAGCCTCGCCGAACGCTCGCGTGCGCTACGTGACGCCGCGCTCGGCTTTCGCGCTGCCCGACTCGACTCGGCCGACGAACTCGAGCGTATCGCGAAGATTGCCTACCGCGCCGGCGAGATCAGCGTGTTGGAAGCGATCGACGCCCTGCGGTCCGCCCACCAGGCCGGGTTACGCCTGATTGACCTCGAACTCGAGGCGCGCCGCGCGCATCTCGAGCTGCGCACGTTATTACCCGAGGAGCCACAATGAGAATGCGCCGGAGCTTCGCGACGCTCGCGTTGGTCTGCACGGTCAGCGCCTGCGACGGCGATCACCCTGGGCACGAGCACCCGCATCCACATGGGGCCGATGCCGGAGCTTCGCATGCCGCTCATGGCGATATGTCGTCGCACGACGCCGACGCCGCTAATCACCCCGAGGATGGTGCCGAGCACGGTCACGGCGGTGGGGTCGTGGTGACCGATTTCACCCCCTATACCGAGCTCTTCGTCGAATTCCCGCCGCTCGCGGTCGGCCGTGAATCGCCTTTCGCGGCGCACTTCACGCGCCTTAAGGATTTCCGTCCCGTGAGTGCCGGCGAAGCCATCGTGCGTCTCGAAGGTGATGGCGCGGACGCGACTTTCTCCGCCGGTCCGTCGCGCACGCCCGGTATCTTCCGCCCGGTAGTCATCCCCAAAGCGGCCGGTCAGCGGCGCCTCCTGGTCGAACTGAAAACCGATGCCTGGACGAGCGTGCACGACCTCGGCTCCGTCACTATCTATGCCGACCCGGCCGCTGCCGACGCGGCCTTGCCCGAGGAAGCGGAGTCGCCCGGGCTCATTCCGTTTCTCAAGGAGCAGCAATGGCAGCTCGATTTCGCCACCGCGGCGGTCGTGCGGCGAAGCCTGTCGCGGTCGGTCGCGGCGCCTGCGGAACTGGCGCCGTTGCCGAGCGCGGACATCCCGGTCGTCGCCCCGACTGCGGGGTTCGTCGTGCCGGCTGCCGAGCGTCTGCCCGAGCTCGGCGCGCCGGTCGCTACGGATGACGTGCTGGTACGCGTGGTGCCGCGCCTGGGCGGTGCTGACGACCGGGCCGCGCTCGCGGCCGAGGCCGCCGGAGCCCGCGCGGTTTTCGAAGCGGCTCATCTCGAGCGGGTGCGGCTCGCAGGGCTGGTCGAAGAGGGCGCAGTCGCGCCACACCGCCTGGAGTCCGCACAGGCCGACGAGCGCAGTGCCGAGGCGCGGCTGGCGGCGGTGCGTGCGCGGCTCGCCGCCCTCCAGGGGGGAGCGGGTGCGGGCAGCGGCTTCGCAGTCCGTGCGCCGGGCGGCGGGCGCGTGGTCGACGTGCGGGTCCGACCCGGCGCGTTCGTCGAGGCCGGCACGGAGATCCTGCGCATCAGCGACGACGCGCATCTGCGCCTCACTGCGCGCGTGGCGGAGTTCGATGCTGTCGATATGGGTAAGCCACGAGGCCTGTGGTTCACGGTTGCGGGGCGCGACGAAATTTATGAGAGCGAGGCGCTGAACGGCCGCCTGGTTGCTGCACTCACAACTATCGACCCCGTCACGCGGACCGCGCCGGTCGTTTTCGAACTCGACAATCCGCAAGGTCGCTTGAGGCCCGGCATGGGCGTGCAGGCGCACCTGCGCACGGCGACGACGTTCGACGGGCCCACGGTGCCGGTGTCCGCACTCGTCGACGATGCCGGTAAGGACGTTGTGTTCGTGATGGTGGATGGTGAGAACTGGGAGCGGCGCATCGTCGAGGTCGCTTTGCGCGACGGAGGATATGCCGGCATTCGCGCGGGTCTCGAACCGGGGGAGCGGGTCGTCTCGCGCGGTGCGTACCTCGTGCACCTCGCGGCGAGCGGCCCCGCGGCTGCTGGTCACGGCCACGCACATTGACGGCGACCGGCCTGTGATTGCACGCATCATCGAATTCGCGCTGCGCAGCCGCCTGCTGGTGCTGCTCACAGCCGGCGTGCTTCTCGCCTGGGGCGCATTCGAAGCCCAGCGCATGCCGGTCGACGTCTTCCCCGATCTCACCGCGCCGACGGTGACGGTGGTGGCTGAGGCCCACGGGATGGCGACCGAGGAGGTCGAACGGCTCATTACCTTTCCCATCGAGACGGCGCTGAATGGTGCCGCAGGCGTCCGTCGCGTGCGATCGTCGACTGCGATCGGCAGCGCGGTCGTCTGGATCGATTTCGACTGGGGCACGGACATCTACCGTGCGCGCCAGGTCGTCGCGGAGAAGCTGCAACTAGTACGGGACACCCTGCCGCCCGATCTGCCCCCGCCCGTGCTCGCCCCCGTGACGTCCATCATGGGCGAGATCATGTTCATCGCACTGCGCTCCGATAGCCATGATCCGATGGCACTGAAGACGGCGGCGGACTGGACTGTGAGACAGCGGCTTCTCGCGGTTCCCGGCGTCGCGCAGGTGATCCCCATCGGCGGCGATACGCGGCAGTACCAGGTCGTCGTCGATCCCGGGCGACTCGCGCACTATGGAATTACGCTGGAGGGGGTGCTCGCGGCGGTGCGCGAGAGCAATACGAACACGTCGGCCGGCTTCGTCGCGACCGGCGGGCAGGAATATCTGATCCGCGGGCTCGGCCGCGTCCGCGCGGTCGCGGACATCGGCGAGACCGCCGTCGCCCTGCGCGAGGGTGTCCCGGTGCTAGTGCGCGACGTCGCCGAGGTACGCATCGGGCCCGCGCTCAAGCGTGGAACGGCAGCTCATAACGGCGAGCCGGCCGTGGTGCTCGGCATCCAGAAGCAACCCGACGCGAACACCCTGGCGCTGACCGCCGAACTCGAGCGCGTCCTGGCCGAGATCGAGGCGGCGCTGCCGCGCGGCATGCGTATCGAGTCGAACATCTTCCGCCAGGCTGATTTCATTGCCGTCGCCGTAGCGAACGTGCGCGAGGCGCTGCGCGACGGCGCGGTTCTGGTTGTTCTCATCGTGTTCGCGTTCATGGCGAGCGTGCGTGCGACGCTGATTGCGCTGCTCGCGATTCCGCTGTCGCTGGTCGTCGCCGTGCTCATCCTGCAAGCCTTCGGGGCAAGCATCAACACGATGACGCTGGGAGGCATGGCGATCGCGCTTGGCGCGCTCGTAGACGATGCGATTATCGTGGTCGAGAACGTGCTGCGCCGGCTGCGTCTCAACGCGCAGAGAATGCCGCCGCAGCCGGCGGCCCGCATCGTCGGGGAGGCGACGCGCGAGATCCAGGGCTCGATCGTGTTCGCGACGCTCATCATCATGCTCGTATTCCTGCCGCTGTTCTTCCTGAGCGGGGTCGAAGGCCGCCTGCTGGCGCCGCTAGGCTTTGCTTACATCGTCGCCCTGGCGGCTTCGCTGATTGTCGCGGTGACCGTGACGCCGGCCTGTGCGTCACTACTGCTTCCGCGATCGCGTGCCCTGGCGACGGCCCACGAGCCGCTGCTGTCGCGCCTGATCAAGGCCGCCTACGCGCCCCTGTTCGATCGCTCCGTGCGCCGTTGGAAGTCACTCACGCTGCTGTCCGTGGCCGGGTTCTCTGGTGCCTTGCTGCTCCTCGCCGACGCCGGTCGCGCATTTCTCCCGGATTTCAACGAGGGCAGCCTCACGATCAGCGCGGTCACGCTACCCGGGACCTCGCTCGAGCAGTCCGATGCACTGGCAGGCCTGGTCGAGCGCACCGTTCTGGCGCAGCCGGGTGTTGTCGCGACGGCGCGCCGTACGGGTCGTGCCGAGCTCGACGAGCACGCGCAAGGTGTCAATGCATCGGAAATCGACGTCGCTCTCGACCTGGCCGGGGGTTCCAAGGCCGTCTTTGTAAGGGATTTACGCGAGGCACTCAGCGCGGTACCTGGGATGAACATCATCATCGGGCAGCCAATCTCACATCGCATCGACCACATGTTGTCAGGCACGCGCGCGAACATCGCGGTGAAGCTCTTCGGCGATGACCTGCAGGAGTTGCGCCGGCTCGCGGAGGCGGTGCGCGCGCAGATGGCGGGCGTGCCTGGGGTGGTCGACCTGTCTGTGGAACAGCAGGCCGATGTACCGATGCTCAGCATCGCGCTACGTCGGGATGTCATTGCCCGGCACGGGCTGACGCCCGGTACCGTTGCGGAAGCAATCGAAGCGGCCTTCGTCGGAGCCGAGGTGTCCCGGGTGCTCGAGGGCAATGCGGCATTCGATCTCGTGGTGCGCTATCCAACACGCTTCGTCGACAGCCTCGCTGACGTGGGAAGTGCGCGCATCATGACGCCGGTCGGCGCTGAGATACCGCTCGCGGCACTCGCCGACATCCGTCGTGACCGCGGCCCGAACACCATCGGTCGCGAGAACGTGCGCCGCAAGCTCGTCGTCATGGCCAACGTAGCCGGGCGCGATCTGCTCAGCGTGGTCAACGACATCCGCGAAGCTGTGGCGGCGGAAGTCGCGTTGCCGCCAGGTTATTTCGTTGAATACGGTGGGCAGTTCGAGAGCGCCCAGGCAGCCACCCGGCGACTGGCCGTCCTGTCGGCGGTCGTCATCGTGGGCATCTTTGTGCTGCTCTACATGGCGTTCGGATCGATGCGCGACGCGACGCTCGTCATGGTCAATCTGCCGCTCGCCCTGATCGGCGGCGCGGTCGGCGTTTACGCGTCCGGGCAGGTGCTCTCGGTAGCCTCGATCATCGGGTTCATCACGCTCTTCGGCATTGCTACCCGCAACGGCGTGATGCTGATCGCACATATCCGGCACTTGCTGGAGGCGGGAGAGGAATCCGACCTGCCTGCCGCGGTGCGGCGCGGGACCATGGAAAGACTGAATCCGATCCTGATGACGGCGCTCGCGACGGCGTTGGCGCTCGTGCCGCTGGCGCTGCGTAGTGGCGAGCCGGGCAGCGAGATCCAGTCGCCGATGGCAGTGGTCATCCTGTTCGGTTTGCTGTCGTCGACCTTGTTGAACATGCTGGTGCTGCCGGCGCTGTACCTGCGGTTTGGCGGCGTCCGACAGATTGATGGAAGGGAACTGGCGGAACCGCGACCGGCAGAAGGCGTTTAGGGGCGAGCGATGTACGCGTTGTTCAAGGCCATCATCTCGGCGATGCTCATCGCCATCGCATCCGAAGCCGGTAAGCGCAGCGCGCTCGTCGGCGCGCTCGTTGCTTCTCTGCCCCTCGTGTCGTTGCTCGCGATGGGCTGGCTGTGGCTCGATACCCGCGATCCCGACCGCTTGGCCAGCTTTGCGGAAACCACGTTCTGGTATGTGCTGCCGAGCCTGCCGATGTTCCTGCTGATCGGCGCAATGCTCCGGCACGGCGTGTCGTTCTGGGTGACCCTTAGTGTTGGGGCTCTGGTAAGCGTTGCGCTCTACGCGATCACCACGATGCTCTTGCGGATGGCGGGTGCGGCCAATTGACACGTGTAAGCGCATCCACCGTGACTACTTTTGCACGCGTGGGGCAACATTGGGGGCAACTCTGCCGATTAGCGATTATGAATGGTCTAAAAATCAATTGGATAGTCAGATTTATTCGTTGACCCCGGCTCCACCAATCAGACTTCCGGGGATGTCCCGGGAAGTGCAGAAAGCCCGCCATTCGCGGGCATTTTTATGTCTGCGGTCTCCAGCGGGGTCCAGGGCGGGGTCGGCCGGCCGAGGCGTGGAGACGGGTTTATTGCTCACCGGTTGACGGCTAGGCATGTTGTGAATCACTGAACGGCGTCTGGTGAGACACAAAGTCGTTTGATGGCAATCCGTGATGCTCATGATGCATCAACCGCGCGCGCCTGCAGGTTCGACCAGCGCGCGTCCTTCGGCACCCAGAACACGTTCTCCGCGAGGTATTCCTCGGGATTTTCCGCGTCGGCCAGGTCATCCGCGAGCAAGGCGGCGCGCTACGTCTCGAAGGCCTCCGAGATGTATTTCAGGAAGATCAGGCCGAAGGCGACGTGCTTGTAGTCGCTCCGCTCCATCTTGCCGCGGAGCTTGTCGACGGTGGCCCAGAGCCGCGCCTCGAAGCCGAGCTGTCCCCGTTCTGGCCGCTTTTCTGGTTCTTCTTGGTTTTCGCCATTATTCTCGTGCCGTGCAGCGTTCATGGTGTACAAAGTCGTCCGGGGCATTCCCAGATCGCGGCGAGAACATGAGTTTCTGCCCGATCTCGGGCGTGGTTGCCTCGCAGCACACCCGGACCGCATGTGTCTGGAACGCTTCTCGCCGGTGCCGTGGTAGTGGGGACGAGCTGAATCTTGGCGATTTCGCGTGATTGGGTTAGAAGGGTCACAGAGCGCTAACGCGTGGTGCCCGACACCCGCGTGGTGGTGCGGTAGTTCCCGGCTGATGAACGCACCCGCTATCCACGCAGGTGACAGGAGCAAGGCGTCCAGCTCCAACAGCCGGACCACGACCAACCCGACAGTTATGCGCAAGCTCGCAGCGCTTGTGGTGGCCATGGCGGAACACAGGACGTCTGACTTCAGGATCGACGGGCTGGGACGGCGGAACCCCTGCGCATCCGCCGTGTATGTCGGCCTGCAAGCAGGCGATTCCGGCAACGTACCTTCGAGGATGATCTGATCGGTGTCGCTTGACTTCGCCTCGCTCTCCAGCCTGCGCGACCGCCATCCCGCCTGGCGGCTGCTGGCCTCGCCCCACGCGCCGCTGGTAGCGAGTTTCCTGCATCGGGTATTCGTGGCGCCGAATGTGCGGGTGATGAGCGAGGCCGATCTTACGGAGGCTCTGGAGGATGAGCTGTTCGCCCTGCGCGAGCAGTCGGGGCCCGAGTCCTACCCCAAGGGCGCGCAGGAGTACCTGAACGACTGGGCCGTACCCGACAAGGGCTGGCTGCGCAAGTTCTACAAGCCGGGCACGGACGAGGCGCAGTTCGACCTCACGCCGGCGACCGAAAAGGCGATCGCGTGGCTGCTGTCACTGACGGAGCGGCCGTTCGTCGGCACCGAATCGCGCCTGCTCACGCTGTTCGCGCTGCTGGAGCAGATCAGCGCGGGCACAGAGGCCGACCCGGTCAAGCGCGTGGCCGACCTGCGCAAGAAGCGCGACGAACTGGATGCTGAGATCGCCCGCGTGCTGGCAGGTGACGTGCCGCTGCTGGACGATACGGCGGTCAAGGACCGCTTCCAGCAGTTCCAGCAACTGGCGCGCGAGCTGCTGGCGGACTTCCGCGAGGTGGAACACAACTTCCGCCTGCTCGATCGCAAGGTGCGCGAGAAGATCACACTGTGGGACGGCGCCAAGGGCGCGCTGCTCGACGAGATCATGGGCGAACGCGACGCCATCGGTGATTCCGACCAGGGCCGCAGTTTCCGTGCCTTCTGGGACTTCCTCATGTCGAGCCGGAGACAGGAGGAACTCTCCGCGCGGCTCGATTACGTGCTGGCGCTACCTGTCATCGCCGAACTTTCGCCCGCGCCGCGCACCCGCCGCGTGCACCACGACTGGCTGGAGGCGGGCGAGCACACGCAGCGCACGGTGGCCCGGCTGTCGCAGCAGTTGCGCCGCTTTCTCGACGACCGGGCGTTTCTGGAGAACCGCCGTATCCTCGAGCTGTTGCACGGCATCGAGGGCAAGGCGCTCAGGCTACGCTCGGCCGCGCCCACTGGCGCGGTGATGTGCATCGACGCCATGGGCGCGGATATCGGACTTCCCCTGGAGCGGCCGCTGTTCATGCCGCGCGTGAAGACGCGTCTCACCGAGCTGGTGCTAGCGGGCAGTGAGGACGATGTCGACACCGCTGGCTTGTTCGCCCAGGTCGTGGTGGATAAAGCGCGCTTGCGCGCGGTGGTGCAACGCGCACTGCGCCACCAACCGCAGATCACGCTGTGCGAGCTACTCGATGCCGAGCCGCTGCAGCACGGCCTAGCCGAACTGGTGGCCTACCTGGAGCTGGCCCACGCCGGCAACGGCAGCCACGTGCTGGAGGGCCTGCACGCCCTGGTGGACGAGGCCGTGGAAGAACCGATCCGCTGGCAGGCTCGCAACGCCGCAGGCGAGGCCGTGACGCGCGAGGCGCGCGTGCCCCGCGTGATCTTCACGCGCTGACGGGGGCCTGCGGCCCGGGAGACATGAAGATGAACGATGCGTCATATGAGGACGGCGCGGTGGAGACGCCGCCCAGCACTCTGCCGGCGGTGCCCGAGTTGTCACAGCTGATGGTGCACCTGCTCAAGGGTGTGCTCTACCGCGACGACGACGAGCACCTGTGGGCCAGCCTGCAGCGCCTGCAGGCGCGGGTGCGCGAACAGGCCGCCGTGCTGCTGCTGGATCTGGTGCTGGACGAGGCCGAGGGTCATGCCTTCCTGAAGAGCCGTGCCGACCCGGACGAGGCCGCGGGGGCGCCGCGCCTGCCGCGGCTCGTCGCGCGCCGGCCGTTGGCCTACCCGGTGAGCTTGATGCTGGCGCTGCTGCGCAAGCGCATGGCCGAGTTCGACGCCGGCGGTAATGATACCCGGCTGGTGCTCTCGCGCGACGACATCGCCGATCTGATGAGGGTGTTCCTTCCCGATGGTACCAACGAGGCCCGGCTGGTCGACCAGGTGGACGCGACGATAACGAAGGTGATAGAGCTGGGGTTTCTGCGCCGGCTAAGGCCTGGCGCCGGCAGTGCGCAGGACCGCAGGCAATACGAGGTGCGGCGTATCCTGAAGGCCTTTGTCGACGCGCAGTGGCTGGCGGAGTTCGATGCGCGGCTGGAGGTCTACCGTACGGCGTTGTCGGGTGACACCGATCAAGGTGCCAGCCGGGAGAACGCCGATGCTTGAGGCGCCGACGCTCGGCCTCGACTTCGTGGGTGACGACAGCCGGGTGGGCTTTCGGCTGCAGCGGCTGGAAGTGCTCAACTGGGGCACCTTCGACAAGCGCGTCTGGCGCTACGAGCTCGACGAGCGCAACGGGCTGCTCACGGGCGACATCGGTTCGGGCAAGTCTACGCTGGTCGACGCCATCACGACCCTGCTCGTGCCGGCGCATCGCGTGGCCTACAACAAGGCGGCCGGCGCGGATTCCCGCGAGCGGTCCTTGCGTTCCTACGTGCTGGGCCACTACAAGAGCGAGCGCAACGAGGTCACGGGCAGCGCCCGGCCCGTGGCGCTGCGCGATGCGTCGCGCTACTCGGTCATCCTCGGCGTCTTCCGCAACGACGGCTACGACCAGGCCGTGACGCTGGCCCAGGTCTTCTGGCTGAAGGATCCGCAGGGCCAACCCGCGCGCCTGTTCGTGGCCACCGAACGGGCACTCGCCATCGCCGATGACTTCAGCGACTTCGGCAGCGACATCACCGCGCTGCGCAAAAGGCTGCGTGGCGCCGGCTGCGAACTGTTCGACAGCTTCCCGCCCTACGGCGCCTGGTTCCGTCGGCGCTTCGGCATCGAACACGAGCAGGCGCTGGAGCTGTTCCACCAGACCGTCTCGATGAAGTCAGTGGGCAACCTCACCGACTTCGTGCGCAGCCACATGCTGGAGCCCTTCGACGTGGGCGACCGCATCGAGGCGTTAATCCGCCATTTCGACGACCTCGACCGCGCGCACCAGGCCGTGCTCAAGGCCAAGCGGCAGGTGGACTTACTGACACCCCTGGTCGAGGACGGGGCGCGCCACCAGGCGCTGGCGGCCGAAATTCAGGGCTTGCGGGATGCGCGCGATCAGCTGCGCCCCTATTTCGCCCGGCTCAAGGGCGAGCTTCTGGACCGCCGCCTCGGCCTGCTGGCGGACGACGCGGCCCGGCTCGATGCGCAGCTCGAGCGGCTGGACGCCCAGCGTGAGACCGCGCGCGTCGAAGTCGGCCAGCTGGAGCGCGCCCTGCGCGACAACGGCGGCGACCGCCTGGAGGAGCTGGCAGCGGAGATCCGGCGCCTGGAGCAGGACAAGGCGCAACGTCAGAAGAAGTCTGATCGCTTCCAGGAGCTGCTCGCCCGCATCAATGAGGCGGCGCCGGCCGATGAAGCGGGCTTCGTCGCCCAGCAGCACGGCATCGCCCAGCGTGCGGAAAGCTTGGGCGAAGACATCGCCGACCTGGAGAACCGCGAGCGCGAGGAGGAATTTGCGTTCCGCAAGGGCTGCGAGGAGCACACCGCCCTGTCCGACGAGATCGACAGTCTCCAGCGACGCAAGAGCAACATCGACGCCGCCCAGGTTCGCGTTCGCGACGCGCTGTGTGCGGCGTTGGCGATCGGCGATGACGAGCTGCCCTTCGCGGGCGAGCTCATCCAGGTGCGTGACGACGAGCGCGACTGGGAAGGCGCCGCCGAGCGGCTGCTGCGTGGCTTTGGTCTTGCGCTGCTGGTACCGGACGTGCACTACAAGGCCGTTGCGGACTGGGTGGACCGCCAACATCTGGGCGCCCGGCTGGTGTACTTCCATGTCCGCCCACGCAGGACTGCGCGGGACGCCGCGCTGCATCCGCAGTCGCTGGTGCGTAAGCTCGACATCAAGCCGGATTCGCCACACTACGAGTGGATGGAACACGAGCTTCGCCAGCGCTTCGATGTCGCCTGCTGTGACAGCGGCGCGCAATTCCGTCGCGAGGCCCGCGCCATCACGCGTGCCGGTCAGATCAAGGACCCGAGCGGGCGCCACGAGAAGGATGACCGCAGCCGCATCGACGACCGCGGCCGCTACGTGCTCGGCTGGAGCAATGCCGACAAGCTGCGCACGTTGCGCGATCAGCGGGAGCGCCTGGAGACAAGCCTCGCCACGCTGGGGCAGCGAATAGGCGAGTTCAAGCAGGCGAGCAACGAACTCAGGGGCCAGCTGGATGCACTCAGCAGGCTGGAAGAATTCACGCGCTTTGCCGACATCGACTGGATGAGCGTGGTCAGCCAGATTGCTGTGCTCACCTCGGAACGTGCGCGCCTGGAAGCGGCGTCGGATACTCTGCAAGAGCTGGGGCACCAGCTCGAGGCCGCGCAGGCTCGGTTTCGCGAGCTGGAGAACAAGCGGTCCGACGCCCTGGGCAAGCGCGGCGAGGTCAAGAGCAAACGAGAAGCGGCGCAGGCACTGCGGGATCAGGCCGCCAGCGTCTGGGACGACTCACCGTTGACGGCGGAGCAGATCGAGCGCCTGGATGGCTGGCGCTCGCAGGCGCTCGGCGAGCATCAGCTGTCGGTCGAATCCTGCGACAACCGCGAGCAGGAGGTCCGCAAGTGGCTGCAGGAGCGCATCGACGCAGCGGACAAGCGCCTCGGCCGGCTGGCCGAAGGCATCGTGAATGCCATGCGCGGCTTCAAGGAGGAGTTCAAGGCCGAGACGGTCGAAACGGACGTGAGCCTCGCGGCGCTGTCGGAGTACGAGCGGATGCTAGGCGGCTTGAAGAGCGACGACCTGCCGCGCTTCGAGGCGCGCTTCAAGGAGCTGCTCAACGTCAACACGATCAACGAGATCGCCAACTTCAATGCCCAGCTCGCCCGCGAGCGGGAGACGATCAAGGAGCGCGTCGATTTCATCAACCAGTCGCTCCAGGCGATCGATTACAACCCCGGCCGGTACATCAAGCTGGTCGCGCTGCCGAGCCCGGATGCCGAAATTCGCGACTTCCAGCAGGACCTGCGGGCGTGCACCGAGGGCGCGATGACGGGCTCAGCGGACGAGCAGTATTCGGAAGCCAAGTTCCTGCAGGTCAAGGCCATCATCGACCGCTTCAGGGGCCGCGAAGGGCTGTCTGACGCCGACCGGCGCTGGACCGGCAAGGTCACCGACGTGCGCAACTGGTTCTTGTTCTCGGCCAGCGAGCGTTGGCGTGCTGACGGTGCCGAGCACGAGCACTACTCGGACTCGGGCGGCAAGTCTGGCGGTCAGAAGGAGAAGCTGGCCTACACCGTGCTGGCCGCGAGCCTCGCCTACCAGTTCGGGCTGGAGTGGGGCGCGGTGCGTTCGCGGTCGTTCCGCTTCGTCGTGATCGACGAAGCGTTTGGTCGCGGGTCGGATGAGTCCGCGCAGTACGGGCTGCGCCTGTTCCAGCAGCTCAACCTGCAGTTGTTGATCGTCACACCGCTGCAGAAGATCCATATTATCGAGCCCTTCGTCGCCAGCGTCGGCTTCGTGCATAACGAGGGCGGGCGCGATTCGCGGCTGCGCTGCCTTTCGATTGAGGAATACCGGGCGCAGAAGAATGATGCGGAGGTGTCAGCAAACGTCAACGCGGCGCAAGCGGTACGCACTGCAACCGAGCGGTGTGACACCGACGGGACCTCATGAATCGTTGGACGACGCACGCTGATCTGCGCGCGCATGTGGAGCGGCTGTGGAATCGCGGCGACTTGCTGCGGGCGCTTGTCGTGGAGACCGGGGCCTGGCCGCTGCGTTTGAGATTGAAGTCCCCGTCGGCTGGCGACCTGTCTGACCACTTTGAGGCCGTGCGCGGCTGGGTGCGTGCAATCTTCGACACCCCTCATGTACGCATCGAATGGCGGGAGTGGAACCATCGTGTCCAGGGGGCGCAGCGGCTCCCTGCGGCCGTCTGGCTCGATACCTTGCAGGACGCCCTGGCCTTCATCGGAAAGGAACGTCAAGCGCAGCGATTCGAGGCGGTGTGGGAAAGCACGGCTGCCACTCAGCCACGCTTGCTGGCATGGCTGTCCCGGCGGCCGCTTCGGGCACTGGAACTGAGCGACCGCTGGGAGCGTCTTCTGGCCGTAATCGCTTGGCTGCAAGCGCATCCTTGTCCCGGCGTGTACCTCCGACAAGTCGACGTGCCTGGGGTGGACAGCAAGTTCATCGAGGCTAACCGGGGCGTATTGACTGAATTGCTGGACCTCGCTCTGCCACCAGAAGTTGTCGAACATGAAGCGACTGGCATCTCTCAGTTCTCACGCCGCTTTGGCTTCCTGGGCAAGCCTGTCCGGATTCGGTTTCGCCTACTCGACCCGTCGCTGCCCAGCTTGCCGGGGTGTGCAGGCCTGCCCGACATCACTCTGGACGCAGCAAGTTTCGCGGCGCTGGCGCTACCCGTCGAGCGCGTTTTCATAACCGAGAACGAGACCAATCTCCTTGCCTTCCCGGCGGTGGCAGGCGCGATTGTCGTCTTCGGCGCGGGTTACGGCTGGGACGCGCTGGCGCGTGCCGCATGGCTGCATCGATGCCAGCTGCATTATTGGGGCGACATCGACACCCACGGATTCGCCATCCTCGACCAGCTACGCGGCTACTTTCCGAGCGCCGCGTCCTTTCTCATGGACCGGGAAACGCTGCTTGCCCATCGCCTGTTCTGGGGTGAAGAGCCCGAGCCTGTGCGGCAAGACCTCCCACGACTGACTGCACAGGAGGCGACCGTATACGACGACCTTAGATTCGACCGGATCCAGTCCAGGCTACGGATGGAGCAGGAGCGCGTGGGCTTCTCCTGGGTGTACGAGCAGTTGGCAGGGCTGCTGCGGTGACGACGATTATCCGGGCGCGATCAGCAGGGAAGGCCGTAGGAACGCGAGTTTCCATCCTGGCTCGTGCGAGTAAAGCGTCCGTTGGCCGCCAGGTGAAGATTCTGCTTCATATCGTATCGCTCTGTGCGGCCACGGCATCGTTGGGGGATGCCGTGCCTGCGGGGGCATCCGGGTGGCTCCTCGAGTCGTTCTTGGTTTAACGCATCGGGAGCCTGCAATAGGCCGTTGAGCGCCACGAATATACGGCGTTGATGTGGATGAGTCGGCGCAACCAGCGAAGGACGAGGTGGCGCAACGAAACCTTGACCTGGGCATCTATCGGGACTATGAACATTCAGGCCCTGCTGGAAATGCGAAGCTGGGCGCGACAAGACGCCTTTGAAGCTGCGAGATGACAAGGAGAGAAGTTATGAGGCTTCGTGGTCTTCGCTTTATGTGTTTGGTGGGCGCCGCTTTCTCGGCCGCGCTCTATGCGGCCAGCCTGCATGCCGCTCAGATTCCTTACCACGCCATTTACCTTGCCGACCCGGATCCGGGTTCACCATTCGTAGGGAAAACGGCAGGACCTGATTTGCTCTGGGGCACCGCTGATGACGTGGCGGCGCCGGGGCGAAACGCACCAGGCAATGCGTCTACGTTCGACAACGGAACGGTGTTCGGATACTTCAGTGGCACCTACGACACCGTGTACGACGACGCGACAGGAGCGTTCGTGTACACGCAGGTTGAAGCCTTCAACAAACTCAATTGTTCGATATGCGTGCCGCCGTTCTTCGATGCCCCTGGCGGCCCTATCGTGCTGTCAACAACCAGCGGCGGAACGAACGGAGGTCAGTACTTCCTTGATCAGACATTCGTCGCCTCGCTCGACACAATCGATCCCGAAGGCAACGTCTACCGTGCTTCCGGCGCGGGACTCAGCCTGTTTAAAGGTCAGAACCCGGCGGACTTCACCAGCGATCCCGGGTTGCTAACGCATCTGGAAACGGTCATCCCTCGGCTCCCGGCAAATTGGGGGATCATCACCGTGGCAGGCTTTACAGTGGAGGCTATTGCGGGTCCGCTGGTCGGCAGCTTCAGTGCGGAGCAATCGATAACCGCCTACACAGTCGTACCCACTCCCGGCGCGGCCTTGCTGCTTACCCCGGCGTTATTACTGCTGGGCAGGAAAGGGCACGCGCGGTTGCGGTGAGGGGCGGAGTCGGAGGGTCAACCTGTCGCAACCCGCGAGGTCGGATTCCGTGCAGCCGATGAGCGGCGTCAGGCGACTCGCCGGAATGCGAAATCCTGCTACCTGATAATACTGCCGATGCGGCTTTGTTCGGACGGCCGGCCCTGGTGGGTGGTGCGAGGGGTGTGCTGGTGAGGGCTGCGTGTTATCGCCGTCAGACGGAGCTAAGCACCGTTCGTGACCGCTCGCCTGCCAGGTGTGCCCTGCCCATGTACGCCTACCTCCGGCGATGCAGGCCCCGCGCTCGACGTCGACAGGCGCTCCGACATTTCGGGCGTGAGTCGACGGCGCAGGCCGCGTGGCTGTTCGCGATCAATCGGCCGGCCGCAACGCCTGTGGTTCGCCGCCGGCACCGTCGCCCTGCGCGAGACGTGACGTCCTCCCGCCCGCACGCAGATGGGCGGCGAGGGCGCGGGCGACGAAGGCGTGGCCATAGCGGTTCCAGTGGCCGTCGTCGGTTGGGTTGAAGGGACGTTCATCGACCGCGTAGGCGGCCGCCATGAGCGGATGCAGGTCGAGGAAACCGACACCGTGGCGCTCTGTCGCGGCGCGTAGTTCGTCGTGCAGGAAGGCGGTCGGCGAATCGGCCGCCTTGGCGTAGATCTGCTGGCGGCGTCCATCCATCATGATGAGGACTCGGCGCTCGCGGTTCTCGTTCGCCAGCGCCGCGACGACGTAGTCGATGGCGGCGACGATCTCGCTGCGGGCATCGCGCAGGACCGTGACATCGACGTTCTCGCTGTACGCCGCGTGCTCGTTGTGCCGCAGGAGGTAGCGCAGGCCCTGTACCGTTTCCTTGATGTGACAGTTGAGATACAGGTACCGCACCAGTGCGCTGCGCCGGGCGAAGCGTTTGAGGCGATGGAATTGCAGGAACGCTGCGTTCGCGGTTGGTGCCTCCTCGCGGAAGCCCCCGTTGCCGTCGGGGGCGAGCCGCATGAACTGGACTTCGCCCGGATTGACAGCAGCGAGGCTCTCGGCGAAATCGTTGTGCACGACAGAGATGACCAGCAGGTCCGGGTCGTAGCGGCGTGCCACGTGCCGGGCGAGATGCAGGTATTGTGAAAGCGGCGCCCCGGAGGTGCCGAAGGCATAGACTTCCGGCGCCCCTTCGAGCAATTCGCCGAGCAGGGTCGGGAACGCATGCGCGGTGCCGACTTCGAGCGCCTCGACGTACGAATCGCCAATCACGGCGATGCGTGCGCGGTCGCGCTCGCGCGCGGTGGTGTAGTCGACGGTGCTCAGCCAGCCCTGCGCGTTGACCTCCCAGGTTACCGGGTCGCGGGCCAGCGGGCCGCGCGTGAAGACACCGGTCGGCAGTTCAGGATCGAACCGGTAGATGGCGTTCCCGGCCTCGAAGTAGCCCCGTGGCGGGGTACTCGCGACAACGACCGTGCGCAGCAGGATTTCCAGCAGCGCGACCGCCAGCAGCGTCGGCAGGCTGAGCAGCAGGAGGTCGCGTGGCAGTCTCGACACGGCGTGCGGCTCCTTCATGCACCATGCGCGTCGCGACAACCCGCGTGGGTTACCGTCGGCTGACCGCGCTCAATCGAGATCCGCCGCCGAATGCCGCTCGCGCACCTGCAGGTCTTCCTGGCCCCAGGTGCGGTTGACGCGGCGGCCGCGCTGCGCGGCGGGGCGCGCCTTGATGTCGTCCGCCCAGCGCATCACGTGCTTGTACGAGCCGACGTCGAGGAACTCGCCGGCATCGTAGAGCAAGCCGTGCACGAGTGCGCCGTACCACGGCCAGGTGGCCATGTCGGCGATGGTGTACTCGTCGCCGATGAGGTAGCGGCGCTCGGCAAGGTTACGGTCGAGCACGTCGAGCTGGCGCTTGACCTCCATCGTATAGCGGTCGATGGGGTACTCGTACTTGTCCGGCGCGTAGGCATAGAAGTGGCCGAAGCCGCCGCCGAGGAAAGGCGCGCTGCCCATCTGCCAGAACAGCCACGAGTAGCACTCGGCGCGTGCGGACGGGTCCTCGGGCAGGAACGCGCCGAATTTCTCGGCGAGATAGAGCAGGATCGCACCGGATTCGAACACGCGCGTCGGCTGCGGCGTGCTGTGGTCGACGAGGGCGGGGATCTTGGAGTTAGGATTGATGGCGACGAAGCCGCTGCCGAACTGGTCACCCTCGCCGATGTCGATGAGCCAGGCGTCGTACTCGGCGCCGGCGTGGCCGAGTGCCAGGAGTTCCTCCAGCATGACCGTCACCTTGACGCCGTTCGGCGTCGCGAGCGAATAGAGCTGCAGCGGGTGCTCGCCGACCGGCAGTGCCTTGTCGTGCGTGGCGCCGGCGACGGGCCGATTGATCTTCGCGAAGCGCCCGCCGCTCTCCTTGTTCCAGGTCCAGACGCGGGGTGGGGTGTAGGCGGACGTGTCGCTCATGCTCGGGCTCTCGTCAGTGGGAACGGCAGCCGAGTATAGGGCGGGGCGTGGCGGGCTTCGAGGGGGGCGCGTCGCGTGCCGTGGTTTGCAGGGGCGCCGCGCGCTCGCCAGAATGGCCGTGACGCCGTGATGTCGCCGCGGCGGCGACGCCCGGCGCGGGAGCAGTGCGATGGCTATCAGCGTGTTCGATCTCTTCACCATCGGTATCGGGCCGTCGAGCTCGCACACGGTCGGCCCGATGCGCGCCGCGCGGCGCTTCGCCGAGCGGCTCGTGGCCGCGGGCCTGCGTGAGCGCGTGGCCCGGGTCGAAGTGCGCCTGTACGGTTCTCTCGGCGCCACCGGGCGCGGCCACGGTACGCACCGGGCGGTGGTGCTCGGGCTCGCCGGGGAGGCCCCGGAGACGGTCGATGTCGATGGCATACCCGACTTCATGGCGGCGCTCGAGCGCGATGGCCGGCTCGCCCTCGCGGGCGGCGACGCGATCGCTTTCAGCCTCGCCGACGACCTGGTGTTCGAAAAGCGCGACTCGCTGCCCGGCCACCCCAACGGCATGCGCTGCAGGGCCTTCGACGACGCCGGCGGCGAGCTCGCGGCGCGCGTGTACTACTCGGTCGGCGGCGGCTTCGTGCTCGACGGCGAACACGCCGGCGAGGCGGTCATCGCCGAGGACGAGGTGGCGCAGCCCTATCCCTTCGCCAGCGCCGCCGAGCTGCTCGCGCTGTGCGACGAGCACCAGCTACCGATCAGCGCGCTGATGTACGAGAACGAACAGGCCTGGCGTTCGCCGGCGGACATCCGGGCCGGCCTGCTCGCGATCTGGGCGGCCATGCAGGCCTGCGTAGAGCGTGGCTGTGCCACCGAGGGCGAGATGCCCGGGTTGCGGGTACGCCGGCGCGCCGCGGCGCTCAAGCGCCAGCTCGCGAGCCAGCCGGAGGCGGCGCTGCGCGATCCGCTGACCATCATGGACTGGGTCAATCTCTACGCGCTGGCGGTCAACGAGGAGAACGCCGCCGGCGGTCGCGTGGTCACCGCGCCGACCAACGGCGCCGCCGGCATCGTGCCGGCGGTGTTGCACTATTACGCGCGCTTCTGCCCCGGTGCCAGCGAGGACGGCGTGGTGCGTTTCCTGCTGACCGCCGGCGCCATCGGCATGCTGTTCAAGCGCAATGCCTCGATCAGCGGCGCCGAGGTGGGTTGCCAGGGTGAGGTCGGCTCGGCCTGCTCGATGGCGGCCGGCGCGCTCACCGAGGTGCTCGGCGGTACGCCGGCGCAGGTGGAGAACGCGGCCGAAATCGCGATGGAACACAATCTCGGCCTGACCTGCGACCCGATTGGCGGGCTCGTGCAGATTCCCTGCATCGAGCGCAACGCGATGGCCGCGGTGAAGGCGATCAACGCCGCGCGCCTCGCGCTGCGTGGCGACGGTCGCCACTTCGTCTCGCTCGACAAGGTCATCCGGACCATGCGCGAGACCGGCCGCGACATGCAGGACAAGTACAAGGAGACCTCGCGCGGGGGGCTCGCCACCAACGTCATCGACGTACCGGTCAGCTACATCGAGTGCTGAGCCGCGCCGGCGGCAGCGCGACGCGGTGGCTCAGGGTGCCGTCTCGCCCCACGCGATGATGTGGCGCAGCTGCGCAGCAATGTCCGCCACGTCGAGCGGTGGCGCGAACTCGCCGACGATGCGCCGCGCGGGATCGAGAAGCAGGACCGACGCGGGGTGCTCGAACCAGTAGTCCTGCGGGTCATCGGTGGAGACGCGCACGATGCGCAGTCCGAGTTGCGCGGTGAGTGTCTCGAGCTCGGCGTCGCTGCCACTGGCGCCGATGAAGTCGGGGTCGAAGTGGCCGAGGTAGCGCGCGAGCTGTTGCGGCGTGTCGCGGGCGCCGTCGACCGACACCAGCACCACCTGGCCGCGGGCATCGAACGGGGCGAAGCCGCGCAGCGTATCGCGCACCTGCTTGAGGGTAGCGAGCGTGGTCGGGCAGATATCGGGGCAGTGCGTGTAGCCGAAGAAGAGCAGCGTCCAGCGGTCGTCGAGTCGTCGCGCGTCGAAGCGCGCACCGTGCTGATCGCCGAGGGTAAAGTCGTCGAGCGGTGGGAAGCGCGGCCACACCATGGCGGGGACTTCCGGCGGCGTGACGGCCGGTGCGTGGTTGGTGCCGAGCAGGAAACCGGCGACGAAGCAGGCGGCGGCGAGCAGCAGGGCGGCGAAAGTGCGCTCGCGGTGATGGGAGCGAGACTGGTCTTTCATGGTCAGCGCTGTTCAGTGATGTCGTCGGTACACGATTGGTTCCCGCTGAGGACGTCCACGCATGCCGGCCCGGGCGCGTGCGCGTGCGCTGGATCAGTCCGGGTTGCTGATCTCCACCTGCCGTGCGGCGCGCACGAGCGACGTCACGGCCGGGCTCGTGAGACTTTCGAGGAAGGCGACCAGGTCGGCCTGCTCGGCGGCGCTGAGGCCGAGCGGCCGGATCAGCGGGTCGAGCAGCTCGTTCGGCTCACCGCCGCGGTTGTAGAAGGCGACGACGTCGGCGAGCGTCGAGAGCGAGCCGTCGTGCATGTAAGGCCGTGTCAGCGCAACGTTGCGCAGCGTCGGCGTGCGGTACTTCCAGCGGTCGTCCGGGTCCTGCGTGACCTCGTAACGCCCGAGGTCGTTGGGCTTGCGCTCGGCGGAGGGCGCGACGTAGGCGAGGTCGTACTCGACGTGCGTGCCGGGCGCGACTTCGGCGTTGCGCCGGCCGCCGCCGGGCGCCATCGAGGCCGCATAACCGATGCCGGTGTTGTGCAGGGCCTGGTCGGTGAACAGCGCTGCCTGCTCGCCCATGGTGTGACAGGCGATGCAGCCGGCCTTGCCGCGGAACAGCGCGAAGCCGCGCTTGGCTGCTTCGCCAACGGCGGACGCGTCACCACCGTAGTGCCAGCGATCGAAGGGCGAACCGCCGGCCACCAAGGTCCGCTGGTAGGCGGCGAGCGCGGCGCCGATGCTCTCCATGTCGATGTCGGCCGCGAAAGCTTCGCGAAACGCCGCACGGTAATCGGACCAGCGCTCGAGGTTGTCGATCACGTAACCGACCGACGGATTGGCCATCTCGTTGTGCGCAAGCAGCGGTGACCACACCTGGTGCGCAAGGCTGCGCTCGCGGGCATCGTGAAACAGGCTGTCGAGCCAGGCGACGTTGAGCAGCGTCGGCGCATTGCGCTTGACCGTGCGGCCCTCCACGCCGACCGCGGTGGCGAGTTCGTTGACGGTGAAACCCTGCCCCGGCACGTGGCACATCGCGCAGGAGAGGGTGCGGTTGTGCGACAGGCGCCGGTCGAAGAACAGGCGCGCGCCGAGCGCGGCCTGCGCCGGCGTCGGCACGGGACCGTTCATGGCGTCGTCCGGCGGCAGGCCGAGGTGCGGGTCGCTGGCGGCACGCCCGCTGCGCTGCGCTGTCGCCACGTCCGTGGTGGCCGCCGCACCGAGCCGGCCCTGCTCCATGAGCAGCGTACGCACGTCGGCGGCGACGGTGTCGGCGTGAAGGAAGGCGGTGCTGTAGATGTTGCGGATACGCTGCTCGTGGTCGACCAGGAACACGCGCAGGATGTGCGCGAAGGTATGCCCGCCGCTCTTCATGAACGACTGCTGGTATGCGGAGAGCGTACGATCGAGCGAGGCCTTGTCGGGGGCGGTGACGAAATCCCAGCGTGCACCCTCCGGGCGGAAGGTCTGCGCGTACTTCTCGAGCACGGCCGGCGTATCGTGCTCGATGTCGAAGCTGTAGCTGACCAGGCGCAGCGCTTCGCCGATGGCGGGGTCGCGTTGCAGGCGCTTGGCCATCTGGCCCATCACGTAGGTCGCGAGGGGGCAGCCGTTGACGTCGTTGCAGCTCGTGTAGATGAAGGCGAGCAGGGTGACGTGACCCTCGAACAGTCCGTGCAGACTGCGTGCCGCACCGCGCGAGTCGAGCACCGCGCCGTCGGCCGCGGGACCGAGTGGCGGGAGGCGGTAGCTGCCCGGGGCCGGTGCTTCGTAGGCCAGCGCGCCGTACCCGGGCGCGAGCACGGCGGGGGCATCCTTGGCGCGTTCGTGGGCGGCGCCGGGTGCGCACAGCAGCACGCCGAGCAAGGCGGCGGCCAGGCGCAACGCGCGCGGCGGGGAAAAGAGACCGGGCGCGCGAATGCGCGCCCGGACAGTGCTTACCACGGTGGCGCGTGGCTCAATCGGTGGTGGCGAGCGCCGGGGCGTCGTCATCCTCGGCGTTTGCATACAGTGCATGGGCGCCGAAACGCATCTGGTGCGGGCGCCCGAGCTTCTGCGCGAGGAAGTCGATCGCGAACTTCTGCTCGAGCTGCTCACCGTTCCAGGTGTAGGCCTTGAAGTACTGCACGTCACCCGGTGCACCTTGCTTCTTGTCCCAGTTGCCGAGCAGCGAGGAGGTGTAATAGGCACGCTTGCCGTCCCAGCTCTGCGAGACCATGTTCACCTGGTCGCCGATTTTCTTGGTGTAGATCTCTTTCGGCGCATGCGGATCGGAGACGTCGAACAGGCGCGTCATGCCGTCGTTCCAGGTATTGACCCACAGCAGCTGGTCGTCGGCCGAGATGGAGATGTCGACCGGCAGCGGAATCTTGGAGGCATCGCCGATGTCGGCAACTTCCTTGGCCGCCCACGCGCCGTTCTCGTGGTAGATGAGCCAGATCTTCGAGGTCAGTGCAGTGGTGGTGAAGCAGTAATCGCTCTGCGCGCCCCACGCGCAGCGCACCTCGAGCGGGGCTCCGGGTACGTCGAAGACCTTCTTCGGCTGGCGCGTGTGCAGGTCCCACACCACGGCAGTGTTGCCGAACTGCTTCATCGCCTCCGGATCGGCCATCATCTTGCCGAGGTCCATCATGTAGTTGTTCCAGCCGGTGAACGACGATGTCACCATCGCGTTGAGCCGCGGCAGGGCGCGCACGTCGTAGCCGAAACCGTCGGCGAACTGGCCGCTCTTCTCGGCCCCCTGCAGGGCACCTTCCTTGGGCATCCAGTAGGTCGCGACGTACTCGCCCTCGTTGGTGTACTCGGCCATGCCGGTCACGCCGCCGTGATTCTCGTGGTTGGAGAGGCCGGTGACGAGCATGCGCCCGGGCAGGGCATAGGTGGTGTGCGGGCCGACCACCCCGCCGCTCTTGTCGACGAAATCGGTGATGGTCTTGTGCAGGCGCGGCTTGGCCGGGTCGGTGGCGATGTCGAAGATGAAAATCTTCGAGGTATCGAGACCGCCGGCCCACAGGTAGCGCCGGTCGTCGGTGAGACCCGAGTGGTGGGCCTCGTTGCGGCCGCCCACGGAGAGCGTGTGCACGATGGTGCCGTAGTGGGCAGAGGCAGGATTGACGTCGATGGTGACGAGCTTGTCCTGCTCGTCGCCGAGGCCCGGGATACCGAGCGTCCAGACGTAGACGTAGTCTTCCTGGCCGACGATTTTCGCCATGTAGGGCGACATGCACGTCTCATCGGCAGGGACGGGTTGCGCGATGAACGTGATCGCCAGCGCGCAGGCTGCGGCGAGCCCCGATGCTCGACGTGACCGGACGGGATGTGTGGAACGCATGACCAACCTCCTCAGGTGTGACCCCTCGTGTGCCGTATCGGCCAGAGAAACCATATTAGACCGAAAAGGCATAAGCAAATAACAGTTACGCATAAGGCGCTGCGCAACCGCACTCGACCCCATTGTAGGTGCTGTATCGCCGCCGCGGGCCGCGCTCGCGGCGCGCTCAGTAATCCTCCTCGCGCGGCGCGTCGAACGGGCGCCAGGCAAGAATCAGCTTGGGCATCAGGGTCAGCGCCGCCAGCAGTGCCACGATCATCGCCAGTGCCGTGAGCAGGCCGAAGAGGATGGTCGGGATGAAGTTCGACAGCACCAGGATGGAGAAGCCGACCGTCACCGTGAGCGTGGTGTAGTAGGCCGCCTTGGCGATGTTGTCATGGCAGTAGTGCATGGTCTCGATCGGGTCGCCGAGACGCGGCAACTCGGTCTTGTAGCGATACAGGTAATGGATGCAGTCGTCGACCGCGATGCCGACGGTGATGGCCGCGATGGTGATGGTCATGATGTCGAGCGGGATGCCCGCCCAGCCCATGAAGCCGAGGATGCTGGTCGCCGCGAGCGCGTTGGGAATGATGCCGACGAGGGCGACCTTGAACGAGCGGAACAGCACCGTCAGGGTGAGCAGGATGCCGACCATCACCGTGCCGAGCGTCATGATCTGCGAGCGGAACAGGCTCTGCAGCACGTTGTTGTAGAGCACCAGCAGGCCGGTCACTTCGTACTCGTCGGGCTGCATGTCGAACTTCGTCGCGAGGTCGTGCTGGATGTCCTTGAGCAGCTCGTTGCGGCGCAGGCCCGGCAGGGTGTCGTGGATGCGTACGGCGATACGTGCCTCGTCATGGTCGATGGAGACGTAAGGATCGATCATCGCTGCGCGCACCGGCGGCGGAATGCGCTTGTAGATGACGTTCAGCTCGAATGCCGTGAACTCGCGCCCGCCGTTGAGCTCCTCGGCGACGCGTAGCGTGGAGGCGAGCGAGAGCACCTTGCCGATCTCCGGGCGCTGGTCGAGGTAGTCGTGCACCGCCTTGATGCGGTCGATCTTCTCGGGCGTGAACCAGGAGTCGGCCTTCGACGATTCGCTCTCGACCTCGCTGAACATGGCCGCGAGGTCGTCGTCCATGTCGCCGAGATCGCTGTCCGCGGCACGCTGCGGGAACTTGAGGATGATGTCGAGCGGCGTGGTACCACCGAGCTCCTCGTCGATCAGCTTGAGACCCTGGTAGATCTCGGTGTCGTCGTGGAAGTAACTGATGAAACTGTTCTCGACCTCGAGACGCTGCATGCCGGTGGCGCCCATCACGGCGAGCAGCACCGAGAGCACCAGCACCAGGGTGCCGTGGCGCTCGGTGAAACGGCCGAGCGCGGCGGTGAAGGCGTAGCTGTCGCCCTCGGGGCGCCGCAGCTCGCGCTTCTTCGTCAGCAGCAGGATGGCCGGGAAGAGGACGAAGGAGCTCGTGAAGACGACCGAGAGACCGATGGTCATCATCCAGCCAAAATCGATCACGGGCTTGATATCGGAGACCACCAGCGAGGTGAAGGCGATGATGGTCGTGACCGCGGTGTACAGGCAGGGCAGCACCATGTTGTGGATGGTCAGCTGCACCAGCTCGTAGTGGCTCGCTTCGGGATGGTCACGGAACAGCTCGCGGTAGCGCACCACGAGGTGGATGTTCATCGACATCGTGATGATCAGCATCAGCGCGACGAAGTTCGAGGAGATGATGGTCACCTTCCAGCCGACCAGCCCGAGCAGGCCGAGCATGAGCACGCTGGCATAGATGCAGGCGGCGAAGGGCAGCACCACCCAGCGTGCCTCGCGGAAGATCAGCGTCAGCATGACGACCAGGAAGACGAATACGCCGGTGCCGAAAACGACGAGGTCGTTGCCGATATAGGTGACCATGTCGTCGGCGATCATCGGCACGCCGCCGAGATACAGCCTGGTGCCGGCATCGTCGTACTTGTCCATCACCGTGCGGATTTCCTCGATCGCCCGGTGCGTGGCGCGCTCGGCTTCCTCCTTGGCCTGCTCGTACTCCGGCCGCAGGCGCTCGAGCTCGAGTGCCTCCTGGTCGGTGAGGCCTTCGGTGGTCTTCTTGTAGAGCAGCTCGTCGCGCAGACGGCGCAGGCGCGGCAGCTCGGGATGCTCGTCGAGGAAGATCTGCATCGCCGTGACCTTGCCGTCGGCGCTGGCGACGAGGTTCTGGTAGATCGGACTCTGCGTCAGTTCCTCACGCGCGCGCGCGAGGTTGACGTCGTCCTGGCGCAGCGTGCGGAAGTTGTTGGCAACGTCGGCCAGCGTGCCCGGCACGTTGGTGACCAGCGGCACGTCGAGCATGGAGTTGATGTCGTGCACGAACTCGATGCGCGCGATGTCGTCGCGCAGCTGCGCGACCAGCTCGCGCGTCGACGGCGAGAGAATGTCGTCGGCCGGCACGATCGCGATGAAGAGGAACTCGCGCTGCTCGTAGCGCATGCTGACCTGGCGGAAATCACGCAGATCCTCGTCGCTTTCGAGCAGCAGGGCGTCGGCCGAGGCATCGAGCTTGAAGTCCTCGAGCCCACGGGCGAAGAAAGCGAGCACGAGCAGCAGCACCAGCAGGGTGAGCAGCGGATGGCGCAGGATGGCGCGCTCGTACACGGACGCGATGAGCTTCTTCATGGATGACCAGCAAGTAATGTCCAGGCCGCCTGCGCGCGGCAGCCGGGCCGTCGCGGCGCGGGGGCGACGGCTTCGTTCCCCTCGCTCGGCGGTGCCGACACCGCGGCGCGCGAGCGGGCGACATCATAACGTGAACCCGGAGCGCCCACTATCCGGCCCGGCGCTGTGGCAAATGCGCTGACGCGATGACATCATGCGCGCTCGTCATGTCGCTCCCTCTGTCCATGCAACCGCCATCCGCGGCCGAACTGTGGCCCTTCTTCGCCGAACTCGCCGCGGTCGCCGCGGCCGAGACGCTGCCGCGCTTCCGCGTTGCTCTCGGTGTCGACAACAAGGCCGGAGGCGGGCGCTTCGACCCGGTCACCGAAGCCGATCGGGCAGCCGAAGCTGCGCTGCGGGCGCGCATCGGCGCGCGCTATCCCGATCACGGTGTGCTCGGCGAAGAGCAGGCGGAGAAGCCGGCGGCGGGACGCTACAGCTGGATCATCGATCCCATCGACGGCACGCGCTCGTTCCTGTGCGGCATGCCGACCTGGGGCACCCTGGTCGGGCTGCTCGAGGACGGCGTGCCGCGCTACGGCATGATGAGCCAGCCCTTCGTCGGTGAGCGCTTCATCGGCGGCGGCGGGCGCGCCGAACTCGTCCGCGCCGATGGCATAACGCCGCTGCACTGTCGCCGCGGGCGCACGCTCGCCACGGCGACCCTGTTCGCGACCACCCCCGAGATGTTCGCACCCGGTGCCGAGGCGGATGCTTTCGCGGCGCTGTCGGCGCGCGTGCAGCTGACCCGTTTCGGCGCCGACTGCTATGGCTATTCGCTGCTCGCGGCGGGCTTCGTCGACCTCGTCGTCGAGGCCAATCTCGGCTACTACGATATCGCACCCGTGATTCCCATCGTCGAAGCTGCGGGCGGCGTCGTCAGCGACTGGGCCGGGCATCCGGTGCGCGGCGGCGGGCGCGCCATCGCCTGTGCCGATCCGGCTCTGCACGAGGCCGCGCTAGCCATCCTCGCCGGCGCGGCCTGAGCTCATGCTCGACGCGGTCGTCGTCGCGGCGCCGATGCAGCCGCCGCACGCGGGGCATCGCGCCGCACTCGAACGCGCCGCGGCTCGCGGCAGGACCGTTGTCGCGCTCCTGCTCGGGGCCGATGCCGCGCCGACGCTGCAGACGCCGTGGACCACCGACGAGCGGCGCGCACTGTTACACACCGCATGGCCACACGCGGCGGGACGCGAGGTACTGGCAGTGCGTGATGTTCCCTACGATCGCAGCCGCTGGTCGGCCGCCATCGCGCGCCGCGTGAGGGAGCATTGCGGGAGAGACGCGACCATTGGTGTCATCGGCGGCGACGCCGTGCCATGGCCGGCGCGCTGGCAGCGCCTCGAGCACGCCGTACGCTTCGACGACGACGAGCGCGCCCTGCGCGACGCAGTGCTGGCCGAGCGCGCGCCCGCCGCGGACGACCTCGCGCGCCGGGTGAGCCCGGCGCAGGCGGCCGCACTGCTCGGGTGGCGTGATGGCGCCGGTGGCCAGCGGCTGCTCGAGGAGGCGGCTTTCATTCGCGCCTTCCGCGCGCGCTGGGCGAGTGCGCCGTACCCGCCGGTGTTCGTCACTGTCGATGCGCTCGTCACCTGGCGCGACGACATCCTGCTGATCGAGCGCGAGCGCGCACCCGGCGAGGGCCTGTGGGCCTTGCCCGGCGGCTTCATCGAGCAGGACGAGACGCTCGAAGCCGGCGCGCGCCGTGAACTCGCCGAGGAGACCGGGCTCAGCGTGCCGCTCGCGACGCTGCGCACGAGCCGCGTGTTCGACGCCCCCGGGCGCTCGTTGCGCGGGCGTACCATCACCCACGCGTTCCACTACGACCTCAGCGCACTGCCGCGGCGGCCGGCGGTGCGTGGTGCGGACGATGCCCGCGCGGCCGCCTGGCATCCGCGCGAGACGCTGGCACCGCAGTGCCTGTTCGAGGATCACTACGCGATTCTGCAGGTGCTTGCCGGCCTGCCCTGATCGGCGGTCAATCTGCGCGCTGCGCGGCCGCTATCGGGAGGCATGAACATGTTTCACTCGAGCCTGCGCCGTCTCGCCTCGCTCGTCCTGCTGGGCGCGCTCGCGCCGGCCGCGTCGGCCACCATCGACCCGCGCGCGCCGCTGGTCGAGGCGCTCGACACGCTGCGCGCGGCGGACGCGGCGACGCGTGCACGTTTTGTCGCCGTTGCGGTGGATGCGCTCGCCGCGCAGCACCGTGCGACGCTCGGCAGTGCCGGGGCCGATGTCTCCTGGGCGCGCGGCACGCGTGCCTACGTGGCGCGACTGCAATCGATCGCCGCGGCCGCCGAGAGCGGCGAACGCGTGCTGCTCATCCACGACCCGCACGAAGGTCTGCGCGTCATCGTCGGGCGCCAGCCGGCGCGCCAGTTCGTGCTCGCGCCACCGCGTCCGGACGCGCGCGCGGCGCTCGAACGTGACGTCCTCGAGCGCCTGTGTCTGCACGTCGATTGCCGGCGGGACGTGGCGCCGAACTTCGTTGCCGGGCGCGCCGATGGCGTGGCTGCGGGCTTCAGGGCAGCGGCGCCCACGTCCTCGGCAGCCGACGTCGAGGTGGCGCCGAGCACGGCCATGGTTCGCACCGGCGTGCCCGAATCGCCGCCGGAGGCGTCCCCGGGCCCGGTACCCAAGCCACCGCAGGCGCCTGCCGTGCCGCCACCACCCGCGAATGCCGATGGCGTGGTCGCGGTGCTGCCCGCCGGGGATGACGGCCTCGACTGCGCGCGCGGTGATGGGCGTCATGCCTTGTTGCTCGACCGCGCTTGCGCCACTGTCGTCGGCGAGGTGCGGGCACTGGCCGAGGCGCTGCACGCAGCGGCGCGTGGAGGCCACCAGCCCGACTGGCGGGTGCTCGAGCGTGGTGATTGGATCGGGCGGGGTGACGCGCTCGTCACCGCGCTCGATGGCCATCGCGTGACCGTCGGTGCGCCGACGCTCGCACGCTACCCGGCGTTGTACAGCGCCGCGCTCGCCTGGATACGCGCTCGCCTTACCGGTAAGGTGCTCGCCACCGCGCTCGCCCCACCGGCTCCGCTGGTCTACGCGGCCGCGCCCGCGCAGCCCTGAACTGCAGGATGCTCCCGATGAACGTTCGTCTCGTCCCCCCGCTCGCGCTTCTCACGCTGCTCGTCGTCACGTTCTTCACGCGTGCCGTGCCCGCCCAGGAAGGGCGCTACCAGGCGATCGCCATCGACAGCGGTCTCGAGTACGGCACCGAGAAGGCGCTGCTGCTCGATACATTCGCCGGCCACCTGTGGATCTGGGTCGAGAGCCCCGCGGTCAACGGCGAACCCGGTGGCCGCTACCTCATCTACCAGGGCCAGCTCGAGCCGGGTAAGACCATGGGGCAGGTCATCGACCGCCAGGAATGGGAGACCGGGCCCGGCAAATGAGCCGCGCGCGTAGGCGCGGCAACCCGTAATCGGTTTTAATCGGCACTCGTCCGGCGCCCGGCGCCGGCCCAGCGAAGAGGGGAGGAGTGCCATGCCCAAGCTCAGCGACAGCGAACGCGACCAGTTCCTCGACGAACCCGGTCTGATCATGAATATCGCGACCGTCGACGCCGAGGGGGCGCCGCTGGTCACGCCCATCTGGTACGTCCACGAGGACGGCCGCATCTGGTTCACGCCGCGCCAGCACTCGGAATGGCTGCGCCACATCCGTCATGACAACCGCGTCGCGCTCAGCATCGACGAGCCGGCCCTGCCCTACCGCAAGGTCGTCGTGCGCGGACGTGCCGCGATCGATTTCGAGGTGGGACAGGACGACGCCTGGCGCGATCGCTACCGTCGCATCGCGGCGCGTTATATTCCCACCGACGACGCCAACGCCTACGTCGACGGTACCGATGACCAGCCGCGCGCGCTGTGCTCGATCGCGCTCGCCGACGCCCAGGTCCGTTCGTGGCGCATGCCGGTCGGTGACGAGCCTTACCAGGGCATCTGGGCGCGGCGCTACTGGACCGACGACGCCAAGGTCGCGCAGACGCCGCCAGCGCTGTTCGACCAGGGCGAGCGCTGAGCCGCGCAGTGGCGTCGGTGGGTGGCCGGGCTATACTCCGGCCCGCTCCGCTGTTCCTGCGTCGTCCACCAGCGCCCCGATTGCCGTCCGATGAACCGACCCGCGCCGCTCGCGTGGCGCCGCGCGCGGCGCGCGCTGCTCCTGGCCCTGCTGCTGTGCGGTGCCTGCGCGCGCACGCCTTACGTGCCGGCGCCGCTCGACCCGGCCGCAGCCCCGGCGTTCCGCGCGCTGGCACGTCTCGACGATGCCGCGTACGCCGCGTTACTGGCGCGCCACGCGCCGCGGCGCCCGTTCCCGCCGCCGGCGTGGTCCTGCCGCGAGCTCGGCGTCATCGCGGCGGCGCGCTCGG
>JAVJVZ010000051.1:0-51909 GCA_040220855.1 Gammaproteobacteria bacterium | reverse complement strand
GCCGGCGAGCAGCGCGAGTGGGGCCAGCGGATCGACCGCACCGGCCGCGGCACCGACCACCAGCACGCCGCCGTAGACCAGCAGCAGCAGGCCGAGGGCCTGCGCGAGGTGCGTGGCGGCATGCGCGCTGCGCTCGGTGCGTGCCAGCGCGCCGAGCGCGACCGCGCTGCCGAGCGCGAGTGCCGCCCACAGCACCAGTACCACGGGGCCGGGCAGCACGCGCTCGAGGAACCAGATGGCGACACCGAGGAAGATCACGCCGAACACCTGCTTGACGCGCTTCATCCAGGCACCCGCGCGCGGCAGCAGCGCACCCGCCGAGGCGCCGACGGCGATGAGCGGCAGGCCCATGCCGAGGCCGAGCGCGAACAGCGCGAGCCCGCCGGTGGTCGCCGAGCCGGTGGTGCCGATGTAGGCCAGCGCGCCGGCGAGCGGCGGTGCCACGCACGGCCCGACGATGATGGCCGACAGCACGCCCATCACCGCGACGCCAGTCAGCGAGCCGCTCTGCTGGCGGCGGCTCACGCGGTCGAGGCGCGCCTGCAGCGCACTCGGCAGCTGCAGTTCGTAGAAGCCGAACATCGACAGCGCGAGCGCGACGAAGACCAGCGCGAAGGCGACGATCACGGCGGGGTGCTGGAAGGCCGCCTGCAGGTTCTGCCCGGCGAGCCCGGCGGCGACGCCGGCCAGCGCATAGGTCGCCGCCATGGCGAGGACGTACACGGAGGACAGTGCCAGCGCGCGCGGCGTCGACACCGGCTGACGCTGGCCGACGATGATGCCGGAGAGGATGGGCACCATCGGGAAGACGCAGGGCGTCAGCGCGAGCAGCAGGCCTAGACCCAGAAAGGTCAAAAGCGTTGCTGCAAGTGAGCGCTCACCAAGTTCGCGCGCGATACGGTCGCTCGCCGAAAGCGCGGCGGGCGGCGCGGACGTGGCCGACGGCGGCGGTGCCGGCGTGATGCCGGGGGGTACGGCCGGCGGCACCGCACCCGCCGGTGGCGCTGATCCGGCGCCGGCGTCGCGCGTGGGCGGCACGAACGCCACCGTCTTCGTGATCGGCGGGTAGCAGATGCCGTCCTCGGCGCAGCCCTGGTAACGCACCTCTGCCTCGATCAGCCCCGCGGCGGGCGGCGCTTCGGCGAGCGGCAGGCGCGCCGTCATGTCGTGCTTGTAGACCTCGACGCGGCCGAACTCGGGATCGTCCTTGGGCTCGCTCGGCGGCAGTTCGGCGGCGCCGAAAGCGACGCCCGCCGTCACCGGCGTGAAGCGGAAGCGGTCGCGGTAGAGGTAGTAGCCGGGCGCAATGTCGAAATCGAGTTCGAGCGCGCCGTCGGCGCCGACCGACTCGGTCAGGCGGAAGGCTTCGTCCGGCGGCAGGAATTCGCGCTGGCCGGCGCCGTCGCCGGCGCCGAGGCGGCCGAGCGCGTCGAGCACACCGGCCGGCGCCGGCAGGGCGAGCGTGAGCGCAAGCCAGGCAAGCGCCTGGCTCAGGCGGAGACGGCGGCGTGGACCCATGCGAGGTAAGGAGGAGAACCGTGTGTCACATCGACCGCGACGATCTCGGGGAGTTCATAGGGGTGGGCGTCGCGCCAGGCCGCCTCGAGCGCGGCGAAGCCGGCCACGGTGGTCTTGGCGACCAGCAGGACCTCGGCATCCTCCTCCACGCGGCCTTCCCATTCGAAAACCGAGGTCACCCCCTCGACGACGTTGACGCAGGCGGCGAGCCGGCGTTCGACGGCGAGGTGCGCGAGCGTCCGCGCGGTGGCGCGGTCGGGGCAGGTACACAGGGCGATGAGGATGGGTTCGCTCATGAACTTCGAAGACTATCGCGCCGACGCGGCGGTTTATCGATGGTAAGGATTACGTGGCACGGTAGCGCGCCGCTGGCGGCTGCGCACGCCGCCGGGCTCGACGGCCACGCAGGCCACCTGCGCCGGCTGGGCCGGCCGGCCGGTGCACGCATGTTATTTTAAGCGTCCGCTGCGTGCCGCCGCAGCAGCCCGTCCACCCGCTCGCCGCCCCGAGGTCACCTGCCGCCACCATGCCGGTCTTCCTGGTTCTCCTGCTGCTGCTCATCGGCATCCCGCTGACCGAGCTCTACGTTCTCATCAAGGTCGGCCGCGCGATCGGTGCCGGCACCACCATCGGGCTGGTCATCCTCACCGCGGTGCTCGGCGCCTGGCTGCTGCGCCTGCAGGGCCTTGCAACGCTGGCCCGGGTGCGCAGCGCGCTCGAGGCCGGTGAGCTGCCCGCGATCGAGCTGGTCGAAGGGCTCATCCTGCTGTTCACCGCGGTGCTGCTGCTGACGCCGGGCTTCATCACCGACGCCATCGGCTTCGCAGTACTGCTGCCCGGCGTGCGTCGCGCCCTCGCCAAGGGCCTCGCCGCGCAGCTCGTGGTGCGCAGTATCCGCCCCGGCGGGCCGGGTGGCCCCGCGGGTCATGGCGGCTTCGGCGGCGGGCCGCGGCGTGGCGACGAGCACACCTTCGAAGGCGATTACCGCGTCGAGGACGACGACGCACCGCCGCACCGCCTGCCTCGCGACGACGATTCGGGGCGCTGAATGCGGGCAGTGCCCGCCGAGCGCCACGTCTGCCGAGGTCCCTGGTGGCGTCGGTGTCACCGGTGTCCCCGGTTCAGAGGACGGCGAGCTTCGCCGCCGCGGCGTCGAGCGTCGCGTCCTCCTTGCAGAAGCAGAAGCGCACCACGCGCTCGCCGGGCGGTGCGGCGTAGAACACCGACATCGGGATTGCGGCAACGCCGACTTCGCGCGTGAGGTAACGCACGAAATCCGTATCCGGCGCATCGCTGATGGCGCTGTAGTCGGCGAGCTGGAAGAAGGTGCCCGCGCTCGGCAGCAGGCGGAAACGCGAGCCGGCGAGAGCCGCGTTGAAGCGATCGCGCTTGGCCTGGTAGAAGGCCGGCAGGCGATCGACATGCGCGGGCTCGGCAGTCATGTAATCGGCGAGCGCGTGCTGCACCGGCGTATTGGCGACGAAGGCGACGAACTGGTGCACCCGGCGGAGCTCCGTGGTGAGCGCCGGCGGCGCCACGCTGTAGCCGGTCTTCCAGCCCGTCACGTGGTAGGTCTTGCCGAAGGAGAACACCGCGAAGCTGCGCGCGGCGAGCACCTCGTCGCGCAGCACGCTCTCGTGGCGGCGGCCGTCGAAGACGAGATGCTCGTAGACCTCGTCGGCGATGACGAGGAGGTCGTGGCGCACGGCGAGTTCGCGCAAGCGCACCAGGTCGTCGCCATCGAGCACGCTGCCGCTCGGGTTGTGCGGCGAATTGACCATGACGAGCCGTGTGCGCGGCGTCACCGCGGCGGCCACCGCGTCCCAGTCGATGCGGTAATCCGGCGCGGCGAGTGTGAGATGAATCGGCACGCCACCGGCTAGCCGCACCGCAGGGTCGTAGCAATCGTAGACCGGGTCGAACATCAGCACCTCGTCGCCCGGCCGCACCACCGCGGTCACCGCGCAGTAGATGGCCTCGGTGGCGCCGGGCGTGACGGTGACCTCGGCGTCGGCATCGATGTCGCGCCCGTAGCAACGCGCGACCTTGGCCGCGATCGCCCGGCGCAGCGCCGGCACGCCGGCCAGCGGCGCGTACTGGTTGTAGCCGTTGGCGACGTAATGCTGCAGGCGTTCGCGCAGCATGGCCGGGCCGTCGTAGTCCGGGTAACCCTGCGAGAGGTTGATGGCGCCGCAGTCCTGCGCCATCTGCGACATCACCGTGAAGATGGTGGTGCCGACGTCCGGCAGCTTGCTCTCGAGGCGCGGCGCGGGTGGATTCATGGCTGGAGCACGAGGATTGGTGGACAATGGCGGCCCGGCAGTGTCGTCGTCGCCTGTCGAAAATTCAACCACCGCGCGCTACCCCGCCGAGTCCCATGACCGCACCCGATTCGCACGCCCCCGCGCTGCCCCAGCCGCCCGACCTGCCGCCCTGTCTCGCGGCCGAACTCGGCGTGCTCGCCGCACGCTGGCAGGAGGCGGCGGGCGCCGCCGCCGTCGCGCTCCCGGCCGACGCCGCCACGCGTACGGCAATCCTCGCCGTGTTCGCCAAGAGCCCGTTCGTCGCCGAGTTCGCGATTCGCCGCCCGGCCGACTTCGCCGCGCTCGTCGCCGATCCCTCGCCGCGCGACCGTAGCGGCTACGACGCGCTGGTTGCCGCCGCGCTCGCCGACACGGCCGAGCTGGCCGCGGCCAAGAGCGCGCTGCGCCGGCTGCGCCAGGCCGAAATGGTGCGCATCGCGTGGCGCGACATCCACGTCGGCGTTGCCGTCGAGCGCATCATGCGCGAGCTGTCCGATTTCGCCGACGCCGTCATCGCCGCTGCCGTGGCCTGGCTGCACGAGCGCCTCGCCGCACGCTTCGGGCGCGCCTACGACGCCGACGGCAACGCGCTCGAGCTGGTCGTCGTCGGCATGGGCAAGCTCGGCGGGCGCGAGCTCAATTTCTCCTCCGACATCGATCTCCTGTTCATCTACGGCGATGCCGGGGAAGCAGCCGCGGAGACCCGTGGCGGGCGGCGCGAGCTGCCGCACCAGGAGTTCTTCGATCGCCTCGGTCGCGAGCTCGTCGCCCTGCTCAACGAAACCACCGCCGACGGCTTCGTGTTCCGCGTCGACATGCGCCTGCGCCCGTTCGGCGAGGGCGGCCCGCTGTCGAGCTCGCTCGCCGCGCTCGAGCATTACTATGCGGTACACGGCCGCGACTGGGAGCGCTACGCGCTGATCAAGGCGCGCGCACTGACCGGCGACGCCGCGACCCTGGCCCAGCTCGACGCCATCGTGCGCCCCTTCGTGTTCCGCCGCTATCTCGACTTCGGCGCGCTCGACGCGCTGCGCGAGATGAAGGCGCTGATCAACCGCGAGGCGAGCTCGGCCGAGCTCGCCAACGACGTCAAGCGCGGCAGCGGCGGCATCCGTGAGATCGAGTTCACCGGCCAGCTGTTCCAGTTGACGCGCGGCGGGCGCGAGCCGCGCCTGCGCGACCGCTCGCTGGTGGCGACGCTCGGCGCCTGTGCCGAACTCGGCTTCATCGAGGCCGACGACGTCGCCACGCTGCTCGACGCCTACCGTTACCTGCGCGTGACCGAGCACCGCCTGCAGCAGGTGCGCGATCAGCAAACCCATGCCCTGCCGGAGGAGGCCTGCGCACGCGAACGCCTCGCCTGGGCGATGGGCACGCCCGGCTGGGACGCCTTTCGCGATGTCCTCGAGAGCCACCGCACGGCGACCCGCGCGCGCTTCGCCGAACTCCTCGAGGCACCGGGTGAAGACGATGGGGGGGCCGCGTCGTGGGCCGACATCTGGCGCACCGAGGGCGACCGCGAAGCGCTCGCGGCGCGCTTCGCCCAGCTCGGCTACCGCGCCACGCCGGCCCAGCTCGAGGTGCTGCTCGAGCTCAAGTCCGAGCGCTTCCTCTCGCGCCTGAGCCGCCACGGGCGCGAGCGCCTCGATCGGCTCATGCCGCTGCTCATCCGCGCCACCGCCGAGAGCAACCTGTCCGATGCCGCCACGCGCCGCCTCGGCGAACTGCTGCACGCCATCGCCCGGCGCAGTGTCTATCTCGCCTTCCTTGCCGACCACGAAGGCGCGTTGAAGCGTCTCGCCGAACTGTTCAAGGCGAGCCCGTGGATTGCCGAACAGATCATCGCCTACCCCATCCTGCTCGACGAGCTGCTCGACCCGCGCGCGCTCTACCAGCCACCCGATCGCGAGCGCCTGCTCGAACTCGTCGCCGTGCAGGTACGCGACGAGGACGGCCTCGAACAGGCCATGGATGCGCTGCGCAGCTTCCGCAATCAGCAGGTCCTGCGCGTTGCCGCGAGCGACGTCACCGGGCACCTGCCGGTGGCACGCGTCAGCGACCAGCTCACCTTCATCGCCGAGGCCTGCGTCGAGCGCGGGCGCGCGATGGCGTGGCGCGATCTCACGCAACGCTACGGTGTGCCGGGCTGTGCCGGCGACGACGGGCAGCGGCGCGAAGCGCGCTTCGCGGTGATCGCCTACGGCAAGCTCGGCGGCTGGGAGCTCGGCTACGGATCGGATCTCGACCTCGTCTTCCTGCACGATTCGCAGGGCAGCGCGCAGCACACCGCGGGCCCGAAGGAAATCGAGAACGACGTCTTCTTCGCGCGCCTCGTGCAGCGCTTCATCCACGTCCTCTCGACCACCACCGGCGCCGGCGTCGCCTACGAGATCGACACCCGCCTGCGCCCGAGTGGCAACGCGGGCCTCGTCGTCTCGCCGGTCGCCGCCTACGCCGACTACCTCGCGGAGAAAGCCTGGACGTGGGAGCTGCAGGCCCTGGTGCGTGCACGCGCGGTCGCCGGCGACGCCGCGCTCATCGAGCGCTTCGACGCGGTACGCCGCGCGGCGCTGGCGCGCCCGCGCGAGGCCGCCGCGCTCGCCGCCGACATCACCACCATGCGCACGCGCATGCGCGCCGAGCTCGATCGCAGCAGCACCACCGAGTACGACCTCAAGCAGGGCGCCGGTGGTATGACCGATATCGAATTTGTGGTGCAATACGCGGTCCTCAGATGGGCCTGCGAGCATCCGCCCCTGCTCGTCTGGACGGACAACCTCCGGTTACTCGAGACCATTGCTGACCTGGGACTGCTGCCGGCCGAGTCCTGCCGGCGCCTGCACGACGCCTACTTCGCCTACCGCGCCGACGTCCACCGCTGCGCCCTGCAGCAGATCGACGGCCTGGTCGAAGCCGATCGGCACCAGGAACATCGCCGTCACGTCGTCGAGATCTGGAACGCCGTGTTTGCCTGACGCACGCTGAATTTTTCTAGGGAGTCGAGACGATGAGTTACGCCGATCGGGACGGGGTGATCTGGATGGACGGGCAGCACGTGCCGTGGCGCGAGGCCAACGTGCACGTGCTCACCCACTCCTTGCATTACGGCGTGGGGGCGTTCGAAGGTATCCGCGCCTACGAGACCGCGGGCGGCACCGCCATCTTCCGCCTCGACGATCACGTGCGCCGCCTGTTCGACACCGCCAAGATTCTCGAAATGGACGTGCCGTTCAGCGTCGAGACGGTGCGCGACGCCTGCATCGACAACGTGCGCCAGAACAAGCTCTCCTCGGCCTACATCCGCCCGCTGGTCTACTACGGATCCGAAGGCATGGGGCTGCACGCGAACAACCTCTCCGTGCACGTCGCCATCGCGTCCTGGTTCTGGGGTGCCTACCTCGGCGCCGACGCGCTGGAGAAGGGTATCCGCATCAAGACCTCCTCGTTCACGCGCGGGCTGGTCAACAGCGTGATGCCGCGGGCCAAGGCCTGCGGCAACTACATCAACTCGATCCTGGCGCTGCAGGAAGCGGCGCGCGACGGGTACGACGAAGCCCTGCTGCTCGACAACGAGGGGATGGTCGCCGAGGGCTCGGGCGAGAACATCTTTGTGGTTCGCCGCGGCGTGCTCTACACCCCCGAGCTCGCCTCCCTGCTCGAGGGCATCACGCGCGACACCATTCTCGGCCTCGCCCGCGAGCTCGGCATCGAGGTGGTCGAGAAGCGCATCACGCGCGACGAGATCTACATCGCCGACGAGTGCTTCTTCACCGGTACCGCGGCCGAGGTGACGCCGATCCGGGAGCTCGACAATCGTCGCATCGGGGCCGGGCAGTGCGGTCCGATCACGCGCCGCCTGCAGCAGGCCTACCTCGAACTCGTGACCGGCAAGCGCGAGGCGCCGGCTGGCTGGCTGACCATCGTCTGAGCCGGGCGGTGCACACACCCGCGGCCGTGCGCAAGCCGGGGCGACCGGCATGAGCGCGGCGCCGCTGGTGGTGTGGCAACTGAGTGATGGCAAGCGCGGTCACGAGCGCCAGGTCGAAGGCCTGCTCGACGCGCTGGCCACGCGCACCCCGCTCGAGTCGCACCGCGTGATGGTGAGCGGCGGGCGCCTTGCACAGCTCGTCGACTGGCTGCGCGGGCAGAGCCACGCACCGCCCGGAACGCCAGCGCCGCGCCTGGTGCTCGGCGCCGGTAGCGCGACGGAGCTCGCGCTCCTCGCGGCGCGGCGCGCACACGGCAGCGCACCACGCTGCCGCGCCGTCTACCTGATGCGTCCGAGCGTGCCGGTGCGCTGCTTCGATGCCTGCATCGTGCCGCGCCACGACGGGCTCGGCGCACGTGCCAAGGTGATCGAGAGCGAAGGCACCTTGAGCCCGATGCGCCCGGCCACCGCGCGCGACGCCGGGCTCGGCCTGATCCTGCTCGGTGGCCCCTCCGCGCATCACGACTGGGACGAGGCCGCCGTCATCGCGCAGGTCGAACGCATCGTCGCCGCCGCGCCCACCATGCGCTGGCAGCTCAGCGACTCGCGCCGCTCGCCGGGCACGCTGCTGCCGGCACTGCGCGCGCGGCTGCCGGCGCGGGTGACCTGCGTGTCTTCGCGCGACAGCGCGCCCGACTGGTTGCCGACAACACTCGCACGCGCCGCCGTCGCCTGGGTCAGTGCCGACAGCGTAGCGATGCTCTACGAGACGCTCAGTGCCGGTGCTCGGCTCGGCATCATCGACGTGCCGCCGCGCCGCGCCGATCGCATCAGCGCCATCGCATCCGCTCTGGTCGCACGCGGCTGGGCAGCAACGATCGGCATGGCGCTGCCGGCGCCGGTGCGACTGGCCGAGGCGGCGCGCTGCGCCGACGCGCTGCTCGCACGCTGGCCCGATCTCACCCACGGTGAGCGCGCATGACACGCCCGCTCACCGTCATGCAGGTGTTGCCGGAGCTCGAGGTCGGCGGCGTCGAACGCGGCACCGTGGAGATTGCGCGCGCGCTGGCCGCTGCCGGACATCGCGCCATCGTCGTCTCGGGTGGCGGGCGACTGGTCGCCGAACTCACCCGCGCCGGGGTCGAACACGTCACCCTCGGCATCGGCGTGAAGCGGCCGTGGAGCCTGCGCCACGTGCACGCCCTCGCGCGTCTCATGCGCGAGGCGCAGGTCGATGTCGTGCACGCGCGCTCGCGGCTGCCGGCCTGGCTCGCCTGGCTCGCCCGCGCGCGCCTGCCGGCCACGCGGCGGCCGCGCTGGGTAACCACCGTGCACGGACCCTACACGGTCAACCGCTACAGCCGCATCATGGTCTCCGGCGAGCGCGTGATCGCGATCTCGGAGTTCATCCGCGGCTACGTCGAGCGCAACTACCCCGACGTGCCGCCGGAGCGCCTGCGCGTGATCCCGCGCGGCGTCGAGCCGGCGCGCTGGCCGTACCGCTACGTGCCACCGCGCGGCTGGCAGGAAACCTTCTTCGAAGACTACCCGCATCTGCTCGAGCGTACCCTGCTCGCGCTGCCGGCGCGTCTGACGCGCTGGAAAGGGCAGGAGGACTTTCTCGAACTGGTTGCGCGCCTGCGCGCGGCCGGGCGCGACGACGTTCACGGGCTCGTCATCGGCGGCGCGCATCCGCGCAAGCGCGAGTTCGAGCACGAGCTGCACCAGCGGGCCACGGCGCTCGGTATCGACGATGCGGTGAGCTTCCTCGGCCAACGCAACGACCTGCGCGAGGTGCTCGCGATTTCGCGCATTGCCTACTCGCTGACCGGCGAACCCGAAGCCTTCGGTCGCACCACCGTCGAGGCGCTCAGCCTCGGCGTGCCGGTGATCGGCTACGACCACGGCGGCACCGGCGAGATCCTCGCGCGCCTGCTGCCGCGCGGACGCGTGCCGGTGGGTGATGTCGATGCCGCCGTGATCAGAACGCTCGCGCTGCTCGACGACCCGCAGGCGGCGACCTGGCGCGTGCCCGAGCAGCATCCCTATACCGTGGCGGCAATGCAGCAGGCGACACTCGCGATCTACGACGAACTGTGCGCGACGCGCGACGCCTGACGCGCTCACCCCCAATGCGTGTAGTCGTAGCCGAGCGGATGTCGCAGGTGCCGGGCGCAGACATCGATGAGGAAGGCGCGATCGGCCGCAGCAAACTCGTCGAGCGGGTTCGCTGCCGTCGCGCGCACCGCGCCCGGTGGGCGCGACGGGTCATCCTTCGCCGCCATAGCAGCCTTGCCCGACACCGCAACGCCGTGCGCGATGTCGGCCGCACCGAGGTCGAGTGCGAAGTGTGTGGCAACGCGCGCGAGCTCGCGCGCGCTGTCGGCGCGCAGGTCTTCGTAGCGCAACAGCATCACGCGCGCGGGCAGGCGCTCGAGCAGCTCGCCCCAGGCATTGAGGAAGCGAATCGCCCACCACACGTCGCTGTTGTATCGCTTGCCGCGCGGATCGCCGCGCAGGTAGACGCTGAACGGCTCGTCGTAACGCGCCGCCCACTTGGCATAGTTCGACACCAGCGCTGCACGCAGGTCGCGCACCAGCACCACGTAGTGCGGCAGTGCCAGGCGATCGTGCACGATGGCGTGGCGCAGCAGCGGGTGGGGCATGCTGTGACTCGCCTTGAGACACGGTATGGCGGGATACTGGACCGGGTCTTTCGGTCCACCGATGATGTCGTTGGCGTGGTTGTAACGTGGCGGCGGGATGTCGTAGCGATGTGCAAGCGCGTTGGCGAGCATGAACTTCAACCAGTGCGTTCCGGACTGGTGCATGCTGACGAGCTGGCCGTCGCAATGGCGCGCCTTGAGCAACGCGAAGTTGCCGAGCGCGCGGCGCCATGACTGGCGGCGAAAGGTCGCGGCCGGAATGATGTCCCTGCTCAAGCGATGCTGCTCCGCAGGCGATGCACGGTGCACCGCGATACCTCGACGCGACCAAACGGCTGGCTGATTCTCATGCAGCAGATCCTCGTCATCAAGCTCGGCGCACTGGGCGACGTCGTCATGGCGACGCCGTTGCTCGACGCCATCCTCGATCATCATGCCAGCGACCAGGTCACGCTGCTCACGTCGCCGGCATTCGCCCCGATCTTCGCACCGTGGCCGCGCCTCGCCGTGGCGACACGCGAGCGCCGCGGTGTGCGCAACATGCTCGCACTGCTACGCTGGCTGCGCCGTACGCGCTTCGATCGCATCTACGACCTGCAGGGCAATGATCGCACGGGATGGCTGTGCCGGCTGTCCGGCAGCGCGGTGCGCATCGGCAATCATCCCGGTCCGCGCTACACGCACCACCCGGCCGACGCCTGGCACGGCCAGTGCCACATCTTCGAGCGCATGTGCGCGGTGCTGGCGAGCGCGGGTGTCGTGGTCACCGCGCGCACGCCGCTGCTGCCGGCGAGCGCGCAGGAGATCGCTGCGGTCGATGCCTGGCTCGCCGCGCAGGCGGGCGATGCCCGTCCACTCGCGCTGCTGCACGCCGGGGCGAGCCCCAAGCGCCCGGAAAAGCGCTGGCCGTACTTCGGCACGCTCGCACGACGTCTGCGCGAAGCCGGTTACCGCGTGGTGTGGCTCGGCAGCACTGCCGATGCCTGGTTGAATGAAGGTTATCGCGCCGCTGACGACCTCGACGCCAGCGGTCTCTTCGACATCCTCGCGCTGGCCGAACTCGGGCGCCGCGCCGCGTTTGCGGTGACCAACGACTCCGGGCCCATGCACGTGCTCGCGGCGAGCGGCATCCCCGTTTTCGGCCTCTTCGGACCGAGCGATTGGCGGCGCAACCATGCGCTCGGCCAGGCCGACCACGTCATCGCAGGGGTCGAACTGCTCGAACGCCATGCGGGTCAGCGCAGCGCCGACTGCCTGCAGGCGATCGACGTCGACCTCGTCTGCGAACGCCTCGTCGCGAGCGGCGTGGTTACCCTGTAAGGGCGGCTGCTCAGGGCACTGCGCCCACATTCAGTTTCGCGGGGAGCGCGTGCCGGCCTGCGCGAGTTCGGCGTAGAGCGCGAGGTAGCGCGCGACCACGACGTCGGCACGGAAGTGCTCGCGGTAGCGGGCCAGCGCGGAAGCGGCATGCGCCGGCCCGGCGCCGGCAAGGCTCGCCCGCATGGCCGCGGCAAGCGCGCCCGGATCATCAATGGCAACCAGCGCGGCAGCGCCGTCGGTCAGGATCTCGCGCGGTCCGTCACTGGCGGTGGCGACAATGGGCAGGCCGCGCGCCATCGCTTCGAGCAGCACGATACCGAAGGGCTCATCGCGCGAAGGCAGCACGAACAGTGCTGCACCGTCGAGAAAAGCCTGCGTATCGTCGATCCACCCAGGCAGGTGGACGACGTCGGTGAGGCCGAGGCGTGCCACCTGCCGCTCGAGACGCGCGCGCTCGGGGCCGTCGCCACCAATGTCGAGGCTGACGTCGAGGCCGGCCGCGCGCAGCTCGGCGAATGCCGTCAGGAGCACGTCGAAGCCCTTCTTGGCGACGAAGCGGCCGAGCGTGACGAGTCGCCATGGCGGCGCCGGCAGGGGTGGCGGCGCCGGCACCGCCGGCATGCGGCTGAAGTTCGGGATGCGTGTCAACGCCGCGGGCGCAATGCCGCGCGTGCGCAGGTAGTCCTCCTGCAGGCGCGTGGTCGGCACCAGCCGATCGATGTGCTGGTAATACTTGAGGTTGACCAGGTTGTGCGTCTTGGCGAGGGTCGGGATGCGCAAGGCATGGGCGGCCCGCCCACCGAGATGCGCGGCGCGCGCGAGGTGGGCATGCACGACGCTCGGCGCGAAGCGCGCGAGCGCGCGGCGGATACTGTACTCGGCGAGACGGTCCCAGGTGCCGTGACAGTGCAGCGCGACGCGTTCGAGCGTCGGCCGTGGCTCGAGCGCGTCGAGGGCGACACCGCGCGCGTCGCCGATCGCGACGACCTCGTGACCTGCAGCGGTGAGCACGTTGGTGATGTCGACGAACGAGCGCTCGGCACCACCGAAGCGCTTGGCCAGCATGACCTGGGCTATGCGCATCAGACCGTCTCCTCGATCAGCGCGACGAGCGCCGCGGCGACCGTGGCGGGCTCGAGCCGGGCGAGATCGGCGTCCGGCGCGAGCACGACCCGGGCACGCGGCCCCCACGGCCGGTAACGCTCCGGGCGACCCGGGCCGAACACGGTGACGGTAGGCACGCCGAGCGCCGCGGCGATGTGGCCGAGGCCGGAATCGTTGCCGACGAACGCGGCGGCGCGCGCCAGCAGCGCGCAGGCGAGCGGCAGGTCGGTGCGGCCGGTGAGATCGAGACACGGCAGGGATACCGCGTGCAGCGCGGCCGCGGCGGGGGCGTCTTCCGCTGCGCCGAGCACGAGGAGGGCATCGAAGCGCGGCGCGACCGCGCGCGCGAGGGTCGCAAAGCCGGCCGGCGACCAGCGCTTGCCGGGCCAGTTGGCGCCGGGCGCAAGGGCCAGCCAACGCCCTGGCGGGAGCTCCGCCGTGAACCCGGCCGCGTCGGCCACGGCCGTCGAGGCGAGATGCAGCCGGCAGGGCGGTGGTGTGCCCGCGCCGAGCAGCGGCGCGAGCACGGCGAAATGTTCGGCGACAGCGTGCATCCCCGGCACTTCGCGCGTGCGCTTGACGAGACAGCGATCGGCGGCGAGCAGTCGACCGATGACAGGTGTGCGCAGGTCGACCGCGAGCGCATAGCGCTCACGACGCAGACCGCGCAGCCAGCGCCACTGCTCGACGGCCCCGGCACGCTTGTCGCGATGATGGATGCGGCCGAGCCAGGGTGCCGCGGCGAACAAGGCCGAAGAGCGGCGATCGGCGACGAGATCGATGCGTCGGCCGGGATAGTGCGCGGCGAGGGTCTCGAGCACGGGCGTCGTCATCACCGCGTCACCGATGTTGCTGAGCGTGATGACGATGATGGGCAGCTCGACGGACATCGTGTGCGCTTTACTTGCCGATGCAGAAGCGCGCGAAGATGTCGCCGAGCAGGTCTTCGACGTCGTACCGCCCGGCGATGCGCTCGAGCGCGTCGCTGGCTGCGCGGTAACGCTCGGCAGCGAGTTCGGGCGCCTGCTCGAGTGCACTCGACTCGATCTGCGCGAGCTCTGCACGAGCCTCGCGCAAGGCATCGACGTGACGCGCGCGGGCGGCGAAATCACCGCTGTCTTCGGCAGCGATACCGAGCGCCTCCTCGATGGTACCGACGAGCAGGTCGACGCCGGCGCCGGTCAGTGCGGAGACGTGCACGACCGCTCCCAGCGGACCCGTTTCGACACGCGGTGCGCCGCCGGAGAGATCGAGCTTGTTGCGCACCTCGATACAGGGTACGTCGAGTGACGGCAACGCCGGCGGCGGTACTTCCGGCGCAGTGACGACGATCACGAGGTCGGCGCGCGTCGCCGCCTCGTGGGACCGGCGCATGCCTTCACGCTCGATGGCGTCTTCGCTCGCGCGCAGCCCGGCGGTGTCGACGAGGCGTACCGGCAGGTCGCCGATGAGAATGTCGACATCGACGACATCGCGCGTCGTGCCGGGCGTCGCGGTGACGATCGCGCGGTCGTGGCCGGCCAGGCGATTGAGCAGCGATGACTTGCCGACGTTCGGTGCGCCGACGAGCGCGATGTTGGCGCCGCCGGCGAGGCGGGCGCCCTGGTGCGCACGGGCGATGAGCGCATCGAGCGTGGCGACGATGTCGCGGTTCTCCGCGGCTGCACTGGCGATGAGATCGGCACCATGCAGGTCATCGGCAAAGTCGATGCTCGCTTCGAGCGCTGCGCGGGCAGTACGTATGCGAGCAACGAGCGTGTCGACGGCGCGCGCGAACTCGCCATGCAGGGTGCGCAGTGCTGCGCGGGCCGCGCGCGTACTCGCTGCCGCGATGAGGTCGGCGACGGCTTCGGCCTGGGCGAGGTCGAGGCGGCCGTTGCGAAAAGCGCGTTCGGTGAATTCGCCCGGACGCGCGCGCCGCGCACCGAGTGCACAGGCCGCGGCGACCAGGCGCTCGAGCAACAGCGGATTGCCATGGCAGTGCAGCTCCACCATGTCTTCACCGGTGTAGGAGCCCGGGGCGCGCGCGACGATGACGAGTCCTTCGTCGATGGCTTCCCCGGCTTCGTCGCGGAACGTGCGCAGTTGCGCGTAGCGCGCCACTGGCAGCGTGCCGGCGAGGCGCGCGGCAATCGCGTGGCTGGTGGGCCCCGACAGTCGCACGATGCCGATCGCGCCGCGCCCGGGTGGGGATGCCACGGCGACGATGGTCGCGGCGCTCACGCTGTCCGGCGCGTGCCCGCGCGCGTCGTCAGCCCTGCTCGATCGCGCGCGTGATGTGCCACTGCTGCGCAATCGAGAGGATGTTGTTGACCAGCCAGTACAGCACGAGGCCGGACGGGAAGAAGGCGAAGAACACGGTGAACACGAACGGCAGGATCTGCATCACCTTGGCCTGCATCGGATCGAGCGGGGCGGGGTTGAGCTTCTGCTGCACGAACATGCTGATGCCCATCAGGAGCGGCAGCACGAACAGCGGGTCGCGCGTCGACAGGTCGGTGATCCACAGGATGAACGGCGCCTGGCGCATCTCCACGGTCTCGAGCAAGACCCAGTAAAGTGCGATGAAGACCGGGATCTGGATGAGGATGGGCAGGCAGCCGCCGAGCGGGTTGATCTTCTCGTCCTTGTAGAGCTGCATCATCGCCTGGTTCAGCTGCTGGCGATCGTCCTTGTAGCGTTCACGCAGCGCGAGCATGCGCGGCTGCACCTTGCGCATGTTGGCCATCGAGCGGTAACCGGCGGCGGACAGCGGGTAGAAGGCGAGCTTGAGCAGGATGGTGAGGATGATGATCGCCCAGCCCCAGTTGCCGGTGACGTCGTGCAGGAAGTCGAGCACGACGAAAAGCGGCTTGGCGATGAACCACAGGATGCCGTAGTCGACGGTCAGTTCGAGTCCGGGCGCGACCTCGGTGATGATGTCGTGGCGTTTCGGACCAATGTAGACGGTGCTGGTCAGCGTGCCGCTGTCGCCGGCGGCGATACTGGTCGCCGGGCTGAGGAAACCGACCAGGTAGCGCTCCTCTTCGAGCACCTTGGAATAGAAGGACACCGCGGTACCCGGTGGCGGAATCAGCGCTGACACGAAGTAGTGCTGCATGACGCCGATCCAGGCGTCGCTGGCGTCGACCTTGATCGGTGCATCCTCGAGGTCGCCGAGGTCGAACTTCTCGTAACGCTTCTCGGGCGTGGAGAGCACTGCGCCGGTGAAGGTGTACACCATGCCCTGGCGCGACGAGACTTCGTTGCGCTTGAGCTGTTCGTAATGGTGAACGCGCAGCGGTTCGCCGCTGCCGTTGGTCACCACGTACTCGACGGTGACCTCGTAGCTGCCGCGACGGAAACGGAAACGCTTTTCGACGACGAGACCGTTGTCGCCGCGCCAGGTCAGCGGTACGACGAGCTCGTCCGCACCGTCGGCAAGACGGTAACTTTCGGCATCACTCGAATACACCGCATGATGCGTCGGCAACGCCGGGTCCCCGGCGAGGCCACCCTGGTAGACGTAGACCTTGGGTGGATCGAGGCCGAGCAGTTCGACGGGGACATCGGGCGCCTCCGGATCGACCGGATACGCACGCAAGGCGGCGCGCTGCATGGTCGCACCCGCCGTCGACAGGGTGACAGCGAAGAGATCGGTTTCGATATCGACAGTCCGCGCAGTGATATCGCCGGTCGCGGCCGTGGGTGAAGGTGCGGTGGCCGGTACCGCGGGCAGGTTCGTCGCCGGCGTCGGCGGCGTCTCCGCGCCGGCGGCTGGAGCCGGCGCCTCGCTGACCGGCTGTTCCACGCTCGGCTGCGGGCGCGGTGCGTAATCGGTCTGCCAGGCTTCCCAGAGCATCAGGCCCAGGAACGCCAGGGCGACGACCAGCATCAAGCGCACGTTTTCCATTGTCTTCTACGAGGATCCTGGCGGCTGCTGCGCGCCGTCACGGTGGGCGACGCGGGTGGAGAGTTGTTCGAATGCGGCGCGGATTTCAGCGCGCAGTGTGCTCCGCGTCACCGTCGCAGCGGGTGCTCGCGCGACGACGATGATATCGAGCGGCGGAAGCTCGCTGCTGACCTGGCGGAAACACTCGCGCACGATTCGCTTGATCGTATTGCGCTTCACGGCACTGGGTGAAACGCGTCGGCCCACGGCGATGCCCAGGCGGGCATGACCGCAAGTGTTCACGCGGTGATGTAGAGCACAGAGACGGTGGTGGAGGCGCCGCCCGCCACGCAGCGTCCGCTCGAACTCACCCGTGCGCAGGATGCGTTGCGCACGCGTGAAGCAGTGGCCGGCGTGCGTGGCGTCCTCGGCAGGCTCAGTCGGCCGCGAGCCTTGCACGCCCGCGGGCGCGGCGCGCCTTGATGATCTTGCGGCCGCCGCGCGTCTTCATGCGCGCGCGGAAGCCGTGCTTGCGGACGCGCTTGAGGCGCCCCGGCTGGAAAGTGTGTTTCATGCTGAGCCCAGTCTCGGTGGTGATCGGGAGTGCCTGGAGGCGCGTCGACGGACGCGCCCGCAAGGGGGCGCGATAGTAGGCCGGGAAAGTAAAAAGATCAATATATTCAGCTTGGTAATCAAGGTCCAGGTGGCGTGTGGATAAGTTGGGTCAAGGCGTATACACTCGCCGCGGGTACAGAATCACGGGACACGGAGCAAGGCGGCAGCGAACGGTGCAGGACTCGATCTGGCAACAATGCCTGCGCAAGCTCGAGCGAGAGTTGTCGCCGCAGCAGTTCAACACCTGGATTCGCCCACTGCAGGCGGTCGAGGGTGACGCCGAACTCGAGATCCTCGCCCCGAACCGTTTCGTGCTCGACTGGATTCGCGACAAGTACTGCGAGCGCATCGGCGGCATCCTGACCGAGGTGGCGCCCGAACGCGGGCTCGCGCTGCGCGTCAGCGTGGGCAGCGCACCGCGACCCGCCGCGCCTGCCGACGTACCGCCGGAGACCCGCCCCACCAACACCGCCACGAGCGTGGCGGCGGTGCGGAACAACGAACCGGACGCCAAGCGGAGTTCGGGACTGAAAGCCGATTTCACTTTCGACACCTTCGTCGAGGGTAAATCGAACCAGCTCGCGCGGGCGGCCTCGTTGCAGGTCGCCGGCAATCCCGGCAAGGGCTACAACCCGCTGTTCATCTGCGGCGGCGTCGGCCTCGGCAAGACCCACCTGATGCAGGCAGTCGGCAACATGATCATGAGCCAGCGCAGCGGCGCGCGCGTGGTCTACCTGCACTCGGAGCGATTCGTCGCCGACATGGTCAAGGCGTTGCAGCACAACGCCATCAATGATTTCAAACGCTTCTACCGTTCGGTCGATGCGCTGCTCATCGACGATATCCAGTTCTTCGCCGGCAAGGAACGCTCGCAGGAAGAATTCTTTCATACTTTCAATGCCTTGCTAGAAGGTCAGCAGCAGATCGTGCTGACCTGCGACCGCTATCCGAAGGAGGTCTCCGGGGTCGAGGAACGACTCAAGTCGCGCTTCGGCTGGGGCCTCACCGTGGCCATCGAGCCGGCCGAGCTCGAGACACGTGTCGCCATCCTCATGCGCAAGGCCCAGCAGGCGGGCATCAAGCTGCCTGACGAAGTCGGTTTCTTCATCGGCAAGCGTTTCCGCTCCAATATTCGGGAACTCGAGGGCGCGCTGCATCGCGTGGTAGCGAATGCTCACTTCACTGGGCAGCCGATCACGCTCGAGTTCGCCAAGGAAGCACTCCGTGACCTGCTTGCGCTGCAGGATCGCCTCATCACGATGGACAACATCCAGAAGACGGTCGCGGAGTATTACAAGATCCGCGTCGCCGACCTGCTGTCGAAGCGACGGACACGCTCGGTCGCGCGCCCGCGCCAGGTGGCGATGGCCTTGTCCAAGGAGTTGACCAATCACAGCCTGCCCGAGATCGGTGATGCGTTCGGTGGGCGCGACCATACAACGGTCATCCACGCCTGTCGCAAAGTGGCCGAACTCAAGGCCAGCGATGCGCGGATCCAGGAAGACTACGCCAACCTGGAAAGGATACTCACAACCTGAGGACAGATTCAGGAACGACCTGTGGATAAAAAATCAGGCGTGATCTGGGGACAATCGGTCCGCAGCTTATCCACAGACTGATCCCGCAAACGGACCGCGTTAGGGCGTCTGCAGCCAATTGATAATAAAGCAAAAAACGAGTTGTCCTCGGAATTCGACCAGCTAATAGCAGACACAGCATGAAGATCAAGATTTCAAGAGAAATGTTACTGCCGGTGCTGCAGGCAGCGAACAACGTGGTCGAACGCAGGCAGACCCTGCCCATCTTGAGCAATGTGCTTTTTCAGGCCGAGGGCTCGCACATCACGGTGACGGCAACCGACATGGAGGTCGAACTCGTCTGCAATATCGAACATCAAGCCGGTGCCGAGGGCGCCATTGCGCTGCCCGCGCGCAAGCTGCTCGACATCTGCCGCGCGCTGCCGGCTGAAGCCGAACTCGCCATCGAAGCAGGCGCGGGGAAAGCGCGCATCGCTTCCGGTCGCAGCCGGTTCTCGCTCGCCAGCATGAAGGCGGACGAGTTTCCGTCGATCGGCAGCTTCGAGGTCGGGCTCGAGTTCGAGCTTCCGCGGGAGATGCTCGTTGATCTCATCGAGAGCACACACTTCGCGATGGCCCACCAGGACGTGCGGTACTACTTGAACGGCCTGCTCTTCGAGATGGACAACAACCGTTTGCGGGCGGTGGCGACGGATGGACACCGCCTGGCCCTCACCGAGAAGACGATCGAACTCGACGTCGACGGCCTGCGGCAGCTGATCGTGCCGCGCAAGGGCGTGATGGAGATTGCGCGGCTACTGAACGGGGCAGGGGAAACCGTCCGGGTGTCGATTGGCGAGAACCATCTCAGGGTCTCGGGGGGCGACCAGTCACTGACGACCAAGCTGGTTGATGGGCGTTTCCCCGACTACGAACGGGTAATCCCGCCCGAGAGTCCGAACTCCGTTATTGCCGATCGCGAACTGTTGCGCGCGGGACTCAGCCGCGCGTCGATTCTTTCGAACGAGAAGTTCCGCGGTATTCGCCTCATTCTCAACAAGGATTTGCTCACCGCCGTGGCGCACAATCCGGAACAGGAAGAGGCCCAGGAAGAAATCGAAGTGACCTACGCCGGCGACGCAATGGAGGTCGGCTTCAATGTGTCCTATCTCCTGGACGTGCTGGGTGTGATGCGGAGCGAGGCGGTACGCATCGATCTCATCGATGCCAACAGCAGTTGTCTCATGCGCATGCCCGAGGATGCCAGCTCGCGCTACGTCGTCATGCCCATGCGCCTGTAGGCGGCTGCCGGCAACCGGCGCCATTCACCGGGCGCCGGTGCGTCAAGGTGCACGATGCAGTTCGAAGCGCTTTCCATTGCGAATCTCCGCTGCCTCGAGCTGACCGAATACGCTCCGACGCCGGGCGTGAACCTGGTCTGCGGCGGAAACGGCAGCGGTAAGACCAGCCTGCTCGAGGGATTCGCCGTGGCGAGCCTCGGGCGCTCGTTTCAGTCGAATGCGCTGACGGACATCGTGCGTACCGGTTCGACAGGGCTTTCAGTACGGGCGCGAATGCGCTACCGGGTGAGCGGCCATTCGTTCACTGTACAAGTACGCAAGCTGAGGGGCGATACCCAGATCCGCGTGGACGGAGAGACGGTGCGGGCGGCGTCGGAACTGGCGCGAGCGGTCCCAACCCTGGTCATGACCTCGAAGGCAGCGGATATGCTCACCGAGAGCCCGAATAACCGTCGGGCGCTGATTGACCGGACGATGTTCCACGTGGAACAGGATTACGTCGCGTGGTGGAAAGACTATCGGCAGGCCTTGCGTCAACGTAACGAACTCTTGCGACGCGGAGCAAACCGTCGCGACATCGGTTTCTGGAACGAGCGGCTCGCAGATAGCGGCGGCCACATCGATCGGCGCAGGCAGGCAGTCATTGCTGCAATGGCGTCTGCGCTCGCGCAAAGCAGTCTCAACACCGTACTGGGCGAGCTCAGCATACGTTACAGCCCCGGTTGGGACCGAGAGACGGGCTACCTGGCCCAGCTCGAAGATTCCCTCGATCGCGATAGGCAGATCGGCTACACGACGCTCGGTATTCACCGGGCCGACCTGGCGATACGCTCGGAAGGGCGGGGTGTCGCCCGTCGCTTGTCGCGCGGCCAGGGCAAACTCCTGGTAGCGACCCTCTACAGTGGGCTCGGCCGATTCATCACGCAGGAGACCGGCCATATACCGGTGTTCCTTGTCGATGATCTGCATGCCGAGCTAGATGATAAGATGTGCCGCCAGGCTGTGGACATCATTACGGCCTTGGGCGGTCAATCCATCTTTACCGCCATTCGGCCGTCGGACCTCCCCGCTGTCACCGAACAGACTGACGATGTGTTCCACGTGGAACACCATCGGTGCGCCCCTCCTGCCTGAGTCCGGAGAAACTAATGACTTACGATTCAAAGAACATCAAGGTCCTCAAAGGCCTCGACGCCGTGCGCAAGCGCCCGGGGATGTACATCGGTGACACGGACGACGGGACGGGCCTCCACCACATGGTTTTCGAAGTGGTGGATAACTGTGTGGATGAAGCACTCGCCGGGCACTGCTCCCGCATCGAAGTCCGCCTGCATGCCGACAATTCGGTGACAGTCACCGATGACGGGCGCGGCATTCCCGTCGACCTGCACGAGGAGGAGCAGCGTTCCGCTGCCGAGGTCATCATGACTACCCTGCATGCCGGCGGTAAGTTCGACGACAACTCCTACAAGGTTTCCGGCGGCCTGCACGGCGTCGGTGTCTCCGTGGTGAATGCGCTGTCAGCCGAGTTGCTGCTGCTGATTCGTCGCGATGGCAAATTGTGGCGCCAGGAATACGCCAATGGTGACCCGACCGGTCCGCTCGAATCCGTTGGCGATACCGATTCCACCGGCACCGAGATTCGCTTCCTGCCCAGCACCGGCATTTTCACCAACATCGAGTTTCACTATGACGTGCTGGCAAAGCGCCTGCGCGAGTTGTCCTTCCTCAACTCCGGCCTGCGCATCGAACTGGTCGACGAGCGCACCAACAAGACCGATCACTTCGAGTACCAGGGCGGTATCGCCGCATTCGTCGAGCACCTGAACAAATCGAAGACACCGCTGCACCCGGCAGTCATCCATATGTCTTCTGAAAAGGATTCCATCGGCGTCGAAATGGCCCTGCAGTGGAACGACTCCTACCAGGAGAACATCTTCTGCTTCACCAACAACATTCCGCAGCGTGACGGCGGCACGCACCTGGCGGGTCTGCGCGCGGCCCTGACGCGTACGCTCAACCAGTACATCGAGCGCGAAGGCCTGGCCATCAAGCACAAGGTCTCCGTGGCTGGCGAAGACGTTCGCGAAGGCCTGACTGCAGTACTGTCGGTGAAAGTGCCGGATCCCAAGTTTTCTTCGCAGACCAAGGACAAGCTGGTCTCCAGTGAGGTAAAGGGCGTGGTGGAGGCGGTCGTCGCTGACAACCTCAACACGTTCCTGCTCGAACATCCCCAGGATGCTCGCGGCATCATGGGCAAGATCATCGAGGCGGCACGGGCGCGCGAAGCCGCCCGTAAGGCGCGCGAGCTGACGCGTCGCAAAACCGCGCTCGATGTCGCCGGCTTACCGGGCAAGCTCGCCGATTGCCAGGAGCGCGACCCGTCGCGCTCTGAATTGTTCATCGTCGAGGGTGTTTCCGCCGGCGGCTCTGCCAAGCAGGGGAGGGACCGTCGCAACCAGGCTATTCTGCCGCTCAAGGGCAAGATTCTGAATGTCGAGAAGGCGCGCTTCGACAAGATGCTGTCGTCCACCGAGGTGGGGGCTCTGATCACTGCGCTCGGGTGTGGAATAGGTAACGAGGAATACGACCCGGAAGGGCTCCGCTACCACCGCATCATCATCATGACCGACGCCGACGTCGACGGCTCTCACATCCGCACCTTGCTGTTGACGTTCTTCTACCGGCAGATGCCGGAACTGATCGAGCGCGGCCACGTCTTCATTGCCCAGCCGCCGTTATACAAGGTGAAGAAGGGCAAGCACGAACGCTACCTCAAGGACGACGGCGAACTCGGCGCCTATTTCCTCGAGAGCGCGATCAGCGATCGCGAAGTCGACCTGGTCGATAGCCGTCTCGACGAAGCGCGTCTCAAGGAGCTCGGCCGTGAGTACTTACTACTGCAACAGATTCAGAAGCGCCTCGAGGCGCGTCATCCGGCCCAGATCCTGGACGCGCTGAAGCACGCCCCGGAACTGAATCATGAAGGGCTCGTCGCCGAGGAGACGCTGGCCGCCTGGACCCGCGATTACCGGGCTGCGCTCGAAGCGACGCTGGGTGCGCGCGCCGTGCTGGGTGTCGACTACCAGTACGTGAGCCCGGACCGCTGGAACGTCGAGACACGCTTCACGAGCAGCGGCACGCTCGTCACTGACAACCTCGATCGCGACTTCTTCGTCAGCTCCGAGTATCGCCACCTGAGCCGCCTCGGCCACCTGTTCACCGATCCGCTGGCAGCCGGCTCACGCATTCTGCGCGGGGACGCAGAGATTCCTGTCAGCTCACTCGGCGAAGTGTTCGCGACGCTGCTCGACCAGGTCCGTCGCGGTACTTATGTGCAGCGCTACAAGGGTCTCGGCGAAATGAACCCCGATCAGCTGTGGGAGACGACGATGAATGCCGAGACGCGCAACCTCGTGCAGGTACGCATCGAGGATGCCGTGGCGGCCGATCAGATCTTCTCCGTGCTGATGGGTGACCAGGTCGAACCACGCCGCGAGTTCATCGAACGTTACGCCCGTACGGTGACCAACCTCGATACCTGACGGCGGCGCGCCGGCCGGCTCAGGGCCGGTCGCTCACCGCGAGCGCAACCAGCATCACCGTCGCAGCCCCGGCGCGCCGCAGGGCTCGCGCGAGTTCCAGGGCGGTTGCCCCGGTTGTGACGACGTCGTCGACGATGACGATGTCGAGACCATCGAGCCGCGTCATCGCCGTGAAGGCACCGCGCAGGTTGCGCCGGCGTGCGGCGCCGCCCAGGCGCGACTGGTGGCCCTGCGTGCGCAGGCGTCGCACACAAGCGACGTCGAGCGGTGCACCCAGGCTGCCGGCGACCGCGGCAGCAAGCACCGCAGCCTGGTTGAAACCACGCGCGAGGTAGCGCCAGCGCCCCAGGGGTACCGGCACCACACGTGTATCGCGGCCGATGGGAAGACGATGTAAGTAGTTACACACTTCGTCTCTCAATACTGCCGAGAGTGCATTTCCCGCGGCCAGATCACGATGGAACTTGAAGCGGAGCACGATCTGATCGAGCGGGAACGCGTAGGCGAAGGGCACGAACACGTCATTGATGGCGGTGCCCGAAAGCCTGGCTGCGCCCGCGGCGGAACGCGGCAGGTCACCCTGGCACGGCGCGCACACGCCGCTGCGTCCGCAACGCGTCCCGCACAATACGCAGCGCCACGCCAGGTCTCCCGTACACATCCTTGTCGACCGAAAAAGTTGACGGGCCTTCCGTGCCCGCGATAATGCATCCTGCCCGGGCCACGCGGCCTTTCCTCCACCCACAGCCTAGCGGGAATCCCACCATGCACGCCACCACCGCCGAAGCCACCTCAGCGACCATCGCGCCCGCCACTGCACCGGACCGGGCCGATGACCTGCGCCACGATTGGCGTGCGGAGGAAGTCGAAGCGCTGCTGACCCAGCCCTTCAATGACCTGCTGTTCCGCGCCCACGCGGTCCACCGCGCGCATTTCGATCCCAACGCCGTGCAGCTCAGCACCCTGCTCAACATCAAGACCGGCGGTTGCCCGGAGGACTGTGCCTACTGCCCGCAGAGCGCGCGTTTCGATACCGACGTCGACGCCGCCGCCGTCCTCGACGTCGATGCGGTCCTTACCGCCGCGCGCGCCGCCAAGGCAGCCGGCGCGACGCGCTTCTGCATGGGCGCTGCGTGGCGTTCGCCGAAGGATCGTGACCTCGACAAGGTCATCCCGCTGGTCGAAGCAGTGCGTGACCTCGGCATGGAATCCTGCGTTACCCTCGGCATGCTGAGCGCCCCGCAGGCGCAGCGCCTGCGCGATGCCGGGCTCGATTACTACAACCACAATCTCGACACCTCGCCCGAGTTCTACGGCGACATCATCTCGACGCGCACCTACCAGGATCGTCTCGATACCCTGCAGCACGTGCGCGATGCCGGCATCCACGTCTGCTGTGGTGGCATCGTCGGCCTCGGCGAGTCGGTCGGCGACCGCGCCGGCTTGCTGCGCACCCTCGCCAACCTGCCGCAGCACCCGGAGTCGGTTCCCATCAACCTGCTCGTGCGCGTCGAGGGCACCCCGCTGGCCGACGCCGCGCCGGTGCATCCGATCGATTTCGTGCGCACCATCGCCTGCGCGCGCATCCTCATGCCGGCTTCCCACGTGCGCCTGTCGGCCGGCCGCACCGGCATGACCGACGAACTGCAGGCGCTCTGCTTCTTCGCTGGCGCCAATTCGATGTTCTATGGTGACCAGCTGCTGACGACTGCCAACCCGGCGGTGCAGGCCGACCAGGCGTTGTTCGATCGGCTCGGCATCCACGCGACTCCCGCCGCGCACGGCTGATTGCCGGCCGGCCGCCCGCTTGGCCAGCATCATCCGACAGCGCGCCGCCGCCGCGCTCGCAGCCCTCGATGCCGCGCACCTGCGGCGCCGTCGCGATGTTCGCGATGGCGCGCAGGGTGCGACCATCGCCCACGGTTCGCGCCGTCTGCGCAACTTCACCAGCAATGACTACCTCGGTCTTGCCGCCGACCCGCACATCCTCGCGTGCGTGCGCGATGCGCTGCCGCGCGAGGGTTTCGGCAGCGGCGCAGCGGCACTGCTCTCCGGGCGTTCGAGCGTCCACGCCGAACTCGAACGCGCGCTTGCGCAGCTGACCGGGCACGAGGACGCACTGTTGTTCTCCTCCGGCTACCTTGCCAACACCGGCTGCCTGCCCGCGCTGATCGCACGCGACGACTTCACTGTCCACGATCGTCTCAACCATGCCTCGCTCATCGACGGTGTACTGGCCAGTGGCGCCCGCCATCGACGTTATCCGCATGGTGACGTCGCAGCCGCCAGGCGTGCCCTCGATGCGCGCGGCGATGCCCAGGCAGTGCTCGTCACCGAATCGGTGTTCAGCATGGACGGCGACGTCGCACCGCTGGACGAGCTCGCCGGCCTCGCCGCCGGCGCGGGCGCGCTGCTCTACGTCGACGACGCGCACGGTTTCGGCGTGCTCGGCGCCGACGGTTTCGCCGGTGCGCGCGCCCGCGCCGGCGGCGGCGACGCAGCACCCGCAGACCAGCTCGTCATGGTCACGTTCGGCAAGGCCCTCGGCAGCGCCGGCGCGGCGGTGCTCGGCAACGCCACGCTCATCGACTACCTCGTGCAACGCGCCCGCACCTACGTCTACGACACCGCACTGCCGGCAGTGTGTGCCGCGGCCACGCTCGCCGCGCTCGAGCTGCTCGTTGCCGACCCCGCGCCGCGGCGGCGCCTGCACGCCAACATCGCGCGCTTTCGCGCCGCGGCAGCGGCTCACGACCTCCCGCTCGCGCCGAGCGCGACGCCAATCCAACCGCTCATGCTTGGCGACGACGAACGCGCGCTGGCGATTGCCGCCAGGCTCTACGCGGCCGGCTTCTACGTCCGTGCCATCCGCCCGCCGACCGTGCCGCGTGGTACCGCGCGGCTGCGTATCGTGATCACCGCGGCACACGACGCCGCCGACCTCGATGCCCTCGCTTCGGCGCTCGCCGATGCACTCGCCGCCACCAACCAGCAAGCCGGCGCGGCGGCCATGGTCCGCCATGACTGAATCGCGCGAACTCGACAAGCGCAGCATCGCGCAAGCCTTCGAGCGCGCCGCGCAAAGCTACGATGCCCACGACGTGTTGCAACGGGAAGTGGCATCACGCTTGCTCGAACGGCTCGATTACACCACCGTCAAACCGACCCGTGTGCTCGATCTCGGCGCGGGCACCGGTCGCTGCGCGCGCGCACTCGCGGCGCGATACCGCAAGGCCACGGTGGTGCAATGTGATCTCGCCGCCGCGATGCTGCGTACCTCCCGCACGCACGAGCGCCGCTGGTTCTCGCGTCAGCAGTTCGTCTGTGCCGATGCCGAACGCCTGCCGTTCGCCACGGACAGCTTCGACCTGATCGTCTCGAGCCTGTCGCTGCAATGGTGCGAGGACTTGCCCGCGGTATTCGAGGGAGCGCGCCGGTGCCTGACCGAAGGGGGCCTGTTCCTGTTCTCCACGCTCGGCCCGGATACGCTCCAGGAACTACGTGCAGCCAATGCCGCAGTCGACGGTGCACCGCGGGTGAACCGCTTCATCGACATGCACATCATCGGCGACGTGCTCGGCGTCGCCGGTTTCGCCGACCCGGTCATGGAAGCCGAGCACATCACCATGGAGTACGACGACGTGATGACCCTGCTGCGCGATCTCAAGGGTATCGGCGCGACCAATGCGCAGGCGACGCGCGAACGCGGAATGCTCGCCCGCGGACGCCTCGCCGCGCTGATCGCGGCCTACGAGCGCTTCCGACTCGATGGCGTGCTGCCCGCCACCTACGAGGTCGTCTACGGTCATGCCTGGGCGGTGGCACCACGCCGGCCCAAGGGACCGACCGAACAGGTCTTCCCGTTGCGCGAGCTGCGACGGCGATGACCGTCTTCGTCACCGGTACCGACACCGGCAGCGGCAAGACCCACGTCAGCGCAGCACTCGTGGCTGCCTGCGCGCGACGTGGCTTGCGCGCAATCGGCATGAAGCCCGTCGCGAGCGGCGCAGAGTGGCGCGGCAATGCATGGCACAACGACGATGTCGCGGCACTCGTCGCCGCCGCCAACGTCAGCGCGCCCGCGACCGACGTCAATCCTTACCTGTTCGAGCTGCCAGCCTCGCCGCATATCGCCGCGGCGGCCGCCGGGCGCGCAATCGAACCGGGCGTCATCGACGCGGCCTACCGGCGTTGCCGTGCGCAGGCCGACGTCGTCATCGTCGAAGGTGTGGGCGGCTGGCTGGTTCCGATCAGTGACGATTTTCTCGTTGCCGACCTCGCCGCGCACCTCGCCCTGCCGGTACTGCTCGTGGTCGGCGTCCGCCTCGGCTGCATCAATCATGGCCTGCTGACGGCGCGCGCCATCGCTGCCAGCGGCCTGCCTTTCGCCGGCTACGTCGCCAACGTCGTCGAACCGGCCATGCCAGCGCGGACAGCGGTCCTTGCAACGCTCGAACGCCACCTGCCGGCCCCGTGTCTCGCCGTGATAGATTGGAACGACCCGGCCAGTCTCGCGCACGGGGCCGAGCGCGTCGCCGACCACCTACTCGCCACCGCCAACCCTTGATCCAGACCATGGTACAGACCCTGGCCGAAGGCGATGCCGCGACCCCGACCTGGGTGCTGAGTCCGACACGCTCGATGACCTGGCCCCAGGCCAAGCGCTTCCTTCTGCTCGTGGCCGCGGTCAGCGCCGCCATCGGCGGTTTCTTCTTCGCCCTCGGCATGCCGCTGGTGCTGCCCTTTTCCGGGCTCGAGGCGCTCGCCGTGACGGCCGCCTTCTACGTCGTGCTGCGCGAGGGCGAACGCCGCGAGGTGATCCGGCTCGATGGCGACCTGCTGGTCATCGAGCGCGGCCTGCGTCGGCTCGAGGAGCGTATCGAGTTCAACCGGTTCTGGGTGCGTGTCGCCCTCGAGCCCGCGGGCAGCCGTTTGCACCCGCGCCGCCTGGTGTTGCGCGCCCACGGCCAGCAGCTCGAGCTGGGCCGATTTCTGACCGATGGCGAGCGAGAATCGTTCGCACGTACGCTGATTAACGCCTTGAGCAAAAACCGTTAGACTAATGGGGCTGAGCGGCCGCGGTACGCTACCCGGCAGCGGCAACGGCACACCGGCGTGTCCACCCAGGGCCACCCGCAGCGCGCCGCCATGCCCCCAGCACAATGCCAAGACGCCTGAAACCCGAAAGTGCAGCCACACTGTTCGTGCCCTCGCGCGACGGTACCAGAAGAGCCAGAAGCATGAAGTTTTCCACCTCCGACCGACTCGTGAAGTCCTTCGCTCCGTTCAGCCTCCTGCTGGGCCTGCCCACCGCGAGCCACGCCGACTGGGGCCTCAACCTGACCGAGGGCGTGACGCCGTTCAGCCGCACGGTTTACGACCTGCACATGCTGATCCTGTGGATCTGCGTCATCATCGGCGTGGTCGTCTTCGGCCTGATGGGCTACTCGGTGCTCAAGTTCCGCAAGTCCCAGGGTGCCAAGGCCGCGCAATGGCACGAGAGCACCAAGGTCGAGGTCCTGTGGACCCTCATCCCCTTCATCATCCTGGTCGGCATCGCGGTGCCCGCGACCAAGGCGCTGATCATGATGGAGGACGTCTCCGGCGCCGACATGACCATCAAGGTCACCGGCTACCAATGGAAATGGCACTACCAGTACGTCGATGACGGCATCGGCTTCTTCTCGACCATCGACGCGGACTCCAACCGCGCCCGCCAGATCGGTTCCGGCATCGCCCCCGAGAGCGTCGACAACTACCTGCTGAATGTCGACAACCACCTCGTGGTCCCGGTCAACAAGAAGATTCGCTTCCTCACCACCGCGGGTGACGTCATCCACGCCTGGTGGGTGCCGGCACTCGGCTGGAAGCGCGACGCCATTCCGGGCTTCATCAACGAATCGTGGGCACGCATCGAGGAGCCCGGCATCTACCGCGGCCAGTGCGCGGAGCTGTGCGGCAAGGACCATGGCTTCATGCCGGTGGTCGTCGAAGCCCTGCCGGAGGCCGAGTACCAGGCGTGGCTCGAGAAGATGAAGGGCGCCACGCAGCAGGCGGCCCGCACGCCGGCCGCGAATGCGCCGCTGCTCGCCGCGCGTAACGACGCCGAGTAGCCACCAGCGCTTCCTCCGACGCACCCTTACCGTTTCCGCTATCGATCAAGCTCACAGAGGATCCATCATGAGTGAGGCAGCCACCCACCACGACGATCATCACGGTCACCACCCGAGCGGTATCACGCGCTGGCTGACCACCACCAACCACAAGGACATCGGCACGATGTACCTGGTGTTCGCCCTGCTGATGTTCTTCATCGGCGGTGCGATGGCGATGATCATCCGCCTCGAACTGTTCCAGCCGGGATTGCAGTTCGTCGAGCCGCAGTTCTTCAACTCGATGACGACCATGCATGCGCTGGTCATGATCTTCGGCGCCGTGATGCCGGCCTGGACCGGCTTCGCCAACTGGATGATCCCGATGATGATCGGCGCGCCGGACATGGCCCTGCCGCGCCTCAACAACTGGAGCTTCTGGATCCTGCCGTTCGCGTTCACACTGCTGCTGTCGACGCTCTTCATGCCCGGCGGCTCGCCGGCCGGTGGCTGGACGATGTACCCGCCGCTCGTCCTGCAGACCGGCGCCGCCTTCCCGTTCCTCATCTTCGCCGTGCACTTCATGGGCGCTTCGTCCATCGCCGGTGCCATCAACGTCATCGTCACCGTGTTCAACATGCGCGCACCGGGCATGACGCTGATGAAGCTGCCACTGTTCGTGTGGACCTGGATCATCACCGCCTTCCTGCTCATCGCCTCGATCCCGGTACTCGCCGGCGCCGTCACCATGCTGCTGACGGACAAGTTCTTCGGCACCGCGTTCTTCTCCGCCGCCGGCGGTGGCGACCCGGTCATGTTCCAGCACATCTTCTGGTTCTTCGGGCATCCCGAGGTGTACATCCTCATCCTGCCGGCTTTCGGCATCGTCTCCGCCATCGTGCCGACCTTCGCGCGCAAGCCGCTGTTCGGCTACAGCTCGATGGTCTACGCGAGCGCCGCGATCGCCTTCCTGTCCTTCATCGTGTGGGCGCATCACATGTTCACCGTCGGCATGCCGCTCGCCGGTGAGCTCTTCTTCATGTATACGACCGTGCTCATCGCGGTGCCGACCGGCGTGAAGGTGTTCAACTGGGTCGCCACCATGTGGCAGAGCTCGATGACCTTCGAAGTGCCGATGCTGTTCGCGCTCGCCTTCATCGTGCTGTTCACCATCGGCGGCTTCTCCGGCCTCATGCTCGGCGTCACCCCGGTCGACTTCCAGTACCACGACACTTACTTCGTGGTTGCCCACTTCCATTACGTGCTGGTCACCGGCGCGGTGTTCTCGCTGATCGCCGCAACCTACTTCTGGCTGCCCAAGTGGACCGGCCACATGTACGACGAGACGCTCGGCAAGTGGCACTTCTGGCTGTCGACCATCTCGGTCAACGTGCTGTTCTTCCCGCAGCACTTCCTCGGCCTGGCCGGCATGCCGCGACGCATCCCGGACTACGCCGTGCAGTTCACCGACTTCAACATGATGTCGAGCATCGGTGGCTTCGTCTTCGGTATCTCCCAGATCCTCTTCGTGATCGTCATCGTGAAGTGCGTGAAGGGCGGCGAGAAGGCGACTGCACAGGTGTGGGACGGCGCGCACGGCCTCGAGTGGACCTTGCCCTCGCCGCCGCCCTACCACAGCTTCAACGTGCCGCCGGAGCCGTCCACCATCGAAGGTGGCATGCGCTGAGGCGGCAGCCCGCGTGAATTCGCATGGCCCGGGAACCCGCCCCCGATCGCAAGACCCAGCGCCGCGCAGCCGTGCGCATGGCGCTGGTCCTCGCGGCCATCGTGGTGGCGATCTACGCCTGGGCCATCGTCTCGAGGATGCAGTGAGATGAGCAGCACCGAACAGCGTGCGGCCAACCGGCGCATGGTCACGAAGCTTCTCCTCGCCACCTGCGTCATGTTCGGTTTCGGCTACGCGCTGGTACCGCTCTACGACGTCTTCTGCGAAGTGACCGGCCTCAATGGCAAGACCGGCCGGCTGTCGACCAGCGAGGCCGAGGTGCTCGAAGTCGACGAATCGCGTCTCGTCACGGTGGAGTTCGTCACCAACGTGAGCGCCGACATGCCGTGGGAGTTCCGCCCGGTGGTGGCCAAGATGCAGGTCCATCCGGGCGCCGAAAACCTTGCCTACTTCGAGGCCAGCAACCAGGCGCAATGGCCGATCACCGGCAATGCCGTGCCGAGTGTGTCGCCCAACTCGGCCGCGCGCTACTTCAGCAAGACCGAGTGCTTCTGCTTCACGCAGCAGTCTCTCGACGCCGGCGAAACGCGTTCGATGCCGGTGCGTTTCGTGGTCGACCCGAAGATACCCGAGCACGTCACGGTGCTGACCCTCGGCTACACCTTCTTCGAATCGCTCAACACCTCGGCCAGGGGCAGTGACGACGAGCCGCGCTCCTGAACCATCCGATCAACCACCATCGCCAAGCAGAGATAGAGAGTCATGGCTGAAGCACATTCAGACTACTACGTACCCGAATCGAGCCAATGGCCGTTCACGGCATCGCTGTCGATCTTCCTGATGTTCGTCGGCGGCGCGCTGACGCTGAACGACAGCGGCCTCGGCCCGGCCATCCTCTCGGTCGGTTTCCTGATCTTCGTCTTCATGTTGTTCGGCTGGTTCGGCAACGTCATCAGCGAAAGCGAGGGCGGCATCTACAGCGAACAGGTCGACGTCAGCTTCCGCATGGGCATGGCGTGGTTCATCTTCTCCGAAGTGATGTTCTTCGCGGCGTTCTTCGGTGCCCTGTACTACGTTCGCATGTACTCGGTGCCGTGGCTCGGCGGCGAGGGCTCCGGCGCCGCGACCAACTACTTCCTGTGGCCCGATTTCGTCGCCTCCTGGCCGTTGCTGCAACCGCCATCGACCCACGGTTTCGCCGAGTTCCAGGAAACCATCGGCGCGTGGGGCGTACCGTTCTGGAACACGCTGATCCTGCTGACTTCGGGCGGTACCGTGACCTGGGCGCACTGGGGCCTGAAGAAGAACAACCGTCAGCAGCTCATCCTCGGCCTCGCTGCGACCGTTGCGCTCGGCGCCATCTTCGTCTTCATGCAGGGGCAGGAATACGGTCATGCTTACCACGAGCTCGGCCTGACGCTGAACTCCGGCATCTACGGCGCGACCTTCTTCCTCCTCACCGGCTTCCACGGTTTCCACGTGACCATGGGTACCATCATGCTGGCGGTCATCCTGGCGCGCTCCATGAAGGGCCATTTCACGCCGAAGCACCACTTCGGCTTCGAAGCGGTGGCGTGGTACTGGCACTTCGTCGACGTTGTCTGGATCGGCCTGTTCATCTTCGTCTACTGGCTCTGAGCCAGCGGCGCCGGGGACCGCGCGCGCAATGCGCGCGCCGCTCCCGGCGCCTTTGCCGCGCCGGATCCTCGCCGGGACCCGCGGGCCACCGCCGGCCCGCGCCGGAGTCCCTCAGCCGTTCGGCTCGATGATGCCGAGCGCGTACAGCACACCAAGCACGATGACGAGCGCGAACGACAGCGCCACACGCACCGTCAGCGCCTTGACCGTGGCCGTGCTCTCCTGGCGACGATCGCGCCGGAACAGGTTGAATGCCGCCGTCGCGAGAGACGCCAGGATCATGACGAATATCGCGATGACGATCACTTTGATCAGGGGAGAATCGGCCATCGACCAGCTCGGTGGGGAACGTGGCACCCATTATCCTTGCTCATGACCACGCGACCAACCGTCTTGCTGCGCCTGGTCGTGCTCGTGACCCTGTTCACGGTTGCCTGCGCGTTGCTCGCGACCCTTGGCCTGTGGCAGCTGCACCGCGCCGAGAGCAAGCGCGAGCGCTATGACGAGTTCAGCACCCGCCTCGCCGCGCCGCCGGTCGACCTCGACAATCTGCGCGATGATCTCGCTGCCGATGACTACCGTTGGCGCCGTGCCGAGGTGCGCGGCCGTTATCGCGACCTGCACGTGCTCCTCGACAACCGCGTGCAGCACGGCCGCGCCGGCTACGAGGTCCTGACGCCGCTTGCCACGGCCGGCGGGCACATCGTCCTCGTCGACCGCGGCTGGGTGCCGTTACCTTCTTCGCGCGAAGCCGTGCCGGAACTCACCGCACCGCAGGATCCCTACCTGGTGCGCGGCTTCCTCGGCGAACCGCCTGTCACCGGCGTCGCGCTCAATGCGGCTGCCGGTGATGCCGAATGGCTCGGCCCGCGCGTGCTGCGCGTGCAGCACCTCGACCTGGCAGCCCTCGCGCCGCTGCTCGGGTTTCGGCCGTTCCCGGGCGTTCTCTACCTCGACAGCGATGGCCCCGGGGCGCTTGCTGTCGAATGGTCGCTGCCCGGCGATGGCTCCGCTCGCCACGTCGCCTACGCCGTCCAGTGGTTCGCCATGGCTGCCGTCCTTGCCGGTATCGGCGCCTGGAACTGGCGCAGAGCGAGACATCATCATGACTGAAACCAATCCGCCCACCCGTCGCGGCCTGTCGTCGCGCATCACCCTGCTGCTGGTGGTCAGCGCCTTTGTCGTGCCCATTCTCGTGGCCTGGTGGATGGCGCGGGTGCAACCGCCAGTGAGCGGTGGACACCTGGTCAACCATGGCGCCTTCATCCGACCGCCACTCGACATCCACGCCGACGACGCCCTCGCCCCGCTCGGCGCGGTGCCGCTCGCGCCGAGCGAGTGGGCACTCGTCTACTACGCGCCCGGTGCCTGCGAGGACGCCTGCGTCGCCGCGATCGAGGACCTGCAGACCATTCGGAGCCTGCTTGGCCAAGCCACCACGCGCGTCCGCGTGGCTGCGCTGATCGACCGCGCCGGGGTGAACCTCGCGGCGACCCACGTGGTCATCGACGCTGCCGCGCGCGAGCGCCTCGCGCGCGGCGTTGCGGCCGCCTCCGGTGCCGGCGCGTCGCGCGAGGAAGGCATCGTCTTCCTCGACTGGCGCGGCCAGATCATGATGTATTTCCCAGACGTATCAGCGCCGGCCGACATCAAGAAAGACCTCAAGCGACTGCTGCGCGCCTCGCAAATCAAGTAGCCCCGACCATGCAACCGCTCGCCCGTCTCCTCGCGTGGCTGCTGCCCGCGCTCGCCCTGTGCGTGATCGTCTTCGGCGCCTACGTGCGCCTCAGCGACGCCGGCCTCGGCTGTCCCGACTGGCCGGGTTGCTACGGCCGGCTGACCGTGCCCGAGACTGCCCCGGACGTGCATCTCGAAGACCCGGCGTGGAACTACCGTCCGCTCGAGGCCGGCAAGGCATGGCGCGAGATGATTCACCGCTACCTCGCCAGCGGGCTCGGCCTCGGCATCGTGGTGCTGGCATTGATTGCCTGGCGCGATCGACGCGGTGTGCGCCTGAGTCCGGTCGTCTATGTGCTCGTACCGCTCGTCGTGTTCCAAGGCCTGCTCGGCATGTGGACGGTGACCCTGCTGCTCAAACCGCTGGTGGTCTCGGCGCACCTGCTCGGTGGCCTTGCCACGCTCGCCTTGCTGTGGTGGAACCTGCTGCACCTGGCAGCGCCCGCGCATGGCAGTGCCGGCACCGCGGGGACGCTCCGCTGGCTCGCCCCGCTGGCGCTTGCCGCGCTCGTCGTGCAGATCTTCCTCGGCGGCTGGACCAGTGCGAACTACGCCGCGCTTGCCTGCACCGACTTTCCCACCTGCCACGGTCGCTGGTGGCCGCAAACCGATTTCGGCGAGGCCTTCGTGCTGTGGCGCGGACTCGGCGTGAACTACGAGTTCGGTGTCCTCGATACCCCTGCACGGACCGCCATCCATCTCGCCCATCGCCTCGGCGCGCTGCTCGCCACGCTCGCTGTCGGGGCCGCCGCCGTCGCCGCGTTGCGGCGCCCGGAACGCCGTGTTCGCGTGACCGGATGGTGTATACTCGCCGCGCTGCCCATCCAGCTCCTGCTGGGTGTGACCAACGTCCTCGCCGGCCTGCCCCTGGCCGTCGCGGTGGCCCACAACGGTGGCGCCGCCGTACTGCTGCTCACGCTGGTCACGCTCGTCCGATTCACCCGGCGCGCCTGATGCGGATCCGACCATGGCCTCGAACACCCTGACATCGCTTTCTCTCGGTCACTGGCGCGAATACGCGGAGCTGTGCAAACCGCGCGTGGTCGGCCTGATCGTGTTTACCGCGATGATCGGCATGTTCCTCGCGACGCCGGGCACCGTGCCGCTGGCCGTGTTCGTGCCGGCCACGCTCGGTATCGCGCTGGCCGCGGCTTCCGCCGCCGCCATCAACCATGTCGCCGAACATCGCATCGATGCGCTGATGGCGCGCACGCGTCATCGCCCGTTGCCGCAGGGCGGCCTCAATCGCAGTCACGCGCTGGCCTTCGCGCTCGCCATCGGTGGCTTGTCGATGTACCTGCTGGTCGCGTTCGTCAACACCCTGACGGCAATACTGACCTTCGCCTCGCTGATTGGCTACGCGGTCATCTACACGATGTACCTCAAGCACGCCACGCCGCAGAACATCGTCATCGGCGGTGCCGCCGGTGCCGCACCGCCGGTGCTCGGCTGGACCGCGGTGACCGGCCAGGTCGATCCGCACTCGCTGCTGTTGTTCCTGATCATCTTCGCCTGGACGCCGCCGCATTTCTGGGCGCTGGCAATCTACCGTCGCGAGGATTACGCCAAGGCGTCGATCCCGATGCTGCCGATCACGCATGGCCTGCAATACACCCGCCAGCAGATTCTGCTCTACACGGTCATCCTGGTCGTGGCGACGCTGCTGCCGTTCGCCACCTTCATGAGCGGTGGCGTCTATCTTGCCGGCGCGCTCGCACTCGACGCGGTCTTCCTCTACTACGCGGTGCGCATGCAGTTCGACCACGACGACGCGCTCGCCATGCGCACCTTCCGTTACTCGATTCTCTATCTCACCCTGCTGTTCGGCGTCTTCTTCCTCGACCACTACTGGAACGCCCTGCTCGGATTCGTCGGCCTGGCCTGACGCCCACAGTCGCCCAGCAATCCCATGCCGCGCCAGCGTTCCGCCGCCGTCCTGCCGCGCTGGCAGTGGCTGTGGTTCCCGCCTCTGTTACTGCTCGTCATCCTGCCGGTGCGCCTGTTCGACCCGGCCGGTTATCGCACTTGGGTCGATGGCGAACTCGGCCTCATCGAACTCGCGACGCCGGTGCTTTCGCTGCTCGGCGCGGCGTGCGGAGCCCTGCTCGCACGCGAGCTGCTGCGCGAAGGCCTCAGCAAGCTGCTCATCTGGGTGCTGCTGCTCACCGCAGCCTGCGTCTACTTCGCGGGCGAGGAGCTGTCATGGGGCCAGCACCTGTTCGGGTGGCAGACCCCGGAGTCGGTGGCACGCCTGAACGATCAGCAGGAAACCAACCTGCACAACATGAGCAGCTGGCTCGACCAGAAGCCGCGCCTGCTGCTCGAGCTGTGGGTGCTGATCGGCGGCATCGTGATGACGCTGGTCGGCCGCAAGGCGAGTCAACGCCTGTCGCCGAACGTCGTCTCGTCGTGGTTCTGGCCGACGCGTGATTGCCTGCCGACCGCCGTGCTCGCCATCGGCATCCGCCTGCCCGAGCGCATCAAGGACATCGCCGGCCTCGATACGCTGCCGTTCGAGATCCGCTGGAGCGAGCCGCAGGAATACTACTTTGCGCTGTTCCTGCTGCTCTACCTGGCATCACTGCGCGAGCGCGTGCGGCGCACCCGCGATTGACCCGCCCGGCGCTGGCGCCGGGTCAGAGTTCGAGGCTCAGAGCTCGAGGCCGGGTATGGCGTCCTTCATCTTGCCGAACGCACTCTTCTCGATCTGGCGGATACGTTCGGCCGAGACGCCGTAGCGATCGGCGAGATCGTGCAGGGTCGCCTTCGGCTCGGTCAGCCAGCGGCTGACGACGATGTCGCGACTGCGTTCGTCGAGCGCATCGAGCGCTTCACCGAGCTTCTCCATGCGCAGGTCTTCGAACTCGCTCTGCTCGAAGCGGGCCGCCGGTTCGAAGCGCTGGTCTTCGAGATAGGCTGCCGGCACGTAGGCCTCCTCCTCGCTCGCCGGATTGACGTCGAACGGCACGTCATGGGCGTTCAGACGCTGTTCCATGGTGGTGACGTCACGCGCCTCGACGCCGAGTTCGGCGGCCATCGCGTCGACCTCGGCCTGGCCCATCCAGCCGAGCGCCTTGCGCGTGCTGCGCAGGTTGAAGAAGAGCTTGCGTTGCGACTTGGTCGTGGCGACCTTGACGATGCGCCAGTTACGCAGGATGAACTCGTGGATTTCGGCCTTGATCCAGTGCACCGCGAACGAGACCAGGCGTACGCCGACATCCGGGTCGAAACGCTTGACCGCCTTCATCAGGCCGATGTTGCCTTCCTGCACCAGATCGCCCTGGGCGAGCCCGTAGCCCGCGTAGCCGCGTGCCACCTTCACGACGAAGCGCAGGTGCGCGAGCACGAGCTCCCGCGCGGCTTCCAGATCGCCGTCGTCACGGAAGCGGCGGGCAAGCTCCTGCTCGCGCTCGGGGGACAGCAGCGGGATGCGGTTGACCACCTCGATGTAGCGATCGAGGGAGCCGACAGTCGATGGAAGTTGCAGGTCGAGGGCGTGGGTCATCAGTTGAAACTACCTCTGCGGGTCGGTCGAAGGCGAGTTTAGCACTCACGACATTAGAGTGCTAAGGCCTGCACGGGTTCCAACGAGAATCGGTCGCGGCCCGTTCGCGTCGCGGCGAGGTCGGCCCAGGCGCAGTCAGCGGCGCCTGTCAGGCAGGCATCGTCACCTCGCCACGGTCGTGGGCCCAGCCGGAAGTCGATTTGTAAGTAATCACTTACGCTCGCGACTACGTCCGGCAGCAGGCGCAATGCGTTACCCGCCATCACGGCCGCGGCAAGGCGCGGCGGCGCGCCGCCGCTCGCACGCTGCGACCGCCTCAGCGCTCGGCGCTCTCGACCGGGGTGAAATCGCCGAGCAGGGCATCGACGAATGCGCCGGCCGCGAAGTCCTGCAGGTCTTCGGCGCGCTCGCCCACGCCGATGTAGCGAATCGGCAGGCCGAAACGCTCGGCGAGGGCGAAAATCACGCCACCGCGCGCAGTGCCGTCGAGCTTGGTCAGGGCGAGCCCGCTCACTTCCACCGCGCTGATGAACTGCTCGGCCTGGTTGACGGCGTTCTGACCCATCGTGGCATCGAGCACGAGGAGCGTCTCGTGCGGCGCCTGCTCGTCGAACCGCCGCACCACCCGGCGCACCTTGGCCAGCTCCGCCATGAGGTTGTCCTGGGTGTGCAGGCGCCCCGCGGTATCGGCGATGAGCACGTCGATGCCGCGGCTGCGCGCTGCCTGGCAGGCGTCGAAGATGACTGCCGCCGGATCGGCGCCGTGGGCCTGCGCGATGACCGGCACGTCGAGGCGCTCGCCCCAGGTTCTGAGCTGCTCGACCGCTGCCGCGCGGAAGGTGTCCCCGGCGGCGAGCATGACCTTGTGGCCGCTCTCGCGCAGGCGACGCGCGATCTTGGCGATGGTGGTGGTCTTGCCGACGCCGTTGACGCCCACTACCAGCAGCACGAACAGGCCACTGCCGGGCGGCGGGAAACCGAGCGGGCCCTCGCACGGCGCGAGGATCGCGCACATCTCGCGCTCGATGGCCTCGGCCGGCGTCAGCTGCTGGTCGATGCGGCGCACGCTGTCGACGATGCGCAGGGTCGCCTGCACGCCGACATCGGCGCGCAGCAGCACCGTCTCGAGCTCGTCGAGGGTGGCGCCGTCGAGACGGGCCTTGCGGCCGACCAGGCGGTTGATACCGCCCATGAGGCTGTCGCGGGTGCGCGCGATGCCGGCTTTCAGGCGCGAGAACATGGTCTTTCCGTAATCCGACGTGGCAGGCGGGCAGGGCGGCGGCCGTGCCCATGGTGATGCGCTATCCTAGCACCTGCTGCACGACGCCGGGCCGGGAACGTTGACCGCATCCGGGCGTCTCACCTCCCATCGTATCCCTCACGGAGAGCCTGCCTTGTTTCGTCCAAGCATTCTCGCCGGCTGCCTGCTCGCCGCCGCGTCGCAGCTCGCCGCGGCCGAAGCCGCACGTACCCACGAATACACCCTCGACAACGGTCTCGAGCTCATCGTGCAGGAGGACCACCGCGCGCCGACCGCGGTGGTGCAGATCTGGTACCGCGTCGGCGGTGCCTACGAGCACGACGGCATCACCGGTGTCTCGCACGCCCTCGAGCACATGATGTTCAAGGAGACCAAGTCGCTCGCGACCGGCGAGTTCTCGCAGCTGGTCGCCGCGCGCGGAGGCCGCGAGAACGCATTCACCGGCACCGACTACACCGCCTATTTCCAGCAATGGTCGGCGGACAACGTCGAGGAAAGCTTCCGCCTCGAGGCCGAGCGGATGCACAACCTCGTCATCAGCGACGAGGAGTTCAGCAAGGAAATCAACGTGGTGCTCGAGGAGCGCCGCCTGCGTACCGACGACAATCCGCAGGCGCTGGCGATGGAGGCGGCGCAGGCGGTCGCCTACCAGACCAGCCCGTACCGCCAGCCGATCATCGGTTGGGAGGCCGACATCCAGCAGATGACGGCGGCCGACCTGCGCGCCTGGTACCGCCGCTGGTACGTGCCGAACAACGCCACCGTCGTGGTGGTCGGCGACGTCGACCCGGCCAACGTTCTAACGCTTGCGAAGAAGCATTTCGGCGCCATTCCGGCGCGTGAAGTGACGCCGCCCAAGGCGCGCCCGGAGGTGCCGCAGCGGGGCACCAAGCGCGTCGAGTTCGCGAGCCCGCGTGCGCGCATCCCGTTCATGGTGATGGGCTTCAAGGTGCCGGTGCTGACCCAGGCGCTGGCTGAAGCCGCCGTCGAAGAGTGGGAGATCTATGCCCTCGATGTGCTCGCCGAGACGCTCGACGGCGATGACAGTGCGCGCCTCGAGCGCGGTCTCGTGCGCGGGCGCGAAATCGCCTCCCACGTCGATGCCGGTTTCTCGCCCACCGCGATGCTGCCGACGCTCTTCTATTTCAGCGCCGTGCCGCGCGACGGCATCGCGCTGACCGACCTCGAACAAGCCATCCTCGACGAGATCGACCAGCTCAAGCAGGCGCCGCCGAGTGCCGAGGAGCTCGAGCGCATCAAGACCCAGGTGGTCGCCGAAGCGGTGTTCGAGCGTGACTCGATGCAGCACCAGGCCATCCTCATCGGCAGCCTCGAGTCGGTCGGCCTCGACTGGCGCCTGAAAGACGACTACGTCGACAAGATTCGCGCCGTCACGCCAGCACAGGTGCGCGAAGTGGCCATGAAGTACTTCACCCCCGATACGCTTACCGTGGCCTACCTGACGCCGGAGGCGACGCCGTGATGCAAGCGCTCCGCCAGCTGACCATGACGGCTACACGCGGCGCCCTCGTGATGCTGCTTGCCCTGCTCGTCGCGCCGCTTGCCGAGGCGAACCCGCGCATCGAGCACTGGGTCACCGATAACGGCGCGCGCGTCTACTTCGTTGCCGCGCCCGAGATCCCGATGCTCGACGTGCGCGTGGTGTTCGCCGCCGGCAGCGCACGCGATGGCGAGCATGCCGGGCTCGCCCGCCTCACCAACGAGCTTCTCACCGAGGGTGCGGCAGAGCGTGATGCCGATGCCTTCAAGCGCGCTCTCGGTGCGACCGGTGCGCGCTTGTCGAACGGCGCACTGCGCGACATGGGCTACGTCGAGCTGCGCACCCTGGTCGATGCGACCTATGCCGAGCCTGCGCTCGCGCTGCTCGAGGATGCGCTGGCCCAGCCGCGCTTCGATGCCGACGCGCTCGAACGCGCCAAGGCGCGCACGCTCATCGCGCTCAAGCACAAGGAGCAGTCGCCGGATGCGATCGTCGAGGAGGCCTTCTACGCCAACCTCTATCCCGACCATCCTTACGGTACGCCGACCGAGGGCACGCCCGAGAGCGTCCCCGGGCTGACGCGCGAGCTGGTCGCCGACTTTCACCAGCAGTACTACGTGGCGCAGAATGCCGTCATCGCCATCGTCGGTGCGGTCGATCGCGCGCGGGCCGAAGCCATCGCGGCCGAACTCGCCGGTGCGCTGCCCAGCGGCGAGCGCGCGCCGCCACTGCCGGCGGTGCCGGCCGGCAAGGCGCACGAAGAGCGCATCGAGTTCCCCTCCATCCAGAGCCACGTGCGTGTGGGTCTCCCCGGCATGACGCGCGACGATCCGGACTACTTCCCGCTGCTGGTCGGCAACCATGCGCTCGGTGGCAACTCGCTGGTCTCGATCCTGTTTCGCGAGATCCGCGGCAAGCGCGGCCTCTCCTACAGCGCCTACAGCTATTTCGCGCCGATGGCGCAGGCCGGCCCCTTCGTCGCCGCCCTGCAGACCGACCGCACGCAGGAGGAAGAGGCGATGCGCGTGCTGCGCGAGACCATCGCCGACTTCGTCACCAACGGCCCGCCGGCCGAGGATCTCGCCGCAGCGAAACAGAATCTCGTCGGCGGCTTCCCGCTGCGTATCGACAGCAACGACAAGATCACCGACTACATCGCCATGATCGGTTTCTACGACCTGCCGCTCGATTACCTCGAGAGCTTCCCCGAGAAGGTCGCCGCGGTGACGGCCGAGCAGGTGCGCGACGCCTTCGCGCGGCGCGTCTCGCTCGACCGCCTGGTCACGGTGATCGTGGGCCGCAGCGAACCACCCACGGACGGTTGAGGGTGTCGCCTGCGCGCGGCACGGTGCGCATCATCGGCGGCCGCTGGCGCGGCACGCGGGTTGTCGTCGGTGCCGCCCCGGGGCTGCGCCCGAGCGCCGACCGCGTGCGCGAGACCCTGTTCAACTGGCTCGCACCGTGGCTAGACGGCGCGCGCTGTCTCGACCTGTTCGCCGGCACCGGCGTGCTCGGCTTCGAAGCGGTCTCGCGTGGTGCCGCGGCCGCGGTGCTGGTCGAGCGTGATGCGGCCGCCGCCGACGCGCTGGCCGGTCTCGCCGAACGTCTCGACACGCGCGCGGTCGAAATCGTGCGTGCGGATGCGCTCGACTACCTCGCACGAGCGCCGCGCCCCTTCGACATCGTGTTCCTAGACCCACCCTTTGCCGCGGATGTCGAGGCCCGTGTGCTCGCCTTGCTCGCGCGCGGCTGGCTCGCACCACACGCCCTGGTCTATCTCGAGAGCGCGCGCGATGCCGCGCCTCCAGGCCCGCCCTGGGAAGTGTCCAAGTCCGGCACAACCCGCCACGTGAGCTACAAATTACTCCGATACGCGGGCTAGAATGGCCGCCCCGCAACCGTAGCGCCGGCATCTCGCGGCCGGTCAAGCCCAAGGATCGCCTGTGGCCACGATCGCCATCTACCCCGGTACCTTCGATCCCATCACGCTGGGTCATACCGATATCGTCTCGCGCGCCGCGCCGCTGTTCGACCGCCTCATCGTCGCGGTGGCCGGCAGCACGTCGAAAAAGACCGTGTTTTCCGCCGACGAGCGCGTTGCCCTCGCCGCCGAGATCCTCGCCCAGTACGAGAATGTCTCGGTCAAGCGCTTCGACGGCCTGATGGTCGACTTCGCGCGCCAGGAGAAGGCCAAGGTGGTGCTGCGCGGGCTGCGCGCGGTGACCGACTTCGAGTACGAGTTTCAGCTCGCCGGCATGAACCGCAAGCTGATGCCGGAGTGCGACACGGTGTTCCTGCCGACCTCCGAGAAGTACACCTACATCTCGTCGTCGCTGGTGCGCGAGATCGCCACGCTCGGTGGCGACATCAGCGATTTCGTGCATCCGCGTATCAAGCAGGTGCTCGACGAGCGCCTCGTGCGCAACCGCAAGTAGCTGTGACGTCCGCTTCATCGCCATGGCGCTGAAGATCACCGAGCAATGCATCAACTGTGACGTGTGCGAGCCCGAGTGCCCCAACGGCGCCATCTTCGAGGGCGAAGTGCACTACGAGATCGATCCGGGCAAGTGCACCGAGTGCGTCGGACATTTCGACGAACCCCAGTGCGTGCAGGTATGTCCGGTCGACTGCATTCCGAAAGACCCCGAGCACGTCGAGGATCGCGAGATGCTGATGGCGAAATACTACCGGCTGGTCGCCGCGGCCGGCACCGAGGCGACCGAATGAGTCTGCGCGGGCTGCTGCCGCGCGCGGCGAGCGCGCTGGTCCTCGTCTGCGTCGTCGTCTGCGGTGCACAGGCCACCGACGGTCCCGGGCGCCATGCCATCGCGTCCGCGCATCCGGCCGCGACCGCCGCCGGCCGCGCCATCCTCGACGCCGGCGGCAACGCCTTCGATGCCGCGGTCGCGGTGGCCGCCGCGCTGGCCGTCGCCGAACCCTACAGCTCGGGCATCGGCGGCGGCGGCTTCTTCCTGCTCCACCATGCGGCGGATGGACGCGACACCTTCCTCGATGCGCGTGAAACCGCGCCGGCCGCCGCCACCCACGATATGTACCTCGACGCGAATGGCGAGTTCGTCCGCGAGCGCTCGCTGAACGGTGCGCTGGCCGCCGCCATTCCCGGCCTGCCTGCCGCGCTCGTACACATCGCCCGCGCGCACGGCACCTTGCCGCTCGCGGTGAGCCTGGCGCCGGCCATCCGTCTCGCCCGCGAGGGTTTCCTCACCGGCGAACGCTACCGGATGATGGCCGGCTACCGGGCCGAAGCGCTCGTTCGCGATCCGATCGCCGGGCAGATTTTTCTCCGCGACGGCGTCGCGCCGCCGGCCGGTACGCTGATCGTGCAGCCGCACCTCGCGCGCACGCTCGAGAGCATTGCGGCCGACGGCGCCGAGAGCTTCTATCGCGGTGCGCTGGCGCAACGGCTCGTCGCCGGTGTGCGTGCCGCCGGTGGTATCTGGACGCGCGACGACCTCGCCAACTACCGCGTCCGTGAGCGCGCCCCGGTGGTCGCCGAGTACGGTGGTATCCGCGTCGTCTCGGCGCCACCACCGTCATCCGGCGGCATCGTGCTGATCGAGGCCCTCAACATCCTCGAGCGCTACGACCTCGCCACGCTCGACGAGGCCGACCGCGTGCACCTCGTCATCGAGGCGATGCGCCGTGCCTACCGCGACCGCGCCGATTTCCTCGGCGATCCCGATTTCACCGAGATTCCCCTCGCGCGTCTGCTCGCAGACGATTACGCGGCCTGGCTCGCGCGCGACCTCGCGCTCGACGCGGCCACCCCGAGCGACGCGTTGCCGCCGATCGGTGCGCGTCCGGAAGGCACGGATACCACGCATTTCTCCGTCATCGATGCCGCCGGCAACCGTGTCGCCGCGACGCTGAGCATCAACACGCCGTTCGGTTCCACGCTGGTGCCGCCGGGCACGGGCGTGGTGCTCAACAACGAGATGGACGACTTCTCGGCGCGACCGCTGACCCCGAACACCTATGGCCTGGTCGGTGCCGGTGCCAATGCCATTGCGCCCGGCAAGCGGCCGTTGTCCTCGATGACGCCGACCTTCCTGGTCGGCCCGGAGCGTGTCGCCATCCTCGGCACGCCGGGCGGCAGCCGCATCATCTCCATGGTGCTGATCGGCGCGCTCGAGTTCGCCCGCGGCGGCGGGCCGGCGGCCATCGTCAGCGCCAGTCGCTACCATCACCAGTACCTCCCGGACCACGTGCAGTACGAGCAGGACGGATTCGACGCCGCGCTGCGCGCGGCACTCCTCGCCAAGGGTCACGAGCTCGAGGAAGTCGGGCGCAACTACGGCAACATGCAGGCCATCGTGTGGGACCGCGGTGCCGACACCCTCGAAGCGGCGAGCGATCCACGTGGTGAGGGCGGCGCCGACGTGTGGGTGCCGGACGCTGACGCGGATATGGCGACGGGCACGCACTGATTCCGCGTGCCAGCGCCTACCGGGCCTAGCGCTGGCAGCGCACGCAGAAGAAGCTCGAGCGCTGACCGATCACGCGCACGCGCAATGGCGTCGCGCAGGTCACGCAGGGTTCGCCGGCGCGCCCGTAGACCTTGAGGTTGTGACGGAAATAGCCGGGCTCGCCGTCGTTGCGCACGAAGTCGCGCAGGGTCGTGCCGCCGGCTTCGATGGCCTCGGCGAGGACCTCGCGTACGTGCCCGGCGAGGCTCGCATAGCGCGCGAGGCTCACGCGCCCGGCCGGTCGCGCGGGATGGATACCGGCGCGGAACAGCGATTCGCTGGCATAGATGTTGCCGACACCCACCACGACCTGTGCATCCATGAGGAAGTTCTTCACCGCGCCGCGGCGGCCGCGCGCCAGCGCGTGCAGGTAGGCGGCGTCGAACTCCGGCGCGAACGGCTCGGGGCCGAGGTGCGCCAGCAGTTCGTGTGCCGTGGCCGGTGCCTCGGTCCATAACACGAGGCCGAAGCGGCGCGGGTCGCGCAGGCGCAGGCAATGCGTCGGGCCGAAGGCAATCTCGACGTGATCGTGGGGCAGTCGCGGCGCCGTTGCCGTGACCACGCGCAGGCTGCCCGACATGCCGAGATGGACAATCAGCGTGCCGTGTTCGAACGCGAACAGCAGGTACTTGGCGCGCCGCGTTACCGAGCCCAGGCGCTGGCCCGTGAGCAGCGCCGGCAGCGCGGCCGGTACCGGGCGGCGCAGGCGCGGTTCGCGCACCGTCACCGCACTGACCACGCGGCCTTCGAGCAGCGGTGCGATGCCGCGCCGCGTCGTTTCGACTTCGGGCAGCTCAGGCATGGCGGCGGCGCCACGCGAGCAGCGCGGCGTTGGCGAGGAAAGCGAGCGGCAGCAGCACGCCGAAGCAGGCGAAGATCGCGAGACGCTGCCACATCGCGAGTTCGAGCACGCCATCGGCGACCGGCGGCACCGTGATGTCGACCAGCGCATCGTCCTCGGCGAGCCATTCGACCAGGCGGCGCCCGAACTCCTGGTTGCCGAGGCTCTCGACGAAGGTGTTGGAGAGAAAGTCGCCGTCACCCACCACCACCACGCGCTGCTCGCCGCCGTCGGGGCGCGCGCGTGTCAGCGCAAGGGCCACGATCAGCTCGCCCTGCACCTCGTCGTCGGCGTCGTAACCGACGTTGCCCTCGAACGTACCCGTCTCGGTCCAGGCCCCGGCGCCCGTGCGCGCCAACGGCGTCACCGTCCAACCGACGTCGGCAGCGGGCAGGAACGCGCAGGCGTAGGGCAGGGCGACCGTGGCGCGGAAGTTCTCGAGCGCCGCGTGCGGCGCGTGCTCGGCGACGACCGCGTAGGCCGGGTTGTCGAGCCGCGTGAGGCCGACCGGGTCGACGACCGTGCCGGGCAGACGGGCCACGCCGAGCGCGCGCGCGAGGCGCTCGAGACCCGGCGGCTGGGCGGGCTCGGCGAGCCAGAGCAGGTTGCCGCCTGCGGCGACGTAGGTGTTGATCTCCTCGAGTTCGCCGAGGCTGTACGGTACCTCCGGCGAGGCGAGTACGAGGACGGCGGTGTTGTCGGGGATGGTGCCCTGGCTGGCGAGGCGGAAGGGATGAACGCTGAGGCCGCGCTCACCGAGGTGGCGCGCGAAGCGGGAGACGTCGTGGTTGGCATCGCGGTCGACCTGCCGCTCTCCATTGGCGGCAAGGAACACGACGTGACGGTCCGCGCCGCGCGCAAGACGCGCCAGCGCATTGGTCACGGTGCTCTCGGTGAGGCGCTCGAGGCGCTCGCTGCGCCCGTCGTAGCGCAACACGACCTCACCGAGGTTGGCGCCGAGCGTACGCGCCCGTGCCGGATCTTCGGCCGGGTCGAGGAACGCGAGTGAGAAGGCGGGCGCGTGGCGCTGGTAGCGCGCGAAAAACTCGCGTACGCCAGCCGCCACCGGCAGTGCCGGTGGCACCAGTGCGATGGCCTCGATGGGGCCGTCGAGCAGTGCGAGTACCTCGTGGCTCGCCGCCGTGAGCGAGTTGCGTGCGTCACGCGAGACGTCGAACACGCGGTTGTTGCGATCGGCGAAGTGGGCCAGCAGGAAGGCAATGGCGATGACCACGACGACGCGGCCGGTATGCTGCATGCGTCGTGCCGCCTTCATGCCAGCCTGCGGTCGGCGTCGACGAGCAGCACGCTGAGCATGATGAACAAGACGCTCGCAATCAGGAACCAGGCGAGGTCGGCGCTGCTGACGAGCCCGTGCGCGAAGCCGCGCAGGCGCGCGAGCGTCGCATATCCGCCTACCGTGGCGGCGTCGGGGTCGAGACGCGCGGCCCAGTCGAGCAACCACAGTGACAGCGAGACCACCAACGCGACCAGCGCCGCGGCGACCGGCTGGCGGGTCAGTGCCGAGCACATCAGCCCGAGGCCGACGTGCATCAACGTGAACAGCGCGAGACCGAGCAGGTTGGCGAGGTAGATACCGGGGTCGATCGGCGCACCCCAGAACAGCGTGACCGGGATCAGCGCGACGAGCAGCACGTAGGCGAGGGCGAGCGTGAGCACGCCGAGCAGCTTGCCGGCGACGATGTCGACCGCGCCGAGGGGCGCGGTATAGAGAAAGCGCAGCGTGCCGTCGCGCCGCTCGCCGGCGATCGCGTTCATCGTCAGCAACGGTGCGGCGAGCAAGGCACCGAGATTGGCGGCGAGGAAGTAGGGTACCAGGACGGCACGCGTGACGCCGATCGAACGCAGCGCGGCCGCGTTCTCGAGATAGCGCACCACCAGCAGCATGAAGTCGAGCGCCATGAAGCCCGCGCCGAGCGCGAGCACCAGCCACGCGAGGGGGCTGCGGAAGAGTCGCCGCACCTCGCCGCCGGCGAGCGCCGCGATGGCACCACTCACGCGGCGCGTCCGGCGGTGAGGCGCATGAACAGGTGTTCGAGCGCGTCGTAATCCGGGGTCAGCTCGACCAGGCCCCAGCCGGCCGCACTGGCGGCATTGGCGAAGCTTGCGACGATGTCGTCTTCGGCCTCGAGATCGAGCGCGAAGCGGCCGTCGCCGAGCGGCTCGGCGGTGCGCACGCCAGCCAGCGCGGTGAGTGCGGCCGCGGCCGGTGGTGCGGTGAAGCGCACCCGCACGTGGCCGTCGGTGCCGCGGTTGTCGGCATCGTGCACGATGCGGCCCTCGTGAAGGATGGCGATGCGGGTCGCCAGCAGGCGCACTTCGCCCAGCACGTGGGTCGAGACCATCACCGCGCGCTCGGCGGCGAGCGCGGTGACGAGCGCGCGCACGTCGCGGATCTGCGCGGGATCGAGACCGTTGGTCGGCTCGTCGAGGATCAGCACGGCGGGCTCGTGGACGATGGCCTGGGCCAGGCCGACGCGCTGCTGGTAGCCGCGTGAGAGGTGGCGCACGAGGCGACGGCCGACGTCGCCAAGCCCGCAGCGTGCCCGCGCGCGCGCTACCGCGGCGTTCAGCGCGGCGCGCGGAACGCCGTACAAGCGGGCACACAACGCCAGGTATTCGTCGACCAGCATGTCGTCGTAGAGCGGTGGTGTCTGCGGCAGGTAGCCGACCACGCTGCGCGCTGCGCGCGGTGCGCGCGCGAGATCGTGTCCGCACACCGTGACATGGCCGGCGTCGGCGACCAGCGCACCGGCGAGGATCTGCATGGTGGTGCTCTTGCCGGCGCCGTTCAGGCCGAGGAAGCCGAGCACTTCGCCGCGCCTGAGCGTGATGTCGATACCGTCGAGCGCCGTGCGCGGACCGAAGCGTCGGGAGAGGCCGCGGGCCGCGAGCAGCACGTCATCAGTCATGGGGCGCTATTATTCGCGACACGCCGGCACGCGCCAAGCGGTCGATGCCGGCAGCGCGGCAGACCCGGATACAACATGATCCTGATTGGCATCGACACCGGCGGTACTTTCACCGATTTCGTCGTCTACGACGGCACCCGACTGCGTGTGCACAAGGAGCTGTCGACCCCCGACGCGCCCGAGCGCGCCATTCTCGCCGGCCTCGCCTCCCTCGGCATCGATCGTACCCGCGCGCGCATCGTGCACGGTTCCACCGTAGCGACCAACACCCTGCTCGAGGGCAAGGGTGCGCGCACCGTGTTCGTCACCAACCGCGGTTTCGCCGATACGCTCACCATCGGCCGCCAGGCGCGCCCGGCGCTGTACGAGCTCAAGCCGGTTTCCGCGCCACCGCCGGTGCCGCCGGCGCTGTGCCTGGAGACCGGCGGCCGGCTCGGCGCCGACGGCAGCGTGGTCGACGACCTCGGTGCGGACGATCTTGCCGCGCTGGTTACCGCTGTCACCGCCTGCGCGCCGGAGGCCGTGGCGGTGAGCCTGCTGTTTTCGTTCCTCGATGATCGTTTCGAGCGCGCGATCGTCGAGGCCCTGCCGGACACCCTCTTCGTGACGCGTTCGAGCGAGGTGCTGCCCGAATACCGCGAGTACGAGCGTGGCATGGCGACCTGGTTGAATGCCTATGTCGGTCCGGTCATGCAACGCTATCTCGAGCGTCTCGGGCGCGAACTCGCGCCGGCGCCGCTCAGCATCATGCAGAGTTCGGGTGTCACCGCCGAGCCCGACTTCGCGGCGCGTCGCGCGGTGAACCTGCTGCTGTCGGGGCCGGCCGGCGGGCTGGAGGGTGCCCGCCACGTGGCGCAGGCAGCGGGACACGCCCGCATCCTCACCTTCGACATGGGCGGGACCTCGACCGACGTCGCGCTGATCGACGGCGATATCGCCCTGACCAGCGAGGGCGCGGTCGGCCGCTACCCGGTCGCCGTGCCGATGGTCGACATGCACACCATCGGCGCCGGCGGCGGCTCGCTGGCCCACGTCGATGCCGCCGGTGTGCTGCACGTCGGCCCGGAATCGGCCGGTGCCGTGCCCGGCCCCGCGTGCTATGGCCAGGGCGGCACGCAGGCGACCGTGACCGACGCCAACCTCGTGCTCGGTCGCCTGCCGGGCGCGGTCCGTCTCGGTGGCAACCTCGCGCTCGATGTCGACGCCGCGTGGCGCGCACTCACCCGCCTCGGCGAGGCGCTCGGCGGGCTGTCCGCCGAGGAGGCCGCGCGTGGCGTGGTGGCAATGGCCAACGAGCACATGCAGCAGGCGCTGCGCGTGATCTCGGTTGAGCGCGGCATCGACCCGCGGGATTTCACTCTCGTTTCCTTCGGCGGCGCGGGCGGCCTGCACGTCTGTGCGCTGGCCGAGGCGCTCGGCATGCAGCGCGCACTGGTCCCGGCCACGGCCGGCGTGTTGTCCGCGCTCGGCATGGTCGTCGCGCGCCCGGGGCGGCGCCTTTCGCGCACCGTGCGTGCACCGCTCGACGCGTGCGACGCCGGCGACCTCGCCGCGCGCTTCGAGGAGGTCGCCGCGCCCGGCCTCGCCGCGCTCGCGCGCGAAGGCCACGCCGCGGCAGAGATTGCCTGCGCATACAGCGTCGATGTCTGCTACCGCGGGCAGTCGTTCGCGCTCAACCTGCCGTGGACCGATCACGCGGCGCTCGCGGAGGCCTTTCACGCCGCCCACGCACAGCGCTACGGCCACCGTCTCGATCTTCCCCTCGAGCTGGTCAACCTGCGCGTTGCGCTCGACGTCGTCACGCCGGCTGCCCCGGTCACCGCCGCGTCGGCGGCGCGAGCACGGCACGCGGCGCCGCCAGCAGCTGGCGGCAGTGGCGTCTTCGCGCGCGAGACGCTCGTGCCGGGCGCGCGCTTCGCCGGGCCCGCGATCGTCTACGACGCCATCGCCACCGCGCACGTCGACGCCGGCTGGCATGCGCAGGTCGATGGCCAGGGCAACCTCGCGCTGACGCGGAACCCGCAGGCCGACGCGCAGTCTGAGTAGGCGTGCCCGGGTGCGCCGCGCCGGGGCCGTCACCATCACCCTCCATTAATCTTTACAATCGTCGGACGCTAATCGTTCCGATGGCGCTTACAGTGAGCGCCGAACACGCACGCACAGGGGGGAATTCATGCTGCATGGACTGATCGAGCTGCCCTGGTGGGGCTACGTCCTCGTCGCGCTCGGCTATACCCACGTCACCATCGTTGCGGTGACCATCTACCTGCATCGTCACCAGGCGCATCGCGCGCTCGAGCTGCACCCGCTGGTCAGCCACTTCTTCCGTCTCTGGCTGTGGCTGACGACGGGCATGAACACGCGCGAGTGGACCGCCGTGCACCGCAAGCACCATGCCGCGGTGGAGACGGTGGAAGATCCGCACAGCCCCGTCGTGCACGGCATCGACAAGGTGCTGTGGCAGGGGGCGGAACTCTACCGCGCCAACTCGCGCAACCCGGCGATCCTCGAGCAGTTCGGCTTCGGCACGCCCGACGAC
>JAVJVZ010000050.1:0-68229 GCA_040220855.1 Gammaproteobacteria bacterium | reverse complement strand
TAAGCGTCGAGGATGCGCGCGACCAGGGTATGGCGTACCACGTCCTTCGACAGGAAATGGGTGAAGCTGATGCCATCGACACCGGCCAGGATGTCGACGACATGCTTGAGCCCGGACGTCTTGCCGCGCGGCAGGTCGATCTGCGTGACGTCGCCGGTCACCACCGCGCGCGACCCGAAGCCGATGCGCGTGAGGAACATCTTCATCTGCTCGATGGTGGTGTTCTGCGCCTCGTCGAGGATGATGAACGATTCGTTCAGCGTGCGCCCGCGCATGAAGGCGAGCGGGGCGACTTCGATGACGTTGCGCTCGATGAGCTTGGCGACGCGCTCGAAGCCGAGCATCTCGTAGAGTGCGTCGTAGAGCGGCCGCAGGTACGGGTCGATCTTCTGTGCCATGTCGCCGGGTAGGAAACCGAGCCGCTCGCCGGCTTCCACCGCCGGGCGCACCAGGCACACGCGCCTGACGCTGTCGGACTCGAGCGCGGCGACGGCGCTCGCCACCGCCAGGTAGGTCTTGCCGGTACCGGCCGGACCGATGCCGAAATTGATGTCGTGGTTGCGGATGGCTTCGAGGTAACGACGCTGGTTGGCGCCGCGGGCGCGGATCAGGGTACGCCGCGTGCGGATGGTGTCGTCGCCGCCGAAGGCGCGCTCGTCCTCGCCACCGCCGTGGCTGAGTTCCAGGTGGACGTCGCCGGCCGAGAGGGTCTTGGTCGCGGTCAGCTCGTAGAGCTGGCGGATGACCTGCTCGGTCACCACCACGGCATCGTCGTTGCCGCTCAGCTGGAACACGTTGCCGCGATTACCGATGTCGACGCCGGTGCGGCGTTCGAGCAGGCGCAGATGCTCGTCGAACTGTCCGCAGAGATTGGCGAGCCGCTCGTTGTCGGCCGGTTCCAGCGTGAAGTCGATCGCACTCACGACGCCTGTCTCACCGCCACCAGCTCGCCGCGCAGGGAATTCGGCATTGCCGCGGTGATGCGCACCTCGGCGAACCCGCCGATGAGCTGCGCCGGTCCGTGGAAATTGACCACGCGGTTGTTGACCGTTCGCGCGGCCAGCTCGGCGGGGTTCTTCTTCGAGCGCTCGGTGACGAGCACGCGCTCGACGCCGCCGACCATCGACTGGCTGCGGGCCTCGGCGAGCTCGTTGATGCGTCGCTGCAGAATCGCCAGCCGATGCTTCTTCTCGACCAGCGTGACGTCGTCGGGAAAGGCCGCCGCCGGTGTACCGGGGCGCGCGCTGTAGACGAAGCTGAAGGACTGGTCGAAACCGATCGCATCGACCAGCGCGAGGGTCGCGTCGAAATCCGCCTGGGTCTCACCTGGGAAACCGACGATGAAATCCGACGAGATGGCAATGTCCGGCCGCACCCGCTGCAGCTTGCGCACGAGGGCCTTGTACTCGGCGACCATGTAACCGCGCTTCATCATCGCGAGCACCCGGTCCGAGCCGCTCTGCACCGGCAGGTGCAGGTGGCTGACGAGTTGCGGCACGTCGGCATAGGTCGCGACGAGGCGGTCGGTGAACTCGACCGGGTGCGAGGTCGTGAAGCGGATGCGCTCGATGCCGTCGATGGCAGCGACCAGGCGAATCAGCGCGGCGAGGTCGACCAGGCGGCCGTCGTGGGTCGGTCCGCGATAGGCCTTGACGTTCTGCCCGAGCAGCACCACTTCGCGCACGCCCCGTTCGGCGAGTTCGACGATCTCGGTGATGACATCGTCGAAGGGGCGACTGAACTCCTCGCCGCGGGTATAGGGCACGACGCAGAAGCTGCAGTACTTGCTGCAGCCTTCCATGATCGAGACGAACGCGCTGGGTCCGCGCGTCTCGCTCGCCGGCAGGTCGTCGAACTTCTCGATCTCGGGAAAGCTGACATCGATGACCGGCCCTGCGCCGCGTGCCGCTTCGCTGATGAGTGCGGGCAGGCGGTGCAGCGTCTGCGGGCCGAAGACGACGTCGACGTACGGGGCGCGACTCCAGATGGCGTCGCCTTCCTGGCTCGCCACGCAGCCGCCGACACCGATGACGACGCCCGGGTCGGCGTCCTTCAACGGACGCCAGCGGCCGAGCTCGGAGAACAGCTTCTCCTGCGCCTTCTCGCGCACCGAGCAGGTGTTCATCAAGAGCACGCTGGCGTGCTCGGGCGCAGCGACGCGCTCGAGACCGTGCGTACGCTTGAGCAGGGCGGCCATCTTGTCCGAGTCGTACTCGTTCATCTGGCAGCCGAACGTCTTGATGTACAGGCCCTTGTTCATCTCCGGAGGCTCCCGCGGGGGCCGCATAAACTACACCCTGGCCGTGCCCATTTGAATCCTGCCCGGGGCGTCATGCTCAGGCCCCCAGGGGCGTGCCCAGCTCGAGCTGGATGTTGTCGATGAGACGCGCGCTGCCGAGCCAGGCGGCGGTCAGGATGACCAGCTCGCGGTCGCCGGCGCGCGGCGCCGAGAGATCGGCGCGCCGGCGCACCGAGAAGTACTCCGGCCGCATGCCGGCAGCAGCCAGTGCCGCGGCGCCGTCGGCCTCGATGGCGGCGAGCGGCGCGGCGCCGCCGAGCACGCGCTCCGCCGCGGCCTGTAGTGTGCGGTTGATGACGGCCGCGGTGCCGCGCTGCGTCGCGTCGAGGTAGCTGTTGCGCGAGCTCATGGCGAGCCCGTCTGCTTCGCGCACGATCGGCATGCCGATGATCTCCACCGGGATGAGAAGGTCGTGCGCCATGCGTCGGATGACGAGCAGTTGCTGGAAGTCCTTCTCGCCGAACAGCGCGAAGTCCGGCTGCACGTTGATCAGGAGCTTGGCGACCACGGTGGCGACCCCGGAGAAATGCCCGGGACGGAACTCCCCGCAGAGGATGTCGGAAAGCTGGGGCACCGTGATGCGCGTGTCTTCCTCGATGCCACCCGGGTAGAGTTCGGCAAGGTCGGGTGCGAAGAGCAGGTCGAGACCGGCCGCACCGAGCTTCTCCTGGTCATCGGCCAGCGTGCTCGGGTAGCGCTCGTAGTCCTCGCCCTTGCCGAACTGGATGGGGTTGACGAAGATGCTGACCACGGTGCGGTCGGCGATGTCACGCGCGCGCTCGAGCAGCGAGATATGACCCGCGTGCAGGTTGCCCATGGTCGGCACCAGGCCGATGGTCAGCCCCTCGGTCTTCCAGCCGCGCACACGTTCGCGCAGGCTCTTCAGGTCAAAACTCGTCTCCATGGGTCTCCGTCGTCTGGGTCACTGGGAAGGGGGCGTGGATGGCGCGGCGTCGAGCGCCACGACCGCGTGCGCGTCGACGCGCGCGAGGAGGTCGACAATGGGGCCGTGGCCGGGGATGTCGAGGGCGGGCGCGATCTCGGCCAGCGGGACCAGCACGAAGGCGCGCTCGGCGATGCCCGGGTGCGGCACGGCGAGACCGGGCCGGTCGATGCGCGCAGTGTCGTAGACGAGCAGGTCGAGGTCGATGCGGCGCGGTCCCCAGCGCTGCCCGCCGCGTACGCGGCCCTGGGCACGCTCGAGGCCCTGCAGCTCGCTGAGCAGGGCCTCGGCGGCCAGGCTGGTGTCGAGTGCGGCCACCGCGTTGACGTAGTCCGGCTGGTCCTGCGGGCCCATCGGCGGGTTGCGGTAGAGGCGCGAAGCGGCCACTCGGCGCGTGCCGGGGAGGTCGTCGAGCGCGCGTAGCGCGTGACGCACCTGGGCGGCCGGGTCGTCGAGATTGCTGCCGAGGCCGATGTAGGCGCGTCGCGTCGCGAGCGTGCTCAAGCGGTCCTCCGCGGGCGTCGCCGGCGTCGCCGTGGCTTGCCGCTGCCGGGCGTGCCGCGCAGGTCGCCGAGCAGGGCCTCGCGCCCGCCTTCGTCGGTTTCCTGCACGCGCGTCCACCAGTCGACGCTCTCGGCGAGCGGCTCCCCGGCAGCCGCGCGCAAGACGAGGAAATCGTAGGCAGCGCGAAAGCGCGGGTGTTCGAGGAGCTTGCGTGCGCGTTTCGGGGTCGGCTTCGAGAACCGGCTCTGCAGGGCCCAGATCTCGCGCGTCACCTGGGTAAAGCGGCGCGGTACGGCGAGGCGCGCGACCTGCTGCGAGATGACGGTATCTGCTGCCATCGCCTGCGCATCGTGCTCGCTCGCGCCGTTGGCCTGCAATTGCTCGCGTTGTTCTTCGACCGCGTCCCACAGGATGGCCGCGAGCAGGAAGGCGGGCGTCACCGACTTGCCTTCCTGGATGCGCCTGTCGGTATTCTCCAGTGCGCGCCCCACCAGCGTCGCCGGAAACCCGGCGTGCTGGTGCGCGAGCGCCGCATCGGCCTGTGGGAACAGGCGGCGGAACAGGTCGTAGTGCCGTAGTGCCTCGAAGGTCTGCAATGCGCAGCCGCCGTGGAAGAGCTTGAGCGATTCGTCGAACAGCCGTGCCGGCGAGATCTCCTCGAGCAGGCCGCCGAGCGTGGTGAGCGGGCGCTCGCTGGCGGCATCGATGTTGAAGCCGAGCTTCACCGCGAAGCGCACCGCGCGCAGCATGCGTACCGGATCCTCGCGGTAGCGCAGTTCGGGGTCGCCAATCAGACGCAGCACGCCGCGCTTGAGATCCTCGAAACCGCCGCAGTAGTCGATCACGCTGAAGTCGCGGATATCGTAGTAGAGCGCGTTGATGGTGAAGTCGCGGCGCCAGGCATCGTCGTCGATATCGCCGTAAACGTTGTCGCGCAGAATGCGGCCGTCGTCGCTCATCGCGGCTGAGCCGTCGTCGTCGGCATGCGGTGCGCGGAACGTCGCAACCTCGATGATCTCCGGCCCGAAGCGTACGTGCGCAAGGCGGAAACGCCGGCCGATCAGCCGGCAATTGCGAAACAGCTCGCGCACCTGCTCGGGCAGGGCGTCGGTGGCGATGTCGAAATCCTTGGGCTCGCGTCCGAGCAGCAGGTCGCGCACGCCGCCGCCGACCAGGCAGGCACGGAAACCCGCGCCGTTGAGTCGGTAGAGAACCTTCAGCGCGTTGGGCGAGATGTAACGCCGGGAGATGGTGTGCTCGTCGCGACTGTAGATGCGCGGCTCGTGGCGCAGCGTGGCAACCTTGGCTTCACTCGTCATGCATTCACGAATCTGGCTGGCTGGTGATGGAGCGTGGGGTGGCGTCGAGGGGCGTGCCGGGTACCGCGGGGGCGTGGTCGCAAGCAGGCGTGCCGCATCGCGCAGCCACCGGTGTCAGGAATGGACATGGACGTCACGCGCGCCCGTGCCTCGGGGCATGTCGCGCGCGACACGCGTCGGCGCGCCACACGAATCGCGGGCTGGATGTTTTCCACCAGCGTTATGGTACCATTCGCGCCCACCGCGAGGCTCCCTTCGTCTAGTGGTCTAGGACGTCGGCCTCTCACGCCGAAAACAGGGGTTCGAGTCCCCTAGGGAGCGCCATCCCCGAGGACCGGACCAGCCACGGCAGCGGGAGTCCGGGCGATATGTGCGGGCTCGTCGGCCGGATGCAGCGACAGGCTGTCGTGCAGCCAGGTAGCGTCTTCGAGCGGGAAACGGGCCGCAATGCCACGCACGAAGGCACTGCCGCCGACGCCGCGCTGACGCCGGTAACGCTCGACGAGCAGGGCGATGCCGTAGGCGACCACGGCCGGCTGCTCGACGTGGACATTGTGCCCCGCGCGGCGCGCCACGAGGTGCGCCGATGCCGTGCTGCCGGCTGCGAGCTCGCTCTGCAACTCGAGCCATAGCTGTTCGATCAAGGGGCGCTTGGCGTCGATCGGTCCGCGCGGGATGCCGCGCGTGACGACGACGAGTGGCAGCGTCCCGAGTGGCGGCGCGGCCTTGAGTTCGAGCGCGCTGTCGCGAAAGCCGAGCAGTTCGTTGCCCAGCGTACGGCGGGTCTTCCAGCGTCCTGCGCGCTTGCGGATCGCCCGGCGCACGGGCTCTGGCAGCAGTTCGTGGGGTGGCGGCGGCTCGCTGAAGCGCACGATACCGTAGCGGCTGCTGGGCGCCGTCAGCAGGCCCAGCGGTGGGGCGAGGAAGCGGTCGACCTGGTCCGGATGCGAGGCATCGACGAGTACCAGGCCGGCGCTCAGGTACGGATAGCGTCGCGCGAACAGTTGCATGTTGTAGCCGCCGAAGGAATGCCCGGCCAGGACGTAGGGAGGCGGGACGTCCGAATCCTCGAGCAGCAGGTAGAGCTCGTTGGCGATGCGCGAACTGGTACGCGGCGCCGGCCCCATCTCGCTCAGGCCGTATCCTGCGCGGTCGTAGGTACATACCCGGGTCAGCTTGCGCAGGCGCTCGACCACGTAGACCCATTCGAGCGAAGAGCCGCCGAGCCCCGCGTCCAGGATCACCGCCGGGCTGCCGCGGCCGTGGCATTCGAGGTGCAGGCGCGGGTGGTGCGGTGCGGCGTTCTCGGCGGCGCCGCAGGCCATGGCGAGCGCGGCGAGAAGCGGGCCGAGCAGGCGGCGCGCGCAGCACGACCGGCCGCGTCGTTGCGCGGCTTGACCGTGACCGTGCGAAGACGTCCAATGCATGGCCCTGCCGTACACCCGATGATGGATCTCCCAGCTACCTTAGCACCCGCGCGGTCGTGATGAGTCGTGATCCTGCCGTGGTCGGACTGCGGCGCCGCTTCGGCGCGCTGCTCTACGATGCCATCGCAGCCATCGCGGTGCTCTACTTCGCGGCATTCGCCCCGGTCGTCGCCAGTGGCGGCGCGCTGGCCCCTGGCAACCTGCCTTTCATGCTGTACCTGCTGCTGGTGCTGTTCGGCTATTTCGGGCTCGGCTGGACGCGCGGGCGCACCATCGGCATGCAGGCCTGGAAGATCGAGATCGTGAGCGTCGATGGCGGCCGTCCCCGCTGGGATGCTGCGGGGCGACGGTTCCTCGCCGCGGCACTGTCGCTCGCGCTCGGCGGCGCCGGCTACCTGGTGGCGCTGGCCGACCCGGCCCGGCGCACCTGGCCCGACCGCTGGTCGCGCACACGCCTGGTACGCCAGGGCAGGTTCACTGTGCGCGGTAATTCATGATCGTGCCGAGCACGAACAGCAGCACCGTCGGGCCGAGCGCACTCGCGGCCGGCGGCACGCCGAACACCGTGCCGAGATGTCCCGAAGCCTGGTTCACCACGTGGAAACCGAGGCCGATTGCTGCGCCCACCAGCACCCGCCGACCCATCGAGACGCTGCGTGAGCCGCGCAGCACGAGCGGAATCGCCAGGTAGACCATCACCGCGGTGGCCAGCGGGTAAGCGAGCTTGACCCACATCGCGTACTCCCAGCGCTCGGCATTCTGTCCGTTCTCGCGCGCGTAGCGCACGTAACGCGCCAGCGCGTTGAGCGAGAGCGCTTCCGGGTTGACCGCGACCATGCCAATCAGACCCGGATCGAGCACCGAGTCCCAGGTCGCCTGCTCGCGCGTGGAACGGCTGATGCCGTCTGCGTCGAAACGGGTCTGGCCGATGTCCTCGAGGACCCAGCGTCCGTCGGCGTAGTAGGCGGACGCGGCGTGGGTCGCCTGGCGCAAGCGGCGGGCGTCGTCGAACTCGAAGATGCTGATATCGCCGAAGCGCTCGCCCGGCAGCACTTCGCGGATGTTCACGTAACTGCTGCCGTCGCGCGCCCAGAAACCATGTTCCGAAGTGCTCGAGACCCGGTCGGCGATGGCTGCGGAGCGCAGTTGGCGCGCCTCGTGCTCGGCGAGCGGGAACACCAGCTCGCCGATGGCGACGGCCGCAATGACGAATACCAGGCCTGCCTTCATGACTGCACCGATCACGCGCAGCTTGGAGACCCCGGCGCAGCGCACGACCGCGATCTCGTTGCGCTCCATCATCGTGCCGAGCCCGAGCAGCGCCCCGATCAGGGCAGCGATGGGGAAGAGGTCGTAGGTGAGACCGGGCAGGCTGAGGACGACCACCAGCACGACCTTGCCAATGCCGTAGGTCCCGCGGCCGAGATCCTCGAGTTCGTCGATGAACGCGAAGAAAGTGAAGATCGCGAGCAGGACGACGAGCACGGTGAGCGTCGCGCCGATCACGGTGCGACCGACGTAGCGATCGAAGATTCGCATGCGCGCCATGGCGGGAACGGACGGGAAGGAGGAGCTGGCCGAGGGCGCGCTTTGCGCGCCCTCGCGCGAGAGCATACACTGCGGCGCGGCCGCGCGCAGCCGCGGCCAGCGGCCTGCGCAGCTCACTGGCGCGGCCGGCGGAAGCCGGGCGAGGCCAGCACCGGCGCACCCGACCCTGCCCAGCACAGCCTCGAGGACAGCCATGGAATTCTCCGTCAAACGCGGCCAGCCGCACCAGCAGAAGACAGCCTGCCTCATCGTCGGAGTGCATACCGGCAAGGCACTCGGGCCGAGCGCGAACGAGATCGACAAGCACCTGCGCGGCGCCATCGCGCGCGTCGTCAAGCGGGGCGACATCGCCGGCAAGCCCGGGGATACCCTGTTGCTGCCCGATGCCAGCGGCATCGAGGCCGAGCGTGTGCTGCTGGTCGGCGCTGGCCGCCGCGACGGAATCGGTGCTGCCGACTACATCAAGTTGTGCCGCAGCGCGGCACAGGCACTGCGCAGCCACCGCCTGCGCAATGCCGTCACCACGCTGCTCGAGGTGACGGTCAAGGGCCACGATCTCGCCTGGAAGGTCGCCCAGCTCACCCGCGCGGCCGCGACCGCGGCCTACCGCTTCGACGAACACAAGACGAAATCGAGCGGCAGCGTACCCGGGCGCCTGGGCCTCGCGTGCGCCGACGACGACGCGGCGGCGGTGCGCGAAGCGCTGCGACGCGCGCGCGCGCTCGCAGAAGGAATGAAGCTCGCACGCGATCTCGCCAATCGGCCGGGCAACGTGTGCACGCCCAGCCATCTCGCCGAGACGGCGCGCGATCTCGGCGCGCGCTTCACCGCGCTCGAGGTCGAGGTGCTGGAAGAGGACGACATGGAGTCGCTCGGCATGGGCGCGCTGCTGTCGGTTGCACGCGGCTCCCGCCAGCCAGCCAAGTTGATCACCATGAACTACCGCGGCGGCGGTGACGAGAAGCCCGTGGTGCTGGTCGGCAAGGGCGTCACCTTCGATTCCGGCGGCATCTCGATCAAGCCGGGCGCCGGCATGGACGAGATGAAGTTCGACATGTGTGGGGCGGCCAGCGTGATCGGCGTGATGGCGGCACTCGCCGAACTCGGCGCACCGCTCAACGTGATCGGCGTGGTGCCGGCAACCGAGAACCTGCCCGATGGCAACGCGAGCAAACCGGGCGATATCGTCACCAGCATGTCCGGGCAGACCATCGAGATCCTCAATACCGACGCCGAAGGCCGCCTCATCCTGTGCGACGCGCTGACCTACAGCGCGCGCTACGAGCCCGCCGTCGTCATCGACATCGCCACGCTCACCGGCGCCTGCGTGGTCGCGCTCGGCGAACACGCCAGCGGCCTGATGGCGAACGATGACGAGCTCGCCGCCGACCTCCTCGCCGCCGGCGAGCGCAGCGGCGATCGCGCGTGGCGCCTGCCGATCTGGGAGGATTATCAGCAGCAGCTCGACAGTCCGTTCGCCGACATGGCCAACGTGGGCGGGCGCGCGGCCGGCTCGATCACGGCGGGTTGCTTCCTCGCTCGCTTCACCCGCCAGTACCGCTGGGCCCACCTCGATATCGCCGGCACTGCCTGGCTGAGCGGCAAGAACAAGGGCGCGAGCGGTCGCCCGGTAGGCCTGCTGTTCGACTACCTCATGCACCGGGCCGGATGACGCGGGTCGATTTCTACGTCGTCGACGGCGGTAGCGCGGTGCACGATCGCACGCTCTGCCGGGTGGTGGAGAAGGCCTGGCAGCGGGGCCACGCGATTTACGTCAATTGTGCCGATCGCGACGCCGCGCGGCATTTCGACGACCTCCTGTGGCAGTTCCAGGACACCAGCTTCGTGCCGCACGCGCTCGCCCAGGATGCCACCGACGACACCCCCGTCATCATCGGAACCGCGGTCGACGATGCACCGGTGCACGACGTGCTGCTCAATCTCGTCGCCGACGTGCCGGCCGCGGTGAGTCGCTTCGAGCGCGTCATCGAATCGGCCGGTCACGATGACGCCAGCCGCAGCGCCGCGCGCGCGCGTTACCGCTACTACCAGGATCGCGGCTTCCCGCTGCACACGCACAAGATCGGCCGCTGAGATGGCCGACGCGCGCAAGCCCGGCGACGATGACGCGCCGCCGCGCCTCACCGAGCGCATCGACGGCGCCGCGCCGCCACGCCTGACCGAGCGTGTCGCGCCGCCGCGCCGTGTTGCGCCGCCCGCGCCGGCATCCGACGTGCTGGCCGCGCTCGGCGCGGATTTGAAACAATTGCTCGCCAGTTCCGTGCAGGACGCGATCGCCGAACTCAAGGACGAGATTCGCCGCGAACTGCGCGGTGAGACCGGCGTGGCCGATGACGGCGCTAGCGCTGGTGCATCCGCCAGCGCTGTGGCCGCACAGATTTCACGACAGGAAACCGCCCCCATGTCCACCCCGATGGAGAAGACCTACGACCCGCAGGCGATCGAGCGTTCGCGCTACCAGCAGTGGGAGGAGGCCGGCCATTTCCGCCCCGGCGGCGCTGGCGAACCCTACTGCATCATGCTGCCGCCACCGAACGTGACCGGCAGCCTGCACATGGGGCACGCCTTCCAGGACACCCTGATGGACGCCCTCATCCGCTACCAGCGCATGTGCGGGCGCAACACCCTGTGGCAGTGCGGTACCGATCATGCCGGTATCGCCACGCAGATTGTCGTCGAGCGCCAGCTTGCCGCCGACGGTCGCACGCGTCACGACCTCGGCCGCGAGGCCTTCGTCGACGCCGTGTGGCAGTGGAAGGGCGAATCGGGTGGCACCATCACGCGCCAGCTGCGGCGCATGGGCGCCTCGATGGATTGGACCCGCGAGCGTTTCACGCTCGACGAGGATCTGTCGCGCGCGGTGCGCGAGGTGTTCGTCTCGCTCTACGAGGAAGGCCTCATCTACCGCGGCAAGCGCCTGGTCAACTGGGATCCGGTGCTGCACACCGCGATCTCCGATCTCGAAGTCGTATCGGAAGAGGAAAGCGGACACCTGTGGCATCTGCGTTACCCGCTCGCTGACGGCAGCGGCGAGGTGGTGGTCGCCACCACCCGCCCCGAGACCATGCTCGGTGATACGGCGGTCGCGGTGCATCCCGAGGACCAGCGTTACCGCCGCCTCATCGGCAAGACCGTACGCCTGCCGCTGGCCGAGCGCGAGATTCCGATCATTGCCGACGACTATGTCGATCCGGAATTCGGTTCGGGCTGCGTGAAGATCACCCCCGCACACGATTTCAACGATTACGCCATCGGGCAGCGGCACGACCTCGAGATGATCAACGTCTTCACCGACGATGCTGCCATCAACGACAACGCGCCCGAACGCTTCCGCGGGCTCGACCGCTTCGAGGCGCGCAAGACGGTGGTCGCCGAGCTCGAGCAGGCCGGCCTCATCGTGCGCGTCGATGATCACAAGCTGATGGTGCCGCGCGGTGACCGCACGCACAGCGTCATCGAGCCGTACCTCACCGACCAGTGGTTCGTCCGTATTCAGCCCCTCGCCGACCCCGCCATCGCCGCGGTCGAGGACGGCCGCATTCGTTTCGTCCCGGAGAGCTGGTCGAAGACCTACTTCGAGTGGATGCGCAACATCGAGGATTGGTGCATCTCGCGCCAGCTGTGGTGGGGGCATCGCATTCCGGCGTGGTATGACGACGCCGGCAACATCTACGTCGGGCGCGACGAGGCCGCGGCGCGCGCGCGGGCCGGCCTCGGCGACGACGTCGCGTTGAGCCAGGATCCGGACGTGCTCGACACCTGGTTCTCTTCCGCGCTGTGGCCGTTCTCGACGCTAGGCTGGCCGGACAAGACGCCCGAGCTCGAGACCTTCTACCCGACCAGCGTGCTCGTCACCGGCTTCGACATCATCTTCTTCTGGGTTGCCCGCATGATCATGATGGGCATGAAGTTCATGGGCGACGTGCCGTTCCGCGAGGTCTACATCCACGGCCTCGTGCGCGATGCCGACGGCAACAAGATGTCGAAGTCCAAGGGCAACATCCTCGATCCGCTCGACCTCATCGATGGCGTCGATCTCGACACGCTGGTCGCCAAGCGCACCACCGGGCTGATGCGTCCGGAGGACGCGCCGAAGATCGAGGCCGCCACGCGGCGCCAGTTCCCCGACGGTATTCCCGCTTTTGGCACCGATGCGCTGCGCTTCACGTTCGCCGTGATGGCCACGCAGGGTCGCGACATCCGCTTCGATCTCGGCCGTATCGGTGGCTACCGTAATTTCTGCAACAAGATCTGGAATGCCGCCCGTTTCGTAATGATGGCCTGCGAACAGCATCGCGGCGCGACCCCGGCGGCCGACTGCGAGCTCGGCATGCCGGAGCGCTGGATCCGTGCCCGCCTCGGCGCCACCGTGGCGCGTGTGCGCGAGGGTTTCGACGGCTATCGGTTCGACCTCGCCGCACAGGCGCTCTACGAATTCGTCTGGGACGAATATTGCGACTGGTACATCGAGATGGCCAAGGTCACGCTCTACGATGACACCGCGAGCGCGGCGTCCAAGGACGGTGTGTGCCTGACACTGCTCGGCGTACTCGACGAGAGTCTGCGTGCGCTGCATCCGCTGATGCCGTTCGTCACCGAGGAAATCTGGCTGAAGCTGGCGCCGCAGCTCGGCATCGAAGCCGACACCCTGATGACGCAGGCCTACCCGGCGCCCGGCGCCACGGCGTGCGCGGCAGATGATGCGGCCTTTGCCTGGCTGCGCGATTTCGTGCTCGGCGTGCGCCGCATCCGCGCCGAGTACGACATCGAACCGGCCAAGCGCATGCCGGTGCAGACGCGCGGTGGCAGCAGCGCCGAACAGGACTGGCTGCGCGAGCACGGTGCGATCATCGAGCAGCTCGCGCGCACCGCACCGCTCGCCGCGGCACCGGCCGAGCCCGGCGAGTGCGCCACGGCGCTTGCCGGCGACATGACGGTGCTGGTTCCGCTCGCCGATCTCATCGATCGCGATGCCGAACGTGCCCGGCTGGGGCGTGAGATCGAGCGCTACGAGGGCGATATCCAGCGTGCCGAGGCCAAGCTCGCGAACGCGTCCTTCGTGGAGCGCGCACCGGCCGCGGTGGTCGACAAGGAGCGCGTCAAGCTGGCCGAGGCGAGTACCGCGCTGGCGCGCCTGCGCGAGGAGCTCGCGCGTCTGGGCTGATCGTCGCGACGGCGGTCGCGGCGCGCCCGTCCGTCAGCCGAGCGCGAAGTGCAGCACCAGCTTCACCGCGAGGTACACGGTGAAGATGAACAGCAGCGTTCCGACCACACCGAGCAGCACGTACTGGCGCGCGGTGCCGCGGCGGAAATCGCGCTCGCGGTTCTCGTTGCTTTGCACGCCGATGGCGGCGGCGAGCCCGCTCGACGCGAGCTCACGCAGGCTCAAGGGGCGCTCGTCATCGTTGCGGTTTGCACCGGCGCTCGCGTCGCTCTGGGTCTGGTCGCTCATGGTGGGGAATCGCACTGCCGGCGGATCGGCGGGTTCGGGGTCGCGGCGATAATCGGGTAGGATGCGGGTCCGGCCAGCGATTACAGCAGGTGCCAGCCATGTTCGAGCGTATCAGAGAAGACGTCAGCTGTGTATTCGAGCGCGACCCGGCGGCGCGCCACACGCTCGAGATCCTCACCTGTTACCCGGGCGTGCACGCGGTGCTGGTCTATCGCCTCGGCCATTGGTTCTGGTCGCTCGGTTTGAAGTGGCTGGCTCGCTTCGTGTCGCATGTCGGCCGCTTTCTCACCGGTATCGAAATCCATCCCGGTGCGACCATAGGGCGGCGCTTCTTCATCGATCACGGGATGGGCGTCGTAATTGGCGAGACGGCCGAGATCGGTGACGACTGCACGCTCTACCATGGCGTCACCCTGGGCGGTACGAGCTGGGAGAAGGGCAAGCGCCATCCGACGCTCGCCAACGGCGTGGTGATCGGCGCCGGGGCCAAGGTGCTCGGCCCGATCCGCATCGGCGCCAACGCGCGCATCGGCTCCAACGCGGTGGTCGTGCGCGACGTTGCCGCGGAAACGACGGTGGTCGGCGTACCGGGCAAGGCCGTGCAGACCAACGTTGCCGACAAGTTCCGCCAGCGCGAGGAAACCGCGCGCAAGATCGGGTTCGACGCCTATGGCCAGGTGCCGAACATGCCCGACCCGGTGTCGCAGGCGCTCGACTCGCTGCTCGACCACGCGCGCGAGGTCGAGCGCGAGATTGCCGGGCTCAAGGCCGAGCTCGCGCAGGCGCGTGCCGCGCAGGCGGCCGACGTCGTCTCCGATATCGACTGATCTCCCCGACCTGTTTCCCCGCACCCGCGCGCCTGCGCCCCCGCAGGCCGGCGCAGCACGCCCCATCGCCCCGGTTGTCCGTACCGCCGGCAGATCCGCCCGGAACAATAGTTGACCGTTTTGGTCAGAGACTGCATCATACCCGACCGATTTACTCAGCTTTCGTCACGGCGCAGCAGGAGAATCATCCATGAGACTCACGACTCGCGGCAGGTATGCCGTCACCGCCATGCTCGACCTGGCCCTGCACTATGATCGTGGACCGGTCTCGCTGGCCGAGATTGCCGAACGCCAGGGCATCTCGCAGTCCTACCTCGAGCAGCTCTTCGCGCGGCTGCGTCGCAACGGGCTGGTCGACGGCCTGCGCGGACCGGGTGGCGGCTACAAGCTCGGCCGCCCCGGCGACGCCATCTCGGTCGCCGACGTCATCGATGCCGTCAACGAGACCGTCGATGCCACGCGCTGCGGCGGCCAGCGCAACTGTCATGGCGAGAAGCGCTGCCTGACCCACGACCTGTGGGAGGAGCTGAGCTGCCAGATTCGCGACTTCCTCAGCAACGTCAGCCTCGACCAGCTGGTGCGACGCAAGAGCGTGCAGACGCTGCACCGCATGCAGGAACCGCACGGCAAGGAAAGTCGCCCCGAAGCAACCGTCTGAGCGGTCGCGCGGCCGCATCCGAGCAAGGAGATTCGAACGACATGGCGATCACACTGACCGAGCGGGCGGCCACGCACGTGCGTGGCTTCATGGCCCGCGAACACAACACCAGCGGCCTGCGACTGGCCGTCAAGCCGACCGGCTGCTCCGGCTACATGTACGTCGTGGAGCTGGCCGACGCGGTGCAGGATCACGACCAGGTCTTCGAGAGCCACGGCGTTCCGTTGGTGGTGGACGCCGAGAGCCTCAAGTACCTCGATGGCACCGAGGTCGATTACGCCCGCGAAGGTCTCAACGAAGGCTTTCGCTTTGCCAACCCCAACGTCGCCGCGACCTGCGGCTGCGGTGAGAGCTTCAGCCTCTGACCGCCGTCACGACAGCCGAATCCCGAGAGTAGACAGCATGGCCAGCAACGCGCAGGACATCGAGAAAATCGTCGGTCGCGAGTACGCGGCCGGGTTCTTCACCGAGATCGACCAGGACACCGTGCCGCCCGGCCTCGACGAGGACACCATTCGCCTCATCTCGGCGAAGAAGAACGAGCCCGAATGGATGCTCGAGTGGCGCCTCAAGGCATTCGCGCGCTTCCAGCAAATGCGCGAGCCGAACTGGGCGCACGTCGAATACCCGCCGATCGACTTCCAGGCAATCTCCTACTATTCCGCGCCCAAGTCCGACAAGGACCGCCCGCAAAGCCTCGACGAGGTCGACCCCAAGCTGCTCGAAACCTACGAGAAGCTCGGTATCCCGCTCGAGGAGCAGAAGATGCTCGCCGGTGTCGCCGTCGACGCGGTCTTCGACAGCGTCTCCGTGCACACCACCTTCCGCGACAAGCTGGCCGAAGCGGGCGTGATCTTCTGTTCTTTCTCCGAGGCCGTGCACGAGCACCCGGAGCTGATACAGAAGTACCTCGGTTCGGTGGTGCCGGTGACCGACAACTTCTACGCGGCGCTCAACTCGGCGGTATTCACCGACGGTTCGTTCGTCTACATCCCGAAGAACACGCGCTGCCCGATGGAGCTGTCGACGTACTTCCGCATCAACGCCATGAATACCGGCCAGTTCGAGCGCACGCTCGTGATCGCCGACGAGGGCAGCTACGTGAGCTACCTCGAAGGGTGCACGGCGCCGATGCGCGACGAGAACCAGCTGCACGCGGCAGTGGTCGAGCTGGTCGCGCTGGACGACGCCGAGATCAAGTATTCGACCGTGCAGAACTGGTACCCGGGGGACGAGGAGGGTCGGGGGGGCATCTACAACTTCGTGACCAAGCGCGGCGACTGTCGCGGCGCGCGCTCGAAGATCTCCTGGACCCAGGTCGAAACCGGCTCGGCCATTACCTGGAAGTACCCGAGCTGCGTGCTGAAGGGCGAGAATTCGGTCGGCGAGTTCTACTCCGTCGCCCTGACCAACAACCTGCAGCAGGCCGACACCGGCACCAAGATGGTCCACCTCGGACGCGGCACGCGTTCGACCATCGTCTCCAAGGGCATCTCCGCCGGGCGCAGCCAGAACGCCTACCGTGGGCTGGTACGCATCGCCGCCGCTGCCGAGGGCGCGCGCAACTACACCCAGTGCGACTCGCTTCTGCTCGGCGACCGGTCGGCCGCGCATACTTTCCCCTATATCGAGTGCCGCAATCCGAGTGCGCAGGTCGAGCACGAGGCTTCGACTTCGCGCATCAGCGACGACCAGCTGTTCTACCTGCGTTCGCGCGGCATCGGCCAGGAGGACGCGGTCAACATGATCGTCAACGGCTTCTGCAAGGAAGTCTTCAAGGAACTGCCGATGGAGTTCGCCGTCGAGGCGCAGAAGCTGCTCGGCATCAGTCTCGAAGGCGCGGTCGGCTGACGCCGCGCACGGAAACACCCAGGAACCTGACCATGCTCGAGATCAAGAACCTCCACGCCGAAGTCGATGGCAAGCCGATCCTGCGCGGGATCGACCTCACCGTGCGGCCCGGCGAGACCCACGCCATCATGGGGCCCAACGGCTCCGGCAAGAGCACGCTTTCGCACGTGCTGGCCGGGCGGGACGGCTATACCGTGACCGAGGGCTCGGTGAGCTTCAATGGCAAGCAGCTGCTCGACCTCGAACCCGAAGAGCGGGCCGGCGAAGGCGTATTCCTGGCCTTCCAGTACCCGGTCGAGATCCCCGGCGTCAACAACGTCTACATGCTCAAGGCCGCGCTCAACGGCATCCGTGCCTATCGCGGTGAAAAGGAGCTCTCGGCGGTCGATTTCCTCAAGCTCGTCAAGTCGCGCGTCAAGGCCGTCGGTCTCGACGAAAGCCTGCTCAACCGCCCTGTCAACGAGGGCTTCTCGGGCGGCGAGAAGAAGCGCAACGAAGTCTTCCAGATGAGCGTGCTCGAGCCGCGCCTCGCGATTCTCGACGAGACCGATTCGGGCCTCGACATCGACGCGCTGAAGGCGGTTGCCGAAGGAGTCAACGCGCTGCGTGATGCCGCGCGTTCGTTCATCGTCGTCACCCACTACCAGCGCCTGCTCGATTACATCGTGCCCGACTACGTGCACGTGCTGTCCAAGGGGCGCATCATCAAGTCCGGCGGCAAGGAACTCGCACTCGAGCTCGAAGCGCGCGGCTACGACTGGCTGACCAGCGAGGCGGCCTGATGGACGCCATCGATCGCATCCTCGCCGATTTCGCGCCGGACGGTCCGTTGGCCGAGATACGGCAGCAGGCCGCCGAGCAGGTGCGCCTGCACGGCATGCCGAGCCAGCGCCAGGAAGCATGGAAGTACACCAGCCTCGCGCCACTGCGCGACATCGCCTACCGCGCGGCAACCGCTGCGGATGGCGATGCCCTCGATGCCGCCGGCTTTTCCGCTTTCGCCCTCGCCTCTGCGTCGCCGCACCGCGTGGTGCTCGTCAACGGACGCTTTCGCGCCGACCTCTCCACCACCGACGCCCTGCCCACAGGCATCACGGTGACGAGCATCGCCGCCGCGCTCGAAGGCGATGCCGTGGCCCTCGCCGGCATCTACGCCGAGCAAAGTGCGCCCGAGGCGGTCTTCACCGCGCTCAACGCGGCGCTGCTCGACGATGGTCTGCTGATCGAGGCCGGTCCCGATGCGCAGCTCGACGCGCCGCTGCACCTCGTGTTCGTCGCCGCCGGCGACACGCCGCTGCTGCGCGCCCCGCGCGTCATCGTGCGCGCGGCGCGCAACGCGCGGCTACGCATCATCGAGGAGTATCGCGGTATCGAAGGTGACCGCGGTCTCACCAATGTGGTGACCGACGTCAACCTCGGCGAGGGCGCGGTGCTCGAACATCATCGCCTGCAGAGCGAACCGGATACCTGCGCGCAGATCGGGCGCGTCCGTGCCACCCTCGGCGCCCTGAGCACCTTCAACTCAGACTCGGTGACTTTCGGTGGTGCGCTCACGCGCATCGACATCGAGGTTGCGCTCGCTGCACGCGGCGCGCGCTGTCGACTCAACGGCTTGTTCGCCACCGACGGTGCCCAGCACGTCGATCACCATACCTTGATCGATCACCAGGTGGGCGATACGCACAGCGAGGAACTCTACCGGGGCATCCTCGATGGTCGCAGCCGCGGTGTGTTCAACGGGAAGGTGGTCGTGCGGCGCGATGCCCAGGGCATCACCGCCAAGCAGGCCAGCAACAACCTGCTGCTGTCGCGCCAGGCCGAGATCGACACCAAGCCGGAACTCGAAATCTACGCTGACGACGTCAGCTGCGCGCACGGCGCCACGGTCGGCGAGCTCGACGCGCAGGCATTGTTCTACCTGCGCTCGCGCGGCATCGACGAGACCACCGCGCGTGCCCTGCTGACCTACGCCTTCGCCGAGAAAGTGGTGGAAACAATCCCGCTCGACAGCATCCGGCACGCCATCGAGGAGCGGTTCATCGGCGCGCGCGCGCTGAGCGAACTGGAAGACCTGGTGAAGGGAGCCTGAGCACGATGAATGCCTCCGTCGCCTCGCACACTCCGGCACCCGCGCTCGACGTCGCGCGCATCCGCGACGACTTCCCGATCCTCGCCCGCGAGGTCAATGGCAAGCCCTTGATCTACGTCGACAACGCCGCGACCACGCAGAAGCCGCGCCAGGTCATCGAGCGCCTGACTCACTATTACGCGTACGAGAATGCCAATATCCACCGTGGCGTGCACACGCTGAGTGGCGAGGCCACCGCGGCCTACGAGGATGCCCGTCGCTGCGTGCAGCGCTTCGTGAACGCCGCCGACGAGCGCGAGATCGTGTTCACGCGCGGTACCACCGAGGCCATCAACCTCGTCGCGCAGAGCTGGGCGCGTCCGCAGCTCGGGCCCGGCGACGAGATCCTCATCACCGCGCTCGAGCATCACTCGAACATCGTGCCGTGGCAGATGGTGTGCGAGCAGACCGGCGCCAGGCTGGTCGTCGCGCCGATAGACGACGACGGCGCGCTCGACATGCAGGCGTTCGCCGCCTGCCTCGGCGAGCGTACGCGCGTGGTCGCCGCGGTACACGTCTCCAATGCGCTCGGCACGGTCAACCCGGTGGCCGAGATCGTGCGCCTCGCGCACGCCGCCGGCGCCGTGGTGCTGTTGGACGGCGCGCAGGCGAGCGTGCACGAATCGCTCGACGTGCAGGCGCTCGGTTGTGACTTCTACGCCTTTTCCGGCCACAAGGCATTCGGGCCGACCGGCGTCGGCGTGCTCTACGGTCGCGCCGCGCTGCTCGATGCGATGCCCCCCTGGCAGGGCGGTGGGGACATGATCAAGGTCGTGCGTTTCAGCCATTCGGAGTACAACGACATCCCCTACAAGTTCGAGGCCGGCACGCCCAACATCGCCGGCGGGCTCGGTCTCGCCGCCGCACTCGAGTATTTCTCGGCGCTCGATTTCGCCGCCGTGCAGCAACACGAGCAGGCCTTGCTCACGGCTGCCACCGAGCGCGCGCGGGCAGTACCCGGCATGCGCATCATCGGTACCGCGCGCGACAAGGTCGGTGTGCTGTCGTTCTGCATCGAGGGCGCGCATCCGCAGGATCTCGGTACCCTGCTCGATCACCACGGTATCGCCATCCGTACCGGCCACCACTGCGCGATGCCGGTGATGGAACGTTTCGGCGTGCCCGGCACGGCGCGCATCTCGTTTGCGCTCTATAACACGCTCGAGGAGGTCGACCGGACCTTTGATGCCCTCGAGAAAGTCCGTACGATGCTGGTGGATTGAACGAACCATGACGATGGACCACGCCCAAGACTTCACCCGCCCGATCGCGCTCGAACGCGACTGCGACGCCATCCTGATTCCGCAGGGCACGCCGGTCCGGCTCAAGGCCGGCGATGCCGTGTTCGTGACCCAGGCGCTGGGCGGCTCGGTCACGGTCAACGTCAATGGCAACCTCGCGCGCATCAACGCAAACGATGTCGATGCGCTCGGTATGAGCGTCGAGGCGTTGCCGGCCGAAGGCGCGCAATCGCGTGGCGACGGCAGCGTCGACGAGGACCTCATCTGGGAACAGCTCAGCACCTGCTACGATCCCGAGATTCCGATCAACATCGTCGAACTCGGGCTGATCTACCGCTGCGAGGTGCTGCCGTCTGACCACGGCAACCGCGTCGAGATCGACATGACCCTGACCGCCCCCGGCTGCGGTATGGGGCCGTTCCTGGTCGAGGACGTGCGCGCCAAGGTCGCGCAGGTGCCGAACGTGGGCGAGGTCGAGGTGGACCTGGTGTTCGACCCGCCGTGGGCGCCGCACATGATGTCCGAGGCGGCGCGCCTCGAGACTGGCCTCTACTGAGGGTCTGTGAGGAACTCGAGCGCCTGCCGGGTGTCCCCGTCCACGCTTGCGACGGCGTCGTCCGTGACTGAATCGGTACGCGCCGGCGACCGCTTGCCTGTTGGAGTTCCTCTCCGATGCCGGCGTCTGCCCGCGGCGCGCAGCGCGCGTGACGGTACGCGGAATTCCGGGCGACGTTGAGGTCGTTCCGGCGGCGCCGCCGCGCGCTCCCCGGATGCTGCCCGGGCGATGCATGGCAGTGTGGTTTTCTGCGCGGCAGGCAGTATAATGCGCCGTTGCTTTTCAACGACTTATCAATAAGTTAGGAGACCACCCCGCCATGGCCAAAGAGCGCACGCTGTCGATCGTCAAGCCCAGCGCCGTGCGTGACAACCACATCGGCGCGATCCTCGCCAAGTTCGAGGCCGCCGGTCTGCGCATCGTCGCTGCGAGAATGCTGCAGATGAGCCGCGAGCAGGCCGAGGCCTTCTACGGCGTGCATCGCGAGAAGCCCTTCTTCGACGAGCTCGTCGAATTCATGATGTCAGGTCCGGTGATGGTGCAGGTCCTCGAAGGCGACAATGCCATCCAGGTGAACCGTGACGTGATGGGCGCCACCAACCCGGCCGACGCCGCGCCCGGCACCATTCGCGCCGAGTTCGCCACCAGCATCACCGAGAACGCCGTTCACGGCTCCGATGCGCCGGAGACCGCCGCGGTCGAGATTGCGTTCTTCTTCGACAAGGACGAGATCCTCTCGCGCTGAAAACCATGACGACGTCCGCGCCGGTCAACCTGCTCGGTCTCGACGAAGACGGCCTCGGCCGCTACTTCGAGACGCTCGGTGAGCGCCGCTTCCGCGCGACCCAGGTCATCAAGTGGGTGCACCAGCAGGGCGTCGTCGACTTCCGGGACATGTCGAACCTCAGCAAGGCGCTGCGCGAGCGCCTGCTCGCCGAGACCGAGATCCGCCCGCCGGTGGTGGAGTCCGAGCAACGCTCCGCTGACGGAACGCGCAAGTGGTTGATGCGGGTCGATTCGGGTAACTGCGTCGAGACGGTGTTCATTCCCGAAGGTGAGCGAGGCACCTTGTGCGTATCCTCCCAGGTCGGTTGCCCGCTCGACTGCGCCTTCTGCGCCACCGCGCGCCAGGGCTTCAATCGCAACCTGGGCGTTGCCGAGATCATCGGCCAGGTATGGCTTGCCGCGCGCAGGCTCGGGCAGACGCCCAAGCAGGGGCGCCATATCACCAACGTGGTGATGATGGGCATGGGCGAACCGCTGCTCAACTTCGACAACGTCGTGCCGGCCATGCGCCTGATGATGGACGACAACGCCTACAATCTCGGCCGCAAGCGGGTTACGCTGAGCACCGCCGGGGTGGTCCCCGGCATCGACCGCCTGGCGCGCGAATGCCCGGTCAGCCTCGCCATCTCGTTGCACGCGACCAACGACGACCTGCGCGACGAACTGGTGCCGATCAATCGCAGCTATCCGCTCGCCGCACTGCTCGATGCCTGTCGTCGTTACGTCGCCAACAATCCGCACGGTGAGATTACGTTCGAGTACGTCATGCTCAAGGATGTCAACGACAGCATCGCCGAAGCGCGCGCGCTGATCCGCCTGCTCCAGGGGCTGCCCGCCAAGATCAACCTGATCCCGTTCAACCCGTTCGCCGGCGCCGGCTTCGAACGCTCCACGGATGCCGCCATCGACGCTTTCCGCGAGCGTCTCTCGCGGGCCGGGCTGGTCACCATCACGCGCAAGACGCGTGGCGACGACATCGACGCCGCCTGTGGCCAGCTCGTCGGCGAAGTGCAGGCGCGGGCCCGCCGCCACCGGCGTACGGCAGACGCCGCCCATCATGCCGCCTGAGCGCAGCTTGCACGCGCGCCACCATCTGCTGCTCGGCCTCGTGCTACTGGCCGCATGCGCCAGCGGCCCGGCGCGCCAGCCGGAGATCGATCGTGCCCGGCTGGCCCAGGCCAACACCGAACTCGGTATGCAGTACCTGCAGCGCGGCGAGTACGAAACCGCGCTGGCGAAGATCGAGAAGGCGCTCGCCGCCGACCGCGACTACGTCGATGCGCACAACGCGATGGGGCTGCTGCGCGCCACGCTTGGCGAGGAGCACGCCGCAGAGCAGAGCTTCGAGCGAGCCCTCGCACTCGACCCGCGCAATTCGGCTGCGTTGAACAACTATGGCCAGTTCCTGTGTCGGCAGGGTCGACACGAGGAAGGACAGGCGCAGTTCCTCAAGGCGGTCGAGAACCCGCTCTACCGCTTGCCCGCGGTGGCCTACAGCAATGCCGGTACCTGTGCCTACGACGCGGGTGATCTCGACGCCGCCGAGACGCACCTGCGGCGCGCGCTGGAGATCGACCCACGTCTGCCCCCGGCCTTGCTGCAGATGGCCGAACTCAGCTATCGCCTGCAGCGTTACCTGCCGGCACGCGCCTACCTGCAGCGTTATCTCGAAATCGCGCGCCACACGCCCCGGACCCTGTGGCTCGGGATCCGCGTCGAGCGTGAGCTCGACGATCGCGATGCGGTGGCGAGCTACAGCCTGCAGCTGGAGCGCGGTTTCCCCGACGCGCCGGAGACCCGCCTGCTGCTCGAATCGAGGACGCCATGACCGAGCCCGAAGCGACCGAGGCGAGCGAGCCGGCGGCGAGCGTCGAGCCGGGCGAGCTCGGCCGGCTGCTGCAGGGAGCGCGCGAGGCGCGCGAGCTGAGCATCGAGGATCTCGCGCACATGCTCAGGCTCGAACCGCGTATCGTGCGGGCACTCGAGAGCGAGGATTTCGAACGCCTGCCGCCGCCGGCCTTCGTGCGCGGCTACCTGCGCGCCATCGCCAAGGAATACGGCATGGATAGCGCGACTTTCCTCGCCGTGTTCGATCAGCGGGCCGGCAACGAAGAACCCGAGCTGTCCGACTTCAAGTCGCGTGCGCCGTTGCAGATGACCAGCGAAAGCAACCTCGTGCGCTACACGACCGCGGTCGTGGTTCTGGTGCTCGTGGTGCTGGTGGCGTTGTGGTGGCGCGCCCACGATGCCGTGCCGCGTGACCACGAGCCCCTCGTCGAGACGCCACCACCGGCGGAGCCCGCCGACCCCCTGCCGTACGAGTTTCCGGTCGTGACCCATCCGGAATCGGTGTTGCCGCCCACGGAAGGGGTGACGCCGGCGCCGCGCAGCGCGATCGGTGGACCCGAGGCCGCGCTGGATGCGCCCGGTGCGGCAATGCTCGCCCCTGGCAGCGAGGGCGCCGTCATCACCGACGGTGGATCGAGCGGGCGTGCCCCGGCGGACGACATCCCCGGCGAAGGCGACGTGCCGTCCGACACTGCCGCGGAGACCGCCGGCCGCGCCGACGAGATCGGGGCTGCCGATGACGCCATGTCGGTCAACGCGGCAGAGGCAGCGCCCGACGGAACTCCCGCAACGCCCGGCGAACTCGTCATCAATACCAGCGAAGAAGCCTGGATCGACGTCAGCGACGCCAGCGGTCGGCGGCTGTTCTTCGATATCGCCCGCCCCGGGCGCGAGCTGACCTTCGATGGTACGCCGCCCTACACGCTGGTGCTCGGCAACTCGCCCGCGGTCGATGTACGTTTTCGCGGCACCACCGTCGACCTCGCGCCGCACGCGCGCGAAGGCGTCGCGCGGTTGACGCTCGGGCGCTGATGGATTTCCGCATGGGCGCGAACGAGCCATCGCCGCGTGCGCAGGCGTGGGAGCCGCGCCGCTTCCGGACGCCTGCCGGCGCGCACGTCGCCGCGATGCCGTCGACCTACGAGCATGCGTGACCCATGAGCCAGTCCCTCCAGGCCATTCGTGGCATGAACGACATCCTGCCGGCCGACAGCGCGGACTGGCGCGCGCTCGAGCAGGCGCTGGTCGGCATCCTCGACGCCTATGGCTACCGCGAAATCCGCTTGCCCATCGTCGAACAGTCGGCGGTGTTCCGGCGTTCCATCGGCGATACCACCGATATCGTGCAGAAGGAGATGTACTCCTTCGACGATCGCAACGGTGACAATCTGACCCTCCGGCCCGAAGGTACGGCCGGCTGCGTGCGCGCCGTGCTGCAGCACGGCCTGCTTCAGCAGCAACCCCTGCGGCTGTGGTACGCGGGACCGATGTTTCGCCACGAACGCCCGCAACGCGGTCGTCAGCGGCAGTTCCACCAGATCGGCGCCGAAGTGTTCGGCGCGCCGGGCCCCGACGTCGATGCGGAACTCATCCTGATGACGGCGCGGATGTGGCGCGCGCTCGGCCTGGGCGGTCTGCGGCTCGAGATCAATTCGCTCGGCACCGCCGCGGCGCGCGCCGCCTATCGCGATGTGCTCACCGGCTACCTGGAGCGGCACCGCGAAGCGCTGGATGCCGACAGCGTGACCCGACTGGAGCGCAATCCGCTGCGCATCCTCGACAGCAAGAACCCGTCCATGGCCGAAATCATCGCCGGCGCGCCGTCCCTTGCCGACCATCTCGACGACGAATCCCGGGCACAGTTCGACAGCCTCCGGGCCATCCTCGCTGACAACGATGTCGACTGCGTGGTCAATCCACGCCTGGTACGGGGGCTCGACTACTACTCGCGCACGGTGTTCGAGTGGATAACCACCGAGCTCGGCGCCCAGGGAACGGTATGCGCCGGTGGACGTTACGACGGCCTGGTCGAGCTGATGGGCGGCCGCGCGACGCCGGCGGTAGGCTTTGCGATGGGGTTGGAACGCCTGCTCGAGCTGCGCCGCCAGGCCCAGGGCAGCGTGGCGGCGACAGTTCCCGGGATCTACGTGATGGGCACCGGCGAAGCCTTCGACGGTCACGCCCTGACGCTGGCAGAGCATCTGCGCGAGTCGTATCCACAATGGCCGGTACTCGTGCACGTCGGTGGCGGCAGCATGAAGTCGCGCATGAAGAAGGCCGATCGCAGCGGCGCGCGGCTGGCGCTCATCCTCGGCGAGGACGAAGTCGCCGCCGGCCGCGTCACGCTCAAGCCGCTGCGCGCCGATGCCGCGCAGGAGACCTGCGCGCGCGACGAACTCGGCACGACCCTGGCGCGTCACCTCGCCGACTAGGCGACGCCGCACCAGCGCGCACGGCGGGTCTGCCGCGCAGCCGCGGCAATTGCCGCTATAATTCCGTGCTTTTCAACCCCCCTGGCCGGGCGAACCGCCCGCGGAGCATCGAGAGTGGAACACTACGCGTCCGAGCAGGAGCAGGTCGAAGCCGTCAAGCGCTGGTGGAAGGAGAACGGCAAGGCCCTCGTTCTCGGTCTCGTCATCGGTATCGGCGGCCTCGCCGGTTATCGCTACTGGAACGAGCTGGAGACCAGCCGCGCCGAGAACGCCTCGCTCACTTACGAGCGTTTCCTCGCCATGATCGAGGCGCAGCGCAGCGAAGACGCCGTGACGACCGGCGAGGCCATCATGTCCGCCTACCCCGATTCCGCCTACGCGCGCCTGAGCGCGCTGCTGCTGGCCAAGCTCGCCGTCGAACAGGCGGACTACGAACGCGCCAAGACGCTGCTCGTCCCGCTGGCGGAGAATGCCGATTCCGAGGTGCGCGACGTCGCCGCCATGCGCCTCGCCCGCATTCTGCTCGCCGAGGGTGATGCCGCTGCTGCCGCGACGCGTCTCGACAGCGTGCCGGCGACGGACGGTCGCGAGCCGTACCCGGAACTGCGCGGCGACATCCTCGCCGCACGCGGGGATGACGACGCGGCACGCAGCTTCTACCGTGAGGCGCTCGTGCGTGCGGGCGAGCTCGGTCTCGAGCGTGGTGCAATCCAGTTGAAGCTCGACAACCTCGCGGCTACCGCCGAGGCGCCGGCAGACACCCAGACCGCTGCCCAGGCCGACGAATCGTGAGTAGCGGCCGCGCGCGTTACGGACACGCAGCCGGCCTCGGCCTGCTGTTCGGCCTGCTGCTCGGCAGCGCCGGTTGCGAGACCATGTCCTCGATGGGCGAGTCGGTAACCGGCCTGTGGAGCGACGACGCGAGCAGCCCCGATGCGCCGGCGGTGCTCGACGAAGCCTTCGAGGCCTCGATTGAGGTCGAGGAAGTGTGGGCCGATCGCATCGGCAAGGGAGCCGACGAGTATTACCTCAAGCTCACCCCCACGGTCATCGACGAACGCCTTTTCGTCGCCGATCACTCGGGGCGTCTCGCCGCGACCGATCTCGCCAGCGGTGACGTGGTGTGGAAGATTCACGATAAGAACGTGCGCTACACCGGGGGGCCGGGCGGTGGTGACGGGCTCGTCCTGATCGGTACCGGTGACGGCCGCGTCATTGCGCGCGAGAGCGAGAGCGGCAAGCTGCGCTGGGTCGCGCGCGTGTCGAGCGAAGTGCTCGCGGCGCCATCCGCCGGCAATGGTATGACCATCGTGCGCACGGGCGATGGCAAGGTCTACGGGCTCGATTCGGCAAGCGGTGCGAGCGTGTGGATCTACGATCTCTCGGTGCCGTCGCTGACCCTGCGCGGTACCTCGGCGCCGGTCATCGATGACGACATCGTGGTGGTCGGCTTCGACAACGGTCGTATCGTCGCGCTCGATCTGCGCAGCGGGCGCCAGCTGTGGGACAGCGCACTCGCCATCCCCAGCGGGCGTTCCGATCTCGAGCGCATGGTCGATGTCGATTCCGATCCGGTGGTCGCGGGCACGACCGTCTACGTGGCGAGTTTCCACGGCCAGGTCGGCGCGCTGTCGATCATCGATGGCCAGCTCCTGTGGACTCGCGAAATCTCGTCCTACACCGAGCTCGCCCTCGGCGACGGACGCGTCTACGTGACTGACGAGGAAGGCTCGATCTGGGCACTCGATCGTGAGAGTGGCACTTCGGTCTGGAAGCAGGACGCCCTCCGCTACCGCTACGTCACGGCGCCCACGTACTTCGATGGCTATGTCGTCGCCGGCGACTACGAGGGCTACCTGCATTGGCTGGATGCCGACAGCGGTGACCTCGTGTATCGCGCGCGCATCGACAAGACGCGCATTCTCGCGCCTGCCATCGCTGCCGGTGACGTTCTGCTCGGCTACGCTTCGAGCGGTCGCCTGGTCGCGCTCGCGCCGCAATGACCGCTGGCGGCCGCGCCGCCCGGGCCGCACTGCCATGGCTCTCACCACCCACACCTCGCCCCGGCCAACCATCGGCATCGTGGGCCGACCGAATGTCGGCAAGTCGACGCTCTTCAACCGATTGACCCGCTCGCGCAGCGCGCTGGTCGCCGACGTGCCGGGGCTGACCCGCGATCCCAAGGTCGGCATCGGCCGGCTCGGTGCGGCGGGATACATCGTCGTCGATACCGGTGGTATCGACGAGAGCGCAGACGACCAGCTCTCGCTCGCGGTCGCACGCCAGGCGCTTGCCGTGGCGCGCGAGTGCGATGCGGTAATTCTCGTCGTCGATGGCCGCAGCGGCCTCAACGCGGCTGACGAACTGCTCGCCGCGGAGCTGCGCCAGGCTGGCGTGCGCGCGGCGCTGGCGGTCAACAAGTGCGAAGGCCTCGATGCCGTGCTGGTCAGTGCGGATTTCCAGCGTCTCGGCCTGAGTCCGCTGCACGCCATCTCCGCCGCCCATGGCGAAGGCGTGCTCGATCTCGTCGAGGCGCTGACCGCGAGCTGGCCGCCCGCCGACGCTTACGCCGGCGATGCCGGCGACGAGCGCACGCGCATCGCCGTGGTCGGCCGGCCGAACGTCGGCAAGTCGACGCTGGTCAACCGGATTCTCGGCGAGGAGCGCATGATCACCGCGGATCTGCCCGGCACCACCCGCGACAGTGTCGACACCGACTTCACCCGCCATGGTCGCGACTACTGCATCGTCGACACCGCGGGGCTCCGGCGCAAGAGCCGTACCCAGGGTGTGGCCGAGAAGTTCAGTGCGGTACAGACGCTGCAGGCGCTCGATCGCGCCAACCTCGTGCTGCTGGTGCTGGACGCCCGCGACGGCGTCACCGAACAGGATCTCACGCTGCTCGGCATGGTCATCGACAGCGGCCGTGCACTGGTCGTGGTGATCAACAAGTGGGACGGCCTCGAAGCCGACTGGCGTGAGCGCGTCAAGGACGAGCTCGATCGCCGGCTGCGCTTCGCGCGTTTCGCTGAGGTGCGTTTCATATCGGCCCTGCACGGCAGCGGCGTCGGTGACCTGTTCGGTGCCATCGACGCGGCGGCCGCGGCCGCCTCGCGTTCCCACAAGACCCACGACCTCACCACCCTGCTCGGCGCGGCCGTCGCCGCGCACCAGCCGCCGCTGGTCAACGGGCGACGCATCAAGCTGCGCTACGCGCACATGGGCGGCGCCAACCCGCCGACCATCGTCATCCACGGCAACCAGGTCGAGGCATTGCCGGGCAGCTACAAGCGCTACCTCGAGAACTTCTTTCGTGATGCCCTCGAACTCGTCGGCACCCCGGTACAGCTCGAGTTCCGCCAGGGCGAGAATCCCTATGCCGGCCGGCGCAACAAGCTGACGCCGCGACAGCAGGCCAAGCGGCGCCGGCTCATGCGCCACGTCAAGAAAGACAAGTAGCGGCGGCTGCGCTCAGGCGTCGAGCCGGAACCACGGCGACGCCTCGTCCTGGCGTGCGATGTGGCGCGGCACCGCCGCCGGCAGGCAGTGTTCGAGGCAGGCCGCCACGTGCGCTGGCGTGTTGGTCTTCTCGCTGAGGTGTGCGGCAGTGAAACTGACCAGGCTCTGCGGCTCGAGACGCGCGAGCAGCGTGCTCGCCTGACTGTTCGACAGATGGCCGTAGTGGCCACCGATACGTGCCTGCAGCGAACGAGGATAGGGGCTCTGGGCGAGCAGCGTGGGCTCGTGGTTGAATTCGAGCACGAGACCATCGAGGGCCCGGTAATGCTGCTCGACGTGCGCGGTGGGCTGGCCGAGGTCGGTCAGAATGCCGAGGCGGCGACCGCCGGCGGTGATCACGAACTGGCACGGCTCGCGGGCATCGTGCGGCACGATCACCGGCAATACGTCGAATGGTCCGAGCTTGAGCGTGTGGCCAGGCGTGAGGGGCTCGAGGCGGGTGCGTTCATCGAAACGCGCCGACGCCGCGCGTGCGGTGCCGGCGGTGACGTGCACGGGGACGTCGAGACGGCGCGCCAGCGCCGCCGCGCTGCCGACGTGATCGTCGTGTTCGTGGGTGACGAGGATGGCGCTCACGCGGCCGGGCTCGAACTCGAGCCCGGCCATGCGTGTCAGCAGCGTGCGCGCGCTCGGCCCGCAATCGACCAGCAAGGCGTGGCCATCGTGCTCGACGATCGTGGCATTACCGCCGCTGCCGCTCGCCAGCGTGGCGTATCGCACGCCGGACTACCGCGCGACGCTCAGCGCCGCGCGCGGTTGAACGCCTGGCTGAGTCTGGTCAGCAGCTGGCCGGCCTGGTCGCCGGTTTCCCAGCGCCCTTTGCGGTCGAGCACGACGACCTCGGTCTTGTCGCCGACGCCGGTCAGGCTCACCTGGTATTCCTCGGCGTCGTCGTCACCCCAGAACTTGAGCTTGCTGAACATGCCCTCGTCCTCGTCGCCGCCATCGCCATTGGCCGCGAGTTCGATGACGTAGACGCCGCGGCCCTTGTCGGTATCCTTCACCGTCACGCCGATGTCCTCGAGCGCACGCTCGGTGCTCTTCCAGGCGCTCGCGAAGTCCTCGGCGACGGTCAGGTAGACCTTGCCTCCGCCGACGCTGACGATCTCGGCATGACGCGGGCCTGCCGCCGCGTCCGCTGCGACGGCCGACGTCGCGGCCTCGTCACCGGGTTCGCTGTCGAACGCGGCGGCGCCGCCGGCGGCCGCGGCGGGTGCAGCCGCGCGACGCGTGTCGCTGACGCCGCCCAGGCTCGCTTCGAGGCGCTCGACCATGACGCGTTCGGCCTGCGCATCGCGCGGCTTGCGCTGCCACACCAGCTCCTCGCCCTGGGGTACCAACTCCTGGTCCTCGCGCGAGACGTACAGCAAGGTGGTGCCGGCTTCCTCTCCCGACTCGGCGAAAATCTTGAACTTGTTGCGTCCGAGCTGCGCGTCGTCCTCGTTCCAGCCCGTTTCGATGATGCCCAGTTCGACGTCATCCAGTTCGAGCGCGTAGCCTTCCCCGGCCCAGAAGTCCTGCAACTTCGGCCACACCTGCACCACCGCGCCTTCGACCGCGAGTACGTGTTCGTTCTCGAGCACGCGGATGGCGGAGGTCTGCGCCCGTTCGAGCTGGTCGGCGCGCTCGCGCTCGGCCTGGCGCTCCTGGTAGGTCGAGTAGCGCGCGGCTTCACCGCCCTCGGGGATCGCCATGCGGTCGCGGATGGCCTCGGTGCTGAGATCGGGCGGGACCTCGAGATCGGGCAGCGACTGGGCCTTCTGGTACTCCTTGCGGTTGTCCGGGAACACCTCGTCGAGCTTGGGCACGAGCTTGCTGCAGCCGGTCGCGGCGAGCAGCGCGGCAAGCAGCGCCGTGAGCAGGACGGGTGAGGTGCGGTGCGTCCCGGCCCCGGCAGGTGTGGCAGTTGCGGAACACTCCCCGCAGCGCGCCGATGCGTCGGTGCGCGGCGATTGGCGGCGTTCTCCAGGCATGGCTCTGGACATCAATCGGGTTCCTCCAAGCGACGGCGGTGACGCCGCCGGGTGATGATTCATGGGGCGCAGTCGACGCCGGCGGAGCGCATGGCTTCGCCGACGCGTGCTTCGTAGGCTTCGGAGAGCCAGGTCATGGGCAGGCGGATGCCGGCCGCGATCAGGCCCATACGGGCGACCGCCCACTTGACCGGAATGGGATTGGCCTCGACGAACAGGTCATGGTGCAACGGCTGCAGCTCGGCATCGATGGCGCGTGCGCGATCGGCATCGCCACCGCGCGCGGCGTCGCACAGGGCGCGCATCTTGCGCGGCGCGACATTGGCGGTGACGGAGATGACGCCGTCGCCGCCGGCGAGCATGAACTCGAGCGAAGTGGCGTCGTCGCCACTGAGCTGGATGAAATCGTCGCCGGCGAGATGCCGGATGAGGGCGACCCGGCTGACGTCGCCGGTGGCTTCCTTGATGCCGACGATGTTGGGCAGCTCGGCGAGCCGGGCGACCGTCTCCGGCAGCATGTCGCAGGCCGTGCGGCTGGGTACGTTGTACAGGATCTGCGGGATGTCGACCGCTTCGGCGACGGCCTTGTGATGCAGGTAGAGCCCATCCTGCGTGGGCCGGTTGTAATAGGGCGTGACCAGCAGACAGGCGTCGGCGCCGAGCTCCTGCGCCTCGCGCGTGAGGCGTATCGCTTCGTGGGTCGAGTTGGCGCCGGTGCCGGCAATCACCGGTACACGGCCGGCGGCTGCCTCGACGATGGTGCGGATGGTCTCGACGTGCTCGTGCTCGGTCAGGGTGGCCGATTCGCCGGTGGTGCCGACGGCGACGATCCCCTCGGTACCCTCGCCCACGTGGAACTCGACGAGGCGCTCCAGGGCGGCCTTGTCGAGGGGTATCTCGGCCCCGATCCCCGCACTCATGGGCGTCACGATGGCGACGATGCTGCCTCGCGGATTAACCATACAAAAACCCTGTAAAACAACCGGCCATGGTAGCCGCTGAATGTGGTCATAACAAGGAGCGACAAGCGCCGCGCGAGTGGCCTCGATGTCGCCGCGCAAACCGCTGTCGACACGCGTTATACTCCGCCACAGCCGCCCATGTCCTCACCCAACGCCCCCTCTCCAACAGCTCGCGCCGGCATGCAGAACCTTCTTGCCATCTCGGCCATGGGCGAGAACCGTCCCGGTCTCATCGAGCCGGTGGTGAAGGCGTTCCGCGAGTGTGGCTGCTCGATTGCCGAGAGCCGCATGGCGGTGATGGGCGATCGCTTCACGATGATGGTGCTGCTGTCCGGTACCTGGGACGCCATCGCCAAGATCGAGACGCTGTTGCCACGGCTCGAACAGGAACTCGACGTCACCATCGTCATGCAGCGTGCCCGCACACGCCAGCAGGCGCATGACCTCATGCCATATGCGGTGGAAGTCATTGCCGTCGACCAGGTCGGCATCGTGCATCAGATTGCACAATTCTTCGCGCACCACGACATCAATATCGAGGACATGTACACCAGCAATTATGCGGCTGCACATACCGGCACGCCGATGTTCTCGTTGCACATGACGATCAGCATCCCCACCGACATCTCGATTGCGGCGATGCGCAGCGAGTTCATGGATTTCTGCGATCAGCTCAATCTCGACGCGATCATGGAGCCGGTGAAGTAGCGCGCCCCAGCGTCCGCCATGGCGACCTCGCCCCGCACCTACGTTCTCGACACCAACGTTCTGATCCACGACCCGTCGGCGTTGTTCCGCTTCGCCGAGCACGATCTGTTCATCCCCATGACCGTGCTGGAGGAACTCGATCACAGCAAGAAGGGCGCCTCGGAAGTCGCCCGCAACGCGCGCCAGGCGAGTCGCTTTCTCGATGACATCATCGGCAGCGCCGACCTGCCGCGTATCGCTGCCGGGCTGACGCTCGACGCGCGCGAGGGAAACGGCGACAACCCGACCGGCCGGCTGTTCCTGCAGACGCGACCGATGCGCTACGAAGGTGCGCCGCTCGATGGCGGCGTGACGCCGGACAACCACATTCTGGAAACCGTGCTGGCGCTGCGCGCCGAATCGAGCGGCGTCGTGGTGCTGGTGTCCAAGGACATCAACCTGCGCATCAAGGCGCGCGTGCTCGGCATCGAGGCCGAGGACTACTACAACGACAAGGTCCTCGACGACATCGACCTCCTGTACGTCGGTGCCACTGCCATCCCGGCCGACTTCTGGAACGGCCGTGCCGACCAGGTCGAGTGCTGGAAGGAAGACGGTGCGACCTGGTACGCGCTGCCGGCCGATGCGCTCGCACCGGTGGCGCCGAACGAGTTCGTCTATGTCGAGGGCGAGGACGCGCTCGAACTCGTGGTCGTACGCGAGGAGCGTGGGCGCATCGTTCTGCGCCAGGCCCGCGACTATCGCGTCGCACGTAATACCGTGTGGGGCGTCAATGCGCGCAACCGAGAACAGAGCTTTGCCTTCAACCTGCTGATGGACCCCGACGTCGAGTTCGTCAGCCTGCTCGGTGTCGCCGGGACCGGCAAGACGCTGCTTGCGCTCGCTGCCGGTCTCGCCCAGTGCCTCGACACCCGCCAGTACCGGGAGATCATCGTCACCCGTGTGACCATCCCGGTCGGCGAGGACATCGGCTTCCTGCCCGGCACCGAAGAAGAGAAGATGACGCCGTGGATGGGCGCGCTGATGGACAATCTCGAGGTGCTGTCCGAGTCCGAGGAGGGCGGCGAATGGGGGCGCGCGGCGAGTGCCGATCTCATCCGTCACCGCATCAAGATCCGTTCGCTCAACTTCATGCGCGGACGCACTTTCCTCAACCGCTTCGTGATCATCGACGAGGCGCAGAATCTCACCGCCAAGCAGATGAAGACCTTGATCACGCGCGCCGGTCCCGGCTCCAAGTTCATCTGCCTCGGCAACATTGCCCAGATCGATACGCCCTACCTGAGCGAGACGACCTCCGGGCTGACCTATGTCGTCGACCGTTTCCGTCCCTGGCCGCATGCCGGGCACATCACCTTGCGTCGCGGCGAGCGTTCGCGCCTGGCGGATTTCGCCACGCAGAACCTGTGACCGCGCGCAGCGGCGCTCACGGCGCCCAGGCGTGGCGCTGGGCGTCGCGGCTCGGCCAGGCCTTGAGCAGCGATTTGACCAGGGTGGCGAGCGGGATCGCGAAGAACACGCCCCAGAACCCCCACAGTCCACCGAACACCAGTACCGCGGTGATGATGGCTACCGGGTGCAGGTTGACCACGTCGGAGAACAGCAGCGGCACCAGCAGATTGCCGTCGAGCGCCTGGATGATGGCGTAGGCGACCATGACCCAGATGAAGGTGTCGCCCCAGCCGAACTGGACCCAGGCGGCGAGCGCGACCGGCAGCGTGACCACCGCAGCGCCGATGTAGGGCACGATGACCGACAGCCCGACCAGGACCGCGAGCAGCGGTGCATAGGACAGGCCGAACATGGCGAGCGTGAAATAGGTGACGCCGCCGACGATGAAGATCTCGTAGAACTTGCCGCGCACGTAGTTGCCGATCTGGATGTCGACGTCGCGCCACACCGCGGTGAGCACCGCGCGGTCGGTCGGCAGGTAGGCGGTCAGCCAGGCGATCAGCGCGCTCTTGTCCTTGAGGAAGAAGAACACCAGCACCGGGCCGAGGATGAGGTAGACGAGCAGCGTGACGATGGCCGGGATCGAGGCCAGTGAGAGCGTGAGCACGTTCTGCCCGAGTGCGCTGATCTCACCGCGCACGGTGTTGATGATGCTGTCGATCTGCGTCGCGGTGACGAATTTCGGGTAGGTCTCGGGCAGGCGCAGCAGTACTTCGCGGCCGTTCGAGACCATGCGCGGCAGGTCCTGCACGAAATTGGTGAGCTGTCGCGAGACGAGCGGCGCGAGACCGATGACGAGAAAGGCGAGTACGGCGAGGAAGACCACGAACACCACGCTGACGGCGAGAATGCGGCCCATGCCCTTGCGCTCGAGCAGCTGTACCGAGGCTTCCAGCAGGTAGGCGATGACCACCGACGCGAGCAGCGGCGCGAGCATCTTGCCGAGGAAGAACATGATCACGAAGCCGCTGATGAGGAACACCACCAGCAGCACGGCCTGCGGGTGCGAGAAGTGCTTCTCGTACCACTCTCTGACGTATTCGAGCATGGTGTGATGCACCGCTGAGCGGCGTCTTGACCCTCGTCGAAGCAGTGATGGCCGAGCGCTTCGGCCACAGGCAGCAGGCGCCGCCAAGGTAACACAAGGCGCGCCCGTTCTTGCTATTCTTCGCTGCGCCGCCGGTGACCGCCCAGCGTCACGAGACGGGACGACCATGCCGAGACCTTTTCTCCTCGTGTGCGATGGTGCACCACCCCTCGCCGCGCTCGAACGGCTCTTCGCAGACGTGGGGACGGAGCCCTGGCGGCATGATCGGCTGGTGCGCCGCCTCTACGACAGCGCCGACCGCCGCCTGCGCGACGCCGGCCTGTACCTGTGTCGCGATGTCGGCGACGGCACCAGCGAGCTGCGGCTCGTCGACCGCGACGGCCGCCTGCGCGTGGGACCACTCGCGGCCGCGGCGCCGGGTGGCAAGGTGGACGTGCTGCCCACGGCCGGGCTGGACGCGCCGCTCGCGGCACGACTGGGCGCGTTGCTCGCTCCGCGGGTCTTGCTCGCAGTGCGCAGCTGGGCTGTCGAACGCAGTCGACGCCGCTGTTTGAACGAGGATGCGAAGGTGATCGGTGAACTCGTCCTCGAGCGACACCTCTACGCCGACGCCGCGGTGGTCACGGTCACCGCGATGCCCTTGCGCGGTTATCGGCGCGAGTTCGGCCACCTGCTCGCCAGCGCCCGCGACGGCACCGGCCTCGCGCCGGCACCGGGCAGCGCGGCGGCGCTGCTCGATGCGCGCCTGCACGGCTGCTGGGATCGCCCACCGGGACCACCGAGGATCACCCGCGAGACGCCCGCATTTGCCGCCGTCGGCGCGCGTCTAGGTTATTTTCGTGCCGTCATGCAAGCCAACGAACGCGGCATTCGCGATGATCTCGATAGCGAGTTTCTGCACGATTTCCGTGTCGCGCTGCGCCGCGCGCGCGCTCTGCTGCAATCCTTCGGCGACGTCCTCCCCGACGCCACGGCGCTCCGCGAGGGTTGCGCCTGGTTGAGTCGCGAGACCAGCCTGTTGCGCGACCTCGACGTGTGGCTGGCCGCCCTCGACGATGGCGCCACGAGCGCCTCACCGGCGTTGCAGGCGCTGTTGCTGGCTCGTCGGCGGCGCGAGCATGCGCGCCTCGCGCGATTGCTCGGCGGGCGGCGCTATGCACGCTTTCAGGCCGAGTGGCAGGCCTGGTTGGAACGCCTCGTCACGGCACCCGCGCCGGCTGCCCCGCTGCGCGCGCTCGTCGATACCGCGCTGCGCCGGCGTCATCGTCGCCTGTGCCGGCGCCGTCGTGGCCACGGCGATGCGTTGCCGTGGGAGGTGTTGCACGAGATTCGCAAGGATGTGAAGAAGCTGCGCTACCTGCTCGATGCCTTCGCCTCGCTCTACCCACGCAAACGCGTGCGCCCGCTCATCGAGTCGCTCAAGGCGGTGCAGGCACTGGCCGGCGAGGTCTGCGATCGCTGGGCCCATGCGAGCCTGGCGCGTGCCTGGCGCGACGCCGCGACCGACGCCGCCGAGCGCGCCCTGTTCGATGCCGCGCTCGTCGGGCAGGACATGCCGCCGACGGTCGATCTCGCAGCGCGCGCGCAGCGCCCGCTGACCCGTGCGCTCGATGCGCTGTGCGATGCCGACGGGCTCGACAGGCTGCGACGCCTGTGCGACAAGGAACGGTGATGAAGGTCATCGCCACCTATAACCTCAAGGGCGGCGTGGGTAAGACCGCGGCAGCCGTCAACCTCGCCTACCTCGCCGCCACGAGCGGTTACCGTACGCTGCTTTGGGATCTCGATGCGCAGGGCGCGGCGAGCTTCTACCTGCGCGTCAAGCCACGCCTGAGCGGCGGTGCTGCGGCCCTGCTCGAGAAGCGCAGCAACCTTGCGCGTGCCGTGCGCGAGACCGACCACGCACATCTCGACCTGGTGCCGGCCGACGTCTCCTACCGCAATCTCGATCTCGAGCTGGCCGACTTCAAGAAATCCACGCGCCGTCTCGGCAAGCTACTCGCCGAGGTTGCGGGGGCCTACGACCTGGTCTTCCTCGACTGCGCGCCGAGCATGTCGGTGGTCTCGGAGAACGTCTTCAACATGGCCGACGTGCTGCTCGTGCCACTCATCCCGACCCACCTGTCACTCCGTGCATTCGAACAGATGTTGCGCTTCCGCGAACACCATGCGCGCGATGGTGCCATCGTGCTGCCGTTCTTTTCCATGGTCGACCGCCGTAAGCGGCTGCACCGCGAACTGATCGTCGCCTTCGCTCGCGAGCACCCGGAGCTGCTGCGCAGCTACGTGCCCTACGCGAGCCAGGTCGAGCAGATGGGTGAGCACCGCGCGCCGGTCAATGTCTACGCGGATGCTTCGGTCGGCGGCCGCGCTTTCCGCGCGCTGTGGCAGGCGCTCGCCGAGCGGCTCGAACTCACGCTCGCGGAGCCGGCAGCATGAGCCGCGGGGCCGCCGCCAACGCGCCGGGTATGCCCGACGCCGCGTGCGTGCTGGAGGACCTGCGCGCGTGGGCTGCCGAGCTCGGCTTCTCGCATCTCGCTGTCGCCCACCTCGATCTCGCCGCCGATACCGCGCGGCTCGACGACTTCCTCGCGCGTGGCCGGCACGGCACGATGGCGTGGCTCGCCCGCCACCGCGAAGCGCGTGCCGATCCGCGCTACCTGGTGCCCGGTGCGCTCTCGGTCATCAGCGTGCGCGTCGACTACATGCCCGAAGCGCCGTCCGCGGCGCTTGCGGCGCTAGCCGATGGCGAGCGTGCCTATATCTCGCGGTACGCCCTCGGTCGTGACTACCACAAGACCCTGCGCGGGCGCCTGCGTCAGCTCGCGCGGCGCCTCGAGGGGGTGATCGGCCCGTTCGGCTACCGCGCATTCTGCGACAGCGCACCCCTGCTCGAGCGCGCCCTCGCGCGCAACGCGGGTCTCGGCTGGATTGGCAAGCACACCAACTTGATCGACCGCGAGCGGGGCTCACTGTTCTTCCTCGGCGAGATCCTGACCGATCTCGCCCTGCCGGCCACCGCGCCGGCCGAGCAGGCGAGCGATCACTGCGGGAGCTGCACGCGCTGCCTCGACGCCTGTCCCACCGCCGCCATCGTCGCGCCCTACGAGCTCGATGCCCGTCGCTGCATTTCCTATCTCACCATCGAGTCGCGCGAACCGATCCCGCTCGAGCTGCGCCGCCTCGTCGGCAACCGTATATTCGGCTGTGACGACTGTCAGCTGGTATGCCCGTGGAACCGCTACGCGCGGGTCGCCACCCTGCCCGACTTCGCCCCCCGCCACGGGCTCGATGCACGTACCCTGGTCGACCTCTTTGCACTCGACGAGGCGGAATTCGAGCGTCTCACCGAGGGCTCGGCATTGCGCCGCGTATCGTTCGAACAATGGTTGCGCAATCTCGCGGTCGCCCTCGGTAACGCGCCGGGCAGCCCGGCGGTACTGGCAGCGTTGACGGCGCGTCGCGAGCACCCGTCGGCACTGGTGCGCGAGCACGTCGAATGGGCGCTCGCCGAACAGCGCGCCCGCGCAGTCGGCGCGTGAGGCGCGTGCGCGGTGTTGCCGGCACCGCGTGTCTCGCGACGCCGTTCTCCCGCCTGCTAGACTGGCACCCCCGCTCGGCGCGATTCGGAGCATGGACGGGTACTTCGACCTAAACCCGCAGACCTACGACTGGTGTGCGCGCGCCTTCGACCAGGTGCGCAAGGTGCTCGGGGTGCGCATCAAGATGCATCACCGTGCCCAGCAGATCGACCACGGCAGCATCTTCCTGTTCAATCACTTCGCGCGGATGGAGACCTTCATCCCGCAGTACCTCATCTACCAGGAGACCGGTGCGTTCTGCCGCTCCATCGCGGCCGCCGAGTTCTTTGCCGGCAACGATCGCTTTGCCGCCGTGCTGCGCGATCTCGGGGTGGTGCCGAACAAGCATCCGCACCTGATGGAACTGCTCGCGATCGACCTGCTGCGCGGGCGCAAGGTGGTAGTGTTCCCCGAGGGCGGCATGGTCAAGGATCGCCAGGTGGTGGACGAGGAGGGACGCTACAGCGTGTACTCCCGCCACGCCGGCGCGCGGCGCAAGCATCATACGGGTGCGGCGCGGCTCGCCATGGGTCTGCGCATCTTTCAGCACGCGGTGCGTCACCGCGACGCCATCGGTGACGTGGAAACCCTCGAACGCTGGGCCCACGACTGCCAGCTCGGCAGTGCGCAGGCCCTGGTCGAGGCCGCGCAGCGCCCGATCAATCTGGTGCCGTCGAGCATCACGTTCTACCCGTTGCGAATCAGCGACAACATCCTGCGACGCGGCGCGGAGCTCCTCACCGGCAAGCTCTCCCTGCGTGCGGTCGACGAGCTGGTGGTCGAAGGCAACATCCTGCTCAAGGCCACCGACATGGACATCAATCTGGGCCGCAGCCTGCATGTCGACGACATCTTCCAATGGTTCGAGCAGCCCATCGTGCGTCACCTCGCGCGCGAGCTGCCGAGCCTCGGCGCGGTGTTCGATATCGAGTATCTCGAGCGGAAACTGCTGCGGCGCCTCGCGACGCACGGCGCCAACCGCATCATCAACCGCGTGCGCGATACCTACATGCGGCGTATCTACGAGGCGACCGTGGTCAACCTGTCGCACCTCGCCTCGTCGATCATCCTCGGCGAGGTCGAGCGCGGGCGCGACGACATCGGCGCGCCCCAGTTTCGCCAGGCCTTGTACCTCGCCATCAAGCACCTGCAGGGACACGAAGAGGTGCGCCTGCATCGTGGCCTGTGCGACCCGCGCCGCTACCAGCCGGTGCTCGACGTCGAGCCGTCGGCGTTGACCGAGTTTCTCGATTCGGCCGCCGCTGCCGGTCTCATCGAGCATGGCGAGGAGATGATCGCGTTCAAGGAGAAGCTGCGCGCCGAGCATGCCTTCGACGCCGTGAGGCTGGCCAACCCGATCGAAGTCTATGCCAACGAAGCGGCGCCGCTGGCGCCGGTGCGGGCCGCGGTCGAGCACGCGCTCGCCCGCGCGCGCAGCGTCACCGGCGCCGAGCTCGCCGCCGAGCTGCACGACGACGAACTGAAGGAACTCGCCTGGGATCGCGTTCTGTACGCCAAGGCGCGACACCAGGAAATCAACGCCCGTGAGACCGCGACCGCGGATCCGAGCCCCTTCCTTCTCGTTCCCGCGACGCCGCGGGCCATCGGCGTCGTGCTCACCCACGGCTTCCTCGCCTCACCGGCCGAGGTGCGCCAGTTCGGCGAGCGCCTTGCCGCGGCCGGCTACGTCACCTACGGCGTGCGCTTGAAAGGGCACGGCACCTCACCCTGGGACCTGCGCGACCGTGCCTGGCGCGAGTGGCTGGAGTCGCTCGAGCGGGGACGGCGTATCGTCGCCGGTCATTGTGAGCGCGTGGTGCTGGCCGGCTTTTCCACCGGCGGTGCACTCAGCATGTTGTCGGCAATCGAGCGTCCGCAAGGGGTCGCCGGGGTGATCGCGGTGTGCCCGCCGCTCAAGTTCCGCAATCGCAACATGCGCTTCGTGCCGCTGATGCACGGCGCCAATCGCATCGTGCGCTGGCTGTCCTCCTACGAGGGGGTGATGCCGTTTCGTGCCAACGATTCCGAGCATCCCGATATCAACTATCGCCATATGCCGCTGCGCGGCCTGTACGAACTCACCCGCCTGGCCAGCCAGCTCACGCGGACCCTCGGTGAACTCGCATGCCCGACCTGTCTCATCCAGGCCGATGCCGATCACGTGGTCGATCCGCAGAGTGCCGCAATCGCGCATGAGAAGATTGCAGCAGGCTGGAAGGAACTGCACTGGATCCCATCGGCCCGTCACGGCATCCTCAACGAGGATATCGGCGAGACGCACGTACGCGCGCTCGACTTTCTCGCGCGGGTCGACGCGGCCGAGAGCAGCCCGCAGGCAGCGGCGTTGCCGCTATCGCCGGTGTCGGCCGCGCAGGCGCCCCACGGCGAAGCCGGGCCCGCGCCCTGAGCAGCAGGTGCGGCGTGCCCGTCGTTCGTGCAATCCGGCGATTCCGGTAAACCGCGCAGGGACCGGCCAAAGCAGGGTCCGCGCAGCGGCGGCAGGCGTGGTTCAGGAGGCCGCCAGCGCGTGCAGCCATCCGCGCAGCTCGCGCGCCAGGGCGTGTTCGAGGCCGGCGAAGTCGCGCCTGGCGCCGGGGTAGTCACGGCGCCGCACGGCTGGCGTAACGCGCTCGCCGCGCGCGCTGCGGGCGCGTGCGTCGGCCTGGGCGCGGGCCGTCGGGTCGCTGTCCGGAACCAGCTCGAGGCGGGGTAAGGTGAGTGCCGAGACATCGGCCTCCCAGCGACCGCGCGCCGCGAACGCGCTCACGGCGCCGCCGCCGAGGCCATCGACGAGTGCGCGCGCGGCGAGCGCGGCGCCCGCGTCCAGCCCGAGTACGACGATGTTGTCGATGCCGTCGGCGCGCAGCCGCGCGAGCGCGGCTTCGAGGCGCGCGCGTGCCACGCTCTCGGCCGCCTGGTAATCGATGAGTTCTGCGGTGCGCGGCAGCACGGGCAGTTGAACCGCGAGTACGGCGAGGCGCGCTGGTGGCAGGTCGCTCGCGAGCGCATCGACCAGAGGTTCCGCCGGCAGCACGACACCGTGCCCTGGCACCACCAGCACGGCGGCGCTGGCCGGCGCTTCCTCGGCCGGCTCGTAGCGCGCGAGGAACGGTGTCCCTGCACTCTCGAGGGTGAGGTAACCGGGGCCGAGCGTGCCCCGTTCGAAGCGCGCGAGGAGCGCGCGTTCGGCCGCGCCGGGTTCGTCCAGCGGGCCGGCGGCGGCATCGTCACCCGATGCGGCCGTCGGCGACGCGTCGGTGGCGGCATCGCCCGCGGCGGCGTCGACGGCGCTGGGTGCCGGCGCGGCCGCGGCGTCGGGCGCTGCCGGCTCGGCAGCGCGGCTGCCATGGATGGCGCCGGCGAGAGCCAACAGCAGCAAAGTCGGTTGCAGAAACGTACGCGCGGGCATGACCGCTGTAGCGGCCGCGCTGCGTGAATCCCCAGTCTGCCGCGCCATGCAAGGAACGCCCCGATACGGTACAGTGCGCGGTCACGCGTGCCGCCCGCACTCGGCACGTTCGTTCGGAGTCATCATGAAGCAGTCCCCCGTGATCGCGCCGTCGATTCTGTCGGCGGATTTCGCCCGCCTCGGCGAAGAGGTCGCCGCAGTCGTCGCCGCCGGCGCCGATTGGATTCACTTCGACGTCATGGACAACCACTACGTGCCCAACCTGACCATCGGGCCGATGGTGTGCAAGGCGTTGCGCGACTACGGCATTTCCGCACCGATCGACGTCCACCTGATGGTGCAGCCGGTCGATCGCCTCATCGACGACTTCGTCGCCGCCGGTGCCGATCTCATCAGCTTCCATCCCGAGGCGAGTCTGCATATCGACCGCAGCCTGCAACAGATTCGCGATGCCGGCCGCCAGAGCGGCCTGGTGTTCAATCCGGCGACCCCGCTCGACTGCCTGGAGTACGTGCTGGACAAGGTCGACCTCGTGCTGATCATGTCGGTCAACCCGGGGTTCGGTGGCCAGTCCTTCATCCCGGCAGCCCTGCGCAAGCTCGCGCGTGCACGCGAGCTGATTGATGCTTCCGGCCTGCCGGTGCGCCTCGAAATCGACGGGGGCGTCAAACGCGACAACATTGCCGAGATCGCGGCGGCCGGCGCGGATACCTTCGTCGCCGGTTCCGCCATCTTCAACACTGACGACTACGCCGCGACGATCGGCGCCTTGCGCGCGCAGATTGCGGCTGCGGGAGCATGACGGCGATCCCCCGTCTCGCGCTGTTCGACCTCGACGGTACGCTCGTCGACAGTGCGCCCGACCTCGCAGCCGCCATCGATGGTGCATTGCGCGCGCACGGTCGGCCGGCCGTCGGTGTCGCGCGGGTGCGCGAGTTCGTCGGCCAGGGCGCACAGCGCCTGGTTCATCGTGCGCTCACCGGGGCGCGCGACGGCGTCGCCCCGGCGGAACTCTTCGAGCCGGTCTACGCCAGCTTCCTCGAGCGCTACACGCAGGGACTCTGCGTGGAGACCCGTGTCTTTCCCGGCGTGGAAACGGCCCTGCGCGAACTCGCCGCGGCGGGCTGGACGCTGGCCGTCGTGACCAACAAGCCGGCCCGCTTCACCGCCCCGCTGCTCGAGGCCACCGGACTCGCGCGACACTTCGCCGCCACCGTCTCCGGCGACACGCTTGCCCACAAGAAGCCCGACCCCGCACCACTGCTACACGCGGCGGCGGCCTGTGGCATCGCCATTACCGCGAGCGTGATGGTCGGCGATTCGGCCAGCGACATCACCGCCGCGCGCCGTGCCGGCATGCCGGCGGTCTGCGTCGACTACGGTTATGCCGGCGGCGACGACCTCGAGTCGGCTGACGCCATCGTCAGCGATCTGCGTGAGCTGCCGGGCCTCGCGGCGGCGCTCCTCGCCAACGAGCCACGCCGCGCCGGCGTGCGATAATCGGTCGGCCAGCAGTCCGCCGCCGCAGCCCGAGGTCGCCATGATCCTGATGATCGACAACTACGACTCGTTCACCTACAACCTGGTGCAATACTGCGGCGAGCTCGGACACGTCGTCGAGGTGGTACGCAACGACGCCGTCAGCCTCGCCGACATCGAGCGCATGGCGCCCGATCAGATCATCATCTCGCCGGGCCCGTGCACACCGGACGAGGCGGGTATCTCGATGGACGCCGTGCGTCACTTCGCCGGGCGTATCCCGATGCTCGGCGTGTGTCTCGGCCACCAGAGCATGGCACAGGCCTTCGGCGGCCGCGTGGTGCATGCGCGGGCCGTGATGCACGGCAAGACTTCGCCCATCCATCACACTGGACGTGGCGTTTTCACCGGGCTGCCGAACCCGTTCACGGCTACCCGCTACCACTCGCTCGTGGCCGAGCGCGCAACCCTGCCCGAGTGCTTCGACATCACCGCGTGGACCGAGACCGCCGACGGAGCGTTCGACGAGATCATGGGTATCGAGCACAAGACGCTCGCCTTGTCCGGCGTGCAGTTCCATCCCGAATCGATCCTCACCGACTGCGGCCACCGCCTGCTCGGCAATTTCCTCGGCGACGCGCGGCGCGCTGCCTGAGCCCGGCGCACGGTGGATATCCAGGGCGCCATCCGCCGGGTCGTCGATGGCCACGATCTGCGTTTCGACGAGATGCACGCGGTGATGGCCTCGATCATGGAGGGCGAGGCGACTGCGGCTCAGATCGCGGGGCTGCTGATTGCGCTGCGCATGAAGGGCGAGACCATCGACGAGATTGCGGCCGCGGCGACGGTGATGCGCGAGTTCGCAGTGCCGGTCGAGGTCGGTGTCCGGCCGCTGGTCGATACCTGCGGCACCGGTGGTGATGGCATCGGCACCTTCAATATCTCGACCGCCGCGGCCTTCGTCACCGCTGCAGCCGGCGGTCACATCGCCAAGCACGGTAACCGTGCCGCGAGTGGCAAGAGCGGCAGCGCCGACGTACTCGAGGCCGCCGGCGCGCGGATCGACCTCGACGCCGCGCAGGTCGCCACCTGCGTACGCGAGGTCGGCGTCGGCTTCATGTTCGCACCGGCCCACCACGGGGCCACCCGTCACGCCGCCGCGCCGCGCCGCGAGCTCGGCACGCGCACCTTGTTCAACGTGCTGGGCCCATTGACCAACCCGGCCAATGCCGATCGCCAGTTGATGGGCGTGTTCGACCGCGCGTGGGTACCGCGCGCGGCGGCGGTACTCGCACGTCTCGGCGTCGAGCGTGCGTTGGTGGTGTGCGCCGAGGACGGCATGGACGAAATCAGCATCGGCAGCGTGACGCACGCCGCGGAACTCCGTGACGGCTCAGTCAACGAATACGTGATCGATCCGCGCGAGCTCGGCATGTCGTTCGCTTCGCTGGAGACCCTGGCCGCCCCCGGGGCAGCGGAGAGCCTCGCCATCATCGAGGGCGTCTTTGCCGACGAGGCAGGGCCGGCACGTGACATCGTCTGTCTCAATGCCGGCGCTGCCATCTACCTCGCCGGGCTCGCCGCGACCATCGCCGAAGGCGTTGCCCGTGCGGGACAGGTGATTCGCGAGGGTGACGCGCGTGCGACGTTCAGCCGCTTCATCGCGCGCACGCGCGCCTTCGACAGCCGGGACAACTAAGGCCTGACCGCCATGACCGACATCCTCACTGAAATCGTTGCCCACAAGCAGACCGAGGTCACGGCACGCCGCGCTGCGCGGTCGCTGGCCGAGCTCGAGGCGGCGCTTGCCGGCGTCGAGCCGCCGCGCGGTTTCGTCGCTGCCCTGCGCCAGGCCATCGCGTCCGGCCGCGCCGGCGTCATCGCCGAGTGCAAGAAGGCTTCACCGAGCAAAGGCATCATCCGTGCGGATTATGACCCGGCCGCGATCGCGGCGAGTTATGCCCGCGGTGGGGCGGCCTGTCTTTCCGTATTGACCGACGAACGTTACTTCCAGGGTGCCGACGCGCACCTCGTCGCGGCGCGTGCGAGCTGTACGCTGCCGGTGATACGCAAGGACTTCATGGTCGATCCCTACCAGGTGGTGGAGTCACGTGCGCTCGGCGCCGATTGCATTCTGTTGATCGTCGCCTGCCTGTCCGACCTGCAGCTCGACGAGCTCGCGCGCGCCGCGACCGGGCTCGGCATGGACGTGCTGGTCGAGGTGCACGACCGTACCGAGCTCGAGCGGGCACTGCGCCTGCGCACACCGATGATTGGTATCAACAACCGCGACCTCAAGCGCTTCGTGACCGACCTCGGTACGACCATCGGCCTGCTGCGTGACATCCCTTCGGACCGCCTGGTGGTGAGTGAATCGGGTATCCACGCACCGGAGGATGTCGCCCGCCTGCGCGAGCACGGCGTGAATGCCTTCCTCGTTGGTGAAGCCTTCATGCGCGCCGCCGATCCGGGAGCACGCCTGGCCGAGCTGTTCGACGCCTGAGCGCGGTGCCGCTCACTGCGGCGTGAACACCTCCTCGGGTCGCCTGAAGGCCTTGAACTCGAGGCAGTTGCCGCTCGGATCCTGCAGGAAGAAGGTGGCCTGTTCGCCCGGCAGATCCTTGAAGCGGATGTGCGGCGCAACGCGGAACTGCACGCCGATGTAGTTCATGTGGTCGACGGCGCGATGCCAGTCTTCCCAACCCATGATGAGACCGAAGTGCGGTACGGGAATGTCGTGGCCGTCGACCGGGTTGGCCGCGCGTGCGGCGCCGTCGGCGACCTTGTGCGCGGTAATCTGGTAACCGAAGAAATCGAAGTCGATCCAGTGCTCGGCGCTGCGCCCCACGCGGCAGCCGAGCACGTCGACATAGAAGTCTCGCGTGGCTTCGAGATCGGTGACGGGAAAGGCGAGGTGAAACACCGGCCGCGCGAGGAACTCCTCGACGGCGGCGGGCTGCTTGCGGGACTTGGCCATGTGCGATTCTCCGGGGCGGGCCGTCAGCGGGCTCCGTAGGTCTTGAACTTCTCGACCACCCGCGCCATTTCTTCATCGTCCAGCAGCACTGGTGTGCCGTTGCCCGTGGCGAGCAGGAACTGTTCGGCGAGCGCCTCGATTTCGACCGCGAGGTCGATGGCGCGTTCCAGCGTCGCGCCGAGCGTAATCGCGCCATGGTTGGCGAGCAGGCAGGCGCGACGCCCGGCAAGCGCCACGAGCGCGGCGTCGGACAGTGCCTGGGTGCCGAAGGTCGCGTAGTCGGCGCAGCGCACGTCGGCACCGCCGGCGACCGCCACCATGTAGTGGAACGCTGGCAGGCCGCGCCGCTGGCAGGCCAGCGCGGTGGCGCAGGTCGAATGCACGTGCACGATGGCCGCGACTTCGCTCCGCGCGGCGTAGATGTCACGATGGAAGCGCCATTCGCTCGATGGCCGGCCGGTGGCGTCGCGCGGCTCGCCGGACACCCGCATGGCGACGATCGCGGCGGCATCGAGATCGCGCGGCTTGACGCCGCTCGGGGTAATCAGGAAGCCATCCGCGCAACGCACGCTGAGATTGCCGGCGGTACCGCGGTTGAGGCCAAGCCTTTCGAGCTCGCGCATGCCGGCGCAGAGACTCTCGCGTGCCGCCACCTCGCCGTCGGCCGCGCTCACGCTCGCGGTCTCAGTTGAGGAAGAGCCGGTAGGCGGGATTGCCCGACTCGTCCTCGTAGCGCATGTCGAGCTCGCCGAGCAACGCGTCGAAGGCGACTTCGTCGGCTGGCGGCACCTGGATGCCCATCAGCACGCGACCGTAGGCGGCGCCGTGGTTGCGGTAGTGGAACAGGCTGATGTTCCAGCGCCCGCCGAGGCGGGTGAGGAAACGCAGCAGCGCGCCGGGGCGCTCGGGAAATTCGAAGCGCAGCAAGCGTTCGTGCTCGACGCCGCCACCGTGGCCGCCGACCATGAAGCGCACGTGCATCTTGGCGACGTCGTCGTCGGTCATGTCGATGGGCCGATAGCCCTTCTCGCGCAGGTTGTCGATGAGCAGCCGCCGTTCGTGCTCGCGGTCACGCACCTGCACGCCGGCGAACACGGTGGCCGAGCGCGCGTCTGCATAGCGGTAGTTGAACTCGGTGATGAGGCGCGGGCCGAGCGCGTGGCAGAAGTCACGGAAGCTGCCGGGCCGCTCGGGGATGGTGGCGCCGATCAGCACCTCGCGCTGCTCGCCGAGCTCGGCGAGCTCGGCGATGTGGCGCAGGCGATCGAAGTTGACGTTGGCGCCGCTGACCACGGCGACGAACTCGCCGTTGGTACAGCGCTCCCGGGCGACGAACTGCTTGAGGCCGGCGAGCGCGAGGGCACCGGCGGGCTCGGCAATCGAGCGGGTATCCTCGAAGATGTCCTTGACCGCCGCGCAGATCTCGTCGATGGACACCGCGAGAACCTCGTCGACGTGATGCTGCGCGATGGCGAAGGGCTCGGCGCCGACCTGGCGTACCGCCGCGCCGTCAGCGAAGATGCCGATGCGATCGAGCGTCACCCGTTCGCCGGCCTCGAGCGCACGGCGCATGCTGTCGGCCTCGTCCGGTTCGACGCCGATGATCCGGATCTCAGGCGCCAGCGCCTTCACGTAGGCGGCGACCCCGGCGATCAGTCCGCCGCCACCGACCGGCACGAAGATGGCATCGAGCGGGCGCGTGTGCTGGCGCAGGATTTCCATCGCCACCGTGCCCTGGCCGGCGATCACGAGCGGATGGTCGTAAGGTGGCACGTAGGTCAGGCCGCGCTCCTGCTCGAGCTTGTGCGCATGTTCACTGGCCTCGTCGTAGGTGTTTCCGTGAAGCACGATGGTCGCACCGAGTCGGCGCACCGACTCCACCTTGATCTCGGGCGTCGTCTTGGGCATCACGATGGTCGCGCTGGTGCCGAGCCGGCGCGCGGCGAGCGCCACGCCCTGGGCGTGGTTGCCGGCCGAGGCGGCGATGACACCGCTGGCGAGGTGTTCGGGGGAGAGTGCCGCCATGAGCGTGTAGGCGCCGCGGATCTTGTAGGAGAAGACCGGCTGCATGTCTTCGCGCTTCAGCCACACGCGGTTGCCGAGGCGGCGCGAGATGGACGGCGCCTCGTCGAGTGGCGTCTCGCGCGCGACGTCGTAGACCGGCGCACGCAGGATCATCTTCACGTAGTTGTCGAGCATCCCGTTAAGATACCATTTCGCCCCTTCGCCACGCCGGACCATTCACGGGAGATTGCAGTGAGTTCGCAGGACGACAAGAAGCGCGCGGTGGCGCACGCTGCGTTGGCCTACGTCGAGGACGACACCTTCGTCGGCGTTGGCACCGGCAGCACCGCGAACTACTTCATCGACGAGCTGGCGGCGCTGAAGGCGCGCCTGCAGGGTGCGGTGGCGAGTTCCGAAGCGAGCGCGGCACGCCTGCGCGGCCACGGCATCCCGGTGGTCGAGCTGAACGGCGCCGGCGAGCTCGCCGTCTACGTCGACGGCGCCGACGAGGCGACCCGCCATCTCCACCTGGTCAAAGGCGGGGGCGGCGCGCTGACGCGGGAGAAGATCGTCGCCGCCGCGAGCCGGCGCTTCGTCTGCATCATCGACGACAGCAAGCTGGTCGGCCGCCTCGGCGCCTTCCCGTTGCCGGTCGAGGTCATTCCCATGGCGCGCAGCTTCGTCGCCCGCGAGCTGGTCGCGCTGGGGGGGGCGCCCGAGTGGCGCGAGGGCTTCGTCACCGACAACGGCAACCACATCCTCGACGTACACGGCTTCGCCATCGAGCAGCCGGTCGCGCTCGAGGAAGCGCTGAACAACATCCCCGGCGTGGTCACCAACGGCCTGTTCGCGCGGCGGCCGGCCGACCTCCTGCTGGTCGGCACCGATGACGGTGTGGAAACGCTGGATTGAGCGCCCTCAGCTGCGCTCGCGCCCGGCGCGCTCTTCGGCGAGCACTTCGGGCGGGATGGTCCAGCGGCACAGCAGCAGGCCGATCTCGTAGAGCAGCCACATCGGCAGCGCGAGCAGCGTCTGCGAGATGACGTCCGGCGGTGTCAGCAGCATGCCGATGATGAACGCGCCGACGATGATGTAGGGGCGCTTCTTGCCCAGCGCCTCGACCGTGGTGATGCCGGTCCTGACCAGCAGGTAGGTGGCGACCGGTACCTCGAAGGCCGCGCCGAAGGCGAGGAACAGCATCAGCACGAAATCGAGGTAGTGGGTGATGTCGGTCATGATGGTGACCCCGGCCGGCGCGATGGCCGTGAAGAAGCCGAACACCAGGGGGAACACCACGAAATAGGCAAACGCGTTGCCGAGGTAGAACAGGATGGTGCTCGATACCATCAGCGGCAGCGCGAGACGCCGTTCGTGCAGGTACAGGCCGGGGGCGACGAAGGCCCAGGCCTGGTAGAAGATGAAGGGTGCCGAGATCAGCACGGCGACGAATACGGTCAGCTTGAACGGCGCGAGGAACGGCGAAGCGACCTGGGTCGCGATCATGGTGCCATCGCCCGGCATCACCGCGATGAGCGGCTCGGACAGCCACGCGTAGAGCTGGTTCGAAAACGGCATCAACGCGAGCAGCACGGCGAATACGCAGGCCAGCGCGCGCAGCAGGCGGTCGCGCAGCTCGACGAGGTGGGCGACGAACGGTTTCTCGGTCGGATCGGGCGCCGACGGATCGGGTGGTTCCCCGGGCGGCGGGCTGTGCTGGATGTCGTTGCTGCTCATGGGCTGGCGGGGACGATGGACGGGCGCGGACGGCGCTCAGGCGGAGCGTTCGGAGGGCGTCGCGTCGGTGCCGCCGCCCGTCCCGGGCTTGATCGCCCCGGCGTCGACGTCGTCGCCCGCCGCGGGTTCCGCGGCGAGCGCGCGATCGGGGCCGCCCTCGGCGGCATCCGGCGTGTCGTCCTCACCGGGTGGCGCGGGCGGATCGGTGAGGCGCGGCGCCGCTGTCGTTTCGCGCACCGAGTCCTTCAGTCGGCGGTCCTCGGCGAGGAATTCCTGGTTGAGCTTGCGGAATTCGTCGGTCTGCGCTTCGCGCTCGATCTCGCGGCGCAGATCGCGCGCGAGTCGCTGGACCTGCCCGGCCCACTGCCCGGCGGTCCGGATCAGGCCGGGCATGCGCTCGGGCCCCACCACCAGCAGGGCGACGACGCCGATGACGGCGAGTTCCCAGAAGCCGATGTCGAACATCGTGGGCGTGCGTCAGACGTGCTCTTTCTCGGTGCGCGCCTCGCCCTCGATGACGCGGTTGGTGTCCGCGCGGGCCTTGTCGTCCTCGCCCGACGAGTCGTCCTTCATGGCCTTGCGGAAGTCGCGGATCCATCCGCCGACGTCACCGCCGATGTTCTTGATCTTCTTGGTGCCGAAAATCAGCACGACAATGATCAGTATGACGACGAGTTCTTTGATGCCGAATCCCATGATGGCCTCCGTGGCGACACTTCGGTCGCGCGATCGAATACGTTAGCTTAGCGGTTCACTCGTGGACACCGGGCGGGGCATGCCGGCGCGTGGTTCGCGGATCTGCCTCCGGGCCCGGGGCGCGACCGCCGAACCCATCGCGTGTCGGTAAGCTGCACGCCCGACCAGGTCGACCGCGCCGGCGCACTGCGCGCGGATTCCGCGCGGCGCCAGTCGCCGCCGCGCGTTGCCGGTGTTCGCCTGCCCTGCTGACCATGGCCGATGTCCGGCGGTTCAACCGCGGCCGCTGCGCGCGGCCTTCTCTTCGAGCCCGGAGCGGCCAAAGCGGCGTTCCAGCTCGGCCAGCACCTCGCCCGGCTCGATATCGAGGAACTTGAGCAGGACGATGGAATGAAACCACAAATCCGCAGTCTCGTATATGACCTGGCCGCGTGCGCCGTCCTTGCCGGCGATGATGGTTTCGGTCGCTTCCTCGCCCAGCTTCTTGAGAATACGGTCGAGGCCGCCGTTGAACAGGGAGGCCACGTAGGAGGAGTCGGGGCTCGCCCCGCGGCGCGCTTCGATCACCGCAGCCAATTGTTCCAGCACTTCGCTCATGAGGTCCGCTCCGCCCGCCGCGCGGGTCGTTCAGGTCTTGCCGTAGATGGCGTCCGGGTCACGCAGTACCGGGTCCGTGTCGCGCCAGCTGCCATCCTCGAGCCGCCGGTAGAAGCAACGCGCCCGGCCGGTGTGGCAGGCGATGCCGCCGACCTGCTCGACCAGCAGCAGGACACAGTCGGCATCGCAGTCCAGGCGGATTTCCTGCAGTCGCTGAACGTGACCCGACTCCTCTCCTTTCCGCCACAATCTGTTTCGCGAGCGTGACCAGTAGACGGCACGCCCTTCCCGTAAGCTCGTCTCGAGCGCTGTGCGGTTCATCCATGCGAGCGTCAGTACCTGCCCGCTGCGCGCGTCCTGCGCGATCGCGGGCACCAGGCCCTGCTCGTTCCACTTCACGTCGTCCAGCCAGCTCATCGGCGCACCTCGATGCCGGCGGCCGCCATTGCGGCCTTCGCCTCGGCGATGGTGTGCTCGCCGAAATGGAAGATGCTCGCTGCGAGCACGGCGTCGGCGTGCCCTTCGAGCACACCGGCAGCGAGATGGTCGAGCCGCCCGACGCCGCCCGAGGCAATGACCGGAATGCCGACGGCGTCCGCCACCGCGCGAGTCAGGCCGAGATCGTAGCCGTCGCGGGTACCGTCACGGTCCATGCTGGTGAGCAGGATCTCACCGGCTCCGGCTGCTGCCATGCGCGCCGCCCACTCGATTGCGTCGAGCCCGGTCGGCTTGCGTCCACCATGTGTATAGACCTCCCAGGCGCCCGGACGTTCCGGCACCGCGCGGGCATCGATGGCGACGACGATGCATTGCGAGCCGAAGCGGCCCGCGGCCTCGCTGACCAGCGCCGGGTTGGTCACCGCGGCGGTATTGATGCCGACCTTGTCGGCACCGGCCATGAGCATGCGGCGCACATCGTCCACGCTGCGTATGCCGCCGCCCACGGTCAGCGGGATGAAGACCTGCGCGGCGACCTCTTCGACCACGTGCACGATGGTGTCGCGCTCGTCGCTGGAGGCGGTGATGTCGAGAAAGGTGATCTCGTCGGCGCCCTGTTCGTCGTAACGGCGCGCGATTTCGACCGGGTCGCCGGCATCGCGGATATCGACGAAGCGGACACCCTTGACCACGCGGCCGGCGTCGACGTCGAGACAGGGGATGATGCGCTTGGCAAGGGCCATGATTCAGGCGTGACGCGCGGCTTGCCCGCGGGCATGCTCGCTCACTAGGGCGGTACTTTCCTAACCGGTGCCGCCGCAGAGCTCGTCGGCGAGCTTCTGTGCCTCAGCGAAGTCGAGGGAGCCCTCGTAGATGGCGCGACCGGTGATCGCGCCGGTGATGCCCTCGGGGTGGACCTCGCACAGCGCGCGGATGTCGTCGAGATTGGTGACGCCACCGGAAGCGATCACCGGAATGGTGAGCTGGCGGGCGAACTCGAGCGTCGCCTCGATGTTGAGGCCGGTCATCATGCCGTCGCGGCCGATGTCGGTGAAGACGATGGCTTCGACGCCATCGGTCTCGAAGTGCTGCGCAAGGTCGACCGCATCATGGCGCGACAGCTTGGACCAGCCATCGATCGCGACCTTGCCATCGCGTACGTCGAGGCCGACGATGATGTGCCCGGGGAACTCGAGGCAGACGTCGGAGACGAAATGCGGCGCGGTCACCGCCTTGGTGCCGAGGATGACGTAGCTCACGCCCGCATCGAGGTACTTCTGGATGGTGTCCTCGTCGCGGATGCCGCCGCCGACCTGGATGGGTACGTCCGGACAGGCTTCGCAGATGGCGTGGATGATCTCGGCGTTGACCGGGCGACCATCAGTGGCGCCATTGAGGTCGACGATGTGCAGACGGCGCGCGCCGGCAGCGACCCAACGGCGCGCGACGGCGACCGGGTCGTCGCCGTAGACAGTGTCCTGGGACATGTCACCCTGGCGCAGGCGGACGCACTTGCCGTCCTTGATGTCGATGGCAGGTATCAGCAGCATGGGACTACGAACGACGGCAGGGACGGGAACATTCGGGTGAGGTGAACAAGGCGTTCGAAGCGGATTATCGACCGTGTCCAATCCTAGCACAAGCCATCGACAGCACCGCGTCGCGGGTTCAGTGGGCTTCGTCCCAGTTCGCGCCGCGACCGACATCGACGATCAGGGGCACCTCCAGCGCGGCGGCGTCCTGCATGATTCGTGCGACCTTCGCGGCGACTTCGTCGGCAGCGCCGGCGTCGACCTCGAACACGAGCTCGTCGTGCACCTGCATGATGAGGTCGGCCGGCACCCGGCCGTGGCCGAGCCAGCGGTCGACCTCGATCATCGCGCGCTTGATGATATCTGCCGCGGTGCCCTGCATCGGCGCGTTGATGGCGGTGCGCTCGGCGTACTGGCGTAGCTGGGGATTGCGCGCGTTGATGTCGGGGAGGTAGAGGCGGCGGCCGAATACGGTCTCTACGTAGCCCTGCGCGCGGGCGCTCTCGCGGATGCGGTCCATGTACTCACGCACGCCGGGGTAGCGGGCGAAGTAGCGGTCGATGTACTCCTGCGCGGTGCCGCGTTCGGTACCGAGCTGGCGCGCCAGGCCGAACGCCGACATGCCGTAGATGAGGCCGAAATTGACCGCCTTGGCAGCGCGGCGCTGCTCGTCGGTAACGGTATCGAGGGTCGCGCCGAAGACCTCGGCGGCGGTCGCACGGTGCACGTCGAGGCCGCCTTCGAAGGCGCCGCACAAGCCGGCGTCGCCGGACAGGTGGGCCATGATGCGCAGCTCGATCTGGGAGTAGTCGGCGGCCAGCAGCACGCGTCCGGGCGGCGCCACGAAGGCCTGGCGGATGCGCCGTCCCTCGCTGGAGCGGATGGGGATGTTCTGCAGGTTGGGATCCGAGGAGGACAGCCGCCCGGTCGCCGCGACCGCCTGGTGGTAGCTCGTGTGCACGCGCCCGGTGGCAGGATTGACCTGCTGCGGCAGTTTGTCCGTGTAGGTCGATTTCAGCTTGCTGAGCGCCCGATGGTCGAGGATCAGCTGCGGCAGTTCGTAGTCGTGGGCGAGCTCCTGCAGAACCGACTCCGCGGTGGAGGGCTGGCCCTTGGGTGTCTTCTGCAGCACCGGCAGGCCGAGCTTGTCGAACAGGATGCCCTGGATCTGCTTCGGCGAGCCGATGTTGAACACTTCGCCGGCGACCTCGTGCGCCTGTGCCTCGATCTCGGCCATGCGCTGGTCGAGCTCGGCGCTCTGCTCGAGCAGCATGTCGCGATCGACGTAGACGCCGCGCCGCTCCATGTCCGACAGCACCGGCACCAGCGGAATCTCGATGTCGTGATAGACGCTGGCCAGCCGCTCGTGTTCGGCGATGCGCGGAAACAGCGTCTCGTGCAGCCGCAGGCACACCTCGGCATCTTCGGCGGCATAGGGTGTGGCCTGTTCGATGGCGACCTCGGCGAAGCCGATCTGCTTGGCGCCCTTGCCGGCGACGTCCTCGTAGTGAATGGTCTCGATCCCGAGATGCTTGAGTGCCACCGAATCGAAGTCGTGACGCGATGCGGTGCTGTTCAGCACGTAGGACTCGAGCATGGTGTCGTGGGTGATGCCGTCGAGCACGATGCCGTGGTTGGCGAGTACGTTGCGGTCGTACTTGAGGTTGTGGCCGACCTTGGCGCGCGCCGGATCCTCGAGCAGCGGCTTCAGCCGTGCCAGCACGGTGTCGCGGTCGAGCTGTGCCGGTGCGCCGACGTAGTCGTGCGCCAGCGGCACGTAGGCGGCACGGCCGGTGGAACAGGCGAAGGAGACGCCGACGATGCGTGCCTGCATGTAGTCGAGGCTGGTGGTCTCGGTGTCGAAGGCGAAGAGCTCGGCGCTGCCGAGCGCCTCGAGCCACTCGTCCAGTGCGGTTTCGTCGAGCACGCATGCGTACTCCGCCGCGGTGGCGCCGTTGCGGTCGGCCGCTGCCGCGGACAGGTCGACGCCGTCCTGGCCGAGTTCCTTGAGCCAGGTCGAGAATTCGAAGCTGCGGTAGAGCTCGAGCAGGCTGGCCTGGTCGGGCGCCGCCGGCACCAGCTCGTTCACGGTGGTATCGAGCTCGACGTCGCGCAGAATGGTCACCAGCCTGCGCGACAGCGGCAGCTGTTCGAGGGCGCTGCGCAGGTTGTCGCCGATTTTGCCCTTGACCTCGTCGGCATGGGCGACCAGCTCGTCGAGCGTGCCGTATTGCTGCAGCCACTTGGCGGCCGTCTTGGGCCCGACCTTGGGCACGCCGGGGATATTGTCGACGGTATCACCGACCAGCGTCAGGTAGTCGACGATCTGGTCCGGTCGCACGCCGAACTTGGCTTGCACGGCGGCGGTATCCAGGGTGGTGTTGTCCATCGTGTTGACCAGCGTGACATGGTTGTCGACGAGCTGGGCGAAGTCCTTGTCGCCGGTCGAGATCACGACATCCATGCCGGCGTCCGCTGCTGCGCTGGCGAGCGTGCCGATGACGTCGTCGGCCTCGACGCCATCGACCTGCAGCAAGGGGATCCCCTGGGCGCGGATGATGCGGTGCAGCGGTTCGATCTGGCAGGCCAGCTCGTCCGGCATGGGAGGCCGGTTCGCCTTGTACTCCGGATACCATTCGTCGCGCAGCGTGGGGCCGCGCGGATCGAACACCACCGCAAAGTAGTCGGCGTCGAAGTCCTGGCGCAGGCGACGCAGCATCGCGAGCACGCCATGCATCGCACCCGTCGGGTGCTCGGCCGAGTTGGTCAACGCGGGCAGCGCGTGGAAGGCGCGGTAAAGGTACGACGAGCCGTCGACGAGGACGAGGAGCTTGTGGGCCATGGGGGCAGTTGCCATGTATGCCGCGTGGCGCGGTTTTCGCAGTGGTTCGGTGTTATTCTATCTGACCGCAGTGCACGCAACGCCGCAGAGAGCGCAGCCCATGATACGTATCCTGACCGCCCTCGCCTTCGGCATGATGTTCGCCAACGGCGCCGCTGCCGAGGAGACGATCGTCGAGCAGTTCGTCGAGGTGCCGCCGCCGCCGCCGACCATCATCCATGGCGACGATCCCGCCGACACGGCCGACGAGGAACTCGAGCCCGAGGTCACCATCATCGAGCGCGAAGACGCCACCTACGAGGAGTATCGGCTGAACGGCCGGCTCTACATGGTGAAGGTCGTACCGGCAGTCGGGCCGCCCTATTACTACATCGACAACGACGGCGACGGTCTCATGGAGACCCGTACCGGCAGCCGTACCTCGCGCACCGGGCAGCCCGAAGTGCCGCAGTGGGTCATCTTCAGCTGGTGAGCCCTGGCGCGGTCCGCCGGCGCCACCCCGCACGCTCCGCCACGTTTCCCTGAGCACTGCCCGTGTCGGTCTACACGGTCGTCGCGCGCGCCGAGCTCGAGGCGTTCCTGGGCGGCTACGCGCTCGGTGAGCTGCGCGACTATGCCGGCATCGAGGCCGGCATCGAGAACACCAATTATTTCGTCACCACCTCGCACGGCGAGTATGTGCTGACGCTGTTCGAGGTGACCCCGGTCGAGGATCTCGATTTCTGCCTCGCCCTGATGGCGCACCTGGCGGACGCCGGGATCCCCAGCGCGCACCCGCTGGCCGACCGCGACGCACGCTATCTCGGCGTTCTGTGCGGCAAGCCCGCTGCGCTCGTGCAGCGTCTGCCTGGCCGCAGTGTGTCGCGGCCCGGCATCGATCATTGCCGCGCCATCGGTGCCGCGATGGCTCACATGCATCTCGCCGGCGCCAGCTTCAAGCGCGCGCGCGCGGCCGAACGCGGCAGGCGCTGGCGCGAGACCGTCTTCGCGCGCCTGCGGCCGGTCGTCGGTGGCGCCGAACGGGCACTGCTCGATGCCGTCGCCGGCGATGCCGAGCTGGCTGAACGGCGCGACCTGCCGAACGCTGTGATCCATGCCGATCTCTTTCATGACAACGCCTTGTTCGTCGACACCCGCCTGACCGGGATCATCGATTTCTACTACGCCCATACGGGCGCGCTCGTCTACGATCTCGCGGTGACCGTTGCCGACTGGTGCTTCGACGCCGGCAGCTTCGATGTCATCCGCGCGCGCGCCGTGCTGCAGGCCTACACCGCGGTACGCCCGGTCACGGCGGCCGAGCAGGCCGCCTGGCCAGCCGCGATGCGCGCGGCCGGCACCCGCTTCTGGCTCTCGCGGCTGCACGACCAGTGCTTCCCGCGCGCCGGCGCACTCACGCACATCAAGGACCCGGCGCCGTTTCGCGCGGTCGTCGAGTTCGCCCTGGACCACCCTCGGCTCCTCGCAGACGCCTGGGATTGAGGGCGCCGCCGCGCGCTGCGCCCATCGCGCGGACAAAAAAAGCCCCGCCGAAGCGGGGCTTTCGAAGCATGGGCCGGGTCTGCTCAGTTGTTGGTGACGACGAGCTCGACGCGGCGATTCTTGTACATGTTTTCCGGCGTGTCGTTGGGAGCGACCGGCGCCGATTCGCCGTAGCCGATGGCGCTCAGGCGGTTGGCGTCGATGCCCTTGCTGACCAGGTAGGCGACGACCGATTGCGCGCGGCGGTCGGACAGCTTGCGGTTATAGGCATCCGAGCCGCGGCTGTCGGTATGGCCCTCGACGCGCACGTGGACGCTCGCGTTCTCGTTCAGGACCGTGACCGCGGTATCGAGAATGCTCTCGGATTCCGGACGCAGCTTGGCGCTGTCGTAGTCGAAGTTGACGCCCTCGAGGGTCATCAGCTTCTCACCCACCTCGGGGCAACCACGCTCGTTGACCTTCACACCCTTCGGGGTTCCGGGGCAGTCGTCGTTCGGGTCGATGACGCCGTCGCCATCGGTATCGGCCGGCGGCGCAGGTTTCGGCTTCGGTGCCGGGCGCGGGGCCGGTTTCGGCGCCGGCTTGGGCGGCTCGGTGCGGTCCATGCAGAGGAAGTAGCCGAGACCTGCGCCGACCACGGCACCGGCTGCTACTGCGCCTGCCTCGTCGGTATCGAGGCCACCGGCCACCAGGCCGGCGCCGGCGACGGAACCGAGCAGCGGGCAGATGACTTCGCCGGGCTTGATGTTCTGGTTGGCGCAGCCGCTGGCCAGGACGCCGAGCAGCAGGACCGCTGCGATTCGATAGAGCTTACTCATGCCGATGTCCCCAATCGTTCTCGTGACAGTGATGTATCCGTTGTTCGTCTCGACACTCGCCCGTGCGCGCTGGGCTTCAGCGTCGCAGGCTTCCCTCGCAGGGGATCCTGACGGTGAAATCCGCACCAGCAGCGTCGTCACTTCGGCGCAAATGTTGTTCTAGAACAACAACAAATCCGCCACAGCTATGTTAGCACATAAATTTCGCGATCCCAGTCTCATTTTCTTGTGGCGTCCGCGCACGCCTCACACGAGGAACTGGGCAGCGAGGCCAAGGAAAGCGAAAAAGCCGACGACGTCGGTCACCGTCGTCAGCACCACGCCGCCGGCCAGTGCCGGGTCGATGTTGATGCGCCTGAGCAGCAGCGGAATGGCGGCGCCGGCCAGTCCGGCGGTGAACAGGTTGACCACCATCGCGCAGGCGATCACCGCGCCGAGACGGACGTCGCTGAACCAGGCGGCGGCGACCGCGGCGACCACCAGTGCCCACAGGCAGCCGTTGATCACGCCGACGGTCACCTCGCGCGTCAGCACGTTGCGCGCATTGGCCGCGCCGACCTGGCCGAGCGCAAGGCCGCGCACGACGATGGTCAGCGTCTGGCTCCCGGCGATGCCACCCATGCTGGCCACCACCGGCATCAGCACGGCCAGCGCGACCAGCTTTTCGATGGTCGCCTCGAACAGCCCGATGACCCACGCGGCGAGGAACGCCGTGCCGAGGTTGATGGCCAACCACAACGCGCGTTGACGCGCGGTAACGAGCAGCGGCGCGAACAGGTCGTACTCCTCGTCGAGACCGGCAGCGGACATGATCGAGCGGTCGCTTTCCTCCCTGATGACGTCGACGACGTCGTCGATGGTGATGCGCCCGAGCAGCTTGCCGTCGTCGTCGACCACCGGTGCCGAGACCAGGTCGCGTTGTTCGAACAGCAGTGCCACCTCGGAAACCGGGGTCGCCGCCGGAATCGCGCGCTCCTCTGCCGACATCACCTCGCCGACGGTGGTGTCCGGCGACGCCATCACGAGCGCCATCAGGCGCAGCGTACCGAGGAAGGTATTGCTGCGGTCGACCACCATGAGCTGGTCGGTATTCTCCGGCATACGCGGCAGGCGCCTGAGGTAGCGCAGCACGACATCGATGGAGACGTCCGAGCGTACCGTGACGGCGTCCACGTTCATCAGGCCACCGGCGGTGTCGTAGGGGTAGGTCAGGACCGCCGCGATGCGCTGGCGGTTCTGCTCGTCCATCGACAGCAGGATCTCGTCGGCGACGTCTTCCGGCAGGTCCTGCAGGATGTCGGCAACGTCGTCGGAATCGAGGCCGCTGGTGGCCTCGGCCACCTGCGCCGGCTCCATGGTCTCGAGCAGGCTGTTGCGCACGGCGGTCGAGGCGTGCGAGAGGACCTCGCCCTCGATGGCGGAGTCGATGTGCACCCACAGCTCGGCGCGTACCGGACCCGGCAGCGACTCGAGCAGGTCGCTGATCTCGTACGGCTCGAGTTCGGCGAGGAACTCGCGTACACGCCGGATCTCGTTCGCCTCCAGCGCCTCCTGGATGGCTTGAACGAACTCCTGCGTGCGAATGATCTGCTCTGCCATCGGCCGCCGTGTTACGAGGTCAACGGCGATGGAACCGCCTGCCACCGCCGCGGGCAGTTTAGCAGGCGATCGGGCGGACCAGTGTGGTGCCGGACTCAGTCGTCCCGTTCGTTGAGGGCCTTGAGCAGCGCGCGTCGTTCGGCGGCGTCGGCGACGTCGAGGAACTCGCGCGCCCGCTCGCGCGCCCGCTCCGCGCGCGTCGTGTTGACCACGTGCTTGATCTCGAGCAGGGCTGCAGGATGCACGCTGAATTCGGTCAGGCCGAGTCCGAGCAGCAGGCGCGTGTAGGCACGATCACCAGCCATTTCGCCGCACATCGCGACCGGCACGCCGGCTCGCGCACCGGCATCCAGCACGGTGGCGATGAGCCGCAAAACGCCGGGATGCAACGGGTCGTAGAGATAGCTGACTTCGTCGTTGACGCGATCGATGGCGAGAGCGTACTGGATGAGGTCGTTGGTGCCGATGGAGAGGAAGTCGAGTTCGGCAGCAATGAGATCGGCGCTGATCGCTGCCGAGGGCACTTCGATCATGCCGCCGATCGGCATGTGCGGATCGAAATCGGTCCCGCGGCGCGCGAACTCGTTGCGGATGGTCGCGACGATGTCGAGCACCTGGCGCACCTCGTCGACGTTCGAAAGCATCGGGATCATCATGCGCACCGGGCCGAATGCCGAGACGCGGATGATGGCGCGCAGCTGCGGCCAGAACAGCGACGGTTCGCGCAGGCACAGGCGCACCGCGCGCAGGCCGAGCGCAGGGTTGGCCGCGAGCGGAGCGGCGCTGCCATCGCTGGCCAGCGGCTTGTCCGCGCCGAGGTCGGCGGTGCGTATGGTGAGCGGCGCGCCGTCGAGCGCCTGCACCATCTGGAGATAGGTGTTGAAATGGACGTCCTCGTCTGGATAACCGTCCTGGTCGAGGAACAGGAACTCGGTACGGTAGAGACCCACGCCACTGGCGCCGACCGCACGGACGTTGTCGAAATCGCTGGCGAGTTCGACGTTGGCCTGCAGCGTCACCGCGATACCGTCGAGCGTGACGGCAGGCGCCTCGCGCAACGCCTGCAGGCCAGCGACGTAGCGGCGCCGTTCTGCCTGGCGGGTGCGATACTCGGCGAGGATGCGCTCGTCGGCGCCGCCGATGACGACGCCGTCCTCGCCGTCGACGATGATGGTTTCGTCCTCGGTGACGTAACGGCGCGCATGGTGCAGACCGACGATACCGGGAATGCCCAGGCTGCGTGCCAGGATCGACATGTGCGAGGTCGGCCCACCGTACTCGGTGACGATGCCGGCCACGCCGTGATGCTGCAGCAGGACCAGGTCGGCGGGCGACAGGTCACGCGCGACGATGACCATGTCCCTGAGCTTGCTGTCCGGTACCTCGTGGCGCAACGGCTTGTGGCGCTGCAGGTTGCGCACGATACGATCGACCACGTTGTCGACGTCGTCCTTGCGCGTGCGCAGGTAGGCGTCGTCCATCTCGTCGAACACCGCGACCAGCTTGTCGCGTTGCAGTTTCACCGCCCACTCGGCGTTGCACAGCTGCTCACGGATCAGGCGTGCAGGCTCTTCGCTGAAAGCGGCGTCGTCGAGCATCAACAGGTGGGTATCGATGAAGGCCGCGATCTCGCTCGGCGTCGAACTCGGGATGTTGTCGCGGATCTCGCGCAGGTGGTGGCGCGCCAGGGCGACAGCGCTGTCGAGGCGCGCGATTTCCGCATCGACCTCGTGCGGTGTCAGCCGCACCTCGTCGATCTCGAGCTGGTTGCGCTCGACCACGTGAACGCGGCCGATTGCGATCCCGCGCGATACGGCGACACCGTGCAGGGTGAAGGTCACGCCGACTCTCCGAACTTCTCCTCGACCAGGCCCACCAGCGCGGCAAGTGCGGCCTCGGCATCTTCGCCGGCCGTTTCGATGGTCAGTTCCGCACCCTGCGCCGCAGCCAGCGTCATGACGCCCATGATGCTCTTGCCGTTGACGCTCCTGGTATCGCGTGTGACGGTTACGCTGCTGGCGAAGCCGGCCGCGGTCTGTACGAACTTGGCCGCCGCGCGCGCGTGCAGGCCGAGACGGTTGATGATGGTGACGTTGCTGGCCGGCATCGGCACTGCTCTCCCCGGGAACGGGCCGCCGCGTGCTCAGATGTCGCGATGGCTGATAACGGCTTTCTTGCCCTTGCTGGCGAAATACTGCGCCAGCCGTTCGGCCATGTAAACGGAGCGATGACGGCCGCCGGTGCAGCCGAAGGCGACCGTCAGGTAGCTGCGGTTAACATCCTCGAAGCGCGCAATCCAGGTCTCGAGAAAGCGCTCGATGTCACCGGCCATCTCGTGCACGGCGGGCATGCCCTCGAGATAGCCGCGTACCGGCTCGTCGCGCCCGGTGAAATCGCGCAGCTCCGTTTCCCAGTAAGGGTTCGGCAGGCAGCGCACGTCGAACACGAAGTCGGCATCACTGGGTACGCCGCGCTTGAATCCGAACGAGCGGAACTGCAGTGCCAGCGTTCCCGCTGGTCGGCCGGTGACCAGTTCGCGCATGCTCAGGCGCAGCTGGTGCACGTTGCTGAGCGTGGTATCGAGGCGCAGGTCGGCGCGCAGCGCGATGGGGTCGAGCAGGCTGCGCTCGCGCTGGATCGCCTCGGCCAGGGAGAACACGTCGGACGACAACGGGTGCTTGCGGCGCGTTTCACTGAAGCGCTGCAGCAGGGTCTCGTCACTGGCGTCAATGAAGACGAGCTCTGTGCTCACGCCCTGTTTGCTCAGCGTGTTGAGCATCGCCGGCAGCTCGGCGATCGCCTCGGGATGGTTACGCGCGTCGATGCCGATAGCGACGCGCTCGAAGTGAGGCAGGTCATGCTCGGCGAGATAGCTGGTGAACTGCGGCAGGATGCCGACCGGCAGGTTGTCCACGCAATAGTAGCCACTGTCCTCGAGCGCATGCAGCGCGACCGTCTTGCCGGCGCCGGACAGTCCGGAGATCACGAGGAAGCGGCTTGTCTCGGCCATCTTCGACGCCGCCTCGATCACGTTTCCGCGTCGTTGCCGGCAGTCAGCGCGGCGAACACGTCGCCGGCGGCGGCGGCGGCACGCAGGTGGTCGACGAAGCCCTGGTCACTGAATCGCGAGGCGAGGGCGGCAAGCAGGTCGAGGTGTTCCTGATGGGCATCCTCGGGCACGCACAACGCGAAGAAGAGGTCGACCGGGGCATTGTCGACCGCGTCGAAGTTGATCGGTTCATCGGTGCGCAGGAACGCACCGATGGAACGACCGCCAGTGGCGACGCGACCATGCGGAATGGCGATACCGGCACCGAGGCCCGTTGTACCGAGGCGCTCGCGCGCGAGCAGGCTATCGAACACGTCCTTTGACTTGAGCTGGGGATCGGCGCTCGAAAGCATTCCGGCGAGTGTCTCGAGCACGGCCTTCTTGCTGACCAGCGCGAGGTCAACCGCGACGCGGTCGGGTGTGAGGATCTGGGTGATTTTCACGATAGAGGATGGATGTGCGCTGGCGCGGCCGGGTGGCCGCGCCGGGCGTCTCAGGCGCGATGATTGGTGAGCTTTTCCTTGTGCTTCTTGACCTGGCGATCGAGCTTGTCGAGCAGCAGGTCGATAGCCGCGTACATGTCGTCGTTCTCACTGTGCGCGTGGATGGTGTTGCCGGCAACGTGAATCGTCGCTTCGGCCTTGTGGCGCTGCTTCTCCACACTCAGCACCACATGCACATCGACCACCTGGTCGAAGTGACGCTCGATACGCGTCATCTTCGTGCGGATGTAATCCTGCATGGACTCGGTGACGTCGACGTGATGTCCATCGATACTGATTTGCATTGACGATCTCCTGTTGGATAGCTGCATCGAGAGCAGCGCGCCAACGACCAGCCGCACGGGAGCAGGTCAGGCAAGGCGCTTTCTCTCGTTCGAAGGCGGTATCGACATGGCCTCGCGGTACTTGGCGACGGTGCGGCGCGCGACCTGCACGCCCTGCTCCGACAGTATCGAGGCGATCTTGTTGTCGCTGAGCGGCTTGGCGTTGTTCTCTGCCGCGATGAGCTTCTTGATGACGGCGCGGATGGCAACGGAGGAGGCTTCGCCGCCGAGTGTCGTGCTGACGTGGCTGGAGAAGAAGTACTTCAGTTCGAAGATGCCGCGCGGAGTATGCATGTATTTTCGCGTGGTCACCCGGGATATGGTCGACTCGTGCATCTCCAGCGCTTCGGCGATGTCGTGCAGCACCAGCGGCCGCATCGCTTCCTCGCCATGCTCGAGGAAGGCGCGCTGGCGTTCGACGATCGCAGAGGCGACCTTGAGCAGCGTCTCGCTGCGACTTTGCAGGCTCTTGATGAACCAGCGCGCTTCCTGCAGATGCGCGCGCATCGAGGTGTTCTCTTCGCTCGAATCGGCGCGCTTGATCAGGCTTGCGTAATAGGGATTCACGCGCAGCGCGGGCATGGTGTCGGGATTGAGCTCGACACGCCAGCGGTCACGTTGCTTGTAGACGAATACGTCCGGGACCACGTACTCGGGTTGCTCCTTGCTGTACTGCGAACCGGGGCGTGGGTTGAGCGTCTGGATCAGCGCCAGCGCCTGGGCGAGTTCGTCCTTGCCGAGCTTGAGCTTGCGCATGAGCTGGTTGTAGTCGCGCGAGCCGAGCAGATCCATGTAGTCGTCGCAGCAGCGCCGTGCCTCGCCCAACCACGGCGTGTCGGCCGGCAGCTGGGCGAGCTGCAGCAGCAGGCATTCACGCAGGTCTCGACCGGCGACCCCGATCGGATCGAGACCTTGCACGAGCTTGAGTACGGCTTCGACTTCGTCGGCCTCGGGCCCGTCGCCGTCGGCACCGGCCAGGGTTGAGCACAGGTCCTCGACGCTGGCGCCCAGGTAGCCATCACGGTCGAGTGCGTCGACGATGGCGAGCGCTATGGTGCGATCGGTATCGGAAAGCGGCGTGAGGTTCAGCTGCCACAGCAGGTGCTCGGCGAGGGACTCGTCGAGGCTGCCGGCGCGTTCGTATTCGGTGCCGTCGACCTCCGGCGCCGGTGCCGTGCCGCCGGCGGTCAGCATGGTGTCGTAGATTTCATCCCACTCGGTATCGACCGGGAGTTCTTCCGGGATGTCGGCTGCCGCCACCGGGGCGTCTTCGTCACCCGGGTCGCCGCCACCCACTTCATGCGGGGCTTCCAGCTCGGCGTCGCCACTGTCGTCTCTCTTCTCGCGACGGTCGTCATCGCCAAGAGACTCGTCGCCGTCGGCAACTTCCAACATCATGTTGGATTCGAGCGCTTCCTGGATCTCCGTGGAGAGCTCCATGGCCGACAACTGCAACAGGCGGATCGCCTGCTGGAGCTGTGGCGTCATCGTCAGATGCTGCCCGAGCTTGAGTTGAAGAGACTGTTTCATGTCCTCCGCGGAGGCGGTCGGTAATCCGGTTCAGAATCGTAGTTTAGCGCAAGGCACGATGCGCTGGATCGGGACGCCGGCACGCTTTGCCAGGGTTCCGGAGAAGGATAGCGGCGGCGCCGGGCCGGGGCTTGAAGGGCCGCGCGAGCAGGACCTAAAGAGTAAAGGTGTCGCCTAGATAGACCCGGCGGACCTTTTCGTCGCGCAGGATGGTCTCGGCGTCGCCTTCGGCGATGATGGTGCCTTCGTTGACGATGTAGGCGCGATCGCAGATGCGCAGGGTTTCCTGCACGTTGTGGTCGGTGATCAGCACGCCGATACCGATTTGCTTGAGATGGCGGATGATGCGCTGGATGTCGCCGACCGAGATGGGGTCGACGCCGGCAAACGGCTCATCGAGCAGGATGAAGCGCGGCTCGGTGGCCAGCGCACGCGCGATTTCCACGCGCCGTCGTTCGCCACCGGACAGCGACATGCCGAGGTTGTCGCGGATGTGCTCGATGTGGAATTCACGCAGCAGGGCGTCGAGGCGTCGCTGGCGCTGCTGCGCGCTCAGCCCGGGCAGGATTTCGAGCACGCCGAGAATGTTCTGTTCGACCGTCAGCTTGCGGAACACCGAGGCTTCCTGTGGCAGGTAGCCGAGACCCTTGCGAGCACGGACGTCCATCGGCAGCCGGGTGAGATCTTCACTATCGAGTTGTATCGAGCCTCCCTCGCTCGTGACGAGACCGACGATCATGTAGAAGCTGGTGGTCTTGCCCGCGCCGTTTGGGCCCAGCAGACCGATGACCTCGCCGGCGCGGACGGTCAGGCTGACGTCCTTGACCACCCGTCGCGAACGGTAGGTCTTGGCGAGGTGACGCACGGCCAGCACGCTGGCAGCGCGCGCCGCCGAGGCGGCCCTCTCACTGGCTGCAGGCTCGGCACTGTTCATTGCTGGAGGAAGCTTGCGGCCGGTGTCACGGCGTGTCGGCCGTGGCGTCGCCCGGCTCCTTCTTCTTCGGCGGGATGATGATGCGGACACGCCCGGCGCTCTCTTTCGGTTGCTCGTCCTTGTCGGCGCTGGTCGCGCGGGCCGAACGCACGGTGACGATGCTGCGCGCCGTGTCGTAGTTGATCCGGTGTCCCTGCGTGAGCCGCTCGCCCTGCGTCACCTTGGCCTTCTCGATCAGATGGATCATGTTCTCCAGGGCGTGGTACTCGATCGTAATGGCCTCGCCCTCGACGTCCTCCTTCCCCTCGTCCGGGGTCTGCTTGAAGGTCGCCAGGCGGCCCTCGAGGTAGGCATCCTTGAGTTCGCGTTCGGGCGTGAAGTTCACCCGCAGACGGTCACCGGTCATGCGCAGCGAGCCCTGCACGACGACCACGTTGCCGATGTAGACGGTAGTGCCCTCCTCGTCGTCGAGCTCGGCGAAATCGGCCTCGATCTCGATTGGCTGCTGGCGATCGGAGGACAGCGCGAGCGCTGTACCGGGCGCGAGCAGGGCGCAGAGCAGCAGCAGGTGCCGTCGCCACGGGCTTCGGCGCGAGGTGGACTCAGCTACGCGGCTTGGCTTCATACCTGCTTCTGACCCGGTTGACCAGCTCGAGGCGGTCGTGTGCAAAATTGGCGCGCATGCCGATGGCGTGCGTCACCGTGGCGGGGGTTACGATGATGGTTGGATTGTCGCTCTCGGCGTATTGTTCCCCGGGTAGTACGCGCAACTCGGTGGTCAGGACCTGGTACTCGCGGCGTCCGTTGCCGTCGTAGCGCCATATTTCGACCTCGCCGTGCAGCAGTACGACGTCGTTGCCGGCACTGATCCATCCTCGTTCGGCGACGACGTGCCAAGGGCGCAGCGCACCATTGTAAATCTCGAGATGAGGGCTGGCCAATTCGGTGGAGTCGTCGTCCGGGTAGTGCTCGACCCGCGTGGCGCGCAGAACGTTGCGTAGCGTACCGTCCTCGCCGAGCGTACGCCGGACCATGTTTTCGACGTAGTAGTCCGGCTCGTGCTGCGCCGCGCGGCGCGGCTCGAGCTCGGATTCCTCGAGATCCTGCAACAGCCAGAAGCTGAACACGGCGAAGGCGAGGACGGCGGCGGCGGTGAGCCAGGCATTCACGTGCGCACGCCCTGGGGCGGCGCCAGGCGCG